>JANYHH010000108.1 GCA_025359505.1 Deinococcales bacterium
GTGTCGCTGGCGAGCGCGACGATCACGGGTGGTTCGACCTGCACGTTCACGGTGAACGTGCGAGCACCAGCGGGCAGCACGGCCACGTCGACGAACACGATCCCAGCGGGCGCAGTCACCAACACCGAAGGTATCTCCAACCTCGCGCCCGCCACAGCCACGCTCGCCAAGACCACGCCACTGACCATCGCCAAGAGCTTCAGCCCGACGACCGTTCCGGTCGGCGGCATTTCCACGGCGACGATCACGATCACCAACAACATCGTTGGCACGCCGCTGACGAGCTTCGCCCTGAGCGACCTACTGCCAACAGCGGGCACGAGCGCTCTGGTCGTCGCCCCGACCCCCGCAATCACGGGATTGACCGGTGCGGGTTGCGTGGGCACACCGACCGCAGCGGCAGGCTCGAGCAGCTTCGCTTTGACCAGCGCGACGATCCCCGGCGCGACCAACGCCACCACGCCAGCCGTCTGCACCTTCAGCGTCAACGTCCGCGTGCCGACCACCAGCACCGCGACCTCGAGCAACACCATCCCAGCCGCGAACGTCACGACCGCTGAAGGCATCACCAACGCTGCCCCTAGCAACACCGCGACGCTCGCCAAATCCGTCCCAGTATCGATCGCCAAAACCTTCACGCCAACCAGCATCGCGGTCGGCGGGCGCTCCAGAGTGCGCGTCACGATCACCAACAGCGCCTTCAAAACGCAACTCAACAGCGTTTCTGTGACCGATTCACTGCCCGCGACACCCGCCACGGAGCGGCTCGAGATCGCCAACCCCGCCAATGTCGCCATCGACGGTTCGTGCGGTACGACCGCGACCGTCACCGCCACACCGGGCACGACGAGCGCCACGCTAAACGCCGCGATCGTCCTCGAGCCGCTGACGCAGGGCGCGAGCACCACCTGCTTCTACGAGTTCGACGTGACCGCCCCGGCTGGCAGCAGCGCCACATCCACCAACACCATCCCAGCCAACGCCGTCACCAACACCGAGAACCTGACGAATTCCGCTCCAGCGACGGCGACGCTAAGCCGGACGAGTGCGACGATCATCGCCTCGAAGAGCTTCAGCCCGAAGAACGTCACCGGCGGTCTGCCCAGCACGATGACGATTTTGCTGCAAAACTCCACGTTGACGCCGTTCACCGGTGTGACGTTCACCGACACCTTCCCGGCTGGAATGATCGTTTACTCGCCGCCGAGCTTCGCTACGACCTGCCCAGCGGGCAGCACCACCGCAGTCGCCAACGCCCCGACGGCCTTCTTCTCCGGCATTCGCGTCGACCCGAACTCCTCTTGCACGGTTACATTGAAAGTCACGACGACGCGCTCCGGTAACTTCTCGAACGTCATCCAGGCCGGTGACATCAGGAGCTTCGAGGGTTTCGCAACGAACCAAGACGTCTCAGATACCCTGACGAGCCTCGCGGGTGTCGGTTTGACGAAAGCGTTCGCCCCAACGACGATTGAACCGGGTCAGCCCTCGCAACTCACGATCAAAATTACCAATGTCGACGATCCCACGAGCGGCACATCTATCGGTAACGTCGGCGTGACAGACAATCTACCCGCCAATGTCATCGTCGCCTCGCCAGCGGCAGCGAGCGCCTCGGCGAGTTGCGGAACTGGCGCGACAGTCAACGCCACACCAGCGGCCGGAACGGTCTCGCTTTCTGGCGGCACGATCCAACCCGGCGCGGTCTGCACGATCACCGTCAACGTCACCAGCAACGTCGCTGGCGCGTACCTCAACACGATTCAAAAATCTCAAGTCACCAACACCCAGAACCTGCAACCCCCACAAGACGCCAGCGCCCCATTGACCGTTGCGGCCAAACCAACGATCAGCAAAGCCTTCAACCCCAGCACGATCATCTTCAACACCATCTCGAGGCTGACGATCACGCTCGGCAACACCAACCCAGCCACCATCCCGGTGAATTTGACCTCGTTGCTGACCGATACCCTGCCAAGCGGCGTGGTCGTCGCGGGCACACCGAACGTCGGCGGAACCTGCATCACCGCAGCCGGTAACAGCGCCGCCAGCGTCACAGCCGTCGCCGCCAGCAACACCGTCAGTTTCGCCAGCGGCTCGAGCATCCCGACTGGCGGCTGCACGATTGCGGTGGACGTGACGAGCAGCACCCCCGGCACGTATCCGAACACGATTCCCGTCGACGGTTTGAAGACCACCATCGGCAACAACACCACACCCGCTAACGCCACGTTGACGGTCACGCCACCCAACGCCACCCTCAGCGGCCGCGTCTATCTGGACGTTGACAACGGAGGTGCGTTCAATGCTGGCGACACGGGCATCGGTTCGCAGACAGTTCAACTCGTCAATAGCGCCAACGTGGTCGTGGACACGGTAACTACCTTGGCCGACGGCACGTACAGCTTCACCAACGTCACGCCGGGCACATACACGGTGCGCCAACCTAACCAACCCGCGAACACGATCAACAACGTCACGAACGTCGGTACGGGTGCAACGGCGCTTGGCACAGCCTCAAGCCTTGCCACCACGCCCAGCACAATTAGCAGCGTGCAGCTGGCGTCCGGCGAAGCGGCGATCAATTACAACTTCGGTGAGGTCACGCCTGCCACGCTCAGTGGTCGGGTTTATCTGGATGCTGACAACGGTGGTGCGTTCAACGCGGGTGACACGGGCATCGGTTCGCAAACCGTGCAACTGCTTGACAGCGCCAATACCGTCGTGCAAACGGCGACCACTGTGGCAGACGGCACGTACAGCTTCACCAACATTCGCCCCGGCACGGGTTACACGGTGCGTCAGCTCAACCAACCCGCCAACACCCTCAATAACGTCACGAACGTCGGCACGGGTGCACCCACACTAGGCACTGCCTCGGGCGTCACCACCGTGCCCAGCACGGTCAGCGGCATCGCGCTCAACCCCGGCAGCGCGGCGATTAACTACAACTTCGGTGAGGTCGCGCCAGCCTCGATCAGCGGACGCGTGTACTCCGATGTAGACCGCAATGGCGTGTCCAGTGGGTCAGACACAGGTATCGGCGGCCAGACGATTCAGCTTGTAGACAGCGCTAACGTGGTCGTGCAGACAGCCACTACCGCGCCTGACGGCACGTACAGCTTCACCAACATTCGCCCCGCTGGGGGCTACACGGTGCGCCAACCCAACCAACCCGCGAACTCGAGCGACGCGGCGACCAACGTCGGTACAGGCGCGGGCACATCCGGCACGGCAACCGCCAATGGCGTCACCAACCCCGATCAGATCAGCGGCATCGGCTTGACTCCGGGCAACACAGCCGTCAATTACAACTTCGGTGAAGTCCTCGCGCAGCTCGCGGGTCGCGTGTACTTGGATGTAGACAACAGCGGTGCGTTCAACGCGGGCGATACGGGCATCGGTTCGCAAACCGTGCTACTGCTCGACAGCACCAATACCGTCGTGCAAACGGCGACGACTGCGCCAGACGGCACGTATATTTTCCCCAACCTGCCCGCTGGCACGTACACGGTGCGTCAGCCGAATCAACCGACTGGCACGATCAACAACGCCACCAATGTCGGGACGGGCGCAACAACGCTCGGCACAGCCTCGATCGTCGCTTTCACACCCAGCGCGATCAGTGGCGTGCAGTTGGCAGTGGCCGACAATGCCGTCAATTACAACTTCGGTGAGGTCACGCCCGCCAGCCTGAGCGGACGCGTTTGGAACGACCTCAACAACAACGCTACGTTCGATGCTGGCGAAGCCATCAGCGGTCAGACGATCCAGTTGATCGACAGCGGCGGAAACGTCGCCGCCACGGCGACCACCGCACCCGACGGCACGTACACGTTCACCAACGTTCGTCCCGGCACGTACACCGTGCGTCAGCCCAATCAGCCAACGGGCACGATCGATGGGCCCACCAACCCCGGCACGGGAGCCTCGAGCGCGGGTACGGGTTCGCCGATTGGCACGAACAACCCCGATCAGATCGCGGGTGTGACCCTTGTTCAAGGCAACACAGCCGTCAATTACAACTTCCTCGAGTACAGCCCGGCGTCCCTGAGCGGCGTGGTCTACGCCGATAACGACACCAGCGGCGCATTGAGCGTGGGCGATTCTCGCCTGCCGGGAGTCACGGTGGAACTGCGTCAAGGTGCGACCGTGGTGGCGACCACGACCACCATTAACGATGGCACGTACAGCTTCACCAATCTGCTGCCCGGCACGTACAACGTCTTCGAGCCGATTCAACCCGCTGGAACCACGAACGCGACGACGAACGTCGGCACGGGCGCGGCCACGCTCGGTACAGCCACACCCGTCGCTACATTGCCAAGCGCAATCAACGCTGTCGCCTTGCTGCCCGGCAACGCGGCCATCAATTACAACTTCGGCGAAAGCTTCGTCGCAGGCATCTCCGGCACGGTTTACCGCGATAACAACGACAACGGCGTGATTGACGGCGGACTCGAGTCTGGGATCAAAGATATCGTCGTGGAACTGAGTGGCACAGATACGAATAACAATCCCGTGACTCGTACCATCACGACCAACGGCAGCGGCGGCTACAGCTTCGATAACCTGCCGCAAGGCACGTACACGGTCACGGAGAAGGGGCGCACCGCCAGCGAAAATCAGCACCCTGATTTCTTCAACGGTAAAGTCACGCCCGGCACGACTGGCGCGACCACGAACGGTGCAGGCAGTGCCCAGACGGTCACGCCGAGCACGATCACTGGCATCGTTCTGGGAACGGTCAGCGGGCCGACTGGCAACAACAATTCGCGCAACAACGACTTCGGCGAGATTCCCAAGTCCACCCTGAGCGGCAAGGTCTTTGAGACCTTCAACAACGACAACGTTCAGCAGCCCATTGAGACCAACAACCTCGGTGGTCAGACGGTCACACTGACCTACACCGATGTGAACGACAACATCATCGTGCAAACGGCGACGACCGCCGCCTCGAGCGGGGTTGGCGCGGGCGCGACGACCAACACGATCAGCGTCAATAGCGGCGCAGCCCAACCCGTGACTTGCTCGAGCGCCCCGGCGCTGGGCGCAGGTGACTACTACTTCTGCGAGATTCGCCCACTGAAGACTGGCACGACGTACACCGTCACGGAAACGCAGCCAACAGGCTTCTCGAGCAACCCAGCCAATACCGCTGCTGGCTCGGCGCTTGGCAACGCGACGGTCAACAACGTTGTCAGCGGCATCAGCTTCACGCCGGGCACGAACGCGACGGGGTACAACTTCGCGGAGTACAAGCCAGTAACGATCGAAGGCGTGGTGTTCGCTGAGCGCAACAACACCCCGAATTACCAAGTCGGCGCGGACGATCCAATTCAAGGTGTGCAGGTCTCTTTACTTGACTCGAGCGGCTTGCCGATTCCGACTGTGGTCGATCAAACGACTGGAGCTGACGGCAAGTACAGCTTCACGAACCTGCCGCCCGGCACATACCAAGTCGTGGAACCTACCCAACCAATCGGCACGATCAATGAGGCGACCTTCGGCGGTACGGTCGCGGGCGGTCAGACAACTGGCTCGAACGGTGGTACGCCGACTCCGGTCGCTACCACGCCAAGCGCGGTCACTGGCATCGTCACGCAATCGGGCAATAACGTCACCGAAGTCAACTTCGGTGAGAAGTACGATGGGCGGATCAGCGGTGTGGTTTTTGAAGACCGCAACAACAACGGCGTCCAAGACCCCGGCGAGCCAGCCATTCAAGGCATCGTCGTGCGTCTGACTGGCCCAGTCTCGAGACCCGATGCGGTCACGGGCGCACTCGGCGAGTACGAATTCACGCAATTGCAGCCCGGCACGTACACGGTCACTGAGTTTGGCTTCAATGCTACGCAGATTCAAGCGCCGATTTACGGCAACGGGCAGAGCATCCCCGGTACGACTGGAGCAGCAACCAACGGCACGGGTAGCTCGGTTGCCACACTGCCAAGCACGATCAGCACCATCGTTTTGGGCAGTACGCCAGTCACCAACAACTCCACCGCCAACAACTTCGGAGAGCTGACCGCCGACCTCGAGCTGGCAAAGACCGTGGATAACGCTGCGCCAGCAATCGGCGGCACGGTCAAGTTCACATTGCAAGTCACCAACAAGGGCCCGGCTGACGCCACGGGCGTCAGCGTCGAAGACGTGCTGCCCGCAGGCTTCACCTACGTCTCGAGCAACCCCAGTGCGGGCGTGACCGTCGCTGGTCAAACGCTGACTTGGAACGTCGGCACTGTGCCTAACGGTCAAAATGCGTCGCTCGAGATCACCGCGACTGTCAACGCTGGTCAATCGGCTGCGGCCTACATCAACGCCGCCGAGGTGAAGACCTCCACGATCAAAGACCCAGATTCCACGCCCGGTAACGGCACGACCAACACCGAAGACGACCGCGCCAGCGTCACCGTGACGCCACGAGGCAACATCAACGGCGTGGTCTTCAAAGACGAGAACGGCAACGGCGTGCGCGATCCGGGCGAAGCACCAATCCCCAACGCGAGCGTGACGATCACCCCGGCGGGCGGCGGCACACCGATCACACTGACAACGGACGTCAACGGCGTCTACGACACCAGCACGTTGACTACGCCCGGCGTTCCAGCAGGTGATTACACGGTGACGATTGTTGAGAGCACCTTGCCTGCGGATTACCGCAACCAGAGCGCGGGCACAAACCCAACGCCGGTCACGGTCATCAGCGGTGAGAACAAGAAGGAAGAGGACAACGGCTACCGCCCAACGGGAACCGTGAATGGCTCTGTCTTTGTCGACAGCAACGGTAACGGCCTGCGCGACCCCGGCGAACCCGGCATTCCCAACGCGCCCGTGACCGTCTCGAGACCGAATGTGCCCGGCACGACACCGTTCGCTCCCGTCACCGTCGTCACTGGCCCAGACGGTAATTACACCGTGCCCGGTGTGCCAATCGGCGCAGTCGTGGTCACGGTCGCCGATACCGATCCAGCACTGAACGGCTTCACTCGAGTCCCGAATGACCCGACGGCCAACCCCGGTGGCAACAACCCAACACCGATCACGGTCGTCAAAGGCGGCAACAAAGCGGGCGACGATCCCTTCCGCAACGAGGGCAGCGTCAAGGAGCGCGTCTTCCAAGACACCAACGGCAACGGCGTGCAAGACCCCGGCGAGCCGGGTATCAAAGGCGTGACCGTGCGCGTGACCGATGCGGGCGGCAAGATCCTGACTGGTGTCACCGATGGAAACGGTGATGTCACGATCCCCGGTGTGATCGCGGGCTTGGCAACGGTCACGGTCGACGTGACCACGCTGCCGCCCGGTGTGACCTCGCAGACGGCTGGCGTTAACCCGAGCACCGTGACCGTCACGACGGGTCAAACGGCCGACGCGGGCTTCGACGGCTACCAGCCGCGTGGCACGGTCAGCGGCTTGGTCTGGCGCGACGATAACGGCGATGGCAAGCGCGACCCCAACGAACCGATTTTCCCCGGCGTGACCGTCACGATCACCGATCAGTTTGGCAAGGTCACAACGGTCGTGACTGGCCCCGACGGACGTTACAGCGCCCCGGTCGCCAGCGGCCCGGTCACGGTCGTCTACAGCGATCCGGTCAATCACCGCTTGACGACCAACAACAACACCCAGACCGTCACGGTCCCCACCAACGGCAATGTCAACGCCGTTGACGTGGGCTACCAGCCGCTGACGGGTGGTCTCGAGGGTCGCGTGTTCTTCGATACGAACGCCAACGGCGTGCAGGATCCGGGTGAACCCGGTATCCCCGACGTGACCGTGACGATCACCGACGCTAAGGGAGCGGTTGTCACCCTGAAAACCGATGCAAACGGCGATTACAAAACAGCCGTCAATCAACTCGCGTTCGGCCCCGCCAAGGTTGTCGTCACGCCACCGCCAGGACTGGTCGTCACGACCAACAACTTGGAACAAACCGTTAACGTCCCAGCGGGCAGTGTCGGACGTGTGCCGAACGTCGGTCTCGTGCGTCCCGGCATTACCTTGGAGAAGAACGTCGTGCAGGGCGGCGTGGTCGTTCCGCGCACGCAAACCCCAACGGTCAATTTGGGCGGCAACTTGGAATACCAGATCAGCGTCACCAACTCTGGGCCAATCGCGGTGCGTAGCCTCGTCATCACCGACACCTTGCCAGCGGGTCTGCAATACCTGCCCGGAACCAGCAAGCTCGAGGGTGTGGCACTGGCGGATCCAACCGTCACGGTCGTCGCGGGCAAGCAAGTTTTGGTCTGGAACTTCCCAGCGGGTGAGACCCTCAATCCGGGCGCAGTGAAGAAAATTCGCTTCCTCACGCTCGTCACCCCAGAGACTCGAGGCGATCAGCTGATCAACACGGCCGTCGCGCAGGCGACGACCGGCCCAGCGGGCAGCCCAGTGGTCGTCGCGTCCAATGCGTCCACTGCTGCTGTCAAAGTGGAACTCGGTGTCTTCAGCAACAAGAGCGTGATCGTGGGTCGTGTGTACTTCGATGTCAACGACAACGACAGCTTTGAGGTCGACAGCGATCAACCGCTACCCGGCGCTCGGGTTTACCTCAGCGACGGTCGCAGCGCCGTGACCGATAACTTGGGGCGTTACAGCATCCCGGATATTTCCCCCGGCGTGTACACCGTGCGCCTCGATCCAGTGACCGCGCCGTACACGGTGAAATCCACGCCAGACATGCAGGGTGCGCCGGGGAGCCGTTACGTCAAGGCAGCCAGCGACGGCGGCATCACCCATGAAGACTTCCTACTCGTCAAGCCCAGTGCCGTCGGTGTCAAGAGCCGCAGCACGGTCGTCAGGCGCGGTGCGGTCACGTTGACCAAATCGGTCACGCAGGGCGGCGCGGGTTACGCGGTCACGATGATCGTCACCGTCAATACTGCTGTTCGCAACCTTGCGATCACCGATCCACTGCCCGCCAACGCTGAACGCGGCCCGGTCACAGGCGCAACGCTCAGCGGCAACGCCCTCACGTGGAGCGGAGTCACGCAGCCCGGCACGTACACCGTGACGTATGCGCTGTTCACGGCTGCGCCACCAGATTTGGTGCTGACCGATCCCGACATCAATTACGAACAGATATTTACGCTGATCCCCTCGAGTCCGCCCAATGTGGTTCAACCCAATGTGGTCAATACTCAGGTGAGCGACGAGGTGATCCGATGAATTTGCGTTTGAATGTGTTTCACAAGGCGGTCGCGGTTGGATTGGCGCTGACGCTGAGCCTCGCACTGGGGCAAGCCACCAAACCTCAGCCGATTGGCAAACCGGCCGCTCCGCAACCGATTGGCAAACCCGCCCAGCCAGCGCCTGTCCCGACGAAGCCGACTGTGGTGGCTCCACCAGTAGTCAAACCTGCACCCGCCAAACCAGTGGTTGCACCAGCGCCGGTTAAGCCAGTACCAGCCAAGCCGGTGGTTGCACCCGCACCAGTCAAGCCAGTAACGCCAGCTCCCGTTAAACCGATTGTTGCACCCACACCAGCCAAACCAGTCGTGGCTCCTGCACCCGCGAAGCCTGTGACGCCCGCGATCGTTCCAACGCCGCAACCAGCGGGTAAACCAGTAGTCACCCCAAGGTCAAACCCAGTCGTGCAAGACGGTACGACCCTCGGCGGGCCCAGCGGCTTTGGCGCGAGCGGTTACTCGAGCGCGGCGCTGCCGCTGGCGAGTATCGGCAAGCAGGTCGGTTGGAAGATTGATCCCGACGATTTCCGTGTGTTCGTGCCGCAAGCAGCCGGCGGTCGCAACATCGCCTTGGAGGTCTTCAGCCCCGAAATCAACCGCAACGATTACGCCAACGGCCGCGACCGCCGCACGTACTACGGCGACGAACTGTACGGTAAAACCGCGACGCTCAAAACCAATTTCAACCTCGCCACCGCCAACAAGCAGGTGTTGGTCAACCGCACATTCAGCGAGGGCTTGAAGCACAGTTATGAGCAGTTGGTGCAGTCCACGCTCGCGCCGGGTTTCTACCCGCTGACGATTCAATCTGATGGCAACGGCAAGAACAGCTACGCGATTCGCTTGACGGGCGGCGCGAGGGTCGAAGCCAGCCAGTTCACCGTCAATGCCCGTGGGCAATTCAACCAAGATCAAGTCGCGGGCTTCGTGCAAATCGACGCCAGTCAACTCGGTAAGACCGTGCGTTTAGAGAACTACGACGCCGACGGCGACAAAGAAATCGTCTTGACGCTCGTCACGCCAGAAGGTAAGCGCGTCGCACTCAAAGCTTCCGAGGACACGCAGTGGGCGAGCAACTCCTTCGTCGTCACCAAAGGTCTGGTCGGCACGTGGAAGATTTTGGCACGCATTTTGCCGACCACGCGCCAGTTCTCTAACGCTTTTGTGCTGAGATTAAAGGTCGATGACAAGCCCCTCTACGCCCAACTTCCCGGCTTCGGGGTGACTGCGCCGCCGATTCAAGCGATTCGCTGCGAAGTGGTTGACACCAGCGGTGCACCCATCGTCGGCGCGACCTGCGTCACGACCGGAGCGGCGACGCGCACGCTGTCCCCGGTGTTGCCCGCTTGTTACAGCCCAGTCAGCGCAGCGGTGCTTTCTGGCGTTGGTAAGGTCGTCAGCCCCACGCAAGTCGAGATCACCAGTCCAAGCGGTGCGGTCAGGTTTGTGGCCGACTGTCCAATAGCCAAGTTGCAGGTCAACGCCGTCGCACTGGTCTGCGGTGCTCGAGTGCCGCTGACGAACATCGGGTTCTCGGTCGCGGGTCAAACCGCACCAACCACGACGAGCGGGCCAGCACTCAGCGTCACGCCCGGCGCGGTCACGGTGCAACCCACCGCGATTGCTGGCAGCACCGCGCAGCCCGTGACCGTGACAGCCGTGCGCGGCTCGACCGTCACCGCGACCCTCGA
The DNA here is from genome assembly GCA_025359505.1 of Deinococcales bacterium. Taxonomy (GTDB): domain Bacteria; phylum Deinococcota; class Deinococci; order Deinococcales; family JAAFIG01; genus JANYHH01. Next base: position 10,883 of record JANYHH010000108.1, read on the forward strand.
GTACCGAGTGTCAACGGCCGTCACGCTGACTCCAGCCAAGCTCGAGCTGGCGCTCGGTCAGACGGCGACCTTGACCGCCACCGCGACGACCCTGTTCCCAAGCGCGATTCCCACAACGCTGCAACTGACCCTGCCCGCTGGACTCGAGGCGACGGGCCCCGTGCGCGTGACGGGTTCGGTCAGCGCGTCCGCACCACTCGTGCTACGCGTTCCCGTCAAAGCGACGGCCGCCGTCACGAACGGCAACATTCGCGCCTCTTTGGAACCAAACTGTAACGTCCAAGCGCTCAGCAGCGTGACCGTCACTGTGCCCGTGACGCCACCGCCCGTTCCAGACCCCGCGAAACTCGCGCTGACCAAGGTCGTTGACCGCGATCTGGTCAAGCCCGGCGAGAAACCAGTCTTCACGATTGCCGTCACCAACACGGGCGGTAGCCCAGCCAAGAACGTGCGATTGACCGACACATTGCCAACGGGTTTGCGCGGTAGCGCGATCGACCAGACTTTCGACCTCGAGCCGGGGGCCGTGAAAACCGTTACCCTTGAGGCAACGGTTGAAGACAGCGCCAATGGCGTGATCGTCAACACCGCGTTCGTCAATTGGAACGATGAGCGACTGAGCGCTTCGGCTCAGGTGCGCGTGCAACCCGTGATCGACGTGGCGATCGTCAAGTCGGTTTCCGCCCGCAGCGTCAAGCTCGGTGACGGCGCGACGTACACGCTGCTCATCACAAATGCTGGGCCCAGCGCAGCGACCAAGGTCGTCGTCAGCGATCCGTTGCCCGCTGGACTGACCTACGTCTCGAGCAGCGCCACGCAGGGCACGACCGTCTTTGAAAGCGGTGTGCTGACTGCCAACCTTGGTGGTCTGGCGAAGGGCGCGACGGCGACCGTGACCGTGCGCGTCAACACCACCCGCGCTGGCACGTTCACCAACACGGCCACCGTGGCGGCGAGTGAAACCGAAACTACGCTCGCCAACAACCGCTCTAGCGCCACGTTGGAAGTGATCGCGCCCCCACCGCCAGCCATCCCCAATGGCACGCTCAGCGTGACCTCGAGCGCCAACGTCTGCGGTGCGACGCAAACCCTGAGCGGCACGGGCTTTACGGTGAATGGGCAGCGCTTCAGCGCCCCCGCCACGGTCAGCCTCGCGCCGGGCAATTACACGGTGCAACCCGATGCGATTCCCGGCAGCACCGCCAACCCGGTCGCGGTGACGATTACCAGCAACCAAACAGTCAGCGCCAACGTGGTCTACAACGTCGCGCTGTCACTGAGCCTTGACCCAGCCACAGTTAACGTGATTGCCGGGCAGACGACATCGCTGACCGCCACGGCCAGCACCGCCTTCCCGTACCCGGTCGCCGCGACGATCGACATCGTGATCCCCGAGACGTTCACCACCAGCGCCGCCAAAACCTTGAGCGGTACGGTCGCCGCCGGTAAACCGCTGACCCTGACCGTGCCCGTGCGGGCCACCCAGAACGTCACCGGCGCGGTCGTGCGCTCCAATCTGCAAAGCGCTTGCGGCATCAGCGACTCGAGCATTATCAACGTCGGCGCTCCCGGGTTGCCCGACCAATTCCGCGAGAGCGATGTCGTGTTACTGGCGCAACTCAGCGACGTGCCAACGCAGCGCTACGTCGCGCAGAGCAATGCACTGATCCTGTCTGACCGCGTGCCCGCCAATGCCAGCTACGTCAAAGGCTCGAGCCGCCTGCTGGACGCGCCGACCTTCGATGTCAACACGCCGACCAACGCGCTGGGCACGCCAATCGCTGACCCGTTCGTCAGCGGCGACCGCCTGTTCTGGATCATCCCATTGAAAAACGGCGTGGCGACGCTGCGGGCCATGCAATCCAAAGCTCAGATCACCATGCGCCGCGATACCAGCGGACGCAGCGTTTACGGCGTCGGTTACAAACTCGCGCACACGGGTGCGCTGGTGATGCCAGCCGACCGCATCGCGGTGATTGCCGCAATTCCCTCGAGCCGCACCGCTGCCGGGCCGCGCGGCGCGACGATTGCGCCAGACAGTGCGCTGGCTAAGCTGATCGGCACGGGCGACTTGATCGTCTTGCAAGGCGATAACAGCATATTGATTCCGCTGGCGCAAGCCGTGCAATTCAATGGTCAGACGAGCGGTGCGGCCGCAACACCCGCGTTGACGGGTGGGCCTGCCACGACCGTGCGGGTCAGCGTCGCTCGACCGACTACCGATTCGATTGACCAGCCGCAGATCGTCGTCGAAGCCTTCGATGCCAACGGACTGCCCGCGAGCGATCAATTTGCGACGCTCGAGGCGAACGTGGACATTGTGGATCCTGACGCCGACCCGGACACGACCGGCTATCAAGTGCGGCTATTGAACGGTGTCGGTCGGGTGCGCGTCGCCAACCTCTCCGGCGGCAATGCCAACGCAAACGCCAACCCAATCGGTGAGGTGCGTGTGGAGGCTCGCGTCAGCAACGAGAACGGCGTGATCTCGAGTAGCCAGAAATTCACGGCGAGTAGCTTCACTGCCTTGAACGCCACCGCCAGCGCCAACCTCGAGCCAACCAGCACCAACACCTCAGCCGTGCTGCGCCCGTTCGTCGGCGCGGGCACGCTCGGCGTCGGCGGTTCGCTCGATCTGGGCACGGGCGCGTTCACCGCCACTGGCGGTCTGCGCTACTTCCTGCGCGGCGAACTCGCGCAGGGGCTGCTGCTGACCCTCGGCATCAACTGGCAGGCGGCTTTCGACGCGACGACGGGTAACTTCTCGCTCAGCGGCAACCTGATGCCGAGCGCCAATCCGTATGACCGCTTCCCGCTCTTGGGCGACTCGAGCATTTTGGGCAGCGATGTCCGCAGCACCGAAGGCTTGTACTTCAAATTGGAGACGGGCAGCAGTTACTTGCTGTTCGGACAGTTCAACCCCAGCTTCAGGGGCACACTCAGCGCCTACAGCGCTAATTACAACGGCTTCCAAGGTGTGCTGCGCGATGGTGGTTTTGGCTTGAACGCCTTCATCAGCGATGTGCCGAACGCCGATCAGCGCTTCGTCACTCGAGCAGACGGTTCTGATCTGTACTTCTTACCTGCTGGCGGCATCGGCGAAAACAGCGAGCGGATCGTCGTCGTCACCCGCAACCGCTTCACGAATCAAAAGCTGACCTCAAGGGTACTGACCCGCAACGTCGATTACACGATTGATTACCTGACCGGCATCGTGCGCCTGCGCCAAGCGGTGCTCAGCACCGACAACGATCTCAACCCCGTGTTCGTGGAGTTTGATTTCGCCGCCACAGGCGTCAAGCGCGACCTGCGGGCTGGAGCGCAGCTCAGTATCGGTGGGGATGACTTTAAAGTCACCGGCACAGCGCTGCAATTCCGCAACGGTCAATTCGGCGCAAACGGCAGCTACCTGTTCGGTGCAGGCGTCGCGCTCAGTTCAGGCGGCTTCAATGCAAACGTTGAGGGGGCGCTATCCGGGCAATTCGGCAACCAAGGTTTAGGTCTGGCCGCGCAAGCCAGTTACGTCACACCGGGCTTCGCGTTCAGCGCCGATTACCGCGACCGCGATTCAAACTTCGTCAACCCCGAAAGCAACCAGTTGGACAGCGGACGCGCCCTGACGGCCGGACTGCTGATCGGTGACGTGACGGGCTTCAGGATCAACGGTCAACTGCTGCACAAGCAGGAGTACACGGGTGGTACGGGCAGCACTGGCGCGTCGCTCGAGGCTCGCACCAACCTCGGCGGTGGCTTCACGGCTGCGCTCGGCTTGCAGTACCTTTACAGCTTCCCCATCTCGAGCAACGAGTTGTGGCTGACGGGTGGGCTGGCTGTGCCGCTCGGCGGTTTGAAGCTGACGCTCGATGGGCGCACACCGCTGCTGGGTACAACGACGACCTACGGCGGCGTCACGGCCGGCATTGAACTGGCGCTCAGCGAGCGCTTCAGCCTGCGCTTGGCGGACAAGTTGACCTTTGAATGGAACGGCATCAGGCAGCAACTGAGCTTTGGTGTCACGGGCGCATTCGCCAACTCTGAGCTGCTGCGCGGCGCGTTCGGCAACGATCCCGTCAACCCAGACGCCTTCGGCGTGACCAGCGTCTCCGCGACGTATGAGCTGGACAGCTTGGATGGCAACAGTGGTCGCGCTCGAGTCGGCTTGGAAACCCTCGTGCCACTCGGCGGCGCGTTCAGCGCTCAACTCGGTGCGGAAGCGGTCTTCGATCCCACGGGCAATCTCACTGGCAGCACCAGCGTTGGTTTGCTCTACGCCGCCGATAGCGTCAAGGGTCTGGCACGCGCTCAACTGAGCCTGCAACCCACGGGCGTCAAACAGGTCTACACCGCATCGTTCATTGCGCCGCTGTCGCCAGAGTTCATCGTCAGCCCATTGATCGAGTACGCCGTCGATCCCAGCCGCTGGGCAACGCCGGGAGTCCTGAGTGCCGACGGTGGTCGCTACAGCATCGCGCTTGCCTTACGCAGTGACGACTGGAGCATCCTCAGCAACAACATCGGCAAGTTCGGGTTGTACGCGCCGAACGGTGATTTCCTCGAAGGCGAAGTCCAATTGGGCTACCAAGCGGCTGAACGCCTCTACTTCAGGAGCAGCATCGCCTACCGCTACCAGTTCACTGGCGGAACCTTCACGGGTCAGGTCGGCGCGGGCTTCTCGTACTTCCTGACCGACGGCTTCGCTGTCGGCGCACAAGCGGGCTACCTCTTCAACACGCTCGGCTCGAGCAAGTTCGCTTTCGGGGTCGAAGGCAGCCTGCGGATCGTCGACAACCTGCTGTTCACGCTCGGCGTCAACGCGCTTGGCTTCAACGGCATCGGCAACAGCTTTAACCCCGGCTTGTACTTCAGGTTGGATTGGAAGCTCGACGAGCGCACCTTCGGGTTCGGTGGCGGTCGGTAAACAGTGAGGTCATGAAGCGCCCGCTCGAGACTCGAGCGGGCGCTTTTGTTTCAAGTTCATCAGGCTCTACTCGCTCAGGCATACCTTGTACGAATGAATGAATTGATGAATTTAAAGCGGAGGCTCGAGTGAGCGCGGGAATCATTGGCGGTATCGTCGGTGGTCTGGTCGTGCTGCTGATCGGGTTGCTGATGCCCGCTCGAGTCTGCCCGAATTGCGGCGCAGTTCAACCTAAATTTCGGCAGCCGCGCAACTTCAGGCAAGCAATGTGGGGCGGCTTCACGTGTGTCACTTGCGGCTGCGAAATGGATCGCAACGGACGCAAAATCTCGAGTTAGCACTCACATTTCATCTGGCGCGTCAATCCCCAGCACCTCGAGCGCTTCTTCGATTGCATACGCCACTCGAGCAACCACTGCTAACCGCGCCTCGCGCAGTCCAGCAGGGGAGTGCATGATGTTGGTGTCCGACTTGCCGCTGGCGTCTTTGTGGTTGTAATAACCGTTGAACGCCCCAGCCAACTCGAGGGCATAGCTGCACATCGGGTGCGGACTGTGATCGCGCAGGCACAGCGCCAGCACGTCTGGGTACTTGGCGACGGTCTTCATCAGGTCAAGCTCTAATCCGCCAATGGCGTCCCAATCCGGTGCAGCGTCAAAACCTCTGCTCGAGCCATCCCGACCGATCTTGCGGGCGCGGGCGTGCGCGTACTGTGCGACGGGTGCGGTGTCGCCCTGCAACGCCAATGCGTTGTCCCAGCGAAAGTCGATTTGGCGCTCTGGGCTGGCTTTCAGGAACGCGAATTTCAGTGCGCCCAATCCAATGACGCTCGCCACCGCTTCTCGAGCCTCGAGCGATTCTGGCGTGAGTGCCAACGCTCGAGATTGCGCTTCCGCAATGACCTGATCCGCGCTGACTGTAATTCCCTTGCGCCCGCTCATCGTTTGCCCCTCGAGCAATACGGTCTCATTGGCGAGGTGATGGTGGTACTTGGCGTAACTGCCGTCACCGACTAGGAACAACCCAGCCTTGACGACGATCTGCGCCAAGCCCTGCCTCGAGTCGATCACATTGATGACGCGATCCCCGTGCGCGAAGCTGTGACCGTCTGGGTGCAACTCGCCGCTCGGGGCAGTAGTGTAAAGTGGCTTCTCGAGCTGATCGCTAAATTTTTGAAACTTCAGCCCTTCAAACAAACCAAACTTCCAGTAGTGATACGCGATGTCCTTCGTCTCGTAGACAAACGTGCCATTGCCGCGCACCAGCACCTTGAACGGCTCCTCGAGACCCGCGACGAATGGGGAGAGGTCAACGCCCTTCGCGCCTGCGTACTTGCCTTCCGTGGGCGACTCGAGCCTGTCCGCGAACATCGCCAGCGCTTGCTCGACCAGCCCAGCGTGTACCACGTCGGATTCCCACGTCAGCAGGTCGTACTCGATGCCCAGACTGGCGGCTGTCTCGAGTTGAGCCTTGACGACGCGTTCGATTTCAGGGCGCAGTTCACCATTCTCGAGCTGGTGAATCACGGCGGCGATTTGCGGCTCGAGGGATGCTTTGATTTCTTTATTCTTTAGATCGAAATCTTTGTGCAGTTGCACGTAGAGGCTGCCGAGCCAGTGGTCAAATTTGGTTGTCTTATCCCAGATCGCGCTGTAATGTCGCACCGCGAACTGGCTCTCGGCTGCTTGCCGCCCCGTGTCGTCGATGTAATTCTGCACTTCCACGCTGTACCCACTGGCGCGGTACATCCTCGCCAGCGCGTCGCCGATCAGCGCCCCGCGAATGTGCCCGACGTGCCACTCCTTGTTGGGGTTGACGCTCGAGTGTTCGATGATGACTTTCTGACCCTGCGGCGGCGCGGTGTGGCGGCTCGAGACGACATCTTGGACGAACGCAGCCGCGTCCACGAAGAAATTCAGGTACGGCCCGACCGCTTCGGCCCTCGAGATACCGACCGGCAGGGAAATCTTCTCAGCGAGGTCCTTAGCGATTTGAACAGGGTTGGAGCGCAGCGCCTTGGCGAGTTGGAATGCCACCGCAGAGCCGTAATCGCCGGGCTTATCGCTCGGGGTTTCCTGAATGCTGACCTCGAGCTTCAGGTCTTGGGGCAGCATGTAGCTGTGCAGTGCGCCCTCGAGCGCGGTTTTGAGAAGGAGCTTCAAGTCTGACATCTAAAGCGGATGCTACCAGAGACGCGCATCTGACGCGCCGCTGAAATTGGACGGGCAGAATTGGAGCGTGGATTCAGTCTTCGAGCGCAATTACCGCGAGGCACTGCTCGAGCGGCTGCGCGACGCGATCCTTGACTATCAACGCGGCGACGGCTCAGCGCTGCGGCGTTTGGAGGATGCGCTGACCGCGTTGCAGGCACAGCATTTTGGCATCCCCAAAAGCAGCATCACGAAGCTGTGGACACTCGAGGGGCTGGCGGTTCGTAAAACGCCCGCGCCCTCGAGCGCAAGCTGACGGCTCGCTCTAACGCGCCCTCTTCGAGCTGCGTTTCTAGGGCAGCGATGTCCGCCTCCAACGCTTGGCGGGCGGTCAACGTGATCGAGTTGTCGCGCTCTAATTCCATCAGGATGATCCGCGTTTCAAACAACGCATCGCGGATGCGCTCAAAGTTCAGTCGGTGGGCTTCGCGCAAGGCACGTGAGTCGGTCATCGTCTCGTCAGGGTACAGCGTGAAGTGTCAGGGAATGGTCAGCCCTGAAGAGCGATGGCTCGAGTGAATGCGTTCTGCCTTTGATCCACGTAGCCTCGAGCGGTCGCGCTGCTCTCGCAAAAAGATGCTGTGCAGCCGTTTGACGAGTCGCACCTCGAGCACTCGCGTTCACCCGAGTTGATCGGCGCAGCTTGAATCTCTGCGGGGAATAAAAAACGCCCGCCTCTGGCTTGATGACGGGCGTTCAACCTCAGGTTTTCTAGCGTCCGCCAACGCCAGCACCGAGCATCAGCGGTTTCTCCAACTTCAACCAGATGAACTCGTTCGGGTCTTTGACATCCGCGCCGCGCCCGCCCTTACCGTCGTAATTGTTGTCGTTGGCGACCAGCACGGTGGTGGCGTTTAAGACCACGACATCTTCAATCGTCACGAACGGAAACGTAAAGACGCCGTTCACGGTGCTGGGAGACAGCTTGTTGGCGTCGCTGATGTTCATCAAGTCAGCCACCAACTCTTTTTGAACGACGCCCGCTGCGTCTTTTTTGCTGAAATCCACTTTGTACAGGCGCTTGAACTTCGCCGTCGCGCCCGAGGCCTGATCGCGCTCGAGCACAAGGTACTCGTTGTCGTTCACAACCGCCATGTCGCCGATCGAATATGTCGGATCCTCGAGTTTGTAAAAGCCGATCAAACCAGCGAATTTGCTGGTGGCCAAATCAAACTCGTGGATTCGCAGTAGTCCCGCCGTGTCGCCCGCAACCGTACCCTCGAGCATCGGGTAGAGCTTTGACTTGGCTGGGTTGATTGCCATGCCTTCAAAGCCCCTCGAGCCGCCGAGGTTGGCCGCCGACATTGCGCCCGGCGCTGGACTGCTCGAGAGCACGCCGACGTTGTTCGGGGAGCGCACGGTGTCTTTTGACGGGTCTTTGCCCGCGCCGAAATCTGGTGTGGAAACTGGGGCGCTCAGCAACTTACCTTCGGCGGAGAAGTGCAGCAGGTACGGGCCAAATTCCTCGCCAATCCAGATCGTGCCGTCTTTGGCGACGACGAAGCTTTCGATATCAAAGTCGTAGCCGGTCAGTGTGCGCTCCGTGGTGGCTTCGTTGATGATGAAAAATGGGATTTTCTTGTCTGGGTCGCCGAGTTGGATGAACTTGTTGACTTTGACCGCGCCCGCGCCGCCGCTGGCTGTTTTTGCGTCCAAGGAGATGTTGTACAAGCGCAGATTGAAGTCGATGCTGTTGAATTTCGCGCCGTAGCCGTTGTCCGGCATCACCCAGTACGAGCCGTTCTCGCCAAATTGAATCGCGCTGAAGCCCTGCACGGGCTGGCTGGTAAATCGCGGCGCATCGGATTTCGTGCCGTTGCCATTGAATTGCCCCGACGCGGGCCCAGCAGCAAACGTATCGGCGGGCAGCACCGCGAAGCCGACCAATTCAGTCTTGACGCTCTGCGCCAGTACCGCCGACAACGCCAGAACACCCAGCAAAACCATTGATTTCTTCATAATGACCTCCACGACAGACAATTGACTCGAGGTGTCAGGGGAATGTCAATCACATGATGCTGACAGCGATACAAAGTGTGCAGCGCGGCTCGAGGAGAGAAAACAAGGTCGTTAAATCGGTCTGCGTGTACAACTGTATTCACCAGCAGTCGGCATTTCCCAACGAGAGGATTTCGCGTGAAGCACGCAAAACATTTGGGCGACTCGAGCCGCAGCGATCCCGTCCGCACGGTGGACGCCAGTCAGATCACCCGCGCCGACAGTGGCGCACCCCCAACCCCTGCCGCTCGAGACTCGCGGGTTTTTGGAGCCGCTGTTCGGGCACAGCTTTGGTGATGTGCGCGTGTTCAGCGACTCGGCCGCCGCGCAGACGGCGGATACGCTGCACGCCAAAGCCTTCACGGTCGGGCAAGACATCGGCTTTGCAAACGGTCAGTATCAGCCTGACAGCCCACACGGGCAGCGCTTACTGATGCACGAACTCGCGCACACGATCCAGCAGGGCAGGGTCGGCACATTGCCCAAATCGCTCGAGGTCAGCCGACGCAGGGATGCGGGTGAGCAAAACGCCACCGTGGTCATCTCGAGCTTTGAGAATAGCAGCCGCCCGCCCGTCTCGAGCATGGTGAGTGCAGCCGTGCAGTGCGAGGATCAGGACGAGGTGGTCGCGCCGCCCGCCCATCGTTTGTGATCGATCCATTCAATCGCTGGGAATGTCGATACCAATGGCAAAACCGAGTCTATCCCGCAGCTCGAGCTGACAGGGGAGTTCTAAGCCCTCGAGCCGAATGTTCACGGCATACAAAATGCGTAAACTGCACGTCATGACGAACCACTCGAGTACACGGTGACGCGCTCCTTGGAGCGCAGTGAATGGTTGGCCTTATCGCAAGAAACCTTGCTGCGCTGCGACGCGCTATCAGCCTGCACAGAGACCACTGGGCAGGTCACGCGGACGTTTCTGAGCTACCCGATGAAGGAAGTCCATCAACTGCTGGGGATGTGGATGCGCGAGGCGGGTTTGACCGTGCGCGTAGACGCGGTGGGCAACGTCATCGGGCGGCTCGAGGGCAGCGGCTTTGCTGAAAACACGACTGACTCGAGGGCTGGTGATTCGAGGTCGCTGCTGATCGGGTCGCATGTGGATACCGTGCCGAACGCGGGCAAGTTTGACGGCTGCCTCGGCGTGACGCTGGGGATCGCTATAGCTAAAGCGCTGCAATTGCAGGGTAAACGCCTGCCGTTCGCGCTCGAGGTCATCGCGTTCTCCGAAGAGGAGGGGGTGCGCTTCGCCGTGCCGTTCATCGGCTCGAGGGCATTGACGGGCACGGTCAACGCCGCGCTACTGGAGAAAACCGATGCGAAGGGCGTGACGGTCGCGCAGGCGATCACCGATTTCGGCTTGGAGGTCAGCCAAATCGCAGCGGCGGCTCGAGATCCGGCCTCGCTGCTCGGGTACTTTGAAATCCACATCGAGCAGGGGCCGGTGCTCGAGGATGCCAAACAGGCCCTCGGCGTGGTCGAGGGGATCAGTGGGCAAACCAGAGCGCAACTCGAGTTCACGGGGCAGGCGGCGCACGCGGGCACGACCCCGATGCGCTTACGGCGCGACGCGCTGGCGGCGGCGGCCACGGTGATTTTGGAGGTCGAGCGACTGGCCCGCGTCACGGCTGGCTTGGTGTCAACGGTCGGCGCGATTGAAGTGACGCCCGGCGCGGGCAACGTGATCGCGGGTCACGCGCAGTTCAGTTTGGACGTGCGGCATCTGGACGACGCCACGCGGGAGCGCTGCACGGCGGAACTGCTGGATTTCGCGTGGCACACCGCCCGCAAACGCAAGCTGACCTTCGCGCACAAGATCAGTCTGGAGCAACCGTCCAGCCCTTGCGATCCGTTGCTGTCGGACTTCTTGCAGGACGCGCTCGAGGAGGCGAAACTCAAAGCCCTGCGGCTGCCCAGCGGCGCGGGGCACGACGCGATGGTGATGGCTACCGTGACGCGCAGCGCGATGCTGTTCATTCGCAGCCCGAACGGACTGTCGCATCACCCGGATGAGAGCGTGATTCCAGCCGATGTCGGCAAAGCCTTGGAGGTCGCGTTGGGCTTCGTGGACAAACTGAGCGACGCGCATGGGCGGGGCGTGCTGTGAGAGCGGTGATTCAGCGCGTCTCGAGCGCATCGGTCACGGTGGACGGGGCAACGGTCGGGCAGATCGGTGTGGGATTCCTCGTGCTGCTCGGCGTCAAGCGCTTTGACACGCGGGACGACGCGGCGTATCTGGCCCGCAAAATTGCCAAGTTGCGCGTCTTCAACGACCCACACGGCAAGATCAATCTGGGTTTGCTCGAGGTGGACGGTGCGGTGTTGGCGGTTTCGCAGTTCACGCTGTACGTCGACACACGCGGCGGCAACCGCCCGAGCTTTATTGAAGCCGCTGCGCCAGACGACGGCAAGCGCTTGTACGAACAGTTCTGCGAGTTGCTGCGCGACGAATCGATTGAAGTGCAGCAGGGCATCTTCCAGACCGATATGAAAGTCGCGCTCGTCAACGACGGTCCGGTGACGATCATCATCGACTCGAGCGACAGAGGCAGACCGAAGTGAATCTGTTACATGCCGGCGCAACACTCGAGACCGCTCACACGGCCGTGATCCTGCTGCACGGGCGCGGCTCGAGTGCGCGTGACATCATCAGCCTCGCCGCAGAACTGGCGCTGCCCGGCGTGGCGTTTCTCGCGCCAGAAGCGCCAAACGGCAGTTGGTATCCGCTGCGTTTCCTCGAAGCCCAAGTCCGCAACGAACCGTTCCTGAGCGACGCCCTCGAGATGGTGCGAGCAGCGATGCCGCACACGGGCCTCGAGCAGCAAAATATTGCGCTGCTGGGCTTCTCGCAAGGTGCGTGCCTCGCGCTCGAGACCGCGCACCGCACGGGCGGTCGCTTCAAAGCGGTGATCGGGCTGTCGGGCGGATTGATCGGCGCGGACAGTGAACTCGAGCTGCGCGATTCCCCCAGCCTCGAGTTCACGCCAGTGTTCCTAGGATGCAGCGACATTGACCCGCACATCCCACTCGAGCGGGTACAGCGCAGCGCGGCACTGCTCGAGCGGCAGGGCGGCAGTGTTGAAACGCGGATTTACCCGAATTTCGGGCATGGCATCAACTCTGACGAACTGGAGGTCGTGCGAACCTTGCTGCGTGCGCCGTAAACTCGAGGTGTGAATTTTGACTTCGCCAAGCTGAGTGCAAAAGACCGCTACAAACTGCTGATCGGCGCAATCGTGCCGCGCCCGATCGCGTGGGTCAGCACGCTCAGCGCCAGCGGTGCGGTCAACCTCGCGCCGTTCAGCGCCTTCAATTACATGGGCAACGATCCAGCGATCATCGCCTTCTCGCCGGGCGCTGGCAAAGACACGTTTCTCAACATTCAGCGCGAACTCGAGTTTGTGGTCAACCTCGTTCCCGTCTCACTGATGGCGGCCATGAACCTGACCGCCACGGATTTTCCGCCCGAAGTCAGCGAACTCGAGCAGGCTGGTTTGACCAGCGCCCCCAGCCTCCAGATTCGCACGCCTCGAGTGGCTGAGTCCCCCGTCAGCCTCGAGTGCCGCGTGCACACGATCCTCGAGATCGGCCAAAACCGCGTCGTGATCGGCGAAGTCGTCGAGTTTCACATCAGCGACGAGTTCATCGACGCCGGAAAACTCTACGTCCACAGCGCAAAGCTTGACTTGCTGGCCCGCATGGGCGGCGCGGACGCCTACGCCACAACCCGCGATCCGCTCGAGCTGCCGCGCATCCCGTACAGCGCGTGGCTGGAGCAGCAAGGCTGAGATCTTTTTGAAGCGCTCTGATTGATGGCACACTCGGGCGTGAGTGGTAACAACTGAAAAAATATATGGACATTTACGAATCGTTGGTTGTACGTTGGTTCGTGGAGGCTTTATGACGAGAAAAACAGTTGTGCTGATGGTCTCAGTGGTCGCGCTGACGACCGTCACGGTACTCGCGCAATCTCAAACGGCGCGTTGGCAGAAACTCCTCAACAACCAGATGCTCAGCAACGTCGATGCGGGCGCTGTGAAAAACGGTTCGGCCACCGCCAGAGCGGGCGAAACGCAGACTGGTGCAGGTGGACTCGCGGGTTTGGCAACAGCCGCCGCTGGCAGCAGCGTCAGCAAACTCAGCTTATGCGCTGATCGCAGTTTCGTATTGGCGCTCGAGGATTCCGCGTCGGTGCAGGGCATGGCTCCGGTCTCGAGCGCAGCGCAAATTTCAGGCACTTGGGCGATTAGTGCTGCGACGCAAGTCGATGCGAAAATCAAACTGACGCCGCGCCGAGCGAGCGATGCGAGCCTTTTGAAAAGCGCCCAATTGCAGAATTTTACAGTCGCCTTCACCGGGGATCGCACCTTCGTCAACCAAACCCGTTGGTACAGAATGCCCGCAGCGATTTGCAAGAAGTAATACGGATTCCGTTAAATCACTTCATCTATTTTTGCAAATAGATTGCGTTCAGCACGGAATCCGTAGTTTTTCC
>JANYHH010000089.1 GCA_025359505.1 Deinococcales bacterium
TGGAGTGAGAGCACGAAGCGACCCAAGCCCGTCAGGTGCTGCTTTCAGGGTCAAGAAGTGCGACAACGTATTTGCAAACCGCCCTAGGTCGTGCGCCGCTCGAGGCTCAACCTACTCCCGCTTAATACGCTGTGTAGCACGAACTTGATGGTTGACTCGAGGCTCAGCCCGTGTTGCGTAACCCGGCCGCGATGCCTTGAATGCTCAGCAGCAGCGCCCGCTCGAGCTGAGCGCGTTCCTCGAGCCTGTCCGTGGGCGTGGCGCGGTAGCGGCGCAGCAATGCGACTTGCACGATGTGGATTGGGTCTACATACGGGTTACGCACTTCAATCGAGCGCTTGAGGCGCGGTTCACTGTGCAGCAACTCCGCGCCGATCGCCCGCTTCACGCCGCCCACCGCCGCGTCGTACTCGAGCTGAATGGCGGTCGTGAGTTCCTGATTGTCGGCCAGCGTCGCGTAACGCTGAAAGATGCCCATGTCGGTTTTTGACAGGCTCATCTGCGCGTTATCCAAGAGGCTTCTGAAAAACGGCCACTGCATGTATAGCTCGGCGCTCAGTCCAGCTTGGTGCATCTCGAGCGCCCGCAGTCCAGCGCCAATGCCGTACCAGCCGGGGATCGTGGCGCGGCTCTGCGTCCAGCTCATCACCCACGGAATGGCGCGGAGGTTGTCCAAAGTCGGTTTGCCGGGGCGTCGCACGGGGCGGGAGGCGATTTTGAGGTTAGCAATCTCGTTGATCGGCGTGACCGCTTCAAAGTAATCCAAGAACTGCGCGTGGTACACCAAATCTTTGTAAGCTTTGCTCGAGGCATCGCTGGCCAGTTGCATCGCGCTGCGCCAAGTCGCGGGAACATCGTGCGGGGCTTGGGCGGCGGCGGTCAGCAAGCCAAACAGCAGTTGCTCCAAGTTGCGCTTGGCGAGTTCTGGATTGGCGTATTTATCGGCCAGCGCCTCGCCCTGCTCGGTGATGCGAAGGCCGCGCCCGATCGTGCCGGGCGGTTGCGCCAGAATGCCGCGAGCGGCCGGCCCACCACCGCGCCCGATGCTCGTGCCGCGCCCGTGAAAGAAACGGTACGGGATATTTGCGTCCCTGAAGAGCTTGGCGAGGGCTTCCTGCGCTTCGTACAGCGACCAGTTGGCGGCCAGAAAACCCGCGTCCTTGTTGCTGTCGCTGTAACCGACCATGATCTCTTGCACCCTGTCACCGAGATTCTGGCGGTACGCCCGGCTGCCCAGCAGCGTTTGCATCACATCGGCGCAACCTGATAAATCGTGCGGCGTTTCAAACAGCGGCGAGACATCGATTTCACCAAAGCCAGCTTCGCGGGCCAGAATCAGCACCTCGAGCAGATCGCTGGCCGCCTCGCCGTGCGAGATCACGTAGCGCCCGAAGGCTTGCGGGTGGCGCTTGATGGCTTCGCGCACGACGCGCAGCGGCTCGAGGACATTGTGCAGCGCGGCACTGCCGCTTTGCCCAATCGCCAGCAGCGGGCGTCGTGATTCCAGTTCACGTTCCAGCAACTCGAGGCGCTGAGTTTCTGTGAGGCTCGAGTAATCGCTTTGCACGCCGCCAAGCTTCAGCAGCTCAGCCACGGCGATTTCGATGTTGCCGCTGAACTCGCGCACGTCCAAACTGACCAGATGCGCGTTGAAGGCGCGGGCCCGCGATAGCACTGGCTCGAGGAAGATCTGAGCGGCGCGGGATTGACCAGCCTCGAGCAATGCGTTCTTGACCCGCTCGAGCACCGCCACGGCGTCCACGTCCTCGGTCTCCAAAGCGCGGTAAAGCGCTTCGAGTTCAAAGCGAAACGGTTCCGGGGCGTCGCTCAAATTCGTATCCACGCGCTCGACGTGTTCACTCAGCACCGCGTATAAATCTTTCACCACTGTCCGTAAACTTTGGCGTGCGGTCGCCGCGTGATACTCCAACGTGTCCTTAGTGACTTCTGGTGTGACGAACGGGTTGCCATCGCGGTCGCCGCCGATCCACGAGTAAAACGCCAGCGGCAACCGCGCTTCAATACTCGCCGCACCAAATTCGGCCGACAGCGCGTGATGCAGTTCTGCCTCGAGTTCCGGCAGGGCCCGAGCGATGCTCTCCAAGTAATGCAGACCGTTGTGCACCTCGTCGCGCACGGTCGGATTGCGGGCTTGCAGCTCCAAGGTTCCCCACAGCACCTCGACTCGAGCCGTAATGATCTCGAGCGCAGCAGCACGCTCAGACTCAGACTCGAGGTGTGCCAACTGCTCGCTGATCGCCTCCAAGTGCGCCCGCACGGTGCGGCGGCGCAGCTCCGTCGGGTGCGCGGTGAAGGTCAAGCCCAGCTCCAAAGACGCCAGCAGCTCGAGAACTTGCGCTTGGTTCATGCCCGCGTTTTTCAGCGACGAAATAGCGTCGTGGACGCTCTGCTTGCGCGGGTCGCTCGGTGATGAGCGCGTGTCGCGCCAGCGCACGCGGTGGCGCTCCTCGGCTAGGTTGGTCAGGTGGAAGTAATGCGTGAACGCCCGAATCAGCCCTTCGGCGTCTTCCACGCTCAGCTCACGCACCACCGCATCCAGTCGCGCAATCGCCTCGGCGTCACCGCCGCGAATGCGCTTGGTCAGTTCGCGCACCTCTTCTTCCAAATCAAAGAACGCCTCGCCCATCTGCTCGATCAGCACCGCGCCGAGCGCCCGCCCGAGCAGATCCACGTCCCTCGAGAGCGGATCTCGAGCCATGTCCTTCGATGGATCTCGAGCCACGTCCCTCGAGAGCGGATCTCGAGCTGAATCCCCTCGAGCGGCGGTGTCGCCTCGAGCGTTGATGTTTTCGGTCATCGTCGCACCTCTCCCTCGAACACGCCAGTGGCGTCGTCTTCCGTGTACGTGTACCGCACGATTTTGGTGACTTTAGAATCGGTGATCTCCAAAGCGACCGCGTTGAGTTTAGAGCGCCCGAGGGCGACTTCGGTTTTCATCGGCAGTCCCGTGCGGAGCTTGTAAATGCTGCCCTCCAAGCTCATGCCGATGCTCGAATCGATCACGCCCGTCATGCCACTGTCGCTCTGAAAGGCTGTGCCGAGTGGCAAAAAGCGCGTGTCGGCGGTGGCGACGTGCGTGTGCGTGCCGATCACGGCCGCGACGCGCCCGTCGAAGTGGTAACTCAAGCAGGCTTTCTCACTGGTTGCCTCGGCGTGAAAATCCACGAAGACTGCGCCCAGATCACGGTGCTCGAGCACGCCCTCCAAAGCGTTATACGGATTGTCGTAGGCGGGGTTCATGAACACGCGCCCAAGCAGATTGACAACCGTCAGCTTTTCATTTCCCACGGTGAACGTACCCCAGCCGCGCCCCGGAGCTTCCAAGGATGCGTTCAGCGGGCGGATGATGCGCGGATCGTCCAGCAGCTTGAAAATTTCTTTGTTGTCCCACGCATGGTTCCCGAGCGTCACCGCATGCACGCCCGCGCCGGTCAGCGCCTCGAGCGCCTCGCGGTTTAAGCCAAAACCGCCAGCCGCGTTCTCGGCGTTGGCGATGATGAAATCGTAATTAGATTTGACGCGTGGCAAGTGCGCCGCGACGAGGCTGCGCCCCGGCTTGCCGAAAACATCACCAATAAACAGTACCCGCACCGCACGACGATACCCCGCGAGGCTCGAGGGGGGCGCGAACAAACGTTCTACTGGACGGCGACTTCAAACAGTTTGTCCCAGCGTTTGCCCGTGACGAACACGCGCTTGTTGGCAGCGTCGTAAGCGATGCCGTTCAGCACCGCGTCGGTGTCTTTCAGCGCCGAATCCGGGCGCAACCCCGCGAAATTGATCCACGAGTTGATCCGCCCGGTTTTCAAGTCGATTCGCGCCACCAGATCCGTCATCCAGACGTTCGCCCAAATTTCACCACCGATCAACTCGAGTTCGTTGAGTGCCGCGACCTCGCTGTCACCGTTTCTGACGGTGATGCTGCGCTGCACCGCGAAAGTTTTTGGCTCCAACCAACGAATCGTGCTCGAGCCATCGCTGACGATTAAACTCTTACCGTCGGTGGTCATGCCCCAGCCTTCGCGCAAGGCTTTGGGGTAGGTCACGCGCCCGATGTCTTTCAGCGACGCGGCATCGTGGACGAAACCGAAATTCTGCTGCCACGTCAGTTGGTAAATGCGATTGCCGATCCGCGACACGCCCTCGCCGAAGGTGTCTTTGGACAAGGCTTTCTGGCGCAGGACTTGGCCAGAAAGCGCCACCTCGCGCAAGTTGGATTCGCCGGTCTGACCGCAGGACTCTAGGAAACTCGAGCCGATCCATTGCAGCCCTTCGGTGAAGCAGGCCGTGTCGTGCGCGTAGGATTTGAGGATTTTATAGGACTGGAATTTGGCGCTCTGGGCGGCACTTTTGGCAAGGCTTCCACCGGCCACACCGAGCGCGGCGACCGCGATCACGCCGCAACCGAGCGATGCGAAGACTCGAGGGTTCATGGCTCAGAGTGTAGCGCGTCGCCACGTGAGACAGGGCGGCTCGAGGGGTGCAAGTCCCATGCTCAGGAGTCGGTAGACTACAGCGCGTGATCCAAGCGATGCTCTTCGACCTCGACGAAACCCTGATTTTTGACGAAGCCGTCTGCGATCACGCCTTCAAGATCTGCACCCTGAGCGTGACTGATGATGCAGCCACCGCCTCGAGCCTCGCGGTCAGCGCAGCGGCGCACGCCCGCCGCTTGTGGCAAACGCTGCCCGCAGTCGCCATCACCTACGCCAACCGCATTGGTCACAGCGCCTTCGAGGGCTTGTGGGCGCAGTACGACTCCAGCATCCCAAGTGAGGCGCTGCTCGAGTCGGTGATTGCGGAGTACCGCTCGCAGACGTGGGTCGCGGCGCTCGAGGAGTGCGGTTTACACGGTGATCCCGCGCAGCTTGCAACGCTCTGGTCAACCATGCGCTCGAGATACCCGCTGTACCCAGACGCGGACGAGTTGCTGGTGCGCCTGAAAAAGAACTATAAAATCGGCATCGTCACCAACGGCGTGCAGCGTTTGCAGCGGCGCAAGCTCATCGGCTGTGGGTTGCTGCACTGGGTTGACGCGGTGGCGATTTCGGGCGAGGTCGGGATTGGCAAGCCAGAGCGCGGGATTTTTGACTGGATTGCGGATCAGTTGAACGTGCCACTCGAGCATTGCGTGATGGTCGGAGACAACGCTGCCCGCGACGTGCAGGGCGGGATCAACGCGGGCATTCAGACTGTATACGTCGAGCGGGGCTTCAAACCGCGCACGGCTGACCCAACGCTCACAGTCAACAACCTGCTCGAGATCTTGCCTTGGTTAGAATCGAACGCGTGAACCCCGCTTTCAAATCGCGGCTGCTCCAAGCAGCCAATACTTTCGGCACGCCGCTCTACGCTTACGACTGGCAAACAATCCAGCAGCAACTCGAGCGGCTGCGAACAGCGTTTGGTGAGGCGCGGCTTTTCTACGCGATGAAGGCGAATCCCAGTCTGGGGATTTTGAAGCGCCTCAGTGCGCTCGGCGTGGGCTTTGAAGCCGTCAGCGGCGGCGAGTTGGAGCGGGCGGTGATCGCGGGCGCGACTGGGAATGAAATCGTGCTGAACGGGCCCGGTAAACTGAACGCGGATTACCAAAGGGCGCGGGAGATCGGCGCGTACCTGATCCTCGACAATAAGCTCGAGGGGACAAGGGCCGCCAGTCACGCGTTTGGGACGCAAGTGCTGATTCGCGTCAATCCGGGCTTGACGGTCTCCACGCACGATCACCTCGCCACCGGCAACGCCTCGAGCAAATTTGGTGTGGCGCTGCATGAAGTCCCCGAAGCCGTGAGCAACGCCGAACGCGCTGGCTTGGAGGTCATCGGTTTGCAAATGCACATCGGCAGTAGTATCACCGACCCGCACGATTACACCGATGCACTCGAGTGCATGGCGGCACTGGCCAATCAGATCGGCTCGAGGCGCGTGTTTGACATGGGTGGCGGCTTCGGGCTGGATTTCGATTTAGCGCCGCTGGCTGAGCTTGCGTGGGACGCAGCGCGGGCGTTTGGCGCATCGGAACTGTGGGTCGAACCGGGGCGCTGGCTGGTCGCAGAGAGCGGCGTGCTGCTGACGACTGTTTTGGAGCGCAAATCGACTGCACGGTCTTTTGCTGTGGTGGACGCGGGCATGACCGAATTGATCCGCCCGATGATGTACGGCGCGACGCACCCCGTCGAATCGCTGAGCGCCGATGCTCGAGACAACGCCCCTCGAGAGACGGTCACACTGGACATCGCTGGGCCCGCTTGCGAGAGCGGCGATATCCTCGCCAAGGACGCAACACTGCCCGACCCACAAGCCGGAGATGTGCTCGCCATCGGCGTGGCGGGCGCGTATGGCTCGAGCATGAGCAGCCATTACCTGACCCGCCCGCGCCCCGCCGAGGTGCTGCTGGACGGTGAGACGTGGGTTCCGTTGCGTCGCCGCGAGACGCTGGCGGAGTTGCTGCTGGCTGAGACTGATTTGTAGAAGTGTGTAGGCGAAAGGCAAAGGGCAAAAGTTAAACTCTCGAGACTCGAGGGTTTGAAATGGCGTTCGCGTTCGAGTGGCGGGCTACGGGATTAATGCGAATGCTCGTGCGTAAAACGGTTTTCGTAGGGGCGAGGCGTGCCTCGCCTGTGCAACAGTCAGGCGACGAAAACATAACCATCTGTCAGACTGCCTTTGCTGTTGCTCGAGCCTCGAGCATTCAGGATTGCTTGGAGTGACGCCCACTGCGAATCAGGTGAATCACGCTCGGCACGATCCCCGCGAGGATGCCCACGGCCAGCACGATTAGGATGTAGCGCTCCAAGGTTTTCGGGCCGATCAAATTGCCTAGAAAATACCCGAGCGCAGTGATCGACACGCCCCATAGCACGCCACCGAGAATGCTGAGCGGCAGAAACTGGCGGTACGGCACTTTGGATGCGCCCGCCATCGTCGGTGCGAAGGCGCGAATCACTGGGATGAATCGTGCGACCAGAATCGTGATCAGTCCGTATTTGTCAAAGAACCCTCGAGCCTTCTGGACGTTTTCAGGGTTGAAAAATCTGGATTGCGGGCGGCTGAAGACGCTGGGCCCGAAGCGGTAGCCGACGTAATAGCCAAGTTGATCGCCGCAGATGCTGCCCACGGCGCAGACCAACATCGTCAGCGGCAGTGACAGCGCCCCGCTCGAGGCGAGGATGCCAGCGGTCAGCAGCAATGTATCGCCGGGCAAGAAGAACCCCGCCAGCAAACCCGTCTCGACGAAAACAATCCCGAACATCCCCGCGTAGCCGACCGTTTGGATCAGGCTGGTCAAATCCCACTCGAACATGGGGTGAGTCTAAACCTTAGAACGTGAGTGCAGAATCTCGAGCGCCGTGCGAAGCTGCGCGACGCCGCAGGCCAGCACGGGCAGACCCTGAATAGCCGCGAGGCTGGCGGCGAGGCTGCTGACCTCGAGCGCGTCTGGCACGCTCAGACTGGATTGCCACGCGGCGCATTCACCGGATTCCACGTACTCGAGTCCAGTCGCCGCAACAAACTCGCCAGACTCGAGCATGGTCACCGCACCGCGATCTGCGATGCCGTTCACATCCTCGAGCGCGATCACGGCTGACGGTTCAACCTGATGCAAGGCAGCCAGCAGTGGCGCGGCGTGCATGGCTTCCAAGGCGCAAAGCACGACGCGCCCTTTGAAGGCCGATAGTGTCTCGAGCGCTGTCAGAGCGTCCCGCGTAACCTCGAGCCGCGCCACAATCAGAATGACGCCGCTGCCCGTCCCACCCTCGAGCGTCATGTACGCGCTGCCGAACGCGTCTGACCATGAGCGCGTGAAGGCTGGCGTCACACGCGCACGGTTTGGCACATTTCGATCAATGCGCTGAACGGCGCGAGGTGTTCCTCATGCAGGCTGAACAGCAGCTCTGGATGCCACTGCACCGCGATCACACCGTCGCCCTCCAAGCCTTCGACCAGACCGTCTGGCGCGAAGGCCGTCGCGGTGAGCGAAGGCGCAACGTCTTTGATGCCCTGATGGTGATGGCTGTTGACGCGCAGGCTGTCAGACGCATACTGCGCGGCCAACCTCGAGCCGAGCTTCAAGCTGACGCGATGCCCGAGCGCGGGCGGATTGGCGGTCTGGCTGTGATCCGCCCACAACTCCTTGTGCGTTGGGATGTGCTGATACAGCGTGCCGCCCTCGGCGATGTTGATCAGTTGGAAGCCGCGACAGATGCCCAGCACGGGCTTGCCCGCTGCCCGCGCCAAGCGGTACAACTCCAACTCGAATTCGTCTCTGTCCGCGTCGATCTCGCCCAGTCCGCGCTCGTGCTCCGCGCCGAAATGATGCGGGTCGACATCCACGCCGCCGACCAGCAGAACGCCGTCCAGATGCTCGAGCTGGGCTGCTTCAGTACCGGGCAGCACGGGCAGCATCACGGGTAAACCGCCCGCGTTCAGCACGCCCTCGCTGTAATAAAGCGTCGTGCCGTTGAATTTGCGGCGCAGGTGCGGTTCGATTTGCTGCG
Source organism: Deinococcales bacterium (assembly GCA_025359505.1). Taxonomy (GTDB): domain Bacteria; phylum Deinococcota; class Deinococci; order Deinococcales; family JAAFIG01; genus JANYHH01. The sequence goes on from JANYHH010000089.1 coordinate 8,517, forward strand.
CGACGGTCACACCGATGCGGGGGCGTTTCATGGGCCCAATCGTACCAAATCACGCTCGAGGCTCGGGGGATTCAGTAGCCACAAAGCGTTAACGTGTTAAACTTACTGATAGCGGCATCTTCGCATTAACTTTTCAGGGCTGACCCAGCAAAGAAACTTTGCACCAACCCCACCCGCGACCTGACCCGCGCCAACCCACGCTTCCAAGCGACCCGCAAATCACCCACCGACCGCGCAGGCAAATCCAGCAACTCCGTGCGCTTGACCCACGACCATAAGACCAGCGGATACATGGGTTCCTGTACCACTCCACTGGATTGCACTCAGGCGCGTAAGGCGGCGTGTGAACCACCTCGAGCCTCGATTGACTCGCCACAAACTGCGTCACCAATTTAGATTTATGAATCCGGGCATTGTCAAACACGACGATCACCTTCCCCACCACGTTGCTCAGCACGTACTCGAGGAACGCTACGACACCCGCGCTTTTGACACTCCCAACCACTGAGTTGCTGAGTACCCGCCCATCCCTTGAGATACCGCCAATGATTGAAACTCGATCCCACTTTGATGTTGGCAAGTACACCGTTGGCGTGACGCCAATCTCAGCCCACGTCGTCCCAGTCACCCCCTTCAGACTTGAGCCTGTCTCGTCGCAATAAAGAATCATCGCGTTTTCCTCGCCCCCCTTTTGACGATCTCAGGATGCGTCGTCTCGAGCCACGCGGCAATCGCAGTCTCATCGCGTTCCACAGCTTTGCGCTGAGGCTTTTGCGGGCTGAACCCGAGTTCACGCATGAGTTTACGAATGTGATCCGGGTGGAAATCAATGCTCGTGACGCGCTGGCAGACATCCGCGATGCGCGTGGCTGTCCAACGATCCACGCTGAACCCCCAGTGCAACGCCCCGAGTTTCACAGCCTCGAGTAATTTCTGCTGATCTTGAGCGCTGATACTCTTGCCAGGTCCTGGGTGGGGTTTCGCGCTCAAGGCTGCGCTGCCACCTTTGAGCCATTTGGCGTGCCATTTACTGATCGAGGCGGTGCTGACCTCGAGTTCGAGCGCGATTCGTTTCTGGTCGAGTTCATCAGCCGTGAAGAGTTCAGCGCATTTGAAGCGGCGTTCCTCGAGTTGCGCTTTGGTCAGTCGAGCGGGTTTCCACGGCATGACCTGATGATACTCGAGGTTATTACTCCAAAGATGCCGTCCTCAGTAAAAGCATGAACTCTGCAACCAAAAATGAGGTTTTGCACGTCGTTGAGCAAATGCCCGACGATGCAGACCTCGAGTTCGTGATTCAAGCATTGCGAGTCAGATTGAATATCGCTCGAGGCATCAAAGACCTTGACGAAGGGCGCACCGTCACTTCAAAGGAAATCCTCGAGCGTTTTCGCGTCAAACTTTCCAGTCCGTCGCGCTGAGGTTTGACGGTCAGCGCACTTGCCTCGAGCCATCTGCATCTGCCAAGCTCGAGCGCATGGACAAACTCTTACTGCTGGTGCAACTGCTCGTCACGGTCTACCT
>JANYHH010000014.1 GCA_025359505.1 Deinococcales bacterium
CGGCAGCAAGCCGCGCGGCCCGAGGATGCGACCGAGCTTACTGCCAATCGCGGCCATCATGTCCGGCGTGGCGACCACGGCGTCGTAATCGAGCCAGCCCTCGGCGATGCGTTGGATCAGTTCGTCGCCGCCGACGAAATCGGCTCCGGCGGCTTCGGCTGCGCCCACGCCGTCGCCCTTCGTCAGCGCCAGCACGCGCACGGTTTTGCCCGTACCGTGCGGCAACGCGACCGTGCCGCGCACATTCTGGTCGGACTTTTTAGGGTCAATTCCAAGGCGCACGTGAACCTCGACGCTCTCGTCGAATTTGGCGCTAGCCAAATCTTTCATCAGTGCGGCTGCTTCGTCAACGCTGTAGACCTTGTTGGTGTCCACTTTGCCAGCCAGTGCCTTGTAACGCTTGCCGTGCTTCATTGTGGGGCCCCCTCGATGGTGACGCCCATGCTGCGGGCTGTGCCGGCAACGGTATTGGCGGCGGCGTTCAGATCAGCGGCTGTCAAATCTGGGCTTTTGGTCTTGGCGATCTCCAAAACCTGATCCCAGCTCAGCTTGCCGACCTTATTTTTGTTCGGTGCGCCGCTGCCCTTGGCAATGCCACTCGCCTTACGAATCAGGTAGCTCATTGGCGGGGTTTTGGTGATGAACGTGAAGCTGCGGTCCCCAAAGATCGTGATTTCCACGGGCACAATCGCGTCGCCCTGATTGGCGGTCGCGGCGTTGAATTGCTTGCAGAACTCCATAATGTTTGCGCCGTGCTGGCCGAGCGCCGGGCCCACGGGTGGGGCGGGCGTGGCCTTGCCGGCCGGAAGTTGCAACTTGACGAATCCAGTGACTTTCTTTGCCATAAAATCCTCCTCGGCTCCCCCTGTGGTAACTCGAGGAATTCTCGAGGGTGGGGTGTTGACGCCAAGTTCAGCTTTTAGCTCATTGCTATTAGCTTTAAACCCAAATTCTTGAACCGACCTTCAAACCGTTGCTCGAGACACCGTAAACGCTGCGCGGGCTGCCCTCGAGCCAAGAGCTAACTTCTAGCTCTTACTCACTTGCGAGAACTCGAGTTCGACGGGTGTCTCACGCCCGAAGATGCTGACGAGGACTTTGAGCTTGCCTTTGTGCGAATCGACTTCGGAAACGACACCCGTGAAATCGCTGAACGGCCCAGTCGTGACGCGCACCTGATCGCCCTCTTTGAAAGTCGCTTTGACCTTCGGGGCTTTGTCCTTCGGGCTGCCCATCACGCCCATCTGCGTCAGAATCCGCGTGATTTCCATTGGCGTCAGCGGAAACAGATCCGAGGAGCGCTGCGGGTTCTTCGTGCCGACGAAACCCGTCACGCCCGGCGTGCCGCGCACGACCTCCCAAGCGTCGTTGAGTTTGTCCGGCTCGAGTTCGTCTTCGACATCCATCTGCACGAAGACGTAGCCTTGATATGTTTTCTTCTTGACGGTCTCTTTTTTGCCACCGTCTTTGATCTCAACAGTGTCCTCGGTCGGGATCAGGACTTGGTAAATCTTGGTTTCCCATAACCCCAATGCTCTGGCCCGCGATTCGACGTTGACGCGAACCTTGTCTTCGGAGCCGACGTAGGTGTGAACGCTGTACCACTCAATCGCCATGCTGCACCCTTACCATGAAACCCATAAGGCTCAATTTCCTGACAGCAGCGGCAGGAGTCCGCGACTGATGGCGAGATGGAAGATTGCATCCAAAATGCCGAACAGCGCTGTCAGTGCCAGCACGAACAGCAGCACGGTCTGCGTCCCCTGAATGATCTCCTCGCGGGTCGGCCAAGAAACGCGCTTGAGTTCCTCCCAAGCCTCGCGGAAGTACCCGATCACGCCGTTCATTTAGATCTTCTGCTCTTTGAACACGACGTGCTTGCGGGCGACGGGATCGTACTTCTTGATCTCCAATTTGGCTGTCGTGTTGCGGCGGTTCTTTTCACTCGCGTAAAAATACCCCGTGCCAGCGGTGGACATCAGCTTGATGATGATGCGTGGGCCGTCTTTTGCCATAAAAATTTCTCCTTGTCCTCCCCCAAATCTCACTGCTTCTCGAGCAACCTCGAGCCGCTTTGGGGTGTGTCAGGCGTTTTGCCTGACTAACGGGCTTTGGGATTGTACTACAAAGCTTGGTGCTTTTGGGCTTTTTGCTTGGCTCGAGCCAGCCCCTCGAGCAAATTAGCCCCTAGCTTGGTTTAAGCTAAGAGCTAACGGCTAGAAGCTTACTCGAGGATTTGGGTGACGACACCCGCCCCAACCGTGCGCCCACCCTCACGAATCGCAAACCGCAGTTCCTTCTCCATCGCAATCGGTTTGATCAACTCAACCTCGAACATCACCTGAT
>JANYHH010000021.1 GCA_025359505.1 Deinococcales bacterium
TAGGGCAGATTTCAAAATGGTTGACCGCTTTTGTCAACCATTTTCGAGTAACACGAGTAGAAACAAAGGGCGTATTGCACACGTTGGGAGCAAATTGTTTCTGAACAATTTGTGGACAACCTTTGTGCAAAACGCCCTAAACCCTCGAGTGCTGCCCTGAAACTTCGCGGCTCGCGCAACTCGAGCGCTATTGGTAACGCGTCAGGCAGGCTGGCACACAGCGTCTCGAGGCGGGCTGGGTCGCGTCCCAACAGCACGAGTTGGTGGTGACTGAGCGTTTGTGCCAATGCCCGCCCAATGCCGCCTGTCGCGCCAGTGATGACCGTAACGGGCTTAATGGCTGTACATTCCGCCATCAACGGCAATGGTCTGCCCGTTGATGTACGCCGCGCCGTCCCCAATCAAGAACGCGACGAGCGCCGCGACATCCCCCGGCGATCCGAAACGCCCCGCTGGAATCCCCTCGAGATACTTGGTTTTCACCGCGTCCGACAGCGCCTCGGTCATGTCAGATTCGATGAAGCCCGGCGCAACCGCGTTGCAGGTGATGTTCTTCCCCGCGTATTCCTTGGCAATCGCTTTGGTCAGCCCGATCAGGCCCGCTTTGGCACTGATGTAATTGGCCTGTCCAGCGTTGCCCATCAGCCCGACGATGCTCGAGACATTGACAATGCGCCCCCACTTGGCGCTGACCATGCCGCGCAGCGCGGCCCTCGTCAGCGCGAACGGAGCGCCCAGATTGGTGTCGATCACCGCGTCCCACGCGTCGTCGCTCATCCGCATGGCTAAGCCATCCTTGGTGATGCCCGCGTTGTTGACCAGCACCTCCAAGCCCCCGAGCGCGGCAATCGCCGCTGCTCCCACCGCTTTCGCCCCCTCGAGCGTGGACAGATCGCCCTGCACCAGCACGGCTTGCCCGCCGCTCGAGATGATCTCGGCGGCGACGCTTTCAGCTTCGTGAAGTGAGCGCCCGTAATGCACGGCGACCGTGTGACCGTGCCGACCTAGCTCGAGCGCGATGGCGCGACCCAAACCGCGTGACGCGCCAGTGACCAGAATTTTGCGTGGTGTCATAAATGCTTTGCACTCTACCTCGAGACTGGAGCAGACCTTAAAGCTGGAGTAGACCTCGAGCAATCACGCTCGCGTCAGATCCGATTCAGTTCTGCATCAACAGGCGTCGTTAGCGTTTTATTCAAGCCAGAGAGCGCGTCTCAAACCATCTGCTCTTTACGGCACAGCACATTTTTGGAGGTCAATTATGGCAACGCGACTCGACAACACGCTCTCCGCCCTGAAAGGCGGCATCACTGGACTGGCGCTAGACAAGGCCAGCAAGAACATCAGCGGCTGGGAAAAAGCCCTGAAAGACGCGGGCAAACCAGAACTCGAGCCGATCACCAAGGATCTGGCTAAGCTGCGCGGGATGCTCGAGGGCAGTGATCTGGACGGCGGGGCGATTGGCAAGCTCATGACGAAGCTCGGCAAGGCGACCGCGAAACTGGCTGCCGATGCATCGGCAACCTCTCAGAAGAAACTGGGCAGCTTGGCTGAGATGCTGCAAGGCGCGGGCAAAGACCTGAGTTGAAACTCTCTCGAGTTTCAACAAGCTCGCCCTGAAGCGCTACAAACCTCGAGTTTCACGCTCGAGGTTTTTTTCTAGGGTTGCTTCGGGACGATCACGCGCTCGCCGTCCTGAATGAAGCCTTGCTTGCGGGCCAGTCCCTCCATGTACGCTGGGTCAGAGCTGAGCCGCACGCGCTCGCGCAGCTCCCCCACCTCGAGCTGCAACTGCTGCACGGTTTGGCGTTTCAAATCCGCTTGGTAGCTCCAATCGAAGTGGCGGTACAGCGTCAGCAAAATCAGCGCGGTGATCTGCAACAACCCCAGCGCCGCGACCACCATCATCAGCGTCACGGGGATGCGCTCGCGCAAGATGCCCAGAGCGGCGTTCAGCATGGGGACTCGCTTACCGACGATCATTACGAGCACTGTAGCACGACTCGCCAATGAAATTGAAGCCCATAAACCGCGTCTCGAGCGCAATTATCGGTCGTCAGTCACTGGCTGCTCGAGGGGATCGCCCAGATCACGAGTCACTCGAGTCGGATTGATGCTCAGCGCTAAACACGATTCGCTGTTTCATTTTATAGCGTTTCAGACGCACTCTTCGAGCCGCAGCTCAGCTTGCGATATCACTTTGGCAATCGCACTGAGCGGGTCACAGCCATTGAATCCTCGAGCGCATCAGCCACACACTTTGCGGAATCGGCTGCGCTCATCACCGCGCTTTGCACGGTAGCGGTCGAATCAGGTTCACATTAGCTCGCTCGATTTCGCCGCTGCGCTGCGCGTACCAGCGCCCATTGCGCCGCACATTCCACGGTGGTTTCGCGCCGTTAGAGGTGTTCACCAGCGTCGTCACGCCGCTTTCGGTGGTCAGCTTCAGGTTGGATCGTGGGTAATCGTCAGTGTGTTCAATCACCTCGAGAGGTTCGTCGACCGCCATCAGATTTCGCAGGCTCGCCCGCCACAGCGCCTGCAATGCGTAGGCTTTGACGGGAAAAGCCGCAAAGCGACAGGTGATCTTTTGCGCTGAGCCAGCCCGTTCCCAGCGTGAACCAGCGGCGCGACAGTCACCGTTCGAATCGCAGGCGAAGACGTAATCGTAACCGGGCCAGCTCATTGCCAAGCCCGCCCAACTGAACGAAGCTCGCAGCTCTAGCACGCGGGGTTCGGTCGCGGCGCTCGAGAATCCCAGCGCGATTGCCAGCATCAACCAAGCTCGAGCGATTCGTCTCACAGGGTCTCCTTTCAGGTTCATCAGCGCGTCGCACTGCCGCCGAAGAACACCGATAAAGGGAAGCTATAGCTTTGAATGCCCGGCACTTCGAGGAGCGGCGTGCCGGAAACCTGAAAGTCGAAGCGCCCACCGATCACGGCTCTGCCCGCCGCCAACGGATCAAGCTGAAAGCGCGTGCTGATGATGCCTTTGCCTTTGGCGGGCACGACCCCACCTGCTTCGGCTTTGGCGAGCACTTCGCCACCGATCAACAGGTTGATCGGCGCGACGAGGCGATAGCCGATGGGCGAGGGATTGGTGACTTCAAAGCCCAAGTCCAACACCGCGCCACCCGCCCCAAACGTCAGACGCGTCAAATCGCCGCGCCATGCGAAGCTCGGCGGTAAGCTGCCCAGCCCGGGCGACTGGTAACGCCCCTGCGCCAGCGTCACGGGCCCGAAGCGCGGCTTCCCCAGCACCCCAGCGTCCACGCGAAAGCCGCCGTCCAACCTGTACTGCACGCTCGAGCCGCCGATGATCTTAGCGAGGCTTTGCAGGCTTGTCGGCGTGATCGGCACTTCGATGTCGGCGTAGAAGGTGCTGAGGACGCCGTTTGCTTTCATCGCTAGGCCGTTGATATTGCTGGCGGCGATTTTCGCACCATCCAGCAGCAGATCCACGCGCAATTCCTCAAGGTTTAAGTCAAACGGATTCGGGTTGCGGGCGTCCAAGGTCACGCGAATCACCGCTTCGGGCGCAATGCCATTTAAGCCCGGCGGGTTGAAGCGCAGCAGTCCCGCTTCGCGCATCTCGAATTGCGGGCTACGCACCAAATTTTGCACGCAACCCGACAGCAGCAGCGCCAGCAGACTCAGCGGAACGAAGAATCGTTTCATGAAGCGCAGTGTAGACCTCGAGTTGACGGTTTAGATGACTGATTTCTGCGCCAAAAAACTCAGCGCCGCATGGTCACGCTGAAAGCACTCGAGACCGTGCCGATGGTCAGCGTCGTGACCGTCGTGTCTGAAGGCTGATTGCTGGCGCTGATAAGGAGCGCGAGCGGGAATTAAGCTTGAGGTGCACCTCGAGCCTCGCGGTGAACTGGTTAGACTGTGGTTCATGCGTGACAGCGACACCGTTACCTTTGAGCGGCGCTTGAACGCGTTGATCCAAAAGGCTGATGTTCCCGGACTGGCCCTTGCCACGATCCGCCAAAACGAGCTTGTTTACACGGGCTGCTTTGGTGTGGCAGACCGAGTTTCAAGAAAACCGATATCGCCCAACACCGTTTTTGAAGCGGCCTCCCTGTCAAAGCCCGTCGTGGCTTACGCCACGCTTCAACTCTGCGCTGAAGGATTGCTCGAGTTAGACGGTTTCATCAGCTCGTTTTTGGATAAGAAGTCTGATGGTCAGCTCAACGGTGTCACGGTTCGGCACGCGCTGAGCCACAGCTCTGGCTTACCGAACTGGTTAGCGGAAGGCGCAACGCCGCACACGCGTTTCACCTCTGGCTCGAGGTTCGCTTACTCTGGAGTCGGCTACCGTTTGATCCAGCGAGTGATCGAAACCGTCACGGGTCAACCGTTCGCGGAATACGTGGAGCAAAGCGTATTGCATCGGCTTTTCATGAACGACTCGAGTTTCGTCTGGCGAGCCGATTTCGACCAGCGCTGCGCCACAGGTCACGACTCGCACGGGCAACCCGTGCGGAAACTCCAGCCGCTCGAGGCGCACGCCGCTTTTTCACTGCATTCGACGGCCGCAGATCTGGCGCGTTTTCTGATCGCTAGGGCAAATTTCAAAATGGTTGACGGGGTTTATGTCAACCATTTTCGAGGAAACCGAGTGGAAACAACGGGTGGTTTGCAATGGAGTGAGAGCACGAAGCGACCCAAGCCCGTCAGGTGCTGCTTTCAGGGTCAAGAAGTGCGACA
>JANYHH010000032.1 GCA_025359505.1 Deinococcales bacterium
ATGGGCTTGCAGTAGCAAGCCCATACAGCACTTTTCCAAGTTCGTAACGCCTCAAGCGTCACCGCGCCACAGGCGATTCATCGTAGGGGTTTAGCGTGCTAAACCCGGTGCGCCGCAAGGCGCACTTGCATTTAGAGACGCTGCCATCCCTCGAGACAAAACTGACCTAACCTCGAGATTCAGCGTGCATCACGCTAACGTGGTGTGACATTGACTTAGGGATTGCTCTACACTTTGGTTAGGCGACCGCGAGTTGCTGCGCGATTGCCACGGGGCGCGGTTTGCGCTCCCCGATCTGCTGCCGCCACATCGCGTAATACAAGCCCTTTTCATTCAGCAACTCGCTGTGCGTGCCGCTTTCGACGACCTCGCCGCGCTCGAGGACATAAATCGCGTCCGCGTGCATCACGGTCGAGAGCCTGTGCGCGATCAAGACCGTGATCTGCTCTCCCCTGCTCGAGACCTCGCGGATCGTGTCGGCAATGTCTTCTTCGGTGATGGAGTCCAGCGCCGAGGTCGCCTCGTCGAAAATCAGGATGCTCGGGTCGCGCAGCAGCGCCCTTGCGATGGAGATGCGCTGCTTCTCTCCCCCCGAGAGCTTCAAACCGCCCTCGCCAATCGCGGTGTCCAATCCTTTTTCAGCCCTCGAGATCAAGCCCGTGCAACTTGCCTTTTGCAGCACCTCGAGCAACTGCGTTTCAGTGGCATTGGGGTTGACGAACATCAGGTTCTCGCGGATCGTGCCGGAGAACAGTTGCGTGTCCTGCGTGACGAAACCGATTTGTGCGCGGAGTTGATCCAAATTCACGTCGTTCGCGTCGATGCCGTCGTAGAGCACCCGACCCTCGAGCGGGCGGTACAATCCAACCAACAGCTTCATCAGCGTCGTCTTGCCCGAGCCGCTCGGGCCCACGAAGGCGACGGTTTGACCTCGAGACGCCCTGAACGAGATTTGCTCGACGGCGTTTTGACTCGCGCTTTTGTGCTTGAAGCTGACCGCTTGAAACTCGAGTTGCCCGATCACGCCGAGCGGTTTGGGATTGGCTGGCGTGACCTCGGGGGCTTTGCTCATCAGGGTGTTGAAGTTGTTGAGGCTCGCCTCGGCTTCGCGATACGAAAGCATGATGTTGCCGATCTCTTGCAGTGGCCCGAAGACGTAGAACGACATGAACTGAATGGTCAGCAGTTGATCGGCGCGGATCGTGCCGCGAAACACCAGCCACATCAGCAGGAAAACGATCACTTGGCGCATCGTGTTGACGAGTGTGCCCTGCAAGAAACCGATAGAGCGAATCTGTTTGACTTTTTCCAGCTCCAGCACAAGTATTTTCTGGGTATTGCTGTTGAGACGCGTGATTTCTTGAGTGGTCAAGCCCAGACTCTTGACGAGTTCAATGTTTCGCAGGCTCTCGGTAGTCGAACCAGCCAGTGCGGTCGTCTGACCGACGATCTGCTTTTGCACCAGCTTCAAGCGGCGGCTGAGCGCATTGGTCGCCACACTCATCACGATCACGCCAGCGGCAATCACCAGCGGGATGCTCCAGTGAACGAACAAGGTGGCGTAGACGAACACGAAGACCACGCCGACCATGATGCCGAAAAACACATTGATCGCGTAATTCATGAATTTCTCGGTGTCAGCCCGCACTTTGGTCAGGATCGAGAGCGTTTCACCGCTGCGCTGATCTTCAAAATCTTGGTACGGCAGTTTCATGACCTGCTGCAACCCGTCGGTGAACACCTTCGCGCCGAAGCGCTGCACGACGACGTTGAGGTAATAGTCCTGAAAGTTCTTGGCGATGCGGCTGACCATCGCCACGCCGACCGACGCGAGCACCAATTGTAGTAAGACGGGCAGGAAACCGTCCCACGAGAGCGCCGTGGCGGGCGCTTGTTGCTCGACCGCCAATTTAATCAGTCTCCCCAAAATAATCGGGTCGAGCAGTGAGAAGCCCGTATTGATGGTGGCCAGCACAAGCGTCAGGGCGATCAGGTGACGGTAGGGGCGCAGGTATTTCAGCAAAGTCGGCAAGGTCAAACTCTTTTCTGCTCGAGGGTTCTCGAGCCGCGATTTAAGGCGTGTGTAACTGCTCGAGCGCAGTTCGGGCGATGCCCTGACCGGTGCGGTTGAGGGCGTAGTGAACCCAGCGGCCGCGTTTGGTGGCGGTGATCAGTCCAGCGTCGCTGAGAATCTTCAGGTGGTGGCTGACGGTCGGTTGCGATAAGCCGCTGCTGCGTTGCAGGTCGCAGGCGCAGACGCCGTGCTGCGTGACGCAGCAACTTACGTCGTTGCGGGCGATGAACGCGAGCATGGTCAAGCGCTGCTGGTCGCCCAAGGCCCGGAAGACCTCGGCGGGAGTTGGATCAGCGCTCATGGCTCGAGGCTAATGGATAGATTGAAGTTTGTCAATGTATTTACTGGGCATTCCTTGTGCAGCGTGTCTCAGACCGAAGTACCGACCCAGAACCTTGACTAATCTCGAGCGATGAAACGCTGATTGATCCCAGTGCTGTTCGCTGCGACGCTGACCGCCAGCGCCTCGAGTTTTTCTTCGAGTTCAGCGCTGGCGAAACGGCTTGGTTCGTCCGCAACGACGCGGTGATGGGTGGCGTCTCGAGCAGCCGCTTGCGGATTGCCGACGGCGTGCTGACCTTCACTGGGCGCGTGCGCTTGGAGAACGGCGGCGGTTTCGCTGGAATTCCGCTCGCAAGTCAAGCGCACCGACTTGTGCAACGCCTCGAGCCTCGCCTGGCGCGTGCGCGGTGACGGGCGGCGCTACGCCCTGCAACTGCTGACCTCGAGCGCAAATCGCGTCACGTACCGCGCCGAGTTTGCGACAATCAAAAACCAGTGGCAAGTAGTGCGCGTGCCGCTGCGGAACTTCTACCCGACGCGCTCTGGCAATCGTGTGCGCGGCCCGGCGCTCGACCAGCGATCCGTCTCGGCGTTCGGGCTAACGTTCGGCAATGGGCGGGCCGAGAACTTCCAGCTCGAGGTCGACTGGATTCGGGCGGAGTGAGTTTTGAGGGTCGAAGTTTTCGACAGCCGCGAAACGCTTGCGCTGCCTTTTCATCAGCCTCGAGCCAGCACACGTGCTCGAGTTGCGGCTTGACTGACGCTCAGTGCCTGAAGAACACCAAATCTTTGGGGACGTTCGGCGGAATCTCGCGCTCAGCGCTCGGCTCGAGGCTGGCGCGGAGTTCGTGCGCCGAACGCAGGTACTCCGCAAACGGGGCTGGCTCGAGATTCAATGACTGAGCGGGCAGCAGCGGGTCGAACAGCGACGGCAACTCGAGCCGTTCGGCTTTGTGCTTCCACGCGCCGCTCTGCCAGTCGAAGTCGTACAGCGCGACGAAAGCTTCACCGTGATCGGCGATGAACTCAATGGCAGACAGCAAAAACTCGAACTCCTCGGGCGCGATGAAGTAATTGAAGTTCAGCCGCGTCCACCCCGGCTTGACGCCCTCGAAACCACCACCGACCGCCGCACGGTATAAGTCAGAGGTCGCGTCGGAGATGTGCAGCAGCGCGTGACCGTAGGGGCCAGCGCAGGCGCAGCCACCCCTCGATTGAATACCGAACAGATCGTTCAGCAGCTTCACCACGAAACGCGGGTGCAGATACCGCGTGCCGCTGCGTACCATGAACGACACGACTGCCAAACGCTTGACCGTGGTGTTGCCCAGCAACTCGAGCTTGGGATGTTTGCCCAGCCGCTCGAGGGCGGTTTTAATCATGTCGCGCTCGGCGCGTTCGATGGCGTCCGTGCCGATTTGCGCTTTGACCCAAAAGCCGAGCGCCGCCCGCATTTTTTGCAAGATTGCTGGCGTCCCCGCGTCCTCGCGGGCTTCGATATCGGTCGTGAAGTCGTGACCATGGCTCGAGACATACGTCACCGTGCCGCCGCCAGCCGTGCTAGGGGCGCTTAGACTGTACAGCGCTGGGTTGAAAACCAGCACGCCGGGGCTGCCGATGCCGCCGACGAATTTGTGCGGGCTGATGAATACCGCGTCGTAACCGTCGGGCTTGTTGGGGCGCAGGTCAATCTTTACGTAAGGCGCGGACGCCGCGAAATCAAAAAACGCATACGCGCCGTGCGCGTGCAGCAACCGCGCAATGCTGCGCGTGTCGCTGAGGATCCCGGTGACGTTGCTGGCGGCAGAGAACGAACCGATCTTCGGGCGACCCGCGAAACGTTCATCCTTCAAAGCCTCGCGCAGCGCGTCCAGATCAATCAAGCCTTTGTCGCACAGCCCGATCTCGACGACTTCGGCTAAACTTTCCCGCCACGAGACTTCGTTGCTGTGATGCTCGTAAGGCCCGACAAAAACCACGGGGCGCTCCAATGGCGTCATCGTCCCCAGCACGCGGGAGCGCAAATTGCTGGGGACGCTCAAGCCGAGGATTTCTTGTAGGCGTTTGATCGCAGCCGTGCTGCCGCTGCCGCAAAAGGCAATCTTGAATTCAGACGCACCGAGCTGCGCTTTGATGTACTCGCCAGCCTCATGCGCCAAATGCGTCGTCTGCGCCCCGCTTCGGCTGTCCTCGGTGTGCGTGTTGGCGTACAAGGGCAATACACGCTCGGACAGCACGCGTTCGATGTGCTCGAGGGCGCGACCAGACGCGACGTAATCGGCGTAAGTCACGCGGCGCTCACCGAACGGCGTGGTGATGCTGGCGTCACGACCGATCAGGTTGGCGCGAATCCACTCTGATGTGAGGGTTTCTTGCGGCTCGAAAGTCATGGCAAGAGTGTATTGCAAAATACCTCGAGCGGCTAGGGCGGTCTGGGCAGCGCGTGAGAAAATACGTGGCAGATGGCTCGAGGTTTTCCCTCTCCCGCCTCGTGCCTTGCACGCATGGGCGTGACCGGGAGAGGGTGGCGCTTTAGCGACGGGAGAGGGTTGCGACGCTTGCACGACCTTGCGCGGTCAAACTGTCGTGTCTCACGGCATCCGTGATGAAGCCAGAGTGTGTGGCAACATGTTGCGCCCCTACGAATCGTCGTTCAGGCATCTGATGAGTTTTCAACTCGAGACTCGATGAACGCTCAAAATACTAGCCGAAAAACAGCAGCACCGACAGCGCGAAGTGTGACCGCAGTGCGGGCGTCGCGGTCTGAAAACTTGAGCGCAGACCGTATTCCAACGCCACGCCGAAGGTCGCAAAGCGGTACTCGAGTCCGACCGCACCGAGCAGAACAGGCGTGGTGTATCCCAGCAGCGCGACGCCAGCGTTCAGCGTCAGGTTGAACTGTTGGCTGAGGTCAGCCCGCCACAGCACCGAGGCCGCCAGACCGTCCAGTCCGAGATCAGCGCGAAGTGACACGGCGGGCGCGATGGCGTTTACCGCCTCGAGCCGCACGGCAGCGCCGATGTTGCCCGGCAAGCCCGCGCTGAACAAGCCCGCGCCGAAAAGGTCGCCGCCCGTCAAGCTCAGCCCCACCGCGAATGACTGCGCTCGAGCCGCACCGCCAAGGGCGCAAACGCACAGCAGCGCCGTCAAAAACCGCGTCACTTCAAGCGCTCCAGATCCTCGTCGAATTGACCGCGTGCGAGGTTGATCGCGTCGGGCAGCGTCAACTCGTCCCAGCCCTTAAACAGCAGCATCGCCCGAGCGTACACCTCCAGTACGCGCCGCGTCATCGTTTTGTGGCTGCCCTCGAGCGCAGCAAACGCGGTGCTGGCGGCGCTGAACTGCGCGTGCAAGTCTGGGTCGCGCAGCAACTCCACGGTGCGAGCGGCGAAGGCGGGCGCGTCGTCTTTATCCACCAGATAACCGGTCTGTCCGTCCCTGACGCATTCGATCACACCCATTTCACTCCTCGCCACGACTGGCAGACCGCAGGCGGCGGCCTCGAGCGCGACCAAGCCCTGCGTTTCACTGACGCTGGCGAACACGAAGACTTCGGCGTGCTGGTAGTACCGCCCGACCTCGGCGCTGCTGACGTAACCCGTGAAGGTCACGGCGTCGCGCAATTTTAACTGAGCGGCGTATTCCTCGAGCGCTGCACGCTCCGGGCCGTCACCGACGACGATCAAATGCGCGGTTGGCAGCGTGGCGCGAATCAACGCGAAGCGCTCGAGCAGTAGGTCAACGCTCTTTTCGCGTCCGAGCCTCGAGACGGTCAGCAAGCGCCGCGCTCCAACTGGCACACCATGCGCTGGAAACGGGTCAAGGCTAGGCGCGGTGAGCGTCGCCAGATTGATGCCGTTCGGGATGACCGCGATCGGCGTGCGAACGCCCATTTCTAACAACTCGTCCGCCATCGGCGCAGCGGGCGAGATCACCTCCAAGCAGCGGTTGCAAAACCACGTGTCTACTCGCGCCGCGAGGCCTTGCGTGCTGACCTCGAGCCGCTGATGGAGCAGGCTGGAAACGCGACGGCTGAGCCGGCTTCCCTTGGCGTACCAACGGTCATCGTCCACCAGCCACGAGAGCGTGGCGTACATCGGCGCGTAATGGACGTAATCGCGCACCCGCGTGTGATAGGTGTGCACAACCGGCACGCCGAGGAACCGCGCCACGCCCAAGGCGATCACCGGCATCCCCAGCCCGTGCGTGTGAATCACATCAAATTTGCGGCGGCGAAACTCGAGGACTTTACGCGGGCTGGGCGGAAAGGCCGCGAATTGCTCCGGTTGCGGGCGGTAGGCGGCGGAGCGCAGGCGAATCACGTTGCGCTCTATAACTTGCTGCGGGTGGCGCGGCGCGACGACGGTCACGGTATGGCCCAGCTCCTCGAGACCGCGCTTGAGGTTCTGTACGCTGGTTACAACGCCGTTGATTTGCGGCGCGTAAGTGTCCGTGAACAGTCCGACGCGCAGCGGTGGTTGGGTTGACATCTCAAAACGTATTGTAGCCCGTGACCAAATGAGCGTTCGGGCAAGCCAGCGGCTAGACTATGCGACTAGACTGTGCGGCATGACCGCAAAACTCAGCGACACAGACCTCCAGCAGCAACTCGAGACGACGCCGGAATGGAGCGTTGTTGACGGGCAGTTGACTCGAGCCTTCAGCTTTGACTCGTACTCTGCTGGCGCAGCGTTCGCCGTGCGCGTGATGATGCTGGCCGAAAAATTGGATCATCACCCGGACGCACTCAGTGTTGGCTGGAAGCGCGTGACGGTCAGCTTCGTCACACACGACGCGGGCGGCATCACGCTTAAAGACTTCGATGCAGCCCGCAGGGTCTCGAGCCTGACCTGACCTTCGAGACGCGCGGCACTGACCCTCGAGACGCAATGACCCTCAAGACATGCTGAGCCTCGAGTTTGCCCCTCGCATCTCAGATCACCTCGAGCTTAAACTGCTGCCTATGAGTGATTTAGAGGCAAAGGGGCGCGTCGGCGATAGCGGCAATTTGAAGGGTTCTGAAGTCGACCCAAGCTTCGTCGAGGACGCTCACGGCATCAAAACCGTTCGTGGCGGTGGAGCGGGTCGCGGTTGGAACGGCATCAAGTACAAGCAGGGCATCAGCGGCAAAAACGCGGGCACGCAAAGCCTGAGCATGAACGTCGCCACGATAGCACCGGGCGGCGTGGCGTTCGCACACATTCACGACGGCTTCGAGGTGATTTTGTACATCCTGCAAGGACGCTTGCGTCACCTGTACGGTGAGGGCTTGCAGCAAAGCATCGACAACGAAGCAGGCGATTTCATCTACATTCAGCCCGGCGTGCCGCACGAGGTGTTCAACCTGTCCGACACCGAGGAAGTCGTTGCGGTCGTCTCACGAAGCGCGGCGGACGAGTGGGACAAGATCATTCCCTACAATAAAAACGGCGCGTGAAGATTCGGCGGCTCGAGGTTCAAGACGAAGCAGCGGTGCGGGGGCTGATTCAGGCTGGACTCCGTGAGCGCTTCAACCCGTATCTGGAAGGCTACGACCCAGACCTGAACGACCTGTGGACATATCACCTCGAGTTTCTGGTCGGCGTGCTAGATCAGCAAGTCGTGGCGACGGGCGGCTTGAAGCTCGAGGACGCCCGCACGGTGCGCGTTCGGCGGCTGAGTGTCGCCCCAGCCGCTCGAGGGCGC
Organism: Deinococcales bacterium; assembly: GCA_025359505.1. Taxonomy (GTDB): domain Bacteria; phylum Deinococcota; class Deinococci; order Deinococcales; family JAAFIG01; genus JANYHH01. Next base: position 8,042 of record JANYHH010000032.1, read on the forward strand.
GGTTACGGCGCGGTGCTGCTGGGGGCGTTACTGCGCGAGGCTCGAGCGCAGGGCTTTGCGCGGGCCGTACTGGAGACCGGCGCAGATTGGCACAGCGCGATTGCACTCTACGAACGCGCTGGTTTCGAGCGGGTTTGCTCGAGAGTCGAAGTCGAGACGGGATTTCATTGCCTCGAGTTTGCCTGTGACCTGACTGGCGAATCGGCGGTAAACTGATCCCAATGAGCCTGACTCGAGACACCCGCCCACCCGACCCAGAACAGCAAGCGCAGCGCCAGCGCTTAGACGAACTCGCCCGCGTCCTGCGCCAGACGCACAGTGCGCTTTTAGAGGCGGTCAAAGCCGATTTTGAAAACTTGAACGGCAAAATCGGCGGCCCGTTTCACTTTTTCCAACTCGTCACCGCCGATCCGTTCTTTCAGTGGTTGCGTCCCCTGAGCGGCGCAATGGCCAGTCTGGACGAGTTGATCGACGAGAAACGACTATTGCAACCCGTAGAAATCAGCGGTATCAAAGACGCCATTCACGCGCTGCTCTCGCAGGACGAACCGAGCGGATTCGGTGCGAATTTTGAAACCCGAGTGCGCGACTCGCAAACGCTCGCAAAGTACCGCTCGGACGTGCTCGAGACATTGGCGGCGATTGCATGAGTGAGGGTCGCAAGCTCGAGGACGCACCCGAGGAAGCTGCACTGCTCGAGGATCAGGCTTTCCAAACCGCAGCGCTCGACGACGAGCGACCCACCAGCCGCAGCGACGCCAAAGACCCTTGGCACGGCCTGAACGATTTCGACGAAGAATGATAGGTTGAGCGCACATGGACTTCACTGGACAACCCGCACCTAATTTCGCACTCAAAGCACACACGGGCGAAGACGTGACCCTCGAGCAATACCGGGGCAGCAAGAACGTGCTGCTGATCTTCTACCCGCTGGATTTCAGCCCAACATGCAGCATGCAGCTTCCCGAGTTCAGCGCGATGAAAGAGGATTTCGACGCGCTGGACACGGTGATCTTGGGCATCAACCGCGACAGCGCGTGGACGCATAAAGCGTGGGCGAGGGAATACGGCATCGAAGTGCCGCTGCTCTCAGACATGCTCTTAGAGACCGCAAAGAACTACGGTGTGCAGATCGCAGAGCGCGGCATCAGCAAACGCGCCACGTTCGTGATCGACAAGGCAGGAATTGTTGTGTTGCAGCACATCGAAACCAACGCGGGCGATTTCACGCTTCACGCCGACGACGTGTTGGAAAAAATCAAAATCCTCTCGTAATCACTCCCGCTCGAGCCACGCCCGGTCACTCGGCTGGGCGTTTACGCTGATCTCAGTCTCGGCACACCAAACGCAAACTCATGGATGCGATAGTGCAGCGCAATGAAGCTCATAGGTTGGTCCACGGTCTCACTCATTGCGGCGCTGCTGCTCTCCCCTGCACTGGCGCAAACCGCGACGCCGCAGGTGGCAAAAAACGCGATTGGCTGGCCGCCACGGCTCGAGGTTGGGCAGCAGTGGTACGCCAGCGTCGGTAAGCTTGGGTTCAATATCAATTTGAATGTCAAAGACACCGATGGTGACCCTTCCGGCGTGGCCACCGACAAGGACAATGCGCGTTACACCGCCTTTTTTTACTTCAATAAACAAGAGAACTTGGCTGACTTGTATTTGAAAGGCGCGAAGACCAGTTACCGCTGCTTGTTCAGCAAGGGCAGCGTCAATCTGGACAACCCCAACGATGTCACAATGGTCGGTGCGGCTTTTGATTTCAACGCCAGCGCCCCCGTCGCCACAGACCGCTTCAAGCAACGCACCGAGCCGTGCATCGTCTCGTGGACGAACGCCCCGAGCGCACCCGCCAGCATCCTCAGCGCCCCCGACCCCTCGAGCAGCGCCAGTCCAGCGCCGCCAGCAGCAACACCTCCATCGCCCTCGAGCAACACCGCTCCCAGCAGCTTACCAACCACTTCAGCCGCGCCGGTTAAGCTGCCGACTGCGCCACTCGCGCTCTCCTACCCACCAAAGATCGTCAGCGGGCAGACGTGGTATCTGGCACTCGGCGCTGGTGGTTTTGAGATCAGCTTGACGAAACTGGCCGCCAACGGTATTGGCAGCGGCACGGCGACCAGCGGCAACGCCAAATTCGAGGCGTACCTGTACTTCGTCAGCAGTGAAAACCGCACGGTGCTCGAGTTGGTCGGTCAGGCCTACACGTTGAGCTGTTCGTTTGGCGTGCGCGGCGCGGAAGACAAGGTGTTGAACGGCGATGCGACCCTCAAGGTCGGCACAGGCAACCCGCAGGCAGTCAAGGAAAAATGCGCGTTCTACCTGATCACCACGCCCGCTGGTGCGACACTGCTGCATCAACCGCTGCTGTAATTTTAAAAAGCAGAAACGCTCGAGGCCTCATGGCCTCGA
>JANYHH010000099.1 GCA_025359505.1 Deinococcales bacterium
CAAGCCCTGCCACTGCAAGCCCTGCCACTGCAAGCCCTGCCACTGCAAGCCCTGCCACTGCAAGCCCTGCCACTGCAAGCCCTGCCACTGCAAGCCCTGCCACTGCAAGCCCTGCCACTGCAAGCCCTGCCCCGCGCCGCCACCAATGCTGAATATCACATCACGAAATATCGCGGCAGGCACGGTAAATGTCCTTCCAGCCACTGCGCTCTTTGACGACCGTCTCCAGATACTCGAGCCAAACGATTTTGTCCTGCACGGGGTCTTTGATGACCGCTCCGATCAGGCTCGAGGCAATGTCGCCAGCATTTAATGTGCCGTCGCCGAAATGCGCGGCGAGTGCGAGTCCTTGGTTGAGCACGCCGATGGCTTCGGCAGTGCTCATCGTGCCGCTCGGGGATTTCAGTTTGGTTTTGCCGTCGCTACTGACGCCGTTGCGGAGTTCGCGGAAGATCGTGACGACGCGCTTGATTTCTTCCAAGGCGGGCGGCTGCGCGGGAATCTCGAGGGCGCGACCTAAACTGGCGACTCGAGTCTGGACGATGTTGACTTCATCCTCTAAGGTGTCTGGCACGGGCAGCACGACGGTATTGAAGCGGCGTTTCAAGGCGCTGGACAGCTCACTGACGCCTCGGTCGCGGTTGTTGGCGGTGGCGATCACGTTGAAGCCCTTGGTGGCTTGGATTTGCGTGTTGAGTTCCGGCACGGGCAGGGTTTTCTCGGACAGCACAGTGATGAGCGTGTCTTGCACCTCGCTCGGGACTCGAGTCAGCTCCTCGATGCGGGCGATTTTGCCGTCGCTCATGGCTCGCATCACTGGGCTTCGCACCAGCGCCGCGAGGCTCGGGCCCTCGCTGAGCAGCAAGGCGTAATTCCAGCCGTAACGAATCGCTTCTTCGCTCGTGCCCGCCGTGCCTTGCACGATCATCGTGCTGTCGCCGCTGACGCCAGCGGCGATGTGTTCCGAAACCCAGCTTTTGGCTGTGCCGGGCACGCCGAGCAGCAGCAAGGCGCGGTCGGTCGCCAGCGTCGCCACGGCGATCTCCATGAGGCGTCTCGAGCCGATGTATTTGGGTGTGATCTCGAGCTTGCCTGCTTTGCCGCCCATCAGGTACGTGACCACCGCTTGCGGCGAGAGTTGCCACATCGGGGGGCGTGGGAATGTGTCGGCTTTTTTTAATGCCTCGAGTTCATTGGCAAATTGGAGTTCGGCGTGCTGACGGATAACTTCGCTCATGGGTGCTCCTTCATTGCGGGTGGCTTGACGAGGCGGTGCAATTCCAGTCTGATCTCGAGTTTCTTTATTAGAGAATTGACTTCTTGCTGGGCGTAGTTCCAGTACCACTGGTTCTTAGCGTCTTCTGGCAGCGGCTCGTCAATGGTTTGAATCAGCGTCGTCCAGTGCGGCAGTGTCGCGTGACCGCGTTGCAGCCACGCGCTTTTCTCGAGCGGCGTGGAGCGCAGCAATACCGCGCCGAAACCGTGAAAGTACGAGCTGTTGTTCTGTTTGCTCCTGCGCCGTGCGGCTTGTTGCGCGACCCATTCGACTGCCGCAACCCAAAACGATTCGCTCCACGGGTGGCGACACGCCTCGAGCAATGCGAGGTCGCTGTTGCCGTCCACGAGGCAGCGCTGCTTGGTCAGCGTTTCCAGCGTGTTCGGCTCGAGGACACCGAGGGCGGCTGGGTTGTGGCGCACCAGTGTGAAATCGTAAGCGATCAGTTGCTTGACCAGTTCCCGCGTTGGGTTGCGCTGCAAAGTGACTTGCACGGCTTGCTTGATGAAGTCTTTCCAGTCTTTATGCGTGTTTTTCAGTAAGGTCAGCGCGTCCAAGCCTGTGATCGTTTGCAGCATCTCCAATGACGTGCGCCGCATCATCTGCTGCACCCACCACTGCTTTTGCCCCGTAGCTTGCGGCGCTTTTTCAACGATGCCGTCTTTTGCCCACGCGGGATCGAAGGCTTCAGGTAATTCGATGTCTATGATGCTCGAGTTCTTGCCGCTCAGTTCACCCAGTTTGTCTTTGATTCCGCCAAGTAATCCAGCGCTTTTGGGTGTCGTGACGCGCAGGATCGGGCGCAGCCACTCGAGCAGACGGGCGTTGAACGCGCTGGTGGGGATTTGCGCCAGTAAATCAGCCGCCGTGTCGCGCACGTCGACGCTGCGGTCGGTGTGCAGCGCGGTCTCGAGGAACGGCTCGTCGGCAGGGGAGAGCTTCGTGCCGAGTACCGCAATAAACTCTTTGCGTTCTGGAGCGGGGTCTTGCTTCCATGTCGTCTCCAAAAGAGCGCGTGCAGCGTCTGGGTCGGCTTCGCGCACGGCTTGCAGTGCCAGCACTCGAGCGGCTTTGCTGCCCGTCTCGAAGCTTTTCACGGCGTCATCAATCGTTTCGGTGCTGCCCGTCGCCCACGCCCAGCTTTTCTCCAAGCCCGCCAGCCAGCGCCCCCGAGTGTCCAACCCGTTCAGCAGCCCAGCCCGCAAGCTGGTGTTGCCACGCCCCAACTCGAGCATTCTGGGCAGGTCGCGGTGCGCGAAGCGGTAACGGCTGGTCAGCTCGAGGAATTCGCTCAGCAGTTCCTGATGTCCGTTCAGCACGCGCTCGAGCAGATTGCGTAGGTTCGCGGGTAACTCGGGTTTGTTGTCCGCGCCGCTCGGCTCGAGGGTCGCGGCGCTGACGGCTGAAACTCGAGCGGCTTTGCGGTACTGCGTGACCAGCGCAGCGGCTGTTAGCAGCGCGGCTTCTTTACTTGGGGCATTCAGGTTCGGCTCGAGGGTCAGCGGCGGCAGCGCTTGGCGTTCCGTGCCGATCAGTGCGGTGGCGATGATGGTTTCAAAGTCGTTCACGATCTCCTCCACATCCGTAAGGGTTTGCCACTGCAAACCCTGCACTCGCGGTTCACGCCCCGTCCTCGAGATGCGCGAAGTTGAAATGCTCATCGCTCAGCGTGACTGCCAGCGGCAGCAGCGCCTGACCGTTCCATTCGCCGTGCAGCGTCGCTGGATGACCGCCAGTGACGGCGTGCCAGAGTTGCGCGTGCGCGAACCTCGAGTCCACGGGCAAGCTCAGGCCGCTCGAGTCACTCACGAGTCCAGCGAGTTGCAAGGTCGTGTCACCAATGCTGAACAGCGTGCGCTCGAGCCACGGGTTGCGTCCCAGCGCAGCCGCGTACCGCTCGAGGTTCGCCGCGATGCTCGAGCCAGTCGTGGTGCTGATCTGCCCGGCGGGGATTGCCTCGCCGCTAAAGATCGCCCGTTGCGGCGCGTTGCTGGGGTAAAAATGCAGCGTCCCCGCCACGCTAGCGCCGACCGCGTAACCTGCGCTGAGCGGCGCTTGCGGCACGCCGAACTCGAGGATCAGGGCGCTGGCTTGCGTGATTGATCCTCGCAACCACGTGCGCCGCGCTCGGATGCGATCCAAACTTTCCGTACTCTGCGCGATCACTTGCCACGTGTCAGTCGTTCCAGACAATGCCAGCACGTCCTCGGTGCTGACCGGATAGCCGATTGCGCCGCGCACGTCGGCTTGCACGGCTTCGGGCAAAGTCTCTATTTTGCCATACGCCTGAATCGTCAGGTGCAGCCGTCCCAGCTCCTCGAGCAATTTGGCTTGCCAGTCAGTGCGGGTCAACAGCGTTGGAATGCCGCGCACGGCGCGGGCGAGGGTCGGCGCTTGCGCGTCAACGAGGCGGGCAGCCATTGACTCCCAGTGCGCGTACCCTTTGCTTTGCACGCCCGCGATGCCGCCACGCACGAGGTCGCTCGTCCAGAGAGACAGCTCCTCGAGTCCAGCGCGAACCTTTTTGTCTCGAGCGGCGCTGCGTTTCTCGGCCGCTTTCGGGTCGGGCGGTTTGGTGGCGGCTTCGACGGCTTTCTCAGCTTTTTTCTCGGCGCGTCCAGCGCGACCCTCGAGCCATTCCGCGACCCAAGTGGGCGGTGGGGTTTCCGTGAATTGATCTGGCGTGCTACTAAACAGCAGGAACAATCCCAGACCGTGCTTGCACGGAAACTTGCGGCTCGGACAGGTGCATTTGAAGACGGGTTCGGCGGCTGTCGCGTCAAGGCGCGTCTGGTATGGGTGCTTGCCGCTGCCCTGACATTCGCCCCACAGGATGTCACCTTGGCGGGCGATGGTCAGCCATGATTTGCGACTGGATAGCCCTTTGCCGCTCGAGGCGCTACTTGAGTCCGGGGCGAGCGCGAGGATCGTGGCAGCAGTCCAATTGGTCATAAGTTTCTCTGTAGCCTTTACGGTACTACTTCGTGATCGGCGAGTGGTAGCTCGAGGCTGACTCTACTAGGCTCGAGCTGGACGAACGGCTGTTTGATTACGCGAATAACATAACCTCATCACCTCGAGATTGTCAACCAATCGAGATTTCAACGGTTGCAGCGACCCTCGAGAAAACCAGTCCACAACGCTCGAGACCGCTGGTTTTGAACTCAATGCAAACGCCGCACCAGCCAAACGAGTAGAATCCCGAAACTGTGAACTCCGCACCTCACCCATTCGGAGCGACGCTGTGACGCTCGAGCGTTTCTTCCGGCGTCGCCCACCCCAGCAAAAAGAGGGCACGAGCGACGACCTGCCAGACCTCTGGGGCAAATGCCCAAAATGCAACGCGCAGGTCTACAACAAAGAACTCGAGCAGAACCTGCGCGTCTGCCCGACCTGCGGCTACCACCACCGCATGCCCGTCAAAAAGCGGCTCGAGGGGCTGGTGGACGCTGGGACTTTTGAGCAAACCAGCGGTAAAATTCGCGCCACAGACCCGCTCGAGTTCGTGGACACCGAACCGTACACCGCCCGCTTGGAGCGCAGCCGCAAGAAGACTGGGCGCGAGGGCGCGGTCGTCGCTGGACGCGCCACGATGGGCGGCTTAAAAGTGATGCTCTGCGTGATGGACTTTGAATTCAACGGCGGCAGCATGGGCAGCGTCGAAGGCGAGGAGATCACCCGCAGCATGGAACTCGCGGCGAGTGAGCATCGCGCATTGATCTTGGTCGCGGCGTCTGGCGGGGCACGAATGCAGGAAGGCGCGTTGTCACTGATGCAGATGGCCAAGACCACCTTCGCGCTCGAGGAGCTTGCCAGCCTGCGCTTGCCGTACATCACCGTGCTGACCGACCCGACGACCGGCGGCGTGGCTGCGAGCTTCGCCGCGATTGGTGATGTCGTGATTGCCGAGCCGGACGCGCTGATCGGCTTCGCGGGGCAGCGCGTGATCCAGCAGACCGTGCGTCAGAACCTGCCCGAAGGCTTTCAGCGCAGCGAGTTTTACGAGAAAAAAGGCTTCATCGACGCGGTGATTGACCGCCGCGAGCACCGCGAGCACCTGACGCAACTGATTGCGATGCTGACCAACCAGCCCCGTCCAGAGGTCACTGCACTGGTGATCCAAGCCGACCCACCCAAACCCCCACGGGGCGGACTGTTCGGGCGGCGCGGATGAAGCCCATTCCTGCGGCGCGGATGACGCCTCTCGATCCTCGAGCCGTACACCTCGTAGGGGCGAACCTTGTGTTCGTCTCGAGCCGTACACCTCGTAGGGGCGAACTGCATGTTCGCCCCGCGCCAGCTCGAGCCACGATTTTCGTAGGGGCGAACCTTGTGTTCGCCCGCCACCAAACAATGGCGATGTTCACGTGCGAATCAACGGCTTTTGGGTTTGTGTCGCGCATCTCGAGCCACCCCACGTTTTTGGCTTGGGGCTGCGCGGTGATGAGGGCGAGCGGCGAAAAGCCCCTACGGTTTGGAATACACAATATGCAAGGCGGGTCGTAACCAATGGCGCTCGAGTTTGAAAAACCAATCACTGACCTTGAAACCCGCATTGCGGAGCTGAAAACCTACGGTGTGACCAGCGCCGTGGACATGACCGAGGAAATCGCGCTCTTAGAGAAACGGCTTGAGCGATTGAGGCTCGAGACGTTCAGCACCCTGACGCGCTGGCAGCGGGTGCAACTCGCCAGAGCGGCTGGTCGCCCGACGGCGCTGGATTACATCGCCAACATCTTCACCGATTACCAAGAGTTGCACGGCGACCGCGCTTACGGCGAGGACGCCGCGATTGTCGGCGGTTTGGCGCGGCTCGAGGGTCGGGCGGTGATCGTGATCGGGCAACAAAAGGGGCGCGACACCAAGGAGAATATCGCTCGCAATTTCGGTATGGCGCACCCCGAGGGGTTCAGGAAAGCCATGCGGCTGATGGACATGGCCGACAAGTTCGGTTTGCCACTGATTACCTTGGTGGACACGCCCGGCGCGTATCCCGGCATCGCGGCCGAGGAGCGCGGGCAGGCGTGGCTGATCGCGCAGAGCATCCAGAAGATGACGCGCTTGCGCGTGCCTGTGATTTGCACGGTGATCGGCGAGGGCGGCAGCGGCGGGGCATTGGCGGTGGCGGTCGGCAACCGCGTGCTGATCTTAGAAAACGCCGTCTACAGCACGATCTCGCCTGAATCCTGCGCGGCGATCATCTGGCGCGACGCCAAAGAAGCCGAAAAAGCGGCCGAAGCGATGAAGCTGACCGCCCGCGACCTCGAGAAATTCAATATCGTGGATCAGGTCATCACCGAACCCAAAGGCGGGGCGCACAACGACCCGGAAGCCGCGATGCAGAACCTCAAAACCGCGCTGCTCGAGCATCTGGCTCAGCTCGAGGGGCTGGATGAGTCAGCCTTGATCCGCGACCGTGCGGCAAGATTCAGGAAGCTCGGCGTCTTCGAGGAAATCAGCGCGTGACCTCGCTGACCGCGATGAGCGAAGCGGCGTTCGGGCGCTTCCTCGGGCGCACCGTGCCAGAGTACGCCACGGAAAAAGTCGCGGCGGGCAACTGGCCGCTCGAGGGGTCACTTGAACGTTCAAAAGCCGAGTTCGAGCGCTTGCTGCCGGGTGGCTTGCGAACTCCGAAAAACTTCTTGTACACCATCACTGATGGTGGCTTGGAGATCGGCGCGATCTGGTTGGCAGGCAGTGACGAGCAATCCCAAGGTTTTATTTACGAACTCTATGTGAACGAAGCAAATCGCGCTCGAGGCATTGCCTACGCCGCCATGCGCCTGCTCGAGTCAGAGGCTTTGCGGCACGGTTTGACGTCGCTGGGCTTACACGTCTTCGGGCACAATCGCGTCGCGCAGAGGCTATACGAGAAACTCGGGTTTGCCGTCACCAACATCAGTATGACAAAAACCCTCGAGCAGACCTGAGTGGCGTTTTGCCAGCTTGAGCAAATCAGCTAGACTCAGGTTCAGAGGTGATGTGTGACTTGGCGAGAAGTGGTGGCGCATTCCAGCTTAGCGGATATGCCGTTCAAGATCGAAACCACCGGGTTTGGGCAGGTGGTCATGAGTCCAGCGACATCGTGGCACGGTTTGTTTCAAGGCGCGATCCAAGACCTGATTCGGGAGTTCATTGTTGGCGGCAGCGTCGCGCAGGAATGCCCAGTGCAGACCAGCGATGGCGTCAAAGTCGCCGATGTCGCGTGGCTATCGAGCGAATTTCTCAAAGCGCACTTATCCGAAGACGTGTTTTTAACCGCGCCAGAACTCTGCATCGAGATCATCTCGCCGTCCAACACCGCGCTCGAGATCAGAACCAAGCGCTTGCTCTATTTGAGCGCCGGAGCGACTGAAGTTTGGACGTGCGACCTCAAGGGCAACATGCGTTTTTACGCGCACAGCGGTGAACTCGAGTCATCAGTCGTCGCGGCTGACTTCCCGAAACTCGTGTCATTGGGCTAAATGAACATTACCCTCGCCACGCCCGCACTGCTGTTTCCCGCTATTTCGCTGGTGATGTTGGCGTACACCTCGAGATTTCACGCGCTGGCCATGCTGATTCGGCAGCTCTTAGAGGCACACCGCTCGCAGCCAGACCAGAATATTTACCGCCAAATCAAAGCGCTGCGCTATCGCGTGCGTTTGATCCTGTGGATGCAGGGTTTCGGCGTGGTCAGCTTCGTGACGTGTGTGGTCGCCATGCTGTTCTTGCTGGCCAACCTCGAGCCAATCGGTGTGGTGCTGTTCGCGCTGAGTTTGGTGCTGCTGATGGTTTCCTTGATCGTCAGCATCGTCGAAACGCTGTCCTCGAGCAACGCGTTAGACGTGGCACTGCGCGACCTCGAGCCGTAGGGCTGACGACCTCGAGCCGTAGGGTTGACGACCTCGAGCCATGATAGAGACCCCTCTCGAGACCGCGCTACCACCGCGCCCGTAAGGGTTTGGCACGCCAAACCCGCTACGGCTTGCATCGCTCTCGAGACTCGGCTTTCACACGCGTTCCTCGAGACCTCGCGCTTCGTTTGCGACCGCCGTGAAAAGCGCGACCCACGAAAAGTGAGTCGCGCTCGAGGGACAAGACTTACTGTTGCACGGGTAGCGGTGCGTCAAAAACCCATGCGCTCGAGCCGCTGTCCAGCGCGATCACCGCGCCTGCCGCACCGCTGGCGTAACCGCCGTCGCCGCTCGAGATCGGCTCTAAGGTGATGAAGACGCGGGTGAACTGCGCTTTGAGGTCGGTGATGCTGCTTGGCAGTGCGCCGTTGGCGGGGGCGGGGCTGCTGAAGTTGACGTTGCCGCTCTGACCGTTGCTGTTGAAGGCGCTCAGTCGGGTGGTCGCGCCGCTGGCATCGCCAGCGTAAAGCGCGTATTTCCAACCGCTTGGGTTGATTGGCAAGGCGTTCCAAGTCAGGCTGATGCCGTCACCCGCGACGCCCAGATTCAGATTGGGATTGGTCAGGCTGGCTTGAGCGCTGGCATTGGCGGGCAGCGTGAATGGCGCGGGAATTCTTAAACCGTCGCTCGAGAGGCTGATGGTGACGGTGGCTGTGCCACTGGCAACGGGCGTGAAGGCCGTGACCAATGTGGCGTTTTCAAAGTTAGCAATTTTGCCCGTTCCGCTGGCTTGCAGATTGACGGCAATGACGTTGTAACTGCTGCTGGCGAGGTTGACGGGGCCCGTGAAAGCGGCGCTGAGCGGAAAGCTGGCGGTCGTGCCCAGCAGAGTTACGGCGCTGACGTTGCCGCTAGCGTCTTTCTTGGCGAGGTACACGCCATACGTGTGATTGGCGTCCGGCGTGGGCAGGTTGCTGGCGGCGCTGACGTTGACGCTGCTGGCGAGCGAACCCGCGTCGGTCACGGTTGCACTGGCGCTTGGCAAAGCCACGACGCCCGCGCTGAGCGTGCGCTGCGCGGGGCGAATCGCGGTGCTGTAGTTCAGTGCGCCGCGACTGGCGGGCTGCCCGACGATAGCAAACGAAGTCGTGCAGGCAACCCCAGTGATGCTCAGTGCGGTCAGGCTGAACGACGCATTGCCGCTGGCATCGGTGGCAACGCTGGCGGGGCTGACCGTGCAGTAGCGCGTATCGCTCGAGGTGGCGACCGTGATCCCAGCAGCCGCGCCGCCCACCGAGACGACTTGCACCACGAGCGGCGCTGGGGCAGCCGCGCCGCTCGAGGCGATCTGGTTGTTGCCGCTCAGTTGATTGAGGGTCAGCGTCGTGGGCAGGGAAGTCGTGCTGTTGCAGGCACTTAAGCTAGCGGCGCTCAGTAAGAAGACAAACCATTTGTACATAAGACCTCCACTTGAAACATCAGCGGATTGGAGCCGCTGGTCAAGTCAATCGCAATGCTGAGGATGAGAAACTAGGCTTTTGCGAAACTCGAAGGGCCCCTCGAGCTTCTTGCCTCGTTGGAGCGCTGGTTTGCGCCAATGGTTCCCGCTCAGGCGGTCTTAAAAATCAGCGCTGTTCCACTGCGCCCAACGAACACGGGCACAATCGTGCTGCTCGAGACCTCGGCGCAAACGGCGATGTCCGCCTCTAAGCCCACCGCCAGCAGGTTCTCTGCCGAGCGCGAGCGCGACAGCGGCTCGAGCGGATCGGCGAATTGGCGGCGCACGGTCAGCGCGATTTGAGCGCCGTCATCCAATGTCCACTCGCCCATCGCCAGCAGGTACTCGCACAGCACGCCGGCGGTGTAGACATCTTCCAAGGCAATTCGCCCGTTGTTGCCCGCGCAGAGGATCGCAATTTCCTCGCTCGAGACCTCAATGGCTTTGCGGGCTGCGCCGTGGGCGTTGCGTAGACTGGCGAGGATTACGTTCTTGCCGGTCTCGCAGGCGATCGCGGCCGTGGCTGTGCCATTGGTGGTACTCATCACGACGATCTGATTGTCAAAACGCCCCTCGCGGGCGATCAGTGGACTGTTACCGAGCTGGAAACCCTCGGGTGGTAGGCAGTTGCGCTCGCCGGACAGCACCACACCGTCTCCACCGAAGGCTCGAGCCGTCTCCAAATCCGGGCAGAGGTACAATGCAGTCGCGCCTTGTTCCAAGAACACGCCAGCGGTCGTCGTGGCCCGCAGAGTGTCCACGACCAGCACGGTGTCGGCATACGGTTGATAACCGACATCGCTGGAGCTGCGCGGCAACGCATCCACCCGCAGCCGCATCAGCGCAAACCCGCGAGTTGCATGGCGGCGTGCATTTCATTCAGGTTCGCTGTCGCGCCGCGTGCGTTGAAGACCGCACTGCCTGCGACCAGCACATCCGCGCCAGCCGCAAACAAAGAAAGCAGATTGCCCATGCCGACGCCACCATCGATCTGAATGCGGCACTCAGGGTTCACGCGGTCGCGCAAGCTCACCAGCTCCTCGAGCCGGGCATGAGTCGCGGGAATGAACTGCTGCCCGCCGAAACCCGGATTGACGCTCATCAACAGCGCCAGATCAGCGCCCTCTAACAGCGGCTCGAGCATGGAGACTGGCGTGCCGGGGTTGATGCAGATGCCAGCCTGCTTGCCCAAACTTCGGATCAGTTGCAGGGCGCGGTGCGGATGCGCGGTGGATTCCACGTGAATGGTGATGCCGTCCGCGCCAGCCAATGCAAACGCCTCGAGCAGCGGCTCTGGGTGATTCATCATCAGGTGAACATCAATGTGCATCGTCGTGTGGCGGCGCGTGGCGACCAGAATCGGCAAGCCAATGCTGATGTTCGGTACGAATTGCCCGTCCATCACGTCAAAGTGCAGCCATGTCGCGCTGGCTTGATGAACCGCCCCGAGTTCAGCTTGTAAAAAAGCGAAGTCGCAAGCCAGCAAGCTCGGCGCGATGGTTTTGGCATGAGACATCAATCACGATTGTACCCGATCAAGCTTGGGGGCGCGGTCAGGCAATCGGCTTGGCAGGTTCAAAGCGGTACGCGCAGTGTTTGCAAACCTTAGCAGCGCCTTTGACTTCCTCACTGCAATCCGGGCAGACTTTAACGCCTCTGGTGCGACGGCCCAAGCCAGAGCGCGTCAGCCAGCCGCCGATTACGGGCAGCGCGACCAGCAGGATCGCCAGCAGCACCAACTCCAAACTCGAGTCTGGCACGGTGACTGCCCACAACGCTCCGCCGATCAGCAGCCCGACCCAGCCGCCGATGCGCTCACCGAGCAGATTGCGCCCGAAGGCGCTGAACGTAGCAATCCACAATGCGAACCAAAAGTAACGGCTGCCAAACAATGGCCGCAGCGGTTCGGGGATCGGGTTGAGACGCAGTAAGCCCTCCAGCAGCCCCTTCCAGCCGTTTTGAATCGCCTGCTGCACACCCTGCAACGGGTTCACTGCTTCACCTGAATTCGCATGGCTCGAGCCTAGCAGACTTCGAGTGTCTCACAGGTTTTCATCGTGAATCGAGCCTCGAGATTCATCTCATGCGTCGACGACTGAGGGATAAAAACGGTCTGGTTTACTTCACTCGAGCATGACTCGTACAGCATCCACGAAATCCTCGCGGGCGACTCGAGGGTCGTCTAAGTACCCGCTGACCATCGCGCCGTCGCGCAGCATCACCAAGCGGCGGGCCACGCGTTCGGGTTGCGGGATTTCTGAATCGCGCAGTAACTCGAGCAGCGTGCGAGCGAACCAAATGCGGTGCTCAACGACAGCGTTGTGAACGCTCGAATCTGCCTCTGGGTACTCTGCGGCTGCGTTGATGAACGGGCAACCGCGAAAACCTGCGAAGCACAGGTGATCGCCGATGCCGTGCAGTAAACCCTCGAGCCGCTGACGTGGGTCTGCGGTGCGCTCGCAGACGGCTCTGTACAAATCGCGCAATTCACGGTCGCGCTTTTGGATGTGCGCCAACACCAGCGCTTCCTTGCCCCCGAAGTAACGGTAGAACGTCGCTCTGGTGCTGGGCGTTTGCTGGATGATCCTGTCCACACCGACCGCGTGAATGCCCTCACTGTAGAACAAGCTCGAGGCGGTCTCGAGCAAGCGCCCGCGTTGACTGCTCGAGCGCCGTTGACGCAGTGAGGTTGGCGAGTCAATTGTCATCGAGCAATCATATCAGAACGCTCGTTCTTTTTATTTGACAGTTTGCGGGTTGAGGCATATCGTGCTTAAGAAAAGAGAACAATCGTTCTCTTCAATCGCCCCCTTTCAAGCAGCACAAGGAGCGTTCATCATGGGCACAATCACCACCAAAGACGGAACCGAGTTGTACTACAAAGATTGGGGCACGGGTCAAGCTATCGTCTTCAGCCACGGCTGGCCGCTGAACTCCGACGCATGGGAAAGCCAGATGATGTTCCTTAGTGACCACGGCTACCGCACCATCGCCCACGATCGGCGCGGGCACGGCCGCTCGAGCCAACCGTGGAACGGCAACGACATGGACACCTACGCCGATGATCTGGCGTTATTGCTCGAGACGCTGGATGTCAGGGACGCCGTGCTGGTCGGGCACTCGACTGGCGGCGGTGAGGTCGCCCGTTACGTGGCGCGTCACGGTCTGGGGCGCGTTGCCAAAGTCGTGCTGCTCGGCTCGATCACGCCACTGATGCAGAAGACCGACGCCAATCCGATTGGCTTACCCAAGGAAGTCTTTGATGGCATCCGTGCGGGCGTGGCGGCGGATCGCGCCCAGTTCTTCAAAGATTTCGCCATGCCTTTTTACGGCGCGAACCGCGACGGCGCTACCATTAGTCAAGGTGTGCTGGACATGTTCTACATCTTGGGAATGCAGGGCGGTTTGAAAAACGAGTACGACTGCGTGACGGTCTTCGCCGAAACCGACCAGACCGCAGATTTGGGCAAGATCACCGTGCCAACGCTGATCGTTCACGGCGACGACGATCAGATCGTGCCGATTGACGCCAGCGCCAAGCGCAGTAAGGAACTGATCCCGCACGCGATCCTGAAAATCTACGCGGGCGCACCTCACGGTCTGGGCACGACCCACGCGGATCGGTTCAACGCCGACCTGCTGGAGTTCATCAAAAGCTAAGTGATCCGCGAAGAGAACCCCGTCAACGTGGGGTTCTCTTTTTCATGGCTCGAGGCTCGAGGCTCGTGCCAGTGCGCTCAAAGCTTGTCCGGCACGCCCGCGCCGTCGAATGTCGCCATCTGCGTGAGGGTGAGCGCCGCCGCTTCAAAAATCGGCATACTCAGCGCCGCGCCCGTACCCTCACCGAGCGCTAAATCCAAGGCGAACAGCGGCTCGAGGCTTAAATACTCGAGTTGCACCGCGTGACCGCGCTCGCGTCCCATGTGCGAGGCGTGCAGGTACTCGCGCACGCCCGGCGCTAAGCCGACCGCAACCAGCGCGGCTGCGCCCGCGATCAGACCGTCCACGATCACGGCTGCTCGAGACACGGCTGCGCCGATCATCGCACCCGCCATCGCCGCGATCTCGAGTCCACCGAACTCAGACAGTGCCTCGAGTGGTGAAGCTGGCTTGACTCGCTCGAGTGCGGCTTCAATCACAACAATCTTGCGCTCGAGCATCGCGTCGCTCGCGCCCGTGCCGCGCCCGACCAGTTCGCGCACGGGGCGACCCGTGAACCACGCGGTCAGTGTGCTCGAGGACGTGGTGTTGCCGATGCCCATGTCGCCGGGCGCGATCAGGTTCGCACCGTTCTGAACGGCGTCCTGCGCTGCGCTCGCACCCGCCAGCAGCGCTGCTACCGCCTCGGCTCGAGTCATCGCGGCTTCGCATATCAGGTTGCCCGTGCCGCGCCTGACTTTGGCGATCACTAGTTGCGGGTGCGGCTCGAGGTCTGTGGCGACGCCGACATCCAGCACCGTGACGGTCGCGCCGACGGTCTGGGCAATCGCGTTGATGCCCGCGCCACCCGCGAGGAAATTCGCCACCATCGCGGGCGTGACCGCCGACGGGTACGGGCTGACGCCTTCCACAGTCACGCCGTGATCTCCAGCGCAGACGATCACGGCTTTGCCGGTGATGACCGGACGTTCAGTCCCGTAAACGCCTGCCAGCCACACGCTGATTGCCTCGAGCCGCCCCAATGCGCCGCGTGGCTTGGTCAGCGCGTCTTGTCTGGCGAGGGCAAGCTGCATCGCGTCTTGGTCGAGCGGTTTGATGGCGGCAATCAGCGTCTCAAGCGTCGATTCTGGGGTCATTTGAGCCTCAGTTCCAACCCGCTGACCAGCAAGTACGCCTCATTTGAGACTGCCGCGAACCTTTGATTGACCCGCCCGAGCGCGTCGCGGTAACACCTCGAGAGCGCGTTGTCCGGCACGATGCCTAAGCCAACCTCGTTGCTGACGACGATCAGCGATTTCTCGAGGGTCGTGGCGGTAGCGATGAACGCCGCCGTGCGCTCGAGCATCGCGGTTTCGGATATTCCAGCCAGCAGCATGTTCGAGACCCACAACGCCACGCAGTCCAGCACGACGAGTTTGTGCATCGCTCGCTCGAGAACCGATTCAAGCTCCAACGTTTCCTCGAGCGTCTGCCAGTTGGAGTTGCGTTCGAGTTTGTGACACTCGATTCGCTCGCTCATCTCAGTGTCCAGCGCCTCTGCCGTGGCGATGAAGCTCACCGCGTCACCCGCAAGGCTCGAGGCTTGCCGCAGCGCGAACGCGCTTTTGCCGCTGCGAGCGCCACCCGTAACGAAGCTCAAATCACTCATCGTAACGTCCCAACATCGGCGGCTCGAGGTCGGCGTTCAAGGCCCTCGCCACCGCCATCGTTTGCGGGTAATCCATGCCGTGATACCAAGCCTCGCGGTGCTTGAAATAGCACGTCACCGCTGGGCCCGACTGGCACGCCCCGAGACAACCCGAGTGCGATAAACGCAGACCGCCACCCGATTTGTAGTATGCCAGATGCTCACGCTCCAACGCGTTCCAGACGCTTTCAAACAGCAGTCTCGAGCCTTTTTGGGCGCAGCGTTCATCGACGCAGATCAGCAGGTGCGCTTTGGTTAGAAAAAATTTCGGCTTCAAGTTTTCATTCCTTTCATTCAGCCTCGAGCCAGTCATCTCGAGCTGCCGTTTAAATCAGTGCCGCTAAGTCAGCGCAGCGATCAGCACCGCGACCTCGGTGATTTCGACAATCGCGCCGTAGACATCGCCGCTGATCCCGCCGTTCAAGCGCACGGAGGCCCACCAAGCGACGAGCAGCGCCGCGAGCACCGCTACGAATGCCAGCTTTGGTGCAATGATTGCAGCGGGCAGTGCGATCAATAACCCCACACGCCAATTGCCCTCGCGTGAGACCGCCCCCAGACTCTCGGCTCGAGCGGCCGGGAACAGGTTCATTGGGATCAGCAGCGCAGCCCTTGCCAGTGGCGGCGCGAGCAGCAGCGCCCACGCGTTCGGCAATGCTGATAACGCACTCCATTTCAGCAGCAGATGCACTGCGCCGACCCCCAGCCCGAACGCGCCCATGTGGACATCGCCCAGAATCTCCAAACGTTTGGCGACGGGTTTCGCTGCCAGTAGCGCGTCACCGCAATCCACCAGCCCGTCAAAGTGCAGCATTCCCGTCAAGCCGAGCCAAGCCGCCAGCACCAGCGCCGCGCTCACGCCACTCGGTAGCCCCTGAGTGAGGAAATGTGCGGCAACCAGCAGCGCCCCGAGCGTCCAACCGACGGCGGGGTAGAAACCGCTGGCGTAACGAAACTCGCCGTCCCTGACCTCGCCGACGTGCGAGAATGGCAATGTCGTCAGGAAGGTGTGCGCCAGATGCAAGCCGCGCAGCACGGGGTTCACGATATGCCTCGAGATCGTGCTGTAACTCGAGGCTCGAGGCCTTGTAGGGGCGAACTGAATGTTTGCCCTGCCGATATTGCCACCCCACGCAATACCCACGTCTTGCGCCCTGCTCGAGCCTCACGCGAAAGCCGCGACAACCGTACTAAACTCGAGCGATGAAGTACCTGCTTGCTGCACTGCTGATTGCTCTGACTGCTGTCGTCCCGGCCGCTCCCCTCGAGCCAATCGCGTTGGAAAAACCTTTTGTCCTCCGGGTTGGTCAGTCGCTGAGCCTCAAAAACGGCGATTGGACGTTGACTTTCGTGCGCGTTGCCCGTGACTCGCGTTGCCGCCCGCCTACGCAGTGCCTGTGGGCTGGGGACGCCGAACTCGAGCTGCGAGCGAAACGCAATTCGGAGCGCGATACCTTTGGGTTCTCGCTTGTTGCGTGGAGCAAAACCAGTCAAGTCGCGTTGCGGCAGCGCGTGACCGTCAAAGCCCTCGAGCTGCCCGCTGGCAACGAACCCGCGATAATCGCCACGTTTATCGTCACTCGACCGTGAATTGATCGTCGCCCGTAACAGCCTCCCTCGAGCCTCACGAATCAAGTAAGACAGCCGTACTAGACTCGAGCGATGAAACACCTCATCGCTGTATTGCTGATCGGGTTGACCTCGAGCCTCGCCGCTCCTACTGCAATTATTAAGCTCGAGACGCCGTTCGCCTTGAAGATTGGCGCGTCGGCGAAGCTCGTCAATTGGAGCGTGACGTTCGTGCGGGTATCTTTCGGTGCGCTCCGTCCGCCCTGCCCGCCGAACGCGCAATGCCTCCCACAGGATGTCTTTATCGAATTGCGCGTCACCCGCGACCGCGTTTCGCGCACGGTGATGCTGCAATGGAGTTCCGCGCCGAGCAGTGTGGTGGCGCTGAGGCAGCGCGTGACGATGGTTGGGTTCAGTGCGATGCCCGATACGGCCACGTTCAAAGTCAGCCAGCCCTGAGTTCATCGCGGCACGACCACAACGCGCCCTGAAGCCAAGACCGCTCGCTCGAGACCAGCGCCGTAAGCGGCTTCCAAGATTTCCGGCTCGAGGACGCTGCTGGGTGCGCCGCTGGCTTTGATTCGCCCATCGTGCAGCAACACCACGCGGTCGCACAGCGCCGCTAAGTTCAAGTCGTGCAGCACCAGCACCACGCCCAGCCCCTCGAGCGCTAAAGTCCGCAGCACGTGCAGCAACGCCGCGCCGTGCGTGACATCCAAGTGATTGGTCGGTTCGTCAAGGAGTAAAAGCTGTGGTTGTTGCGCCAACGCCCGTGCCAATGCGACCCGTTGCCGCTCGCCACCGCTCAGACTTTCCAACCTGCGGTGCGCGAACTCCACGGTCTGCGTGACCTCGAGTGCATTCCACACAGCGTCTTCATCGGCACGGGTGCTTGCACCCCACAAACCTTGATGTGGCACGCGCCCCAAGCGGGCGATTTCCAACGCCGTCCACTCGAGCGGCAGCGCATCGGACTGCGCGAGGTACGCGATCCGTTTGGCTCGAGGTGCTGGAGCGTGGATCGTCCCAGCTTTGGGTTTCAGCAGCCCCGCTAGAATTTTCAGCAGCGTCGTCTTGCCCGCACCGTTCGGCCCGACGAGCGCCACCAACTCCCCGCTCGAGACTGCGAAATCCACCTTGTCCAGCACGACCTGATCGCGGTACGAAAACGACACCCCTCGAGCCTCGAGCAGCGGGTTTCCCCTTTGCCCTTTGCCCTTCGCCTGCTCTGTTTCCCTCACGCTCTGCGCCTTTGCAGCAACCACAAAAAGAACGGCCCGCCGATCAGCGTAGTCAGAATCCCGACGGGCAGCTCACTCGGGCGCACCAGCACCCGCGCCGCGAGGTCAGCCAGCACCAGCACGCTCGCACCGATCAGCGCACTGGCGGGCAGCAGCCAGCGGTGCGTGACCGCGCCGAGCCGCCGTGCGATGTGCGGCGCGACCAGTCCGACGAAACCGATGATCCCGACGAAGCTGACGGTTGCCGCGACCATCAGGCTCGAGCCAGCGATCAGCGCGAAGCGCACGCGGGCGACGTTCAAGCCGAGCGTGCGAGCCGTGTCCTCGCCGAGTTGCAGCGCGTCCAAGTACCTCGAGCCGAGAATGGTGAGGATTGCGCCGGGCAGCGCGTACAGCAGCAGCAGCCCGGCTGTGTCGTAACCAACGGTACTCAGGCTGCCCAGCGACCACGCGAACGCCGCCCGCATCCGCACGGGGTCTTGCAGGATCAAGTACGTGCTGAGCGCCACGCACAGCCCGCTAACGACCACGCCCGCCAGAATGATGCCCTCGCTCGAGGAACCAGCACCACCTGAACCACTGCCACTCGAGCCGAATTTGCTCAGGGCGAGCGTCAGCGTAACCGCCGCCATTGCCCCGATGAACGCGAAAATCGGCACGCTGCCCGCCACGCTCTGGGTCAGCAGACCTGCCGCTTGAAAGGCTGCGCCGCCCAAGCCCAGAATCGCCACCGTCGCCCCGAGACTCGCACCGCTGGCGATGCCCAGCAAGTACGGATCAGCCAGTGGATTTCTAAACAAGCCTTGCATACTCGCGCCCGCCAGTGCCAGCACCGCGCCGACCAGCGCCGCGATCAGTACCCGAGGCAAGCGCAATTCCCAGACGATGGTCGCCATGCCCTCGAGCCGCTGCCCAGTGATGCCTTTCATCACCGCCTCGAGCGTTGCCAGCGGTGATATCTCGAGCGTGCCATTGCCGACCGCTAGCAGCATCGCTGCGATCAGTAACGCAGCCGCGCCCAGCACAATCCCGAGTCCTCGAGACCACCCTCCTCGAGCCTGCTGGAAAGCTACTGGACGGTTGATAGCTCGAGCCTCGTGCATTGGCTTCCCCTTTTGCCTTTCGCCCTTTGCCTGCTTCACCGAAACAGACTTGGGTTGATCATTTTCGCAATGACCTTCAGCCCCTGCGCGATGCGTGGGCCGGGGCGATTGACGAGGTTGTCTTGCTCTGGTGTCAAGGTGTAGCAGCGGTTATTTTTGATCGCCGCGATATTCGCCCAGCCGGGGCGCTTGCTGGCATCGGCGCACGACACGCCGATGATGACGCTGGGGTTTTCTTTGACGATCAGTTCCGGGCTGACCTGCGGGAAATCGCCCAACGATGCGGGGATGATGTTCAGCGCTCCGCCTTTGCTAAGCAGGCTGCCGATGAAGCTGTTCGGGCCCACGCTGTACGGTGTCGGGTCGATTTCATAGTAGACGCTGGTTTTCAGAATAGCCTTGGTGACGATCTCAATTTCGCGCAGCTCGAGCTTGATTTTCTGGTTGAGCACCACAGCCGCGTCCTCGCGGCCCACGATCAACGCCAGCGTGCTGATCGTCGTGAAAATGTCCTCGAAGCGCTGCGGGCTGCCCGCCCAGACGGTGATGCCAGCTTTCTCGAGTTTCGGGGTCAGATCGCCGTACTCGCTGTTGAGCACCAGATCGGGTTTCAGCGCGATGATCGCCTCGAGATTCGGGTTGTACAGCCCGCCGAGCTTTGGGAGTTTTTGCACGTCGCTAGGGTAATCGCTGTAATCGTCGCGCCCGATCACGCGATTTCCCGCGCCGAGTGCGTAGATCATCTCGGTATGGCTGGGCAGCAGCACGACGATTTTTTTGGGTTCGCTTGAGATTGTGATTGTCCGCCCGAGTTGGTCTTTGACGGTCAGCGGGTAGGTCGTGGCGTGGGCAATGCTCGAGAGTAAGACGAGGGCGGCAATGGCGAGTAGGCGTTTCAACATGAACTCTCCGCGTGTAAAACAAAAATCTGTGACGCTCAAGCCTCGAGCAGGCGGCAGCCAGAAAACCTCGAGACGTTGAGCCTCGAGTGGCGAAAATTTAAGTCGAAATAGTTCTCACCCACCAACCCCTTTCAGCGAGGGTTGCAAGCGCCGGGTGCGCTTGCGTCTTTGGCGGGCATTCGGACTGAGCCAGAGTCATCTCTAGCAACACCGTTGCGCTACAGCGTCGGATTCTCACCGACTTCCCCTCATTAAGCCCGAAGCGACAAGCGCCTCGAGCACCAAAGCGATTAGACCGTACACCCTGAGCGTGGCGTGGTCAACTCGAGGCGCGTAAGAGTGATTTGACAAACGCCGAATCAGTCGACTAAACTGATTCGATGAAAAACGATTCAGATGCGGCTCGAGTCGCCGCGCAATTCGATCAACTCACGCACCGCGTCGCCAGCTCGTTCAAGCGCCAACTCGAGATCGCCCGTGCCAGTCAGGATCACGATGGCGTTATCAAAGAGCAGATCAAGCTCGAGGTTTTGAAAGCCGCAAGGGGGATGTTTGCTGGGTCGTACCGCGTCGCGCTTGGAAATAAACCGGAAGGCGACTGGAACGATGTCTAACTTAGAGGTACAGGCTGAGTTTTTCAAATCACTCGCGCACCCGTCGCGCTTGCTGATTCTGGGTTTGTGCAGCCAGCGCCCGCGCCACACCGAGGAACTTGCGGGCTTATTGCAACTCTCCAAAGCCACGGTCTCGCATCACCTGAGCCTGCTGACCGGCGCTGGCTTACTGGAAAGCCAGCGCGAGGGCTACTACCAAAATTACCAGCTTAAACCGGCTCTGCTCGAGCAAACCTTGCAGCAGATCATCGCCAGTGGACTCGAGGGTTTCACGCAAAGCAATGACCCGTTTCGCACCAAAACCCTGCGCGATTTTTTCAAGCATGGGCGCTTGCAGCAGATTCCCGTGCAGCGCAAAAAGCGAGTGGTGGTCTTAGAGAAAATCGTGCAAAGCTTTGAGCCTGACCGCGATTACCCGGAGGCGCAAGTCAACCAAATCATCACAGAATTCCACGACGATTACGCGACCCTGCGCCGCGAGTTGATTGGCATGGGACTGATGACTCGAGCCGCGAATATTTACCGCAGAGTGGCGAGCTAACCTCGAGCGCTCGAGACAGAAAAACGGCAGCCCACACGGACTGCCGTTTGCTCGAGGTCAGGCTTACTTCGGTGAGGACATCATCACGCCGAGGCACATCTCGTCGGTCGTGCCCTCGCCCCAGACGATGTAGCGCGGCGACGCGGGCTTGTCGCCAATCATCGGCTGATTGCCTGTGCTGTTGTCATAGGTGCAACTGACGCGGATCGTATCGCCTTTTTTGACTTCCACGGGCGTCTTAAACCAGTAATTGCCCTGCCAGTGAAAATCCCACTTTGGGATGTGCAGCAGCGTCTTGGCGGCGTTCGTGCCCGCGTTCAGCTCCAAGCGAATGTCTACGCCGCGCAGGTGCATGTGGCCAGCCACGCTGTACAGAGTCGCGTCCGTCCGCACGGGGTTGTCGCAACTGGTGCTGACGCGGCTGGCATCGCCCGCATTGGCGTAATCAGCCAAGGTGCGATTGCAGCCTTGCAGCAAGAAGCGCGGGATCGCCTCGCTGATCGCGCCGAATTTCTGACCGTTCTCAATCAGCACCGCGTCGCGGTTGCAATCGGGGCTGCTGAGATCAGCCGCGCACGGCACTTCGACCGGCGCGAACAGCAGATTCGTCCGCAGCACTTTCAGACTCGAGCCTTCGGGAGCCAGCACTAACTCGGCGCTCGAGAGGTCTGGGGCTGAGCCATTAGCGAGGTTGTAATGCACCTGCATCACGATCAGGCTGCCTGCCTTGACGGGCACGCCCAGTCCGACGGGCAGCGCCCCGCCGCTCGAGCCGGGGGCCCACGCGCCGAGCCAGTTGCCGCCGCTGCCGGGGCTGCCGACGTTCGGGCCGCCGAAGCACGTCCAGCCCTTGCCCGCGCTCCGGCGGTTCTTTTCAAGGGCAGCCGTCACGGCTGCGCCCTCGATTTTGTAGAGAATCACGTGATGGACGACTTTGGCGTTGCCCGGCGCGATGTTGACGCTCGTGACCATGCCGTCTTTAACGAACTTGGGATCGATCACGAAGCAGTGGTAATCGTCCAAGCCCTCGGCGCTGCTCGGGGTGTACGGCTTGTCGGCGATGGCGAAGCTCAGCTTCTGACCTTCGCGCACGTCGCTGGCGTAGGCTGGAAACAATGTCCACGGAAAATCGGAGTTATTGGCATTGACAAAATGCCCCTGCTCTACCACGCGATCCGCGACGCTGGCGTCCACTCGAGCAGCAGCCCGCGCCCAATCTGTGGAGTGAACGAGAACCGTGCCCGCAGCGCCCAGACCAGCGATCATTGCGAAACCTCTGATGATGCGTGTGAGTGAATTCATATATTTACCTCTCTCGAGCCTTCACTTCTTGCAGTCTAGTCGGATGCGAAAGCCGGGGTTGGCGGGCAGCAGTTTTTGCAGATCGCTCGAGGCGGCGGATTTTGAGAAGTTAAGCAGCAGTTTCGTCGGCTTGCGAGCTGGGTCAAACGGCAATTCCCGAGCATTGGAGGTGTCCGGCCCGAAGTTGACTTTGACGCGGTAACTGCTGGCTGGTGGAATGTCTCGAGCGCCTGCCACGCCGTTCGAGTCAATGATGTAGAACGGGTAGGTCGAATCGTCATCGTAAGCGATGTACCAAGAATTGGCCGCGTTACTCGCTCCGAAACTGTAAAGACTATTCACCTGCTGCGTGCCGTTCCTGAACTCGAGGTCAGCCGTCCAGCCAACGCCCTTGCCGTCTTTGACAAACGGCTCGAAGCCGCGCAAGGTCACGCGCAATGCACCGTTGAACAGCGTCTCACCGACGCAACCCTCGAGCGCTGGCGTCTGATTCGCGCCACCCGTCACGCCTTTGCTGGTGATTGCTATGGCGTTCCCGCTGCGTTTGAAGGTCGCTCCCAGCGTTTTCAGGGCGCTCTCTGGGTAATAGGTTTTGCCGTTCAAGATCACCGCGCTGTCGCTCAAAACCTTACCGTCAACCGTCAACTTCAAGCTGACTTGCTGCGCGACAGCCACCGCCGCCACGACAGCGGCGATTACCAGTGAACTGCGAAATCGGCCGCTCATGTGCACCACGCACCATCCTTCACGGTATTTGACTCGCGCCGCGCCGCCCGAGCGGAGCGCCAGCCGCCGCCCAATCGCTGAAGATTTGCTTGGTGGCTACACCTAACCTGCGGTCATTGAGGAAAGCTGGCGAATCCGGCCCCGCTGGCCACGGGGGCATGTAGCCGCTCTTGGTGACGGCTGCGATCCGCGCACTCCACTTCACCGCATCCGCGCCGCTTTGCAGCGCAAACGGCGCAATGCCGCCGTCCACGTGGCAACCTGAGCAGTGGGTTTCGATGATCGGTTGAACATCGGTGTAATACGTCGGCGTGATGCCCTGCGCCAGCGCCGTTCCCAGCGGCGCTCGAGCCTCGAGCGCGATGCTGGCGATGACGACACCACCGAGCGCGAGCAGATGATAAGTGACGGGTTTGAACAGGCGTGAAATGAAAACCATCGCACTTCATTTTGCACCAAGTGCGGATTGATTTGGTGAACTCAGCGTCAGATACTTTTCAGAATCGGCTAAACCGACTCACACCACGATATGGTCAGCCGCTCGAGACTACAGTGTCTGGATTCATGAGACTGATTGCGCTGCTGTGCCTGACGCTCGCTGTGCCGCTGCTGGCCGCGCCCGAAGTGCCGCTTTTGGAGCCGCGCCTGCAACTCGTGACGGGATCAGGGTCGGTGACTGTGCGTTACGCTGTACTGAAGGCTTTCCAGACCACCAGCCTACGCATTCCCGGCGCAACCTTGCAGCGCTGGCAATTCACCAGCGACGAAGGCGTCAAGTATCTGGAGTTGACGCTGAAACTCGGAGTGGGGCAAGACCTCGAGTGGCACACGCTGGAAATCAGTGATGGGAAATCCAAGCGCTTCGTAGAAGTTGGCCCATCTCGAGTCGTTTGGGCGGACGCAACGAACCCGCACCCGATCAGCTTCGAGCGCATCGAACAGCAGTTTGGCGCTCAACTCGGGCAGCGCCCGTACTGGGGCGTGCGAATCTTCAACGACTCGGCGCAGACTGTGACTTTGGAGCGTCTGATTTACGCGCCACGTTCCGTCATGAGCGGGCGAATCGCACTGCAAACCCGGTACGACCCAGAGTGGTTCTCGCGCCTCGGCATGTGGGCCGCCAATCCAGACCAAGCCCTGCCCGGCAACTCGAGCATCGTGGATGCAAACGCAATCAGCTTAGCGGTGCTGCCCTCACGCGGCTTTTCACTGGCGATTCTGGGACTGAGCTTCAAACCACTCAGTGCCTGCCGCACACCGCTGGCGAGGGCCAGTCAACCGTACCTGCAACCCGTCTTGCAGTACCGCGTGGGCGTTGGAAGAGCGCGGCTCTACCCGCTGCCCGACACGATCACCGCGTTGCTCTGTCCGTAACTGAAGCAACGTGCGAGAATTGAGGGCGTGAGCACTAGAATCGCATTGCTGTCCGACACGCACGGCTTCATGGATGACGAAATTTTAGATCATTGCCAATCGTGCGACGAAATCTGGCACGCGGGCGACATCGGCTCCAAAAGCGTGATGACCGCGCTCGAGAGCCTGAAGAAACCGATCCGCGCCGTCAGCGGCAACATCGACGGCAAGCTCCTCGAGTACCCCGAGGATCAGCACTTCACACGAGACGGCGTGCGCGTCTGGATGCGCCACATCGTCGGCAACCCCAAGCGCTACAACCCAGAAATCCTCGAGCTGCTGCCCAGCGTCAAACCGAACCTGCTGATCTGCGGTCATTCGCACATCTTGGAGATCGCCCGCGACAGCCGGGGCATTCTGTTCATCAATCCCGGCGCGGCCGGTCATCACGGCTTTCACCCGCGTCGCACGATGGTCAGGCTGACGCTCGAGTCGGGCAGGGTCAGGGATGTCGAAGCGATTGATTTCGGCGCTCGAGGGAGAGTGAATCCGTGATCTCGAGAAAAGCGAGAATCGACGTTGCTCGAGATGGTATCGGTAAGGGCTGCGTTGCACGGGCGAGCGGCTGAAAAGCCCCTGCGGGATTGGTGCAGGCTCGAGCAGCACTTGGCTTTTTGCGAGGATATGGTGATGACCGTTCTCGAGTGATTGACGCGATTCACGCGACCTGCTAGCCTGACATGCAGATGCGAACTAAGTCTCAGCAGTGGTGGCCCAGCTAAACTCTGGGTTGCCTCTTCACGTCGTCGCAATCGCCCAGAGCCTCGAGCTAGGGCGATTTTTTTGTTTCTCAAGTCACCACAGGAGTCGCATGAACATGACTTATGAGCAATTCAAAGCCATCTCGCACGGCACGCTCGCGCCCGTGTACCGCGAAATTCTCGCGGATTTGGAGACGCCCGTCAGTGCCTACCTGAAAGTCGCGCAGGGCAACAATGTCTCGTATCTGCTCGAGAGCGTCGAGGGTGGCGAGCGCTGGGCGCGGTACAGCTTTATCGGCGTCGGCGCGAAGGGCAGCATCAAAGCGTTCGGGCACACGGTCACGCTCGAGGGGAGCTTTGGCAGCTCGAGCTTTGAAAGTGCTGATCCGCTGCGCGACCTCTATGACCAGACCGTGCGTCCGGCGCTGAAAGACGCGAATCTCCCAGATTTCTACAGCGGCAGCGTCGGCTACTCGAGCTACGACCTCGTGCGGGTGTTTGAAAAGCTGCCCCAGAAAAACCCGGACGAGATCGGCATTCCAGACCTGCACTTCGTCGCGCCCGAAGGCATGGTGATTTTCGATCACTTGAAGCACCGCATTTTCATCGTCGCCACCGCCGTCGGCGGGAATCTAGAGACTTACTCGGCGGCTCGAGAAACCGTGGAAACATTGGAGCGCAAATTGCGCGGCGCGTTGCCCGGCGTGCCCGGCGACCGCCCGAGCCGCGCCAGTGAGTTCACCAGCAACTGGACGCAAGAAAGTTACGAGGCAGCCGTCGAGCAGGCTTTAGAGTACATCCGCGCCGGCGATATTTTTCAGGTGCAAATCTCGCAGCGTTTCACGGCTGAATTGCACACGCATCCATTCGCGGTGTACCGCGCTCTGCGAAACGTCAATCCCAGCCCGCACATGGGATACTTGGAGCTGGGCGGTAATTGCACGTTCGTCGCCGCCAGCCCAGAATCCCTGTGCAAATCCGATGGCGTCAACATCATCACGCGCCCGATTGCGGGCACGCGCAAGCGCGGCGCGACGCCGGAAGAAGACCTCGCGCTCGAGGTGGAACTCAAAAACGATCCCAAGGAACGCGCCGAGCACATCATGCTGGTGGACTTGGGGCGCAACGATCTGGGGCGCGTCGCCAAATACGGCAGCGTTTTTGTTCACGACCTGATGTTCGTCGAGCGCTACAGCCATGTGATGCACCTCGTCAGCGACGTGCGCGGGCAACTCGCGGACGGGCAAACGCCGCTGGACGCGCTGAAAGCCACACTGCCGATGGGCACGGTCACGGGCGCACCGAAAATCCGCAGCATGGAAATCATCGAGGAACTCGAGACGACCCGCCGCAGTTGGTACGGCGGCGCGTTCGGTTACATCGCCGCCGACGGCAGCATGAACATGGCGCTCACATTGCGTACCGCGCTCGTCAAAGACGGCAAGATTCACATTCAAGCCGCTGGCGGCGTGGTTGCCGATTCCAACCCGACGTTTGAATACGAGGAAAGCATCTCAAAAGCTCGCGCTCTACGCCGCGCCGTCGAACTCGCGCAGGCTGGACTGTGAATCAGCAATTCCAGCAACGCAAAAGTATTCGCCTCGAGCATCACGATTACTCGAGCGCGGGCGCGTACTTCACCACGATCTGCACCGAGACTCGAGGGACAAATTGGTTCAGTGAGGTCTCCTCGAGCGATGGCGTGCGACTCAGCCCGGCAGGGGAGATGGTCAGACGTGAACTCGAGGGATTGCCCGAGCGCTTCACGAATCTCGAGATCGACGAGTTTATCGTGATGCCTGACCACGTTCACGTGATTTTTATTCTGCACGACGACACCGACACACGCATTCGTAGGGGCGAACTGAATGTTCGCCCGGCCACACACGCCGAACGCCGCACGAAACCCATTCAATCCGCCGCATTGAATCCCAACGAACTGAACCTCTCGAGTGAATCCGAATCGGCATTGGGTGTCCGCGCCGTGAAGGGCGAACACGCGGTTCGCCCTTACGCAAATGGGCAGGCTCGAGCGGAGTATGTCCATCCGAACGGTACGCAAGCCGATTCGATTGGGCGGATTGTGCAGTTGTTCAAAACTTTCACAACGCAGGAGTACATCAAGGGCGTGCGCGGGCAAGGTTGGCCACCCTTCGAGAAACGCTTCTGGGAACGCAATTACTGGGAGCGCGTGCTGCGCGACGATGCGGAACTCGAGGTCAAACGGGTGTACATCGTAACGAATCCAGTGCGGCATCTCGAGAAACGGGGTGGGTGAGTGAAACCGAAAATTCTGACCGGGATTCGCCCGACGGGGACGTTGCACATCGGGCATTACTTGGGGATGCTCAGGCAGACGGCGGCGCTTCAGGATGATTTTGAAGTATTTTTGATGATCGCGGATGTGCAGGCGCTGACCGATCATTTCCTCGAGCCGCAGCGGGTGCGCGAGGCTGTGCTGGAGGTGGCGTTGGGCGCGTTTTCCTGCGGGATCGATCCAACTAAAACTACGCTGTTCATCCAGTCGCTCGTGCCCGAGATCGCCGAGCTGACGGTTTTTTTCGGCAATCTGGTGACGGTGAGTCGGCTCGAGCAGAACCCGACGGTCAAAACGGAGATCGCGCAGAAGCGCGAGTTGTTCGGCAAGAGCGTAACGTATGGCTTCTTGGGCTATCCGCTGTCGCAGGCGGCAGATATCACGGTGTTTGACGCGGCGCTCGTGCCGGTCGGTGCGGATCAATTGCCGATGATCGAGCAGACGCGTGAGATCGTCAGGAAATTCAACCGTTTGTACGGCGAGACGCTGATCGAACCCGAGGCTCGGGTGGTGGACGCGGCGCGGGTGCGCGGTTTGGATGGGGCGGTGAAAATGGGCAAGTCCTTGGGCAATGCGGTCGCGCTGGACGACTCGAGCGCGGTGGTGTCCGCCAAAGTCATGAGCGCGGTGACCGATCCATTGAAGCTGCGGTTGCACGATGCGGGTCATCCCGAGGTTTGCACGGTGTTCGCGTATCACGAACTTTTCAACGCCGATAATCTGGAAACGGTCGCGGCTGAGTGTCGCGCTGGGACTCGAGGTTGCGTGGCTTGCAAGCGCGAGCTAAGCGCACATTTAGATGCGTTTCTCGAGCCGGTCAGGGTGCGACGTGCTCAGCTCGAGCCTGCGGCGACGATGCGTGCGCTGTTGGACGGGACGCAGTGGGCGCGGCGCGTGGCGCGTTCGACGATGGCGCGGGTCAAACGGGCGATGAAACTCGATTACGAATTGGAGCCAGCGTGAAAAAGATTCTGGTGGTGGACAATTACGATTCGTTCACGTACAACCTCGTGCAGTACATTGGCGAACTCGGCGCGGAGCCGGTCGTGTGGCGCAACAATGCGTTCACATTGGAGGAAGTCGCCACCCTCGAGCCTGCGGGCATCGTGGTCAGTCCGGGCCCTTGTACGCCGCTCGAGGCTGGGCAATCAGTCGCGGTGATCGAGCGGTTTGGTGTGACTGTCCCGCTCTTGGGCGTCTGCTTGGGGCATCAAGCGATCGGGCAGGCGTTCGGGGCGCGGGTCGTGCGGGCGCGGCAGTTGATGCACGGTAAGACGAGTAGCGTGTCGCACGATGGTACGGGCGTTTTCGCGGGGTTGCCGGACGGTTTGACGGCGACGCGCTATCACAGCCTCGTGATCGAGGATCTACCCGATTGCTTGCAAGTCAACGCGTGGCTCGAGGAGGGCGGTGAGCGCGTCGTAATGGGCGTGCGGCACGCGCTGTACCCGATTCACGGCGTTCAGTTTCACCCGGAGAGTGCGTTGACCGAGGGCGGATTGCAAATGATTGCTAATTTCTTGGAGGTTTGCCAGTGAAGCGCGTCAACTTCTCGAGCGGTGGCGTCTGGGAGCCTAAAATCGGTTACTCGAGGGCGGTCAGGGTCGGGCAGATGATTTTTGTATCGGGTTGCACGGCTGCCGATGTGAATGGCAAGGTCGTGGGTGATGCGTACACGCAAAGCCGCGCTGCGCTGGGGACGATCCGCGCTGCGCTCGAGGGGCTGGGGGCTGGGTTTCACGATGTTGTGCGAACTCGGATGTATCTGCGCGACATTGGTGATTGGGAAGCCGTCGGGCGAGCGCACGCCGAGGTTTTCGCGGGTATTCTGCCTGCCGCGACGATGCTCGAGGTGTCACGTTTCATTCACCCCGCAATGCTCGTGGAGATTGAAGTGGACGCGGTACTGAGCGAGACTCGAGTAATCTAAACGTGTGATCGGGACTCAGGTGTTGCATTACCGCATCCTGCGGCGGCTCGGGGCGGGCATGATGGGCGTGGTCTACGCGGCGGAGGACGGTAAGCTCGGGCGCGTGGTGGCGCTGAAATTCTTGCCGGATGACTTGGCAGCCGACCCGAAAGCGCTGGCTCGTTTGAAGCGCGAAGCTACGGCCGTTTCAAAACTCGACCATCCCAACGTCGGCACGTTGTTCGCCTTGGAGTCCACGGGCACGCAATCGTTTCTGGTGATGGCCTTTTACGACGGTGAAACTTTAGAGGAGCGCCTGCACCGCGATCCGCCGCTCAGCGTGCCTGAAGTGCAACGCATCGTGCTCGAGATCGCCAAGGGTTTGGGTCACGCGCACTTGCACGGCGTGGTTCACCGCGATGTCAAACCCAGCAATGTGATTCTTGCAAATCAGCCGGATGGTCATGCGGTTACGAAGCTGCTGGATTTCGGGCTGGCGCGACTTCAGGAGAGCGCGACGCAATTGACCCGTCCCGGCAGCACCACGGGCACGCCGCTGTACATGCCGCCGGAGCAGGTGCGCGGCGGCGCGGTCAGTTCGCAAGCCGACATCTGGGCGTGGGGCGTACTGACGTACCAATTGCTGTCTAGTCACACGCCGTTCGAGGGCAGCAACCTCGTGGCGGTGATGATGAACATCATGCAGAACGAAGCCGTGCCTTTGGAGATGTACCGTTCCGATGCGCCGCCAGCGCTTTTAGAAGCGGTGGGTGGTGCGCTGAAAAAACCGCTCGAGGAGCGTTGGCAAGGAATGGCTCAGGTCATCGCTTTGCTCGAGGGGAGCAGTCCAGTGCTGACTGTCAACGCGCTCGAGCCAGTCACAGCGCCAACGCCCGCAGCGATAACTCCCGAGCCGCGCCCAGCGCCGAGTGTGCTCGCCGCCTTGACCCACAGCGATTGGGTCTCGAGCGATGCGGTGGTGGATGCGAGCCGCGCCACAGCGCAGCCATCCGCACCGCTAGCGCCCGCCAGTCCCCGTCCTGCGTGGCTGTGGCCATTGATCGGCGGCGTGGCGCTCGTCGGAATCGCTGCGATTGCGCTGACTGCTTTCAACGCCGCGCCAGTCGCGCCCGCTTGCCAGCCGTGGTCGCGCAGCTCGGAGCGCATGGCGTTAACCGACAGTGGAGCGCTCGAGTGGCAGCGCGGTTCGCAAGCCATCCTCGGGACGCCAAGCGCTGGCAGCGTGGCGCTGACCGATTGCGGTGCGTTTTTCTACGGCGCGGTCAGCGACGCCAAAGCGCTCTACGCTGGCGCAACTCGAGCAACGCGGCAGGTGATCGCGTGGTCTGGCTTGGTGCTGAGCGCCGACCGCACCGAGGGCGTCAAACGCGCCAGCCTCGAGTTTCCGCAGGTTTTGACGCCGACGGACAACGCCAACAGCGACGGGCAGGAGTTCTACAGCAGCGACCAGCGCTTTGTGTACACCGCTTTAGAGCCGACCGTGCCGGGCGTCAAATACGGGTGGCGCAATAAAACCCTCGAGTGGAGTTTCTACGACTACAAGCTGCAACCGACGCAGGTCTTTCTCAACGCCGCTCAGACGCTCGAGGTTGATGAAGGTGCAGAGTTCACGTACCCGACGGGGCTGCCCGACGACGGCAGCCTGACGGGAGTGATCGTCACGCGGGGCAATGAGCGCACGGCCGTGTTCTTCAACTTCGCAGGCCCCAGCCTCGAGTTTATGGACGTGAACGTTCCACCGGGCATCAAGCAGTACCTCATCACCAACCTGCGCCCCGGCGCTCGCTATGACCTGAGCTTTGCACCAGAGCGCAACTGGTGGTCAGTGACCCTGACCGCTGGCGGGCGCTACGCGGTGTCCTCGAGCGGTGTGCTGCTGCTGACTGCCCAACCGCCAAAGCAGTAAAAAACCCCTCGAGATATCTCGAGGGGTTGCGGTGCAAACTGCTTTCAGTCGCCAGCGACGGCTTTACCCATGTTGACCGTCACGCTCGAGCCAATCGCGCTCGAGCCGCTGGCACTGCCGTATTCGCCGCCGTGGTACGCGGCTTCGCCGTGATCGGCCAAGTCCAGACCCAGCTCCTCATTTTGGTTGCTGGGGCGCAGACCCATGATCGCTTTGAGGGCGTACATCAGCACCACCGTACCGACGACCGCCAGCACAATCGCAAACAGCACCGCGAGGGCTTGCGTGACGACCTGACCGGGGTTGCCGTCGATCAAACCGCCAGTGATCGCCGAGTTGACGCTTTTCTGCGCGAAGACGCCCGTCAGCAGAGCACCCGTGATGCCGCCCATGCCGTGGCAGGCGAAGACATCCAAGCTGTCGTCCAGATTGAGGCGGTTTTTGATTTGAATTGCGCTGTACGAGACCACGGCGGCAATCGCGCCGATGGCCATGCTGCTCATGATGCTGACGTACCCGCTGGCGGGCGTGATCGCCACCAAGCCGACGACCGCGCCTGTGGCTGCACCGACGGCCGTGACTTTGCCCGTGCGAACCAGTTCGATCAGCGCCCAGACGATCATCGCGGCGGCCGTCGCAAAGTGCGTTGCGGCAAACGTGCTGCCCGCCAAGCCGTTCGCGCCGACTGCACTGCCCGCGTTAAACCCAAACCAGCCAAACCACAACAGCGCCGCGCCCAGCAACACGAACGGGACGTTGTGCGGAGCCATGGCCGTGCGCCCGAAACCGCGACGCGGCCCGAGGATGATCGCGGCCACCAGCGCACTGACGCCCGCGCTGATGTGAACGACCGTGCCACCCGCGAAGTCCAGTGCGCCCATCTTGAATAAAAAGCCATCTGGCGACCAGACCGCGTGGGCCAGCGGTGCGTAAACCACCAATGACCAGATCGCAATGAAGACCATGTACGTCGTGAACTTCATGCGCTCGATGATCGCGCCGGAAATCAGCGCGGGTGTGATGATTGCAAACATCAACTGGAACAACATGAAAACATTGATCGGGATGGTTCCGGCCGTCGGATAGGCGCTGTTGCCATCCACGCCCGCCATGAACGCGTACTTGAAGCCGCCCAAGATGCCGGAAATGATGTTGGGGTCTTTGTCGGTCGAAAACGCCAAGCTGAACCCGACCACAGCCCACAGCACCGAGACAATCGCCAGCGCAATGAAGGACATCATCTTGGTATTGAGCGAGTTCTTGCTGCGTACCAACCCACCGTAGAAGAACGCCAAACCCGGTGTCATCAGCATCACCAGCGCCGAGGAAACCAGCATCCAAGCCGTATCACCCGTGTCCGCTTTGAAGGCGTCCGCCGCGCTGGCCGTACCCGCGAGCATCAAGCCCAGAGTCAGAGCTAAGTTCAATCGCTTCATAAATCCCCCTTCGCACCGCGTGAATGGCCGCGGCTCGAGATGACGAAAAGTATACGAGCGGATTCACGGACTGTCAACCAAAAACGCTGCAAACGTTAAAGTATTGTGAACATTTTGCGATTCTCGAGCAAAAATTTGGAATTTGTGTCATGATTTTAGCGCAAGCGGCAAAAATTTTATGGACACTTGACATAATCACCTCGAGCCGATGAGAATTCGCACGTCCCAGACACAACGCATTCACAGGAGGCAATATGAAATTGATCGTGGCCATCATTCGCCCAGAGAAACTCGATGACGTCAAAGCGGAACTGTTCAAGGAAGAAGTCACGGGGCTGACAATCAGCCGCGTCAGTGGTCACGGCGGCGAGAAAGAACACTTGGAAACCTACCGTGGACGCCCGCTGGTGTTTGAATTCCACGAGAAAGTCCGCTTGGAGATCGCGGTTTCTGAACCCTTCGTGCAGCGCACGGTGGACGCGATTGTCCGCGCTGCCCGCACGGGCGCAGTCGGGGACGGCAAGATCTTCGTGCAGAATCTGGATCACGTCGTGCGGATTCGCACGGGCGAAGCGGATAACAACGCGCTGACGCCAGTGCTGTAGGATCCTCGAGCATCACCCTCGAATCTCGAGTTCAACCCCTGCCGTCCCGGTGGGGGTTTTGTTATCTTTGACATCATGACCTTCACTGACCGCTTGAACGCCCGCATCGCCCTGACGAACTCGAGGCTGTGTCTGGGACTTGACCCGCGCCCGAATATGCACCCCAGCACCGAGAACGGCGACCGCCGCGCCGTGCATCGCCACTGCGAGCAGATTCTCGAGGCATGTGCGCCGGTGATCGCGGCCGTCAAACCAAACCTCGCGTATTTTGAAGCGCTCGGGCTGCACGGCATGAAGGTACTCGAGGAAATCTGCACGACGGCTCGAGGCTTGGAAGTTCCGATCATTCTGGATGCCAAGCGCGGTGATTTCCCCTCGAGCGCTGAACACTATGCTAGCGCGTGGCTGACGGGTTCGCACGCGGGCGATGCGATCACCGTCAACCCGTTTCTGGGCTTTGAAAGCCTGACGGCGTTTCTGACTGCCGCCAGCGCGAACGGCGGCGCGGTCTTCACACTGGTGAAAACCAGCAATCCCGGCAGCGCTGACCTGCAAGACCTCGAGACGGCACACGGTACGGTTGCCGACATCATCGCCCGTCACGTTGAAACGCTGAGCGCCACACACCCCGGCGCGGTCGGCGCGGTCGTCGGCGCGACGCACACCGCGCAGCTCGCGCACTTTCGCGCCCTGATGCCCAGCGCCTTGCTGCTGCTGCCCGGACTCGGCGCTCAAGGGGCACATGCCGCTGATCTCGAGCCAGCCTTCCACAGGGATGGTTCCGGCGCGATCGCCAGCTCGAGCCGCGCGATTCAGTACGCCTCGAGCGGTAAGGATTACGCCAGCGCCGCCAAAGCCGCCGCGACCGCGATGCGCGACGAGTTGAATGCTGCCTTGGGTTTAAGCTAAGCGCTCGGGCCACGTGATAAATTGCATCCCAAAGAGGTGCGTGTATGGCAAACATTCAATTTCTAGGCACTGACCAAAAGCCCCTCGAGCTGCCGCAAACCGAGGGTGTCCAGCACGCCATGACCGCCGCCAGCAAATGGGCGGATGAAAACGCGCTCGAGGTGATGTTCGCGCTCGAGGGCGACGAACGGCTCTACATTCATTTGGGTGGGATTCGCCTCAACAACTGGGTCAACCTGAAAGTCGTCACCGACGGCGATACGCATGCGATGCTCGAGCAGCTCGATTACGCCCGCTTCGAGTACCGCCGCAGCGCCAGCGGGTACGGCAAGTTTGATCGGTGAATCAGACGATGATCGCTGTTCGACTGCTCGAGATCGGTGATTTAGCGCTACTCGAGTCGGTTGCGCCCGAGGTTTTTGATGCGCCGATCAGTCCGCGCTGGGCAGCGGAATTCCTCGCCGATGCCAGACATCACTTGGTCGTGGCACTCGAGGGTGATGTAGTCGTTGGGTTCGCGTCCGCCGTGCATTACGTTCACCCGGACGCCGCGCCGCAACTGTTCATCAACCAAGTCGGCGTCGCTCCAACTTTGCAACGTCACGGGATTGGTACGCAGTTGGTGCAAGCTTTGTTCGCTCGAGGGCGCGAACTTGGTTGCCGTGAGGCGTGGTTGGGGACGGAACACGATAATCTGGCCGCTCGAGGCTTGTACCGTGCGCTCGGTGGCAAGGAAGAAGAGGTCGTGATGGTGTCGTTTGACCTGCACGATGAAGCGCTGGAGCTGCATGAGTCCGCTGACGGCAACGCTCGTTGATTTCTCGAGCCTCGAGAAGTCAACGTCAGTAACGATTCACCGCCAGTCAAGCCGTGAATTGGTGGCTCGAGGTCGAGCGGGTTGGTGGCCGGGCGAGGCACGCCTCGCCCCTACGAAAAACCGTGTCATGCACAAGGGTTTTGCGTTCAATCTGTAGGGGCGAACTGCATGTTCGCCCGTGCGACGCTCGAGCGACGAATTGACTGTCAACTCGAGCTGTCGCAAATTTGGTTATGCGCTGTTTGTTTTGCGCGGCTGCATTGGAAATTGCGTTCCCATGATCGCGTCCCACGTGCGGTCTGAGACGAGGCGGCGCAACGTCGCGTAGATCACGGCGCTGATGCCGACTTTGTAACGGGTGCGCGGCTTGCTGGCGTTGGCGGCGCTCAGGATCACTCGAGCCACGGCTTCCGGTTTGATGATGCCCGCGTTGGAGTTGGGTTTGAACATGGTTTGCGTGACCGCCAGATGGTTGCGTTTGAAGAACGCGTAGGGGCCGTCGGGGTCAGTATCGGGCATCGTGCCCGCGATTTTTTGATCGAAGGCGGTGTAAACGCCAGTGGGTTGAATCAACGCGACTTGCACGCCAAAACTTTGCAGCTCAAAACGCAGCGCGTCAGTGATGCTCTCGAGCGCCCATTTGCTGGCGTGGTACGCGCCCGCGCCCGGCGCGGTGAACGTCCCGCCGACCGAGCCGATATTGATGATCCGTCCTGAGTGAGCTTGGCGCATCGTGGGCAGCACGAGTTGCGTCAGGCGCACGAGTCCGAAGACGTTGGTTTCAAACTGATGGCGCAGCTTGTCCATGCAAAGTTCTTCTATCGGGCCGTTCAAACCGTAGCCAGCGTTGTTGACCAGCACGTCAATGCGTTGGTGGCGATCGAGAATCGCGTTGACTGCCTGCTGCATGGAATTTTCTAGGGTGACATCCAGCTCGAGGATTTCGCAACCGAGTTTTTGCAGCGGCTCGAGGGTTGCGAGGCGGCGCGAGGTGGCGTAGGTAATGAAGCCGTTTTTTGCGAAGAGTTCGGCGGTGGCGCGGCCAATGCCGCTGGCTGCGCCGGTGATGAGCACGACTTTTTGAGCGGGTGTTTGCATATCATTTTCTCCTAAGTAAATACTTGTTTACAAAACTGAGTTTAGCTCGAGCCATGCACTTTGTCAACAAATGTTTACATAACTGAGGTACAATCACCTGTGCTCGAGACCCGCCCTCGCAACGCCAGCGCCACTCGAGCCACGATTCTCAAAGCTGCCCGCCGCGCATTCGCGCAGCACGGCTACGATGGGGTCAACCTGCGCGATATTGCCGCACGAGCCAATTGCAACGTCGCCCTCGTGTCTCGGTACTTCGGCGGCAAAGAAAAACTCTTCCGAGAAGCCGTCAGCGAAGGCTTTACCTTGAGCGACATCAGCGGCACTGAGCGGCAGGATTTCGGGCCTAACCTCGCGCAGTACATTCTGTCAAAACGGCAGCGCGGCGCACTCGAGCCGCTGCAAGCGCTGCTGCGTTCGACCAGCAACGCCAGCGCCAGCGCACTGATGCAAGACATCTTGGAGACGCAGTTCGTCGCGCCGCTCGCCGAGTGGATCGGTGGCGAAAACGCCAAATTGCGAGCCGCGACCATCGCCGCAATCATCATCGGTATGGCGACGGCGCGGGACATCCTCGAGACTCCGAGCTTGACCAGCCCGACGATTGCTCAGGTCACAGACACGCTCGCGCCACTGCTGCAAAGCCTGATTGAACCCTGTTGATGTGCGACGCTTCGCCACTGAATCCACTCACTGCAAGCTCGAACCGACCTTCAAAGCTTCACCTCGAGCCGCTTCAAACCGCGAATCACCCAGCCGGTGTACTCGAGCGGCTGATCTGGCACTTCAAAATTGGGGTAGCGCTTCAGGAACGCGTGCAGTGCAACGCTCATTTCTAAGCGGGCGAGCGGAGCGCCGATGCAGTAGTGCGTGCCCAGTCCAAAGGTCAAATGCGGATTCGGGTCTCGAGCGATATTGAACGTGTCGGGAGAAGTGAATTTGTTGGCGTCGCGGTTGCCGCTGGCGTAGATCAGCGCGACTTCCATGCCCTTTTTCAAGGAGCAGCCCCGAAACTCTAAATCCTCGAGTACCCAACGCTCGAACATCGGCAGTGGCGTGTCGAAGCGCAGGAATTCCTCAATGGCAGTTTTGAAGATGCTCGAGTTATTCGCCTCACTCGCGGCGGCGCTGGCGAGTTGCATTTTGACGTGCGGGTGACGCTGCATCGTCAGCAACGCGCCCGTGATGCCGTTGACGGTCGCCTCGTGACCCGCGTTCAAAAACAGGATGCAGTTGGCGACCAGTTCGTCGTTGCTCAACCGCTCGTCAGATTCCTCGACCGCGACGAGTGCGGAGATCAGGTCATCTCGAGGCTCGGCGCGGCGCTGGTCAGCGAGGGATTTGATGTAAGCGCTGAACTGCTCGGTCGCGGTGTTGGCGGCGACGGCTTGCGCGTCGCTGTAGCCCAGTTCGTAAAGCTTGACGATAGCGGATGACCACGGGCGCAGCAGGTGACGGTCAGCAGCGGGCACACCCAACAGTTCCGCGATCACCAGCACGGGCAGCGGCTCGGCGAAATCCGCAACCGCATCGAACGCGCCACCTCGAGCCTCCGCTGCCTCGAGCAAGTCCTGCACGATGTCTTCGATCCGCACGCGCAAGCCTTCGACCCTCGAGATCGTGAAGGCTTTTTGCACCAGCCCGCGAATGCGCGTGTGGTTCGGCGGTTCCATGTCCAGAATGTGATTGGCTTGAAAGTGATCGAAGGCAGCGACTCTGGCGTCTGGCGGCGGGAAACCCAGTTCGTCCCTCGAGAGGACGTGAAAGATGCTGCGCCCGAGACGTTTGTCGCGCAGCAGCGCCGCGATATCGTCGTAGCGCGTGACGAACAGTTTCTTCCACGTCGCATCCCAATAAATTGGGGTGGTTTCGCGTAACCGCTTGAGCGTGCTGTACGGATCGGCGATGAAGGCAGAGTCGTTGATCGGAAGGTGATGCTCAGGCACGCCACTGGGTTTGGTCACGGTTTGTTCAGTGTAGCTCGAGGTGTAATGGTTTGCGGTCTCCAGGTTGCCTCTAAATTTACAGAACGTGTGCTTGACAAACCGTAGGGGGCAGCATGTTGCGCCCTGCCCACCGCGCAGCTCCATGCCAAACACGTGACAAGCCTCGAGCGTTGAGGCGCACCGCGCCCACCGCGATGGTCTCAAGACTGTGCTGAGTCTCGAGCGATTCGCTCAACGGGTCACGTCGATATTTCTGAGGTACGAAAGAAACGTATTTTTCGTTAGTCCGCTGAGCCGCACCGCTTGAATCACGCCAGCTTTGTCGATAAAGATCGTCGTGGGGTAGCTGTCAACGCCGTATTTTTTGGTGACTTGAGCGCTCGTCTCCACGTCAGCGCTCGCGCTGGTTTCTGGGTCGCTGAGCAGTGTCAGGTTAGCGAAATTGTTGTCCTGCAAATACTTCAGGCTTTGAGCGGCGGGTTCGTTGACCCCGATTGCCAGCAGTGTGAATTTCGCCTTTAGCTCCCCAGCGATTTCGTTCAGCGCGGGCATCTCGTCGCGGCACGGTTCGCACCACGAACCCCAGAAGTTCAGCACGACGGGCTGTCCTTTGAGCGCCGAGAGTTGCACGGCCGCCTTCAATGTTGGACTGAAGAGTTTAAAATCAGCGGCGCTCGAGCCAATCGCTGGCGGGCTGGACTGTCCCATTCCGCTCGAGATCACTGCGCTGAGCATCGCGGCGATCAGCGCGAATTTTGCGAGCAAGCGAGGTCGTCGCATCTCAGACCCCGAATGCCCGCAGCGAGGCGCGGACGTTGCCATTGCCCTCGAGCGTCACGATGAGCAGCATGCGCCAAGTTTTGCCACTGGCATCTTTGAGTTCCAGCGAACCAATGGTTCCGACCTTGAGCGTGACATTTTCTGAGGTTTGCCAACCCGCTGCTTGCAACTGCGCGACGTAATGCGCGTAGATTGCTGTGGCTCCGAGCGTGGTTTCCAAACGCACGCTCGAGGATACTTCTCCGCCGTAACCGCTGGTGAGCTGCCGCACCTCCGCGCCGGTTGGCGGGGTGAGCTTCGGTAAGGTCAAGTTGGATGGTGCGTTGATGTCGCAGTCGTAACCGTTGAGTCTGAGGCGCACGTCTTTGATCGCGGCGTCCAAGCGGTAGATCGTCACACTGAACGACAGATCGGGGCGGCAGTAAAGCTGATCGGATTGGTACGCGCGTTCCGACTGGAAGCCCGAGAACACGAAGCCGCCTTTGTTGCTGGAGTTGGAACCTTTGGATTCAAAACCTTTGAGTTGCGTGGCAAAGAACGCTTGAATTGTTTCTGCGGTGTCTTTCACGTCCAGCACGATCTCGAGGTTATTGCCTGAACGCATTTGCGTGCCGATAATTCGCGCCCCCGTCGGCAGCGCAAGCTCGAGCGGCAGCTTGGCGGGCAGCGCTCCGACGATCAATTCCGGTTCGTCGAAGCCGTACCCAAGCAGCCGACCGGATAGCTCCTCGAGCGTCGCGCTTGGCGCTGTGCTCTGCGCGGAAATAGGCGTCGAAGTCAGTGCGAAGAGACCGATGGTGAAAATGCTCAGCGCGGTGCGAACCCATGCTTGATGTGGTTTCATTTGCTTTAGTTATAGACAGTAAAGGTGAGAAATGGTGAGATCGCAGCCGATCGTCTGCGGTACGTGACCCCGCTCAGCTCGAGCCGTCTGCTTTCGTGCAGTACCGCGAACTACCACCGGACAAATTGGTTCGCAGCTTGAAACGGCGTCGCTCGAGCCTCAGAATTGCTCGAGTGTGCGGGAGAATCGTAGGGGCGCAGCGACCCAGCCCGAAGGTGCATGATTTGCGCCTCAAGACAACATGTTGCGCCCTGCCGACCGCGCAGCCCCATGCCGACCACGTGATCCAGCTCGAGTCTTTACAACGATCTCGAGCATTCGATGTACTGAAACCCTCGAGCCATAGTCTCCTCGCGCTCCAACTAGTCCGCGCCGTTTAGAATGTGATCCGTGGACGCCCTCGAGTTGCTGCGCTTAAATTTGCTTTCCCCGATGGTGCTGGCCTTCGTGCTGGGTCTGGTCGCGGTCTGGGTCAAGTCCGATCTGAAACTGCCGGATGCGCTGTACACCACACTGAGCATTTACCTGCTGTTCGCCATCGGTTTGAAAGGCGGCGCGGAATTGTCCGTCACGAGTTTTGAAATGCTCTGGCGTCCGATTCTGGCGACGCTGGTGCTGGGCGTGACGATTCCGTTCGTGGCTTACGGGATCTTGAAGCGCTTCGGGCGCTTCGGCGTGATCGACGCGGCGGCGATTGCCGCGCATTACGGTTCGGTCAGCGCGGTGACGTTCACGGCGGCGCTGACCTTCGCGCAAAGCCAGAACATCCCGCTGGAGGGCTTCCTGCCCGCACTGGTCGCGGTACTCGAGGTTCCGGGGATTGCGATTGCCCTGTGGCTGGCCAGAAGCGCGATGACGGGCGAACACTCGAGCTTCGGGAGTATCGCCAAGGAACTGCTGACGGGACGCAGTTTGTTCGTGCTGATCGGCGGATTGATGATCGGTTGGCTCAGCGGCAAGCCCGGTTTGGAGCAGGTCAAACCGTTTTTCGTCGATCCATTCAAAGGCGCGTTGACATTATTCTTGCTCGAGATGGGGATGGTCGCGGCCGGGCGCTTGCGGGATTTTTTGAAGGTCGGGCCGTTTTTGATTGGCTTTGCGCTGCTGATGCCAGTCATCAATGGAACCCTCGGCGTGTTGCTTGGACACTATGCGGGCATGACGATCGGCGGTGCGTTTGTGCTGGGGACGATGGCGGCCAGCGCCAGTTACATCGCCGCTCCGGCCGCGATTCGCGTAGCGTTGCCGCAGGCGAACCCCGCGTATTACCTCGGTGCGAGTCTGGGCGTGACGTTTCCGTTTAATCTAGCCATCGGCATTCCGCTGTACTACGCGATTGCAAACGCTCTGGGAGGTCAGCGATGAACACCACACCCGCCAAACGCATCACGATCATCGCCGAGCGCTTGCTCGAGGATCGTCTCGTGCGCGACCTGATTTTGAGCGGCGCGACGGGTTACACGATCACCGATGCGCGGGGCGCTGGCTCGAGGGGTGTGCGCGTGTCCGAGTGGGAGGGCGGGAACATCCGCTTGGAGACGCTGGTGTCGCCTGTTGTGGCAGACAAAATTCTCGAGTTGCTCCAGAAAAAATACTTCGAGCATTTCGCGGTGATCGCCACACTGGAAGACGTCGAAGTCGTGCGTGGGGAAAAATATCTGTGAACAACATCGCCACGACCGACACGCTCGAGACCGACAAGCTCATCTCGGTTGATGCGCTCAGCGACATTCCGCTCGAGCATCGCGCCTCACCGATCGGGCGGCTGCTCGAGTACCACAACTTGGGGCGCGAGTTGGAGAGCGTCGAAAAAGCCGAGATCTTGCTGGGCATGTGCATGGACAACCGCCACACGTTACGCACGCCGGATAACTTCGCGTTCGTGCTCCGCACCACGGGCGCGAATCTGCGCCACAACGAGTTCAGGGTTGCCTACGCGATTGGCGTCGGCGGCGTGCGTCACATCGCGCTGATCGCGCATACGCATTGCGGCATGGTGGGCTTATCCAACCGCATGAGTGCGTTCGTGCGCGGCATGGTCGACGCGGCCGGCTGGGACGAGACGCAGGCCAAAGAGTATTTTTTTCAGTACGCGCCGTTTTTTGAAATCGAAGACGAAATCGAGTTTGTGCGGCTCGAGGTGCAGCGCTTGCGGGCGCGGTATCCGAAGGTCGGCATCACGCCGCTGCTGTACAAGTTGGAGGACAACCGCTTGTATCTGGTGCGCGAATCCTAGCTCGAGCGGGTCATCCTGACGCTGTTGCAACGCGCAGACCAGCATAATAGAGGGCCGTGATTCAGTATTACTCGAGCACCGCCACCAGCTTGGAGCGCTCCCTGACCCTCGAGCC
Organism: Deinococcales bacterium; assembly: GCA_025359505.1. Classification (GTDB taxonomy): domain Bacteria; phylum Deinococcota; class Deinococci; order Deinococcales; family JAAFIG01; genus JANYHH01. The sequence goes on from JANYHH010000099.1 coordinate 42,006, forward strand.
GCACGCGTGGGTGGATGTGGTGCGTCCCACCGACGAAGAGCGTTACAGCTTGCGCGACCAGCACAATCTACCCCGCGACTTCATGGTTTACGCCCTCGACCCGGACGAGCGTCCGCGTTTGGAGCGCGAGGGCAGCAGCACCTTGATCGTCGTGCAGGTCTCGCACTGGCTGGGTCACGAGTCAGCAACGCCGTATGACACCGTGCCATTGGGGGTGATCCTGACGCCCGCGCACGTCATCACGGTCTGCGGGCACAAGCACACGGTGTTGCTGGATTTGAAGCGCGGCAAGTTCAAGGTCAGCGATACCAGCGACCAAGCGCGGTTTCTGCTGCATGTGCTGCTCAGAGTCGCGCAGCGTTACCTGCTGGATTTACGGGCGATTGACCGACGCTTGGATTCTTTGGAGACGCGGCTCTCCAAAAGCACTCAGAACAAAGAACTCCTCGAGCTGATGCGCTTAGAGAAAAGTTTGGTGTATTTTAAGACCGCGCTACGCTCCAACCTCGCGCTTTTGGAGCGTTTACGCCGTGAAGACGCGCTCATCGCTGGATGTGTTGGGATGCTCGAGGACGCGCAAGTGGAGACCGCGCAGGCTTTGGAGATGACCGACATTGCGCTCAGTATTTTAGGCACGACCACCAGCGCGTTTGCGGCCGTGATCGGTAATAACTTGAACGAGGTCGTGCGCGTGCTGACCGTCGTCACGGTCGCGGTGGCCTTACCGACGTGGATCACGGGTGTTTTTGGCATGAACGTGCCCTTGCCTTGGCAGCAAGAGCCGTGGTCGTTTGCAGTTGTGATGCTGCTGTGCGTCGCAGCGGTCGTGGGCTTGCTGACTTTTTTGAAGCGGCGCGGCTGGTTGTGACCCTGAACTTGCAATCCAAAAGAGCTTCGCAGCTTGCCCCTCGAGTACACTGCCACGCATGACTTTTGAAGACAAACTCGAGGCGCTGGCTAATTTAACTGTGCGGGTCGGCAACAACTTGCAAACGGGGCAGCGCTTGTACATTCGTGCGCCACTCGAGACAGCCCCATTCGTGCGTTTGGTGGCGCGGGCCGCGTATCAGGCGGGGGCGAAATTCGTCGAGGTTTTGTGGGCGGACGACGCGTTGATGCGCGAGCGCTTGCGTCACTCGAGCGAGGCGAATCTGACCGAGGTCTCCGAAGTGTATTTCGGCGCTCGTGAGGCAGTCGTCGCCCAAGGCGACGCTTACTTGAGCATCCTCGCAGATGATCCGGCGGCGCTCGAGGCTGAGGACGGCGAGCGCGTCGGCACGGTCATGCGAGCCATTGGCGCTCGAGGCAGACCGTCGCTGCAAGCCTTCGGCGCGGGCGCGGTCAATTGGAGCATCGTCGCCAATGCCGTGCCCGCGTGGGCAGAGCGCATTTTCCCAGACCTCGAGCCAGCGGCCGCACTGGAAAAACTCTGGAACGCGATTTTCACGTGCTCGAGGGTCGATCAGCCCGATCCGATCGCCGCGTGGACAGCGCATCTGGACGCGCTCGAGGGGCGGCGCAGTTTGCTCAACACGTTCTCGCTGACCGCCTTAGAGTTCACCGCGCCGGGTACGAATTTGCATGTGGGCTTGCCCGCGTTGCACCGCTGGGAGGGCGGTTCGGGGCGCACCAAAAGCGGCATCCGCTACGTGCCGAACATCCCCACCGAAGAGGTTTTCACTTGCCCGGATCGCAACAATGTCAATGGCACGGCGCGAGCAAGCAAGCCGCTGTCGTACTCCGGCAAAGTCATCGAAGGCATTGAAATGACCTTCGAGGGCGGGCGCGTGACCCATGCGAGCGCCACCCGCAACGAAGACGCGCTGCACAAGCTGCTCGAGACTGACGACGGCGCACGCTACTTGGGCGAGGTCGCATTGGTCGCCTCGAGCAGCCCCGTCGCGCAAACCGGCTTGTTGTTCCAAGAGACGCTGTTCGACGAGAACGCCGCCTGTCACATCGCGCTCGGGCGTGCGTACCAGTTCACCTTGAACGGCGGTTTGGAGATGGACACGCCAAGCTTCATGGCCGCAGGCGGCAACGACAGCCAAATCCACGTGGATTGGATGATCGGCACGCCCGACATGACCGTCACTGGCATCCAAAAAGACGGCTCGAGGGTCGCGCTTTTGGAGGCAGGCGAATGGGTTTTTTGAAAGGCAGCGACTGGCTGCTGGCTCTTGGCTGACAGCTTGATGCTCGAGCTGTCGAGTTGAAGCAAAAGCAGTGCTAACCGAGATTCCTCGAGCAGCACTGCTTTTTGGCTAGAGGCTAGTAGCTTTAAATCTTGCGAGCAATGCTTTTCATTTGCACGAAATGCAGCAGGTAATCCGGGCCGCCGGCTTTGGAGTCCGTGCCAGACAGGTTAAAGCCGCCGAACGGGTGGCAGCCGACCATCGCGCCGGTGATCTTGCGGTTGAGATATAGATTGCCGACGTGCAACTCGCGCTCGGCTCGCTCGAGGCGCTGCGGGTCGCTCGAGAAGATACCGCCCGTTAAGCCGTAATCGGTGTTGTTGAACACCTGCACGGCTTCTTCAAAATCTTTGACGGGGATCACGGTCAGAATCGGCGCAAAAATCTCATCCTGCGCCAATTTCGCGTGCGGTTTGACATCGGCGACGACGGTCGGCTGCACGAAGTAGCCCTCAGTTTCAGGATTGCTCGAGGCGCTGCCGCCAACGGTGACTCTTCCCTCGGTTGGGGCGATCTCGAGGTAATGCTTTGATTTCTCGAGGCTTTCTTGATTGATGACGGCGTTGACGTATTTGTTGTCGGCGGGATCCCCAACCGTCAACGCTTTGACCTTCTGGGTCACCGACTCGAGCACCTGCGCGTACACGCTGTCCACGACGATCAGCCGCGATAGGGCGCTGCATTTTTGCCCCGCGAAGCCAAACGCGCCCGCCACGGCTGCACTGGCCGCCGCCTCGAGATCGGCGGTCTCATCGATAATCATCGAATCCTTGCCGCCCAGCTCCAAAGTCACGCGCTTGATCCACTTCTGCCCAGCGCCCACTTTGGCGGCTTCGGCGTTGATGTGCAATCCCACGCTTTTGCTGCCCGTGAAGCTGATGAAGCGCGTCATTGGGTGCTTGACCAGCGCGTCGCCGACAACTTCGCCCAGACCGGGCAGATAATTGATGACACCGTGCGGCAGTCCAGCCTCGAGCAAGAGTTCGATGGCTTTGTAGGCGATCACCGCGCTGTCCTCGGCGGGTTTAACGATCATCGTGTTGCCCGCGACGATCGGGGCGCAGGCTTGCCCTAGAAAAATCGCAAACGGGAAGTTCCACGGCGTGATGCTGACGCCCACACCGAGCGGGATGTACTCGGCGCGGTCGTGTTCGCCGGGGAGCTGATAAGTCTGCACGGTTTTTAAGAGCGACAACGCGCTGCGGGCGTAATACTCCAAAAAATCGACGGCTTCGGCCGTTTCGCCCTCGGCTTCGGCGTAGTTCTTGCCGACTTCCAAGGTCAGCCAAGCGTTGTACTCGAGTTTGCGCTCGCGGATGATCTGGGCTGCCTTGACCAGCACCGCGACCCGCGTCTCGAGCGATGTGTTCTTCCAGCTTTGAAAAGCAGTCTGGGCGACCTCGAGCGCCTGCTGTGCGTGAGCGGCTGTCGCGCTCGAGACGCGCCCGATCACCTGCTGCGGGTTGCATGGGTTGACCGACAAAATCGCGTCGGTCAGCATGATGTGCTGGTCGCCGATGATGAGCGGGTAATCCCTGCCGAGTTGACCACGGACGTTCTCGAGCGCGGCGCGGTAGGCGGCGTTGTTATCAGCAACGGTGTAATCGGCGTAGGGTTCGTTGACGTACTCGGGTAGGTTCATCAAATTCACTCTTGACTTTCTGTGCGGCTTGTCCAGTACAGTGGTTCGCGGCGTTTGTGGGCGAGCGCGACGAAGCAGACTTCATCGTCGGTGACTTCAAAAATCAGGTGATACGGGTAACGACCCACGGTCGCTTTGCGGGTGCTGCCGATGCCTGTGAACATCCACGCTTGTGGAAAGTCGCAAACCTCGAGCGTCGCTTGCTCAACAGCGTTCTCGAACGCACTGGCGTCAAGGGCCGACTGACTCGCCTCGAGCAATTCCTCGATCATCTGCGGGTGATAGCTTCTACGCACGCGACGCTCTGATGCGCTGCCAGAACTCCTCGTGCGTCAACGTCTGAACTTGCCCAGATTGCAGACCCTCGAGCCGCTGCTCAATCTCGAGTTGCCAAGCTGGACTGAGCGGTTCGTCTGGCTCGAGCGAGGATAAAAACTCTTGCAATTCCAAGCGTTCCTCGAGACTGAGTTGCGAGGCTTGCTGTTTAAGTTCTACTAAACTCATCGGTATATTTTGCTCCTTTTTGAATGAATTTCAAATTATCCTTGCACCATACCCCGCAGCACGAATAAGGCGTTACTCGGACGCTCCGCGATGCGCCTCGAGAAATACGCGTACCAATCCTTGCCGTAAGGGATGTACGCCCGAACGGTGTAGCCTTCACTGGCGAGCTGCTTTTGCAGCGCGGTGCGAATGCCGTAGAGAAGCTGGAATTCAAATCTCTCTCGAGGGATATTGTTGCGCTCGGCAAACAGTTTAATGTCGTCAATGATCGTGTGGTCATGCGAGGCAATCGCGGTGTGCTGACCCTTTTCTAAGCTCTGGTAGACAAGGCGGCGGTATTGCAGGTCAACGGCTGCTTTGTCGGTGAAGGCGACGCTGGCAGACTCGAGGTACGCGCCTTTGACGATTCGCAGGTTGGGCTTGAGGTCGCTCAGCCCCCCCATGTCGGCTTCGGTGCGGCGCAGCATAGATTGCAGCACCAAACCAACGTTTTCGAATTCTGTCCTCAACGTGCGAAAAACCTCGAGCGTTTTATCGACGCGGGGGCTGTCTTCCATGTCGATTCGCACGAAGCAATCCACGTTTTTGGCGGCGCTGAGGATGGCGCGGCCGTTCTCGAGCGCCAGCTCCGGGCTGATGTCCAGTCCCAGTTGCGAGAGCTTGATCGAGACGTACTTGGGGAAGCTGAGCGTTGCAATTGCCGGAAAAATCTCCAATATTTCGCGGACGCAAGCGTCGCTCTGTTGCCGATTGGCGACCATCTCGCCGAGCAAATCCAGAATGCCGTGAACACCGTCACGCTCGAGCTGCTGCGTGGCCGTGATGGCGCTTTGCAGGGTCTGACCAGCCACGAAGCGACTGGCCAGATTCCAGCCTCTGGTCTGCACGAGTTGCTTGATTTGCGTGTTCCCGGCGATGCCGAGCACGGCGTTGCGGTAAAGCTGATCGACGTTCATCGTGGTGTCCTTTCACTGCTGAGCTGATTGAGAATCAGCGCTCTGAACTCGAGCACGTGCGCTTTGGCGAGATGTTCGGCCGCTGTGGCATCGCGCTTTGAAATCGCCTCGAGCAAATCGTGATGCGCGGTTCTCGTACTTGGAGACTGGTTGGTGTGCTTGGAGAGCAGTTTGACCCGCGCCACGTTCTCACTCAGGCTGGTCAGCGTCGCCTTCAGCGTCAGGTTGCCCGAGCCTGCCGCGATCGCGGCGTGAAACTCGAGGTCAGCCGCGATTTGCATCTCAAAGTCGTTGGGGTCAGCCTGCTCGATTTTGGCGAGGGCAGCTCGCATCGTCTCGAGTTGCGTGGTTGTGCGGTGCGTGGCAGCCAGTCGTGCTGCCAGTCCGTCCAGCACTTCGCGCACCGCGTAGACATCCTCGACATCGGCGGTGCTGACGGTTTTCACCTTCGCACCGCGATTTGGCATGATCTCGACCAGTCCGGCCTGCGCCAGACGCTGCACGGCTTCGCGCACGGGCGTGCGGCTGACGCCCAGACGCTGGGCCAGCGCGATTTCCCCCAACCTCGAGCCGCTGGGCAGTTTACCGCTCAGAATCTCCCCCTTGAGGTGGTCGTAGACCTCGTGCCGGATCAGGCCGGGGCGGGCGAATGGGGCGGCCTTGAGTAACATTGTATACAGAATACACCATTGCCGGACGTTACTGCCGCACGTTGGTGGCTCGGGAGATCGTCACTATTCTGACCCGCTTCGCGCCCGCCTCGATCAGCGCATACGTCGCCTCGGTCGCCGTCGCGCCGCTGGTGTAGACATCATCCAGCAGCAGCAACGAAAGACCCGCGACTGAACCCGTCACGGCAAATGCACCCTTGACGTTTTGCTCGCGCTCAGAGCGGTCAAGCCGCGCCTGCGTGTACGTCGCCCGCGTGCGTTTTAAGGCGTGCAACACGGGAATTTTTAAGCCTCGAGCCAGATGCGTAGCAATCACCTCGGACTGGTTGTAACCGCGCACCCGCGCCCGCGACGCGTGAACTGGCAGTGGCACGACCGCGTCCACCAGCCAGCCCAGACCCGTGATGCCAGCCGCGAGTTTAGCGGCGAGCGGCACGGCGACCTCGCGGTTCTTGCCGAATTTCAGCGCCCTCGCCGCCCGTTCCAGCGCCCCGTGGTAATTGCCCAGATGCAGCAAATCCCCCTCGAGCGTCGCGTCGGGGATCTGGGACAGGCACGCGCTGCAAATGCCAATTTCGCTTGCGCTTAGATAGGCTGAACACAGCGGGCAACGCGTTGGCAGTAGGGCATTCAGGGCAACGCGCAGCGGGTTCATCTAAACACGGTCGCCCGACCCTCGAGCGCGTCCGCGACCCGCCCGCGATGCTGTGAGCTGAACGGCTCGGGCAACGCGTGCGGGTCAAACCAGCCCAGCTCGAGCGATTCGTGATCCATTTGGAGCAATCCGCCAGTGACGCGGCACTCCAAAACATGCGCGATGTAATGCAGCACGCGCCCGTCAGGGTATTGAAGCGTCGTCTCGAGCGGATCGCTGTAGACGCCGATGTAGCGCGTGATGGCTACGGTCAAGCCCGTCTCCTCCAAGACCTCGCGGTGCAGTGCGACGGTGAGCGATTCGCCGATTTCCAGACCGCCGCCGGGCAGGTTCCAATTGCCGTTGTCGCTGCGGCGCTGCAATAAAATTTCGCCTTCGTGGACGATAAAAGCGTTGATGCTGACCCGCAGTCCAGTCGGCTCACTGTTCATCGCTTTTTGAGGATGTCGGGTTTGGGCGGCAGGGCTGGCCCCTCGCGCAGTTCCTTGGAAACCTGCTGCGTCCAGATGAAGGTCATCACGTACATCGGCACGAACAGCAGCAGTTGCCCGATGCCCGTGGTGAAAAACGCGATCTTGTAATTGGCGAGCAGCAATTGCACCGCAATCGTCGCCGCGAACAGCAGCAGTATGCGCGGCATCGTGCGCCCGAGCAAACGAAAATAGCGTTTCCAATCGAATTTTTGCGGCCCAGTCGATTTCTGGACTGCCTCTTGGTACTGGCGCTTGGCCAGTTTCTCGTCGCGCCGTGTCTTCCCCATACGGCGCACAATAGCAAACTCGGACGGTCACAGAAAACGGCTCGAGTCACAGCGCTCGTCGGCTCGAGATCACCGGTCGGTTCTCGAAGCGTTGGGTAGACTGTTTTATGCAGCTCGAGTTCAGCGGCGCAATCTGGTTCTGGAAGGGCCCCGCCCCGTGGTACTTCGTGACCGTGCCAGATGCGGAGTATGTGCAGCTCAAAGCCGCCGTCAGGCTGGTGACGTACGGCTGGGGCATGATTCCCGTGCGGGCGTGGATCGGTGATACCGAGTGGAAAACCTCGCTGTTTCCCAAAGATGGACGCTATATTGTCCCTGTGAAAACCAGCGTTCGCAAACCGCTGAAACTCGAGGAGGGCGACATTGTGACGCTGCGGCTCGAGTTGAACCTATGATTCCCTTGCCGCACTGATGAACGCCGTGATCTTGATGTGATCCTTGATGCCCGGCGCACTCTCCACGCCGCTCGAGACATCCACGCCCCACGGTCGCAACTGCCTAACGGCGCTGGATACGTTGTCCGGCGTCAAGCCGCCCGCCAGCAACCAGCGCCGCCCGCGCAAACTTGCAGTCTCGAGCGCGTTCCAGTCGAATGTTTGCCCAGTGCCCCCCTCGAGATTATCGATCAGCAGCGTGTCCGCTGCGGGCAGTGCCACGCCGTGACTGATGGCGCGAATCACGGGTGCGTGCAGGGCCACCGTTGCAGCGAACTCGTCAGTCTCCGAGCCGTGCAACTGCACGGCCGTCAACTTGACCACGTGCAACGTCTCGAGAATCTCTTCAATACTGGCGTCCCTGAAGATGCCAACTCGAGCGATCAGCGGCCCCAAACCGTGTGAGATCGCGCTGGCTTGCGCGTGCGAAATCACGCGCTTCGTGCCGGGTACGAAGTTCAGTCCCACCGCGTCTGCGCCAGCGTTCTCAGCGCAGAGCGCATCTTCTAAGCGCGTGATGCCGCAGATTTTGACGCGCAGATAACTCACTGCGCGATCACGCTCCACATCCGCCCGGTCGTGCCGTGATCTCGGCGATGCGAGAAGAAGTCAGCCTCGGTACTGCACCGATTCATCGTCCAGATCTGCGCTGGGGGCACGCCGCCCTCCTCGAGTAGCCAGCGGTTCGCGGCTGCCAAATCAATGTAATACTGCTCGATTCCGCTGTGACTTGAGCTGCCGCCGCTCATCGTGTGCGTGTGCTGCGGGAAGCCTTCCTGCGCGAAGCGCATCATTACATCCGCACCGACCGCGTACTGCCCAGCGCTGATGCCGGGGCCAAGTGCGGCGCGAATCCTGTCCACTTGAGCGCCAGCAATCAGCATCGCTTCCAAAACGCGCTCGAGCAGCCGTCCGGCCGTGCCGCGCCAACCGCAATGCGCGGCCGCGATCACGCCCGCTGTCGAATCCTCGAGCAGCACGGGGTAACAGTCGGCGCTTTCGATCACCAATACAGTGTCACGCAGCCGCGTGACGAGCGCATCTGCCATCGGCAGGTGCGTCAGGTCACTGTCCCGCGTCAGGGTCACGACTTCGCTCGAGTGAACTTGCCGCAACCGCGCCAAGCGCAACTGGTCAAATCCCAATGCGCTCAGTGCCGTCAGGCGGTTGGCTTCGACACTCTCAAAATGGTCGCCGACATTGTGTGACAAGTTCAATTGCGCGTATGCGCCCACGCTCACGCCACCAATGCGGTCACTGAAGCCGTGTTTTGACGCGAGGTTCGGCGCTGAGTGCCACATGACTCAATCTTTACACACCTAGCAGCTCAGGGATCGTGCCCTGCACACGTTTGTTTCCCTCGCGTAGAAGTTGCGAGTGCAGCGACTAGAGTCGATCAATCTCAATGGCTCGAGCGGTTGTGTGATTTTTGCACGTTTGCGCTGAACTGTCTGCTAAAGTGCATGAGACTGTGATGCAACTCGTTAAAACAGACTTCGGGGGAACGCGATGACCGAACCGCAAATTTCGCCGCTCGCTAGACGCCTCGCCGAGGAAAACTCGATCGATTGGCGCGTCATTCCGGGCACTGGCCCCGAAAGCCGCGTTATCGAGCGCGACATCCTCACGTACTTAGCGCGGATCATGTCCGGCGAAATCGACCCACCCGCCTTGCCTGACGCGAGCGAGCCGCCCGCGCCCGGTGGCGCTGTGCCTGATCTGTCTGAGGTCAGTAACCTAGCGGCCGCCAGCGCTGGCATGGCCAAGGAGGGCATTGACCTCAGCAGCTTACTCAGCGGCGCTGCGCCAGTCGCTGCTGGACTGGTTGCACCGATGTTCAGCACGCCAGAACCAGCGATCCCAGAACCAGCCTTTCAAGCCGCTGATGCGTTGCAATCGCCTCCACTCGATTTCACGTTCAGCGACGAGCCAACCGCGCCGCTGGCGGCGAGCCAAATCACCTCGCTCGAGCAGATTTCCTTTGGAGATACGATTCCTGCGGCGTTTGAAGCACCGATTTCAATGGGTGAACCAACCACCAGTGCACCAGTGTTCAGTGCACCAGTGTTCAGTGCGCCAGCCTTCGCTTCGTCACCAGCCAAATTGCCTCCTTCTGACAGCGCTGACGCCGAGTTCGAGATTGACCTTGACGATTTAGATGACGCCCCGACCGCGCTCGAGGTGACTGAGCCAGCGTCGGGTGTTGCACCAATGGCTGTATCTGAATTCACGACGCCCGAATTTGCAGCGCCCGAGTTCACTGCCTCCGAGTACGGTGCGTCTAAGTACGGTGCGTCTGAGTACAGCTTTGCCCAAACCAGCGCTTCAACCGTTGATGACGGTCAGTTAACGGTGCTCGAGTCGTCTGGCTTGACCTTCAACCCAACCCAAGCCGACTTTAGCGAGCATCAAGCGGATTTGGTGCTCGATGTCGATTCGACTTCCGAAGCGCCACTGACCATCGCCGCGCTCGAGGCCAGCAGCGCAATCGATGATGACCTCGTGATGGCTGACGCCAGCACCGAGCTGGAAACCAGCCTGCCCGCTGAAGCGTTCAACCTCGAGCCAGTACATCTCGAGCCAGCCAGCGCCACAGCGCCGATCCAACACGATGACTTCGAGCTTGACCTGATCGACGCGGACGAACTCGCTATGACGCCCGCCTTGGAATCCGTCGAACCCACACATTTTACCGCTCCCCTCGTGCCAGTCGCCATCGCTGGCGGAGCGGCAGCCGCAGCAGTGATTGGTGGAATGCTGACCCCGCCGCTCGAGCCAGTGGACAGCTCAGAATCCGCCCTGCCAGAAGAAACCATTTCGCCTGTCATTCAGCCCGCCGCAGCTTTGGAGGCGGCGCAGCCCAGCACAGCCCTCCCCTCGAGCAGCGTCGCAAGCGGCTTTTTCCAAGGCTTCGCCGTGCGCCGCCACTTTGATGCTGCCCCGCTCACCAAAATGCAGCACGAATTGACGCATGCCTTGAACGGGCGCGAAGTGCCGCTCGCGGTCTTCCTCGCCCGCGCAGCCCAACGCAACCTGCACGCGCTCGGCACGGGCGATGTCGTGACCCTGACGCGTTTGGGAGACACGTTGGAGCCGCTACAAGCTTCCGGGCTGCACCACAGCTTCATCGAAGCCGTGCAAAGCGTCGCCCGAGCCACCCCCGGCACGATGGAGGGTCTGCTGATCCTCGATGCGTCGAGCCTCGGCGCGGATGACCTCGTGCTGCCCGGCGCTGAACCCGTGCTGACCCTCAACGTCAAAGGCGAGTACGGACACCTCGCACTGTCAGGCGACGTGCCGATGGGCAAAGCCGCTGACTTTCTCGGCAAAGTCGCGCTGGCTTTGGAGACTCCCGTCAGTCTGGTGATCTGAGCGCCCAGAACAGCCGTCCTCGACACTCGAGCCTCCTATCTTGCGAGGCTCGAGTTTACTTTGACAAGTCAGGAAGCCAGTGCTATATTCACACGGCACTCGAGGGGCAACGCGCTGGCGCTGGTCTGAGATTGCAGCAGTAATTGCAACAATGCCTCGCTCGCGTAGCTCAGGGGTAGAGCACTCCCTTGGTAAGGGAGAGGCCGTCGGTTCGAGACCGACCGCGAGCTCCACAAGTGTTCAGGTTCTTCATGCACGCCCGGCCCGCCAGTCAGCGGGCTAATTTAATGTCAGGAACGCAAGTTTTCAGTGCAAATCTCTCTCGAGTAATTTTAGGAGGCAACACCATGGCGAAGGGTACGTTTGAGCGCACGAAACCGCACGTGAACGTCGGCACGATCGGTCACGTGGATCACGGGAAGACCACGTTAACAGCCGCGATCACGTTCACGGCCGCCGCGGCTGATCCGAGCATTGAGAC
>JANYHH010000045.1 GCA_025359505.1 Deinococcales bacterium
CAAGGTCGAAGTGGGCTTGCAGGGCGTCTCGCACGGGTTTATGATTCATGTGGCTACTTTCTCCTTGGTCGGACGGAGTAGCCGCTATTGTCTCAGATTGCGTGGGGAACGTGCAAACTTGAGAAGTGTCCAGTAGTTAGATTTCCTTCAGAGCGCTCGAGCCACCTGCGAACGGGTTCTCTCGAGGTAGCGTGCCTTGCGGTGACAAGCGATCCATCACTTGCGGCAGCGTGCTGGACAGCTCACTGGCTACTTGTTCGGTGGTCATGCCGGACTCTTTAGCCAGCTCCTCGAGTTTCTGCGATCCCAGTGCGCTGTGCATTTGCTGTGGGGTAACGGACTGGTTTTCACCCGTGCCGATCCAACTGTGAACCGCGTCCGCTAAGCCTTTTTCTTTTAGGGTGCTCGCCATGCCCTCCAAACCGCCGTGGTCGTTGACGAGCTTGGCAACGAGTCCCATTACACCGGCAGCGGCGACGCCACGCAGCAATCCATTGAATAAACCCATGTTTGTTCCTCCTTTAATTTCAAATCAGCAATTGATTGGGACGGTAACGCAAATCGTCACGGTCATCCGACAAACAATGAACTGAGTTCACTAACGAAACGCAATGTAATCATTGACTCTGGTCAGGGTCTGGTGACTTTCTGAATGTCCACTGAAAAAGCCCTCGAACACTCGAGGGCATTCAAGTCGGCGCTGCCAAAGTCACGCGGCATTTTCATTCATCTCGAGCTTACCTAGCCCCTCGTCTTGAAAAAGCCCCACGCGGTTTCGACAATCTGATCTAAGCCAGTGAACTGCGCGTGCCACTCGAGGGTCGCTTGGGCTTTGCTGGGATTGGCGACCAACTCGGGCGGGTCTCCGGCGCGGCGCGGCGCGGGGTCAAACGGTACGGTCAGTCCGGTCACGCGCTCCACGGCGCGAATGACCTCTAAGACACTGAAGCCCTTGCCCATGCCGAGGTTGCACGCGCCGCTCGAGCCGCCACCCTCGAGATACGCCAGCGCTTTGATGTGCGCGTCGGCGAGGTCAAAGACGTGGATGTAATCGCGGATCGCCGTGCCGTCGGGCGTGGCGTAATCCGTGCCGAAGATTTGCAAGCGGCGCTTGCCCAGCGCCGCTTCGATGCACAGCGGGATCAAATGCGATTCGGGCGTGTGAAGCTCGCCCAGTTCGCCTGCGGGATCGGCTCCGGCTGCGTTGAAGTACCGCAGCGCCATCCACCGCAGCCCGTAAGTTTCGTAGCTGTGCATCACGCGCTCGAGATAGAGTTTGGATTCGCCATACGGGTTGATCGGGTTCGTCGGGTGCGCTTCATCGAGCGGGCTGTACGCGGGATTGCCGTAAGTCGCGGCCGTGCTGCTGAAAACGATCCGTTTGACGCCGACCTCGAGCATCGCGTCCAGCAGTGACACCGTGCCGAAGACGTTGTTGTGCACGTACTTGCGCGGATTGGAAACGCTTTCACCGACGCTGCTGCTGGCGGCGAAGTGAATCACGGCTTGGATATCATGCTGCTCCAAAGTGCGCTTGACGAGTTCGCTGTCAGCGATGCTGCCCCGCACGAACGGGCCAAACTTGGCCGCCCACTCGTGCCCGAGCGTCAAGTCGTCCAGCACGACGGGCGTGAAACCAGCTTGGTGCAAGCGCTTGGCGGTGTGCGAGCCGATGTAACCCGCGCCGCCGGTCACGAGAATCTGCTTGGTCATGCCTCCAGTATGACAGGGCTGGGCAAAGACGGCAGCTCGAGCTGATACTGGTTTTGGGACAGCTTGAAGCCGACCGATTCGTAGATGCGCTGCGCGTGGTACGCGGGGTCGGCTACGATCACCAGCTCGGTGACATCCAGATGCTCGAGCGCGTACTGCCCAGCGTGATGAAGCAACGTGCTGCACAGCCCGCGCCGCTCATAATCGGGGTGCGTGTCCACGGTCTGAAAGCGCCCCAGCCCGCCGCCCGTGTTGAACACGCCCATGCTCGAGACCAATCGCCCCTCGAGAAACGCACCGAACCAAGCGCCGCGACCGCTTTGTACTTGCCTGCGCCGATTGATGTTCTCGCGGGACAGATACTCAGCCCCGTAATCTTTGACCGCTGTCGTCAGCTCGAGCCTCGCCGCCCAATCCGCGTCGCTGTACAGCGGGCGTAGTTCTGCATCGGCGTTCGGGTAGCGCGGCGCGTGCAACGCCGTCGCGGTCAGTACGCTGCTGACGCCAAACTCGAGACCCGGCGCGGCGGCGAGAAACCCGCTCGTGTCGCCGGGCGCATCCTCGTCCCAACCGATGGCGACGTGCTTGGCTCCTCCATGTTCAGCCTTGAACGCCTTGAGCCAGTTGTCTGTGTCCTCGAGCCTCGGGGCGCAATTGAAGATCAGGCAGTTGCCCCAGTAAAAAGTCGGGTTGCTCGGCGTGTGAATCGCGGTGTAATCGGCGTGTTCCGTGACGATGCCCGTGAGCTGACTGAAAAACAGATCCGTGCGCGAGCCGAGGGTTTTCATGATGCTTGTCACTGTACGCGGTCTCTCGAGCGTGGTGAATCTGCCAAACAACTTACTGGCTCGAGCGCGTCTTGCCGGGTGGGCCGGGCAATCCCATCGCGGGGTTGGGATTGATGACGCTCAAACCGCCCGTGCTGAGATCCACCGTGATCGCGCCCTCGCGGTCGGTGCGGTAAATCCTCGCGCCGAACCGCTCTAAACGTTGCAGCACGGCACGGCTCGGATGCCCGTAGGTGTTGCTCGTCCCGCTCGAGATCACCGCCACCTTCGGGCGTGTGCGCTGTATCAGCGTCTCGGAAGTGCTGAACCTCGAGCCGTGATGGGCGGTTTTGAGGATCGTTAGTTGTCCGGGGTTCATCTCCGCCTCGAGTTCGCCGGGCGTATCGCCTAGAAACAAGTAGCGTTTGCCCACGTACTCGAGCGCGAACGCTACGCTGTTGGAATTGTCCTCCGGCAGCGTGTCGGCGCGTGGGCCAGTGAAACGCAGGGTTGCCGCACCAAATCGCCAGACCTCGCCGCGCCGCACCTCGCGCAGCGGCACGCGGTCGCGCACGGCGGCGGCTTTCAACTTGTCCCAAAACGCGTCTTCGCCCAGCGGCTTGTCGTGACCGATCACCAAGGCACTGACGCCGCCCCTGTCCAGCACCGCCTCGAGACCCTCGATGTGATCGGCGTCCGCGTGCGTGGCGATGACGATCAGGTTTTTAACGCCCAATGAGCGCAGCGCAGGGATGACGACGCGCTTGCCAATGTCAAAGTCACCCTGCGGCGTGCCACCACCGTCGATCAGAATATCCGCGCCGGGCACGCGAATCAGGCTGCTGTCGCCCTGCCCGACATCCAAGTAAACGATTTGCGGACGCGGCACTCGAGCCAACGCGCCCGTGATGATTACGCCCGTGAGCGGCACGAGCAATGCGAATCTCGGGCGCAGGTAGCCGTTCAGCATCAGCAGCAGCGCCAACGCGCCCGCGTAATACGCGGTCACACCGAGCAGACTGATCTGTCCCCACTCGAGTACTGGTGCGAGCGCGAACAGCCGTGCGGTCTCGAGCAGCAGCCACGCGAGCGGGTACGTGACGAAGTTGACGATGCCGCCCAGCGCTGGCCCGAACAGCGCGGTCAGGAAACCAATCGGCACGAGCAGTTGCATCAGCGCCTCGGCGATCAGATTCGGGAACGGTGACAGCGGCGCGACAAGTCCGAAGCTCGAGGCGGTCAGTGGCAGCGTCAACGCGCTCGCGCCGAGCGTCGCGGCGACGCCGCCGATCAGGTACTTCATCGGTTTTGAACTGTTCGGCAGCAGTTTCAATGCTGGGGTGATAAAGAGGATCATGCCCAGCACCGCCAGATAAGACAGTTGAAAGCCCAGATCGCTCAACCAGCGCGGCTCGAGCAGCAGCGTCACCACAGCACTGAATCCCAGCGCGGGCAACGCCTCGAGCCTGCCACGTCCGAGCCACAGGCTGCCGAGCACGACCACGCCCATGATGACGGCTCTGGTGACGCTGGGCGAAAAGCCCACGACGACGATGTACCCAGCCAGCACCAGCATCAGCAGTGGGTAGCGCCAGATTTTCAATGGCGACAGCGCGAGGCTCAGCGCGATCACCAGAATCGAGATTTGCTGCCCCGACAGCGCCATCACGTGCGTCAGACCAGACTTTGAGAAGACCTCGCGCCACGACAGACCCTCGGGCGTATCGGGCAATCTCGAGAAATCATACGAATCGCCTAGCCCAATCCCGAGCATCAGTGCGGCCTCTCTGGGCGGCAAGCCCGCCTGAATCCCCGCTCGAGCGTGTAGCCGCACGACCTCGAGCCAGTCGTCCGGCAAGCGCACGGCTTTTTGCACGCGCAGCGCGTAATGCACGCCGCGACCTGCCAGCCACGCGCCCAGATCGAACGCGCCGGGGTTTCTGTACCAACTTGGCAATTGCACGCGCCCAGTCACGCGGTAGCGCCCGCTTTTCAACGCGCTGCGCGGCTGAACCAGCACTCTGGCGCTGGCGGCATTGAGAAACTGCCCATCGAAATCGCCCTCGAGCGTCACGGTTTTGTCCACGCTCATAGCGAGCGAGTCTGGCTGGTTACGCACGTCGCTTGAGCGCCACCACGCCAGCGGACACAGCAGCAGCGCGGCGATCACCGCCAGCCGCAAACTCGAGGTCAGGCTCGAGAGACTTACCGCAATGCACCCAAGCGCTGCGATGCCGAAAGCCACCCAGAAGCTCAGGCCCGCGCTTTGCAACATCGCGCCCGCGATCACGCCGAGCGCCGCGACCACGGGTAAGGTCAGCAGACTCGAGCGATTCGTGGTACTGACCATTGTCAAAATTTCACGAATGGCTCTAATTTTTTCAGCATCGACGGGCCGATCCCTTTAACCTTGTCCAGATCTGCCATGCCCGCGAAGGGTCGCCCGGCGACGATCTTCGCCGCCATTTTCGGGCCCACACCCGGCAGCGCCTCGAGTTCCGACGGGCTGGCTGTGTTGACGTTGACGCGCCCCGTCGGGGTTTTGCTCGAGCCAGTTTTGCTACCGCCAGCCGCACTCAAGGCTTGCGCTGCGAATTTGCTCGGCACGCGCACCTGATCGCCATCGGTCAGAATTTGCACGGGATTGACCAGACTCGGCTCGGCGGTGCTCGAGTACCCGCCTGCCGCTGCGACCAGCGCCGCGACCCGTGAGCCGAACGGCAGCGTGTACACGCCCGGCGTCTTGACCTCGCCTGCTATTGCCACCGTGACGCTGGTTTTTTCAAGCGCCGGAATCACCGGCGCGGGCGCTGGACGCAGCGCCACGAACCCGAGCACTGCGATCAGCGCTAACAAGCCGCCCACGACCCACAACTCACGTTTGCTCGAGGGAGCGGGTTTCATGACCCGAGTGTACATCACAGTTCACGGCGCTCGAGCCGTATCAACCCCTCAAGCCGTTCAAGCTCGAGGGGTTGGGTGACTTGCGATTTATTTGGGCAGTGCTTACTTGGACAGTGCGCCGATGATCGAGAACATCGGCAGGAACATGCCCGCGACGATCAGACCGACGATTGCACCGAGGAAAATAATCATGATCGGCTCAATCGCCGCCGTGAGCTGATCGACAGCTTCGTCGACCTCGCGGTCGTAGTAATCCGCGATCTTGTCGAGCATCGTGTCCAAACCGCCGGTTTCCTCGCCGATGGCCACCATCGACACGACCATTGGCGAAAACACGTCCACGGCCGCCGCCATCGGTTGCGACATCTGCTCGCCCTGCATCACCGCGTTTTTGGCGTTTAAGAGCGCGTCCTCGACAATCGCATTGTTGGCCGCGCCACGCGTGATGTCCAAGCTTTCGATGATATTGACACCGCTTTTAATCAGCAAGGACAGCGTGCGCGAGAACGATGCGAGCGCGGCTTTTGAAATCAAGTTGCCGAAGACCGGCATCTTCAGTTTGATGCGGTCGATCACGTGGCGGCCGTCCTCGCGGGCGTAATACCAGCGGTACGCGAAGACCAGCGCAACGATGATGGCTACCAGAATCAAAGTTTGGTTTTGCAAGAAGTTAGACGTGGCGATCAAGCCTTGCGTAATCAGCGGCAGCGGCGCGTTCAAAGAGATTAGGATGCCCGCGAATTGCGGCACGACCGTCGTCAGCAGGAAATACGTCACGCCGAGCGCGAAGACCAGCACAATCACCGGGTAAGTCAGTGCACCCCTGATTTTGCCGCGCAGCGCCAAGTCTTTTTCTTGGAAGATGGCAATGCGGTCGAGCACCATGTCCAACGTACCCGAGACCTCGCCAGCCCGCACGAGGTTGAGGTACAGACGGTTGAAAACTTTCGGGTATTTAGAAATCGCGTCCGAGAACGGCAGACCGCCTTCGACATCAATCCGCACGTCCTTGAGAATCTTCTGTAGTCCTTTGTGATCGACTTGCCGCGCCAGAATCGCCAAGCTCTGCACCAACGGTAAGCCCGCGTCGATCATCGTCGCCATCTGCCGCGAGAAAATAGCGACTGGCTTCAAGCCCGGCAGGCCATCTCCTAAGCCCGGAATTTTGATGTCTTGGCTCAAACCGGTTTTCGGCTCGGTAATTGAAACGATCAAAAAGTTTTTCTCGCGCAGCTTGTCGCGCACGATCTTTTGCGTCTCGGCCTCCATCGTCGAGAAAATCATCTTGCCGGTCGCATCGCGTACTTTATAGGTGTACGTTGGCATTAGTTTCTAACCCCCTTGCCTTCTTGAGCTTCGAGTATAGCGCCTAGTTTTGGTTCAGACCATGGAATTGACCACAGCGGTTGGCGTGAACTCGAGTGCTCGAGGCTTAGGGTAGTTCACGGATCAGGTTTTTAGCGCACCGTTTCAAACACCAGATGCGCCAATTCGTCTTTGAAAATCCCTTGCCACGCGGTTTGCACGGCGTTCAGGGACCCCGGCAGCGCGAACAGCAGGCAACGGCGACCGACCGCCAAGCCACCTACGGCCCTCGAGAGCATCGCGGCCGCGCCGACTTGCGGATAGGACAATTGCCGGAACAGCTCACCGAAGCCCGGCAACGTCACCTCGAGCAGGCTTTCGATCACGGGCACGGTGTTGTCGCGCTTGGCGATGCCCGTACCGCCCGTGGTCAGGATCACCTGAGCCGTACCAGCAGCCAGCCAGCCCTCGAGTGCAGCGCGGATCGCTGCGGAATCGTCCTTGACGATGGTGTAGCCAATAACGACGTGCCCTGAGGCCTCGAGTTGCGCCTTCAAGTACGCGCCGCTCGAGTCGTCTTGTGCGGTGCGGGTATCGCTGATTGTCAGCACGCAAGCCGTGATCTGCTGCGGTGCGGCCTTGCGGTGGAGTTCAGTCATGGCTCGCACGTTAGCAAAAATCTCGCCTCGAGCCATTGCAATTGTTTGAAGATCCGATTTCGCTCAAAGTCGTCATGCGCGAGTGGCAAGGCGTGCTTGTTGGGTCACTCGAGAAAACTCGAGGCTTTTTGCACCTCGAGAGATGAATTGAAGATTCTACGGTTTCAGCGCCGCCCGAAGCCGCTGCCGCCCGTCGGCGCGGTCGGCTGCTGGGCTTGCTGCGCGGCTGTCGGCTGATTACGCAGCGGTGCAGCGGCAACGGCGTCGTGCAGGGCAGCTAAACGCTTGAATTCTTTGGCATCCACCGCACGCTCCTCGCCGGTCTCGAAGGTGATGAGCTTTTTCTTGTACAGGTCTGCGAGGCAGGCGTCCATCGTAATCATCCCTAGGCTTGCGCCGGTCTGGATCACGCTGACGAGCTGATAACTTTTACCTTCGCGCACGAGGGCGCGAACCGCTGGCGTGGCGATCATGATCTCGTAAGCCAGCACGCGACCCTCGCCGTTCATTCTGGGCAAGAGTTGCTGCGTGACAATCGCCACCAAGTTGTTAGCGAGTTGCACGCGAATCTGCTCTTGCTGCTCCTCGGGGAAGACATCGACGATGCGGTCAATCGCTTCGGGGGCACTGTTGGTGTGTAGCGTTCCCATCACGAGATGTCCCGTCTCTGCAGCCGTGACGGCGCTTTTGATGGTTTCGTAATCGCGCATCTCGCCGACCAGAATCACGTCCGGCGCTTGGCGCAGCACGGCCCTGAGCGCTTGAGCGAAATCCTGTGTGTCGGGGCCGATCTCGCGCTGATTGACGATGCTGGACTTGTGCGCGTGCGCGAACTCAATCGGGTCTTCGATGGTGACGATGTGCATTTTTTTATTGGTGTTGATCCAGTCCACCATGCTGGCCAGCGTCGTGGACTTGCCAGAGCCGGTCGGGCCGGTGAGCAAAACCAGTCCGCGTGGGGCGCTGGCAATCTGGATCATGATGTCTGGCGGAACGCCGATCTCGGTCATCGGCTTGGTGGTGCTGGGGATGATTCGCAGCACGCCCGCGACCGCGCCGCGCTGCAAAAACGCGTTGCAACGAAACCGGGCCACGCCCTGCAACGGGAAGGAAAAATCGATGTCGCGTTTCTCTTCAAAGTTGCGTTGCTGCTTCTCGTTCATGATCGAGTACATCAAGCGCCGCGTCTCGTTGGGGTTGAGGCTTTGCGTGAACTCGCCCGATCCCCACTCGCCGTGGATCTTGAACTGCGGCGATAAACCAGCAGTGAGCACGATGTCTGACGCGCCGCGCTCGACCGAGTACCGCAGAATGCTGACAATATCGACTTCCTGATTCATCTGAGTCATCTGTACCCCTTTGGCAGCTCGAGAATCACTTGCTCGAGTCCTGAATGGCTTCACTGTACCGCCTCGAGCCTCACCGCGTGACCGAAAGCCTACAATGCAGCTCATGGACACCCTCAACACGCCTTTTGAAAACACTGCCCTCGAGCGGGCGACCCTGTGGGGCGATGTGTGGGTGCGGATCGCCAACCTGCCGCGTCCGATCGCGGAATCGTGGCGCGTGCTGCTGACCCAGCACGACATCCCGAGCGCCCTGAAAACTCCGTGGGGTTGGATCACGACGACGAACATCATCGAACTCGAGGCGGGCACGTATTACGGTGGTGTGTCGCTGTTCGTGCGGGAAGCGCAGATGCTCGCAGCGCGTGAAGTGCTGGGACTCGAGGGTGACGCGGACGACTCGACGGGCTGACCGCTCGAGACTAGTCGAGTACTAAACTAAGCTGCTCGAGATGGTGGAACTTCGCTGTGCGGCTCGAGATCCGTCGCACTTTTGACGTGAGCGGTTGCGAGGGCTTGCTTCTGTCTTGCCCCTACGGATTTGACGGATTCAACGAACTTCGGAACTCGAGGCGTGACAAAAACTCGAGCGCCCCTGCGCTGCAAGCGGCTCGAGATGCGGTAACTTAAAGCATGGATGCACTGCCAAACGAGACGCTGCTGGGGATTGACCTTGGCGGCACGAAAATCGCGGTCGCTGCCGTCAAAAACGGTCAGATCACCAATAAAATCGTCGTGCCGACCCCGAAGGGTGGCTGGCGCAGCGTGTTTGACGCGATGATCGAGGCGGGCAAGGAAGTCATGCACACCGCGCCGGAAATCGCCGCGATCGGCGTCGGCGTGCCGGGGCCGATTGATTTCAAACGCGGCGTGGTCAAATTCGCGCCGAACATCCCCGGTTTCACCGAAGCGCCCGTGACCGACGCGCTTTCGGCAGGCTTCGGGCGCAGAATCGAACTCGAGAACGACGCCAACGCCGCTGGTTTAGCTGAACACATGCACGGTGCGGGGCGCGGGGCGACCTCGAGTATCTTCATCACGATTTCTACTGGCATTGGCGGCGGGATCATCCTGAACGACCGCATCTGGCGCGGTGCGAACGGCATCGCGGGCGAGATCGGTCACATTGTCTCCCTGCCCGGCGGCGTGGTCGCGGGCAGCGGCGTATCCGGGGCGCTCGAGGCGGTGGCCAGCGGCACGGCGATTGCCAGAGACGCCAGTTTCGCGTTTGCGCGGGACATGGACACCCGCGAGGTCTTTGAACTCGCGCAGAGCGGCGATTGGAAAGCCCTGCGGATCATCGACCAAGCCGCGCATTACATCGGTACGGCGATTGCCGACATGCAAAAAGTTTACGACCCTGAAGTGTTCGTGCTGGGCGGCGGCGTGAGTGAAGTCGGCGATTTCTTTCTGGATAAAATCCGTGCGGCTGCCCTGTACGGCGCTCGAGGCTTCGCTGACCCCGTAATTCGCAAAGCCATGCTGGGCGGCGATGCGGGCGTGATCGGTGCGGCGCTGGCGGCGCGGGATTAACGTCAACGGCCGGGCGAACACAACGGTTCGCCCCTACGCTCGAGGGGTGGACGTGCAATTGAAATTTTATTTCAAACTCGAGGTTTTTAGGTGTGGTGATTGCTTACGTGTTGCAGGGGTGAGACATGTCTCGTCCCTACGAGGTATGTCGTGATTCTGGCGCTGGACATTGGCGGGACGAAACTCGCGGCGGCACTGTGGGACGGCTCTCAACTGCTCGAGCGCACTGAATGCCCGACGCCGAGCGCTGACCGCTCGCCGCACAGCGTGGTCAGCGCAGCCCTCGAGTTGCTGAAGCCGCTGAGCGGGCAGGCTTTGAGCATCGCTGTTGCCACGACGGGATCGGTGGCGGATGGGCGGGTGACGGCGCTGAACGCCGACACCTTGCAGGGCTGGTACGCCTTTGACCTGCGCGGGGCGCTCAAGAACGCGCTCGACCTGCCCGCCTTCGTACTCAATGACGCCGACGCCGCCGCGTGGGGCGAGTACAAGCACGGCGCGGGCAGCGCTAGCTCGAGCAGCGCTGACTCGAGTAACTTCGCGTTCGTGACGGTCTCTACGGGCATTGGGGGCGGGTTGGTGCTGAACGGGCAGTTGCACACGACCGCGCATGGCTTGCACGCCGAGCTTGGCTACACCCTTGCCCCGAACGACCAGCCGCTTGAGATCGTCGCGGGCGGCGCGGCGCTGGACAGGTGGGCGCGAGCGCGAGGTTGGAGCGGAGCGCGTGAGATCGTGCAGCGCTCAGTGGCGGGTGACGAAGTGGCAATTGCCAAGCTCACCGAAAGCGCGGGTTTGGTGGCTCGAGCAGCCGCGAATCTGTTCGTCAGCTTGGGCATCACCCGCGTCGCCATCGGCGGCGGGCTGGGACTGAGCGCGGGTTATCTCGAGCGGGTGCAGGCAACCTTAGCGCAACTTGGCGAGCCGTGGAACGCGCTCGAGGTCGTGCGTGCCGAACTGGGCGTGGACGCTGGACTGGTCGGCGCGGCCGCGTGGGCGATGGCGCAGCAAGCCAAGCGAACGCCATGACAATCGTTGCGCCGCCGTGGAGTTTGACGGGGCGCGGCTTCGTGCTGATCTACCGCTTTCCACGCGACTGGGCGCTGCGGCACGGCTTTATTCCGCCGGAGCGAGCCTCGAGTTTTCTGGGTGGTTTCGGCGCGGTGATGCTGGTGGATTACGCGATGAGCGATTGCGGGCCGTACCGCGAATTGCTGTTCGTGCCGGGGAAATTTAGGTCAGCGGGTGGCTCGAGTCGTTACGCGATCACGAAGATTTTCGTCTCGACGCAGGTCAGCGTCGACAGCGGCATCGCCAATTGGGGCATCCCGAAGGAACTGGCGGAGTTCAGTTGGCAGCGCGGCGATCTCGAGCGAGTCCGCGTCGCGCAGGGCGACATGCCGATTGCCGAGTTCGGCTTCACCTCGAGCCAAACATTTTCCCTGCCCGTCACGACTGCCATTCTGCCCGAGTTCTTACGCACCCTCGAGCAGCACACGCCTGATGGTCGAAGGCTGCTGACCGCACCGGGCGGCGCTGGGCGCGTGCAAGCCGCGAGGCTCGAGGATGTGACCGTCAACCCAGCGCTGTTTCCTGATCTGAGCGATTTCAAACCGCTCGTGAGCGTCAAAGCCGAACCGTTCACGCTCTCGTTTCCCGTGCCGAGACCAGCGTGAAACTCGAGGGGCAGCGCGTGATCCTGACCGGCGCAGCCAGCGGCATCGGTCAAGCCTTGCTGGAGTTGCTGATTCAATACCCGCTCGAGATCGTCGCCGCTGACCGCGACGAAGCGCGGCTGCTCGAGGTCTGCGCGGCGCTGGTGAACTCGAGGGCGAAAATCATTCCTGTCACCGCCGACATCTCGAGTCAGACGGGAAACGACGCGCTGTTCGCACGGGCGCTGCAAACGTTCGGCGGTGTGGACATCTTCATCGCCAACGCGGGATTCGCGTATTTTGAAACCATTCAGCAACCCGACTGGCAGCGGCTTGAAGCGATTTACAACGTCAACACATTCGCGCCGATTTACGCGCTCGAGCGCATGACCGCGCTGAGTGGCGCGAGGCAGTTCAAGGTTGTCTGGATGGCGTCCGCGATGGCGCACATCGGTTTGCCCAAATACGCGGCGTACTCGAGCAGCAAGGGCGCACTGCACCGCTTCGCCGACGCGTATCGCTGGCAGATGCCCGACCCGCGCTCACTGATGTTGGTCTACCCGATAGCGACCCGTACCAGATTCTTTGCCGCCTCGAGCATTGCCACGCCCGTTCCCACGCCCAGCCAGACGCCCGAAGAAGTCGCAAGGGCTGTGCTGCGCGGGATCGTTGCAGACAGAGTAGAGGTTTACCCATCGCTGCTGTTTCAAATTGGATTTTGGTTGACGCTGTGGTTGCCCGTGCTGCGACGACTCGTGCAGACTCGAGAAATCCGCAACTAACTTCGGCTCGAGTGTGACAGCGGCGTTCGGATGATGAGTGCCAATCTCACATTTGAAGACCAATATGAAATCAGATGAACAAATCGTTTCCGCAAGCTTTCTGGAGCGTCGTGGTGATCGGCGTCACGCTGATCGTGCTGGCCTTGATTGGTATTGGCGGCGTGCAGCAGGTACGCGCCAAAACCTACACCATCTCTGTGACGGGCAGTGCGGTGAAGACCATCCGCAGCGATCTGGCCGTGTGGAGCTTCAGCGTGTCGTACAGCGGTTATGACGAGTACAAATCGCTGTACCAGAAACTCAAACCCGTTCCGCAAGAAGTCGAAAGCTTCCTGAAAAAACAGGGTTTGGACGCCGAGGAAATCGAGATCGGCGCGTCGCAAGTCACCACCGATGTCCAGACCAAAGAAGTGGATTGCAAACCGAACGAAGAGGGTTGCCGCACTGTCGTCAAGGACAAGATTTTGCTGCGTTACAAAACCATCTCGAGAACTTTGTACACCGTCTCGAGGTACTTCCTAGTACAGAGTACCAAAGTGGACTTGGTGATTAAGGCGTCCAACGCGGTCGATGCGCTGTTCGACCGCAACATCGTCGTCGGGGGGAGCGAGCTGAAACTGATTTACACCAAGCTGGCGGAGTTGCGATTGGAGTTGGTGAAAGCCGCGTCCGAGGACGCCTTCAAGCGTGCCCAGCTCATCGCCAGCCCGGTCGGGCGGCGGATCACGATGATCGAGGACGGGCGACTGGGCGTTTTCCAGATCAACGCCAAAAACGATCCGAGCATTTCCGATGTCGGCAATTTTGACACGACCAGTTTAGAGAAAGACGTGCGAGCCATCGTCAACGCCACGTACCGCATTGAGTGAGCGAGTCAGCCCCTCGAGTTCGCTTCAATCCAGTGTAGCCCGCAGGCAACGCTCGATGCGCTCGAGGGCTTCGCTGAGGATATTGCGGCTGGTGGCGAGGTTGATTCGCAGCCAACCCGCGTAACCTGTGCCATACGGTGGGCCGTCGTTCAAGCCGACCTTGGCGACCTCAAGAAAATGTTTGTACAAGCCGCTCGGGTTTGGGAACGCGCCAAAGTCCAACCACAGCAGGTACGTCCCCTCGAGCGGCGCGAATTTGACTTCGGGCAGGTGAGCGCTCAGCCAAGAAAAAGTGAAATCGCGGTTGCCGCGAACGTAGCTCAGAACATCTTCGCGCCAGCCTGACTTGTCCTCGAGACCCGCCTGCCACATGGTCATACTGAGGGACGTAGGATGACCCATCAAGCCCTTCGTGGCGCGTTTGCAGCGCTCCAATAAATCGGTGTTGTGCGCGATCATCACGCCGCCACCCAGCCCAGCGGTGTTGTACGCCTTGCACGGGCCGGTCACGGTGACGGTGCGCTCGCGCATCCCCGACAGACTCGCAAATGGCACGTGCGTCCCATCCAAAATCAGTTCGGCGTGCAACTCATCCGAGATCACCAGCAGGTCATGGCGCAGCGCAAACTCCGCCAGCCGCTCGAGTTCAGTTTTCAAGAACACACGCCCCGTCGGGTTGTGCGGATTGCAGAGCATGAAGACCTTGGTCTTCGGTGTCACCAGCCCCTCGAGCTGCTCAAAATCGATCTGCCAGCCGCTTTCACTGAACACCATCGGGTTCTGCACGGCCACGCGCCCGTGATCGGTGATGCTGGTCAGGAACGGCGGGTAGATCGGTGTCATCGTGATGATCTCGTCACCAACGCTCGTCAAGCCCTGCACGGCCGCGTACAAACCCGGCACGACGCTCGAGACCAACCAGAGATTCTTTGGCTCGAGGTCTGTTAAACCGTACTCGAACTGCTTTTTGATCAGCGCGTCCATCAGTTGCGGATCGCCCGCCATGAACGGATAACCCAGATTCGATTCCAGCCGCTCGAGCAGAGCTGCCTTGACATGCCCAGAGATTGGAAAGTCCATGTCCGCGACCCACAGCGGCAGCACGCCTTCGGCGTACAGATTCCACTTGATCGAGTAACGGTCGCGGAGCTGGCTCGGCTCGAGGGTGTCAAACGGGTGCATAGGAGTGAGTCTAGCGCGAAAGGCTCGAGTTTAGGGTGTGGGTGTCTTGAAATTCGCCTGCGTCCCCACAACTTGAGTCTCGAGCCGTTTACTCGACGACGACGGGAATAATCACGGGGTTGCGCCCAGTGGCTTTTCTGACAAAACGCCGCACGACGTAATACACGTCGTCGCGCACGTTCTCCAAAGGCTTCTTCTCGCGTGCGCCGCGCTCCAATACGCTGTCGACCTGCTCCTCGATGGCTTCCATCAGCTCCGTGCCATTGTCTATGAAGCCGCGTGATGCGATCTTGGCGTGTGGCTTCGGGTGCATCACGCAACCGATCACCAGCACGCCGTCGCCCGCCATCGCCTGACGATCCTCGAGAATTTCGTCGCTCACGTCGCCAACGCCCAGCCCGTCGACGTAAACCGCGCCGGCTGGGGCTTTGCCGACGACTTTGAAATCGTTTATTGATACGTGAATGATGTCGCCGTTGTTGACGATCAGCGTGCGCTTGGGGGGGTTGGGGATGCTGGCAGCCAGACGAGCATGGTTGACCTGATGGCGCGGCTCGCCGTGGAACGGCAGGAACCACTTGGGCTGCGCCATGTTCAGCATCATTTTCAGCTCTTCTTGGCTGCCGTGCCCAGAGGCGTGAACCTGATAGGTCGGCGGGTAGAAGACTCGAGCGTTCTTCTGGTACAGGCTGTTGATGACGGCGTTGATCGCCTCTTCATTGCCCGGAATCGGACTCGAGGAAAGGATTACCGTGTCGCCCGATTTGATCGCCAGACGCGGGTGATTGCCGAAACTGAGCCTCGAGAGCACGCTCATCGGCTGACCCTGACTGCCCGTGCAGATGAACAGCACCTGCGAGTCCTGCAAATCGCCCATCTCGTCGGTGCTGATGAGCCTGTCTTTGAACTCGAGGTAGCCCAAGCGCTGCGCCAGCTCGGAGTATTTGAGCATCGAGCGCCCTTCCATCACTACGCGCCGCCCGCATTTCTCGGCTGCACGGACGATGTTCTGCACGCGGTGGATGTGGCTGGCAAAGGTCGTGACGAAAATCCTGCCGGGCGCAGCCAGAATCAATTTCTCCAAAGCCACCGCGACATCGGCTTCGCTCGGCGTCGTGCCCAAGCGCTCGGCGCTGGTGCTGTCCGAGATCAGCAGCAGCACGCCGTCCTCGCCGGCTTTGGTGATCTTTGCCAGATGGCTGATCTTGCCGTCGGCCGGGTTCTGATCCAGTTTGAAATCGCCCGAGTGAATGACCTTACCGACCGGCGTGGTAATCACCAGTCCAGAGTTATCGGGGATCGAGTGCGTCATCCTGAACAGATCGACCGTGAAATGCTGCCCGAATTTGATCTGCCCGTCGGTGTCGACCTCGCGCAAATCTAAATCATCTGATGAGATGCCAAACTCCGAGAATTTTTCTTGCAGCAATCCCAACGTCAATTTCGCGCCGTACAGCGGCACTTTCGGCAAGCGCGGCAGGATGTACGGGAACGCGCCGATGTGATCCTCGTGACCGTGTGTAACGACGAAACCCTTGATCTGATGCGCGTTTTCCAGCAGGAAATCAATTTTCGGGATGATGATGTCGATGCCGGGCTGGTTGCTGTCCGGGAATGCCATGCCACCGTCGACGATGATCATTTCGTCTTCATAGCGCAGCGCCAGCATGTTCTTGCCGATCTCACCGAAGCCGCCCAAGGGGATGACCTCGAGAAATTTCTCCGTTGGGGCGCTCATCGCGTCACCGTGCTAAGTAGACAAGCGTAAACAGCGAACTCGAGGTTCGCGCTAAAATTCGTATTCTTTTGCATGTAAAACTCCATGTGTGCAGCGTGTGTCACGCAGGGGTGACTCGAGATGGCGTGTGGGACTTGAGCCGAGATCGACTCGGCATTCAAAACAATGTCTGTGATAACTGTGCCTCTTATCTAGTCCAAATTTGTCGACTTGCGAAAAACTTGATTCTCAAAATTGCTCGTTTAACCTCGAGCTGGGGCGCATCTGTGGTTCGACCGATGCCGTCGCCGCTTAGAGTCAGTCTACCAGATCAAAGCTGCAAGCTCCGTGAGCCTCGAGACTTACGTGTTTAGACTTACCTGAGCTGCATCCAGACCAGCCACGCCAGCAGTGCTGAGCGCCCAGACCACAGCAAAACCCGAATCCAATTCGTGCCGACCAGCGTCTCATACGCTCGCTGGTCAAAGCCGCTCGAGAGAATGGCGTGTTGCGGGACTTGCAGCAGAAACGTGCTCGCCCAAATCAGGATCACCAAGCCCAGCCCCAGCCACGCTGCCCAGTTTGGCGCGAGGCTCGAGGGATTTAGCGCCATTGCCACGCTCAGCCCTAGCTCGAGCAGCATCGGTAATAAGACAATGCTGGAGATGCGAGCACTGTGGGCTGCCTCGAACGCCGCGAAGTTGGCGCGATCCGCCATGTTGAACAGCGGGTAATGCACGACGCCAATCGTCCAGATCAACCCCGTTAGGTAGACCGTGACGAGCAGTTGCACCAGCAGTAAGAGTTTGTCCATGCGCTCGAGCTTGGCAGATGCAGATGGCTCGAGGCAAGTGCGCTGACCGTCAAACCTCAGCGCGACGGACTGGAAAGTTTGACGCGAAAACGCT
>JANYHH010000046.1 GCA_025359505.1 Deinococcales bacterium
TCTCTCGAGAATCCTTGTTTCCTCAGCCGTCGTTTCGACACGAATTTAGCGTGCCAATCTCGAGGGTTTAACGAACCCAGATTCAACGTCGTGCGTTCAGCAAGGACTCTTTAACTCGAGAGAGTTGGTGCGTTTGCCCTAGGGTCACGCGAGGACTGGTTCCTGCCGACGTGCTGGACGTGTTACCGTGAAGATTTTGCGGTGACCTGATTTTAAAAAATCAGTCTCGAGATTGGCGCGGGACTCGAGAAAAAAGCCATACTCGAGTGAATTGGACGACCCTCAGCGGCGAAACTCGAGCGCGATCAGATTACATGCGCCTGATGATGAATGGGCGCAGTGTTGGCGAGGTGTATTTCAGACCATGCAGGGAAATGCCTTCGGAAAGGTTTATCCGCGATTGTTGTGGGTACATGCGATGGCGAACGTAATACTCCTGAGCTGCCGAAAGCGGTCGCCACGCGGTCAACCCACCGGACAGCAGGCTCTGCGCGTGTTCCCGACGGCTGTGCATTCGCAGCGGCACGTGCAGATTGTTGTGCTGCTCGAGAACGCGCTGGTGAAACTTGTTGAGATCCTCGAGATTCAATACAGCCCCGAGTTGCGCGTCGTAATCGCCGCGCTTGGCGATGTTGTTCATCGTTGTTCCGGGCAGCACGTGGTGCGCGTGGCTGAGAATGCCGATCGTGGGCTCCTCTATTCCACCGTGATGCCGAGGAACGCCAATGCTAGAGCGACTTGCTTGTTGACAAACTCCCGTCCGCTGTCCATGCGGATCTGTAGTGGGAGTCCGCGACCGTATGGGATCGTGCTGACGCCGGCATCGGTGAACACTTGCGTATCGGCGAGGAAGACATCGCGTAGCACCTCGAGAATCAGCTCGGCTCCCACCGGTTCGTTGAAAATGATGGAACGCAGCACCTCGGATGTCGCCGTGTCGGTGACGCAACACCATCAGTTGCCCTTGTCGATCCTGAATCCCGTCGGCGCTGTCCTGTCCGTAGCGACTCTTGGCTGCGCGAACCGGATCGCGCAGGTCAATGCGCTCGATCAGCCGTTTGACCGTCGTGTAGGAAGGCGGCGGCAGTTCTTGATCGAGGCACTCGCGCCTGACCGTTTGGTGTAAATCCCCAATGGTTCTCGCTCGCCCCATCGTACCGACGCTGACGTACCAAGCTTGCTTGGAGAGTATCTCGAGTACAGTCGCCACCTCCGCACCAATCTGACGCTTGGGCTTATGCGCTCATCTAATCGTTTGGCACAGAGAATTTTTTCAGATTCGCTGTATTCAACTTCTTCGAATCACCACTTTGGGAATAATGACTAGTTCTACGTCACCTTCCGACGAATTGAACGGCTCGAGGGTCGGAGCGGGTGTGACCGATTTACCCGCGTCGGTACTGGGGGCTGGGTTCGGATTCATTGAACTTGCGTCTCGTGCGTTGCGTTTGTGCTGCTTTTGCGCCCGAATTCGCTTGTGATCCTTGGTCGCCCTGCGCTCCTGCTCTATCTCAGTTTCGTTCTGATCACCCACGTCGTAGAGGAGTTCATTGTTCACCACCCGTTCGCCCTCGCGCCGTTTGTTCGTCCGTAACTCTTTCGATTCCCACACCGTTCGCCCCGGTGGAATAGTCGAGTCGCGGTAACCAACGGGCATGTACGTCTCGAACTCCGGGTCAAAAAAGTAGACTTGCGTGATGTCGCTCGGATCGTATTTGACATCGAATCGCCTGCCGTGCTTGGGGTTCAACTCGTCTCGATCCCCAGCCCAACGCGCGAGCACGTTGGCGTCGTAGTACTGCTCACCAAGCATTTCGATGCCAATGCGTTGCACCGTCGGGCGCTTGCCGGGCATAAAATCCAAGCGCAAGGTTTTGGCTGGCTCACCGACGAGGCGATCCGGCAATCCGACCGAGGGAATCGTGCCTAACGGCGTGCCATGCACCCCTTCTTCCCAGCGTTTGATCGGTGTCGTTTCCAAGCTGCTGTGCAGGTCGTTGTTGTACGCAATGATCTCGCGTGTGAGGATGCGTTCGAGTGCAGCGAAGGTAATCACCGCGTGCTTTTCGGGCTTGTAGTCCTTGCCGCGCTTAGCAACGCTCGAGAACGTCGTGCCCGGCAATCGTCGCAGCCGCGAGTTCAACGTCCCGCCCAAGCGTTCGATGTGTGCACCGTACTCGGGACGGGCGGGCGGTCGCCATTGCAGGTTGATTGAGTGTTCCGCGCAAGCCCGCTCGAGTACTTCAGAGCGAAATTCAGCCCCATTGTCGGCGTACAGCGTGCCGAATTTGCCCCACACCGGCCATGGCAGGGTCAGTCCCAGACGCTCGAGGAAGCGCTCCTTGGGAAGCACTGCGTGGGCGATGGCCATGCCTACCGAGACGATGCTCGGCGCACGTAACGAGAGGTGAAGACCGAGCACGACGCGACTCCACGAGCAGATCAGCAACGTGGCCCACGGTCGCCCGATGGGTAAGCGTTCCGTGTCGTCGACGATCTCGAGGTCGATCTTGAAGTGGTCAATCTGCACGATATCGAGCAGGAAGCGACCGTCCGGGTACTGCCCGCCGCTCGGTTGGAAACGCTGCGCGGCTGCCTTACCCTCCCGTTTTGCGACGCGTTCGCGTTGGGACACACGTGCGATGCGTGCACGCACGGTGAGTTCGTGAGGAATCGGCAGTCCCCTGCGAGCGCACCGGCGTTCGATGCTTCGGTGTACGTCGCGCACGCTCGGGCGCTCGGGTTGCAGGTACTCGTTTCTGATCACCTCGGTGATGATTGCTTCGACCGTCTCGGGCAAACGTGTCGCGCCTCGATCCGCGCGACGCAAGCGCAGTAAGCCGTGAAATCCGTTGCCGTCATACTCTCTGAGCCAGCGATAAAGGTTTGACTGGCTTACCCCGACGGCTGCCACATGTTCTTTGATGGCGTTGATAGTGCGCCCTTCGGCATTCAGCAGCGGTTCGATCAATGCGAATTTGCGCTGTGCCTCGGTCCACGCCTCGGTGGGAATGTGTTCGAGCGGTTGCGCTCGGGTAGCTCGCTTTGAAACTGGTGCTTCACTATCTGGCTCGAGCGCGACGATGTTCAAGCGTGCGGTTTCGCCGTCGATAAGGCGTCGCGCCAAGACCTCCTCAAGATTCAGCAGGGAAAGGATCTCGTAGCGTTCGCCCAAGTGGCGAACGGTGCTGCCGGGTTGCAACTGCACGTTAGCTCCTGTGTTCATTTCACTCCTTGAATCACGCTATGGTCACTCAGTGGCACGTCGAGATCCACGCGCAGACGGTGGTAGGCGATCAGGTGCCAGACTGCGACGACGAGCCGCGCCCGCACCATGCGATCCCTAACGCTGAGATGCTCGAGGAGCGTGTGAACGCTCAGGGGCGCTGTGATCTGCAAAAGAGCAGTAATCTTTTGTCCGTCGCTGGTGGGCACAGCGCGGCTGCGGTACGTCAACAGGAAGCGGGCGTTGAGCAAGCGCGGCGTGCGAATGTCTCGTTCGGTGTAGACACGAAACCGCCATCCTTGCTCGCGGGCGAATTGGCGCGCGGCGCGGATGCGTTCAGCGTAACCCTCATCTTTGATCAACCGTTGAAGTTCGGCAACGTATTTTACCTCGACCAGCACGCGTTTATCATTCTTGAACGTCACCAGTGCATCTGGGACGTAAGAGTGCGATTTTTGATCTGATCCGAGGTAGGTGATCCGCACGGGTTGCTCCTCGAGTGCCTGATACTCTGCGTGAAAGGCGAACAGCGTGTACGCGTCGCGCTCGAGGCTAGACTCGAAACCAGCACTACCTGTTCCATCGTGCTTGGCCGACTTGCCAGTGACAGAGCGGTAATTCTTGGGGATTTTGCGGACAGGCATATTTCCAAATTACTCTATAAAATTCGATTGTTTTCCAGATAATTCTATCAACTGTTTTCCAAATAGCGTTTGAAAAACCTTCCTGTAGTAAGTTCTGTTCCAAATACCAATATTTCCCACAAACTCGCTCGAGCTGCTGAACTTGCAGCGAGCAACTGATATGTGATATATCAATTTGTGCCTTCCGTCACAGCCATTCCGCCCCCGCTCGAGAAGCGCCTCTACCGCAACGACGCCTACACCAGCCTGCGCGAAATGATCGTGCAGGGCATTTTGGAACCGGAAGCCAAACTGCGCGACGCCGACCTCGCCTTGCAACTCGGCGTCAGCCGCACGCCCGTGCGCGAAGCCCTGCGGCGGCTCGAGGACGAGGGCTTGGTGCAAACCAAGCAAAACGCGTGGACGAGGGTCGCGCCCGTGACCCGCGCATTAGCCGAGCGCATTTACCCGATTCTGCGCGTGTTGGAAGGGCTGGCGCTCGAGCTGGCCGCGCCGCACTTGAACGCGAGGGACTTGGCGGCCATGCGCGATCTCAACGCGCAAGTGCGAACCGCGCTCCAAGCAGGCGACGCTCGAGCCGCCGCGCTGCTCGATAGCCAATTGCACGAGCGCTTCATCGCTGGCTGCCCCAACATGGAGTTGCAGGGCATCATCCGCACCTTAAAAACCAATCAGATTCGCTTGGAGATTCACTACTGGCGCGGTGGCATGGCGCTCGCGCTGCCAAGCGTGGCGGAGCACGAAGCGATGATCGCTGCCCTCGAGCAGCGTGATCTGGCGGCTGCGAAAACCGCGCTCGAAGGCAATTACACCCGCGCCCTCGAGCGTTGGGCATTGCTGCCCGAGGAAGACTCGTGAGCCGATTGCGTGAAAGCCTCGCGGCGCTGCCCAAAGCGATTGTCACCTCGAGCCTGCTGGCTGGCGTGCTGATCGTGATCGTCGGCTTCACGGGGTCGCTGGTGCTGACCTTCGACATTGCCGATAAAGCACATCTGACCCACGCGCAACTGTCCAGTTGGGTGCTGGCGATCACCGTCGGCAGCGGTATCCTCAGTCTGGGCTTGGCGCTGTGGTACAAGCAACCCGTGCTGACCGCATGGAGCACGCCGGGCTTGGCGGTGCTCGCCTCGAGCCTCGCCAATTACCCGCTGTCCGAGGCAGTCGGCGCGTACCTGTTCGTGGGAATAGCGATTGCCTTCTTGGGCGCGACGGGCTTGTTTGAACGGGCCATGCGCCTCGTGCCGCAAAACGTCGCGCTGGCCGTGCTGGGCGGCTCGCTGCTCAAATACGGGCTGGGCTTGTTCACGGCGGCGACCCTCGAGCCGAGCCTAGTGCTTGGCATGATCGCCGCGTTCCTGATTGCCAAACGCGTCGGTTCTCGAGTGCCGATGGGCTGGGCGCTCTTGATCGGTTTCGTGGGTGCGGCGCTGCTTGGTAAGTTCGACGTTTCCAACGTGCGGCTCGAGTTAGCCGCTCCGGTTTTCATCGCCCCGACCTTCACGTTGTCGGCATTGATTGGGCTGGGCGTGCCGCTGCTGGCACTGGCGCTGGCCTCGCAAAACGCGCCGGGCTTAGCGGTGATGCGAGCCGCTGGCTACGACCCGCCCGTGCGCGGCGCACTCATCGCTACAGGAATCCTCAGCGCTCTCGCCGCGCCGCTGCTCGGTCACGGCTACACGCTGGCAGCGATCACGGCAGCGCTCGGCAGTGGCCCCGACGCGCACCCCGACAAGAACTTGCGTTACGGCGCGTCGGTTGTGGCCGGAGCGCTGAAGATCGTCTTAGGCTTGTTCGGCGCGACCATCGTCGCCTTGTTTCTAGCGATTCCCAAACCGCTGGTCGCGGGCATGGCTGGACTGGCGCTGTCCGGCACGATCCAGGGCTGCCTCGTCGGGGCGTTTCAGGATAAAAGCGTGCGCGACTCGAGCCTGTTCGCGCTGCTCGTCACTGCCTCTGGCGCTGAGTTTCTGGGACTCGGCAGCGCCTTTTGGGGACTGGTGGCGGGTGCGCTGGTCAGCGCCCTCTTAGAGCGCCGCGCCAGCGCTCGAGATGTGACTAGCCAAGAGATGACGCAGCAAAAGGAGATGACATGAGCGAAGTTCTCGAGCTGGCACAGGCATTGATTGCGATTGACAGCGTGAACCCCGATCTGGTGATGGGTGCGGCGGGCGAAACCCAGATCGCCGCGTTCATCAGCCAGTGGCTCGAGTCACACGGTTTTGAGGTCACACTGCTCGAGCCAGCCCCGCATCGCCCGACGGTCGTTGGCGTATTGCGCGGGAGCGGTGGCGGTCAAACGCTGATGCTCAACGGTCACACCGACACCGTCGCGCTGCAACCGTTCGACGGCGATCCGCTCGAGCCTCGAGTGCTGGATGGACGGCTCTACGGGCGCGGCAGTTACGACATGAAAGCGGGTGTCGCCGCGATGCTGGTCGCTGCTGCTCGAGTTAGCAATGCTGGTCTGCGCGGCGATGTGATCGTCGCTTGCGTCTGCGACGAGGAAGTCGCCAGTCTGGGCAGCTTTGATTTGGTCAAGCACTTCACCGCCGACGCCGCGATCGTCACCGAGCCGACCAATCACGGGCTGTACATCGCGCACAAAGGTTTCGTCTGGGCGGACGTGACCGTCGTTGGCGAAGCCGCGCACGGCTCGAGGTTCGACTTGGGGCGTGACGCGATTGCGCTGATGGGCGCGGTGCTGGTCAGCGTGCGGCAACTCGATCTGGATTTGCGCTCAAAGGCGCTGCACCCACTGCTTGGGCACGGCAGCCTGCACGCAGGCACGATTCACGGCGGGCAGGGCTACTCGAGTTACCCGCAAGATTGCACGGTGACGCTCGAGCGTCGCACGATTCCGGGTGAAACGCCGCAGACGGTGGAAGCCGAATTGCGAGCCTTGCTCGAGGGCATCAAAGCCGCCGACCCAAACTTTCAGTACACCCTCAAAGTCGGACTGACCCGCGAGCCATTCGAGATCGACCCCGCACACGAGTTCGTCGCGTTGACGCAAAAGCACGCCTCGAGCCTGTTGGGTCAGGATGTGCCGCTCAAAGGCGTCGGTTTCTGGGCGGACACGGCGGCGCTGAGCAGCGCCGGAATCCCAGCGCTGATGTTCGGTTGCCTCGGTGCGGGCGCACACGCGGCTTCGGAATGGGTCAGCGTCGACAGCTTGGAGCGCTGCACCGACATTTACGAGGCGATCATCCGCGAGTTCTGCGCGTGAACCCTCCAGCCAAATTGAAGGCGCTCGAGCTGCGAAATTATCCCGCTGGCTCGAGCGCCCGAACTTTAATTTCCTTAGCGCAAAGTACGCGCCCACGTCAGCAGGCTGCGGTTAACCGCGCTTGGGTCTTCAACGACCGCCGCGTGCGACGCGCCCTCGATCACAACCAGCTTGGAGCCTTTGATGCCCTGCTGCATCTTCTGCGAGAAAACCAGCGGAATCAACGTGTCCTCGCGCCCAGCGACGATCAGCGTCGGTACGGTGATCGTCGAGAGCGTCGGCAACGAGTCGGGGCGATCCGCGAGCGCCTTAGCCGCCGCGACCGCACCTGTTTTGGATGCGCCTACGATCAGGCTCGAGAGGAAACGCACCAATTCCGGGCGTTTGGCTTGGGTCGCGCCGGTCAGCATGTCTTTCATCACTTCTGGCACGAGCGAAGCCGCACCCTTCGCTTGGGTTTTTTCGGCAATCACGCCCCAGAAGGCTTTCTCCACACTGCCAGCGGGATTGGCGGTCGTGTTCAGCAGCGCCAGCGCCGCGAAGCGCTCCGGCGCACGGCGGTACATCTCAAAGGCAATCATGCCGCCCATGCTCATGCCGCCCACAACAGCTTTTTTAATCTCCAATTTGTCCATCACCGCCAGCACATCCTGAGCGTAGGTCGGAATCGAGCCGGGGTCGCTTGCTGGGGCGCTCGAGCGCCCGAAACCGCGCAGATCGAGCGTGACAACGCGGTAGCCCGCACTGGCGAGGATGGAGCGGTTGTTCTTGAACAACTCGCCGCTCAGCGGGTAGCCGTGAATCAAAACCATCGCCGGGCCGCGGCCCTCGGCCTTGTAAAACAAACGAGCGCCCTCGCGCTCCACGAAGCCTTGGCTCGAGGCAGATTGCCCATGGGCGCTCAGCAGCGCGAGACTCGCGGCGGCAAAGACGGTCAGGGTGACGAACGGACGGTTTGGCTTCAACATGATTGCTCCTCGAGAGGTACGGTTTGACGCGATCCCTGACTCGAGTATCCGCACTGGGCTGATGAAGAACTGAATGCAATCAATGCCACATCAAAAATAGGAGAACCGAATGAACCACCGCCTGAGCCTCGAGTCCATCCAACGCGCCATGACCACGATTCCCACAGAGTTCCTGCACACACCACAATTTGAATCAGCCGCGCTGTCCGAAGCGCTTGCGTGCCAATTAACCGTAAAAATAGAAACGCTCAACCCGATCCGCAGCTTCAAGGGGCGCGGCGCGAGCCATTTCGTGGCCAGCCTCGAGAGAAGCGCGAAACTGATCTGCGCCAGCGCTGGGAATTTCGGGCAGGCGATGGCGTATGTGTGCGGCTCGAGGGGCATGAGCCTGACGGTCTACGCGGCGCACACCGCCAATCCGCTCAAACTCGAAAGGATGCGAGCGCTCGGCGCGAACGTCGTCTTGCACGGCGAGGACTTCGACGCGGCGAAACTCGAGGCT
This sequence comes from Deinococcales bacterium, assembly GCA_025359505.1. Classification (GTDB taxonomy): domain Bacteria; phylum Deinococcota; class Deinococci; order Deinococcales; family JAAFIG01; genus JANYHH01. Next base: position 8,567 of record JANYHH010000046.1, read on the forward strand.
AAAAAAATTGCGCTGAAAACAGGCGCGTACATGGTCGAGGACGGTCTCGAGCCGCTGATTTCCGAAGGCGCGGGCACGATGGCTTTGGAGTTGCTGGCCAATCAGGATTTTGACGCATTGCTGATCCCACTGGGCAACGGCGCGATGCTGAACGGCGTGGCTCGCTGGGCGAAAGCGCACTCGAGCGCCAAGATTATTGCCGTGCAAGCGGCCGGCGCACCCGCAATGCTCGAGAGCTGGCGGGCCGGTCAGATCGTCACGCATGAGGCGATCACCACGATTGCCGACGGTATCGGTGTGCGCGTGCCGATCCGCGAAGCGCTCGAGGATATGAAAACGCTGGTCGACGATGGGCTGACTGTTTCAGAAGAAAGCATTCTGAAAGCCATGAAATTGATTCACCAGCACCTCGGCGTGGTCAGCGAACCCAGCGGCGCGGTCGGCATCGCGGCGCTGCTCGAGCATCCGCAGCGTTTCGCAACCAAGCGCGTGGCGACCGTGATCTGCGGCGGGAATCTGACGCCAGAGCAGATGCGACAGTGGCTGTGACAGTGGCTAAACCTGTACAAGCGGCGGGGTATCAAAGGCTCGAAATCGTAGCTTCAGCAAACTGATCTCGAGGTACGCCAGTTGTGAGAAACGCCGCAAGCAGCGACGGAATCAGACCCAGAGAGATTGAAGGCAATCCGCATAGCTCGAGGAGGGCGTGTCCCGCCAGTGATCCAAAGAAGTACCGCTCGAGCCAGTCGAAAAAACCGCGACCTCGAGCCGCTGTCGGAACACCGAATCCGCTATCATGCCAAGCGTGATCTGGGAGCTGTGGGAGCACGAGGAGATGGACAATGGCTGCGTGTGCCTGTCGTACTTCGCAAGCGGAGCGCCTGCCCATGATTTGCTACCCAGTCACGCCCGCAAAATCTGGAGCGTGAACGCCACTGATCTGATCGACGCGATGACCAAACGCAACCAGCACCTTGGCTGGGGCCCGTACCAACCGATGCTCGACGAATCGGGTCAGCCGTACCCCGCCGACCTCAAGCCTTACGACACTTGAACAATGCCGGATTCCGTGGCGAGTTGCGTCATCGCCACGTCCCACATGTCACACGGCAACGCATCCACGATCAGCGCGTTCCTCGTCACGCCGACCAACGGGCAATGCAAATGCGGCAGCAAGCGGTCGTAAAACCCGCCGCCGTACCCGAGCCGCGCCCCGCGCTTGGTGAACAGCAAGCCCGGCACGAGCGCGAGCTGCACCACGTCTGGCTCGAGGGTCAGCGCATCAGCGGGCGGCTCGAGGATGCCGAAACGGTTCTGTATGATCGCGCTTTTGTACGGATGCAAGGTCAGAATGCCGCCCGCGCTCGCTCGAGTCGTCAAGAACTGCACATCAGGTAGCGCCCGCACAAGCATCTCGAGATTCGGTTCACCATGCACAGCGCGGTAGCCCAGCACGATTTGCACCTCGAGCTGACGAATCAGCGTCTCGAGGCGAGCACAGATTTGACTCGAGATGTCTGGAAGGTTAGCGCGGGTGCGCCGCGCCCAGACGCGCAGACTGGCTTTGTCCGGCTCGAGGGTCACGGGGTTGGCTCGTGCGGTTCTCGCGTTGCACGGGCGCACAGTGGTGCGCCCCTACGGATTGAAACCCATGTTGCTCGAGGCGTTGTTGGTAACAGCCGCTCGCTCCTACGGTTTAATGCAAACGCTCGAGGCATCAGCGGTACTTTTCCACGTCCCGCAAGTGACTGGCAAAATCGGTGTTCGGGCGAAACTCGCCTTTCAAACCGTGCACGAAGTACAGCCACGGCTTGCCAGCTCCAGATTTGCGGCTCGCAGTCAGGATCGCCTCGAGCGCGGCCTCGCCCGGATTACCGATTGGCGTCGGCGGCAAGCCCTTGCGGGTGTAACTGTTGTACGGCGTGTCGTTGGTAAAATCCCCAGCGCGGCGATTGAGCTGATTGAGTTTTTTGTTCAGCCCATAAGCAATCGTCGGGTCGGATTGCAGCGGCATTCCAACGTCCAAACGGTTAAGAAAAATCCCCGCGACCGTCGGCATTTCACTGACTTTCCCGGCTTCGACCTGCACGATACTGGCCAGCGTCACCCACTGGTACACGCTCAGTTTTAGCGCCTCGAGTTGCTTCCGGCGAGCGGGCGTGACCTCGCGCTCGAAGCGCTGCGTCAGGGTTTGGGCGATTTGAACGGCGCTCGTTTCTGGTCTGAATGGGTAGGTCGCGGGAAATAAAAACCCCTCCAAACTGGCCGCGCCCGTCGTGTACGGCAGCAGCTTGGTAGCGCGAAACGCCGTTTCAACCTCGGCGCGGGTGGAGAGTTTCAGCTCCTCGAGCCGCGTGACGATCTCACTCACTCGGTAGCCTTCGGGGATCACCAAGCGAATCTCACGCGGGCGACCGCGCCCAGCGAGCCTCTGAGCCACCGCGAAATTATCCTGCGAACCGCTCAGGTCGTAAAACCCCTCGCGGATGCGGCGATCCGCGCCCGTGTAGCGCATCACCAGTCCGAACACGAAACCCGATCTGACGACGCGCTGAGCCTCGAGCGCTGACGCAATCTCGGTCACGCCCATACCGGGCCCCACCTCGAGCGTGACCTTGCCCGTTCCCGTTGGCGCGAGCAGGTACGCCGCCAGCGCCCCGCCCGCCAGCAGCAACGCCAATATGACACCAAATACCAATCCAAAAACGCGACGCATGATGTAAGTAGTTTACTGGCCGCTCGAGCCGCGTGCTTCTCACCCTCACGCCGTAGAATCCGTGCATCTGATGTCCGCGCCCGAAGACTCCCAAGCTGCACCGCTCGAAGGGGCGACCTCGAGCCAAGCCGCACTGCCAGCACCCAGCCCCTCGAGCCAAGCGAAGAAACCCGCCCCGCTGTGGCGGCGCTTCCTGCGCGAAGTGGTGCTGGAAACTCTGCTGCCCGCGTGGTTGGTGATTACCTTCGTCGCCATTCCCGTCGGCGTGCGCGGCGAAAGCATGAACCCGACGCTAGAAAGTGGCGATTACCTGATCGTCCTGAAAACCGAGCGCTGGCTGAGCGCATGGGGGATTCGCCCCAACTACATCAGTCGCGGCGACATTATCGTCACCAAAGCGCCCGAAGACAATCCAGCCAGCAGCGAACCACTGCCGAGTTACCTCGAGACCCTGCCCGTGCTGGGCTTGGTGAACTGGGATTTTTTGCGCGACCTGCGCTTTCGTCCGTATTTGATTAAGCGCGTGATCGGCGTGCCCGGTGACACCGTGGAAGTTAAGGCGGGCGTCGTCTACATCAGCGGCGCGAAACTGACCGAAACCTACACGACCACCGCTCGAGGCGTGGACGACGCGCCCGTCACGGTCGTGCGCCCCAATACTTTTTACGTGATGGGCGATAACCGCACGCGAGGCTCGAGTCTGGATTCAAGGGCCTTCGGGTTGGTGCGCGGCAGTGATGTGGCTGGGCGGGCGGTGCTGCGGTTGTGGCCACTGAACCGAATCGGTCAGCCTTGAGGTGATCTGCTGCGGATGGCTCGAGGACGATGGACACGATATCGTCTGATGCTCAAGATTCGCACCTCTTCGGATCAGTTTAAGCAGTCAAGCGTCTCTGACACGTGATTTCGACTTTGCTGGTGGCCACTCTCACCCCGCCGCTGCGCGTCGGCCCTCTCTCGTTTCACGAAAGAGGGCACATTGTTGTGCAACTCGGCTCCCTTCTCTCGCTGGCGAGAGAAGGGTTGGGGATGAGAGTGGCGTGCAGGACGGTGCTTTTGTCTCACTCAACAAAGTAAATTCCTTAAACTGATGCTGATGAACCGACTACAAACACGACGCTCGAGAACTCCCCACGTTTTAACGCAGCTCCTCGAGAACCGCGCCGTCTTCCACGCGCCAAATCGTCGTGGCGAGCGTGTCTATCAGACGGCGGTCGTGCGACGCGAACAGCACTGTGCCAACGTAATCGCCCAGCAGCCGCTCGAGGGCAGCGATGGCGTCTGTGTCCAGATTATTGGTCGGTTCGTCCAGCACCAGCAGGTGCGCTCTGGTCACGCTGAGCCGCGCCAGCGACAAGCGCGTGCGCTGACCACCGCTGAGGCTCGAGATCGGGCGCTTGGGGTCTTTGGGCAAGCCCAGACTCGCCAGCAGCGCGTACAACGCCCGCATCTCGAGCGCTCCGTTTGCCCCCAGCAGCGCGTCCTCGAGCGTCGCGTGTTGGTTTAGCTCCTCGGTGTTCTGCCCCGCCCAGTAAACCTGTAAGCCAACACCGCGCCGGATGCTGCCTGCGCTCGGCTCGAGCTGCCCGAGAATGCTGAGCAGCAACGTGGATTTACCGCCACCGTTCGCACCGACCAAGGCGACCCGCTGACCGCGCCGCAAGTGCAAGTTCACACCATTCAGAATCACGCGCTCGCCTCGAGTCAACATCACATCCTCGAGCGTCAGGACTTCGTTGGGCCCGTGCGCGGCTGGCTCGAGTTTAATGCGGGTCATGAACTGATCCTCGAACGGTTTCTGTGCTTCACCCAAGTGTTCAATGCGAGACTCGAGCGCCAATGCCCGCCGACCGCTTTTGTGCGACCCGCGATTGGCGAGGTGACTGGCGGTCATGGCATCGCGGCTTCCCACGCGGTGCTTGTTCTCAGAACGCGAGGCTTGCTGAACAGCCAATTGCGCCTCGCGCTGCAACTGCTCCCGCTTGCGCTCGTGCGCTCCAAAGGCGATCTTCGCCGCCTCGAGCCGCACCTGTTTTTCCAGCATCGCCTGCGTGAAATTGCCCGGATAGGCACTGAGCTTGCCGCGCTCCAACTCATAGCAGCGCGTGACCGTCGCATCCAGAAACGCCCGGTCGTGCGAGACGATCAGAAACCCCGCGTTTGAGCCAGTGATCCAATCCTCGAGCCACCGCAGACTGTCCAGATCAAGGTGATTGGTCGGTTCGTCCAGCAGGTAAAAGTCGCTCGGCTCGAGCAGCAACCGCGCCAGCAACGCCCGGCGCGTCTGACCGCCCGACAAGGCGTGACTGTGCATCGACCCGTGTAGCTCGAGGCCGGCGAGAATTTCCTCGGCTCTGATTTCCAGCTCGTACCCGAGTGCCACGCGGTAGGCTTCCTCGGCGGCGCTGAACATCTCGAGATTTGCAGGGCTGGGATTGCTGAGGTTGACTTGCGCGACCTCGAGTTGCTGCTTCAAGTGGCGCTGCGCTTCTGGCATTACTGCTTCGCGCAGGCTGCCGCCGTGCAGCGTACCGCGCTGCGCGAGGTACGCCACTGAGCCGCGCCGCAATACCTCACCCGCGTCTGGTGCGTCCAGACCAGCGATGATCCGTAGCAATGTGGTTTTGCCGCTGCCGTTGCGACCCAAAAGCGCCACGCGCTCCGCGCCGTGCAGCTCGATGGTGATGTCTTCAATGATTGTAGTGTCACCAAATCGTTTGGTGACGCGGTGCGTTTGCAGATTCACGCTGACCTCCAACGAGACGCCGCCCTCTTGGGAGGGCATGACCGGCCGTTATTGGGTTTAGCGCAAACGCATCAGGTGGACAGCTCCTGTGAATGGAGGAAAGAAAATCCCGCGACCAAGCTCGCGATGATCGTGAAGATTTTACACGCTCCTCGAGCCGATTCGCATCCGTCAAACGGCTTGGATAAGCTGAAAAGCGTGACCAACCCGTTCACCCCCAGAGCACTCAAGGTTGCTGACCTCAGCCTAGCCGCCACGCTGCTCGAGGCCGCGATTTCCTCATCACCGCATTACAACGCGGTCGCCAAGCTCGAGGAAATCGCCGCGCACAGCGCTGAAAATCTAGCCGCGAATCTCAAGCTGGATGCGCTGAGTGCGATAGGATTGTTTGAAGGCGACCAGCTTGTGGGCTTGATTGTCTCGAGCGTCGACGCAGGGTTGCTGTGGCTGGGTTGGATCATCGTTGGTGAAAACTGGCGCGGACGCGGGCTGAGCCACTTGCTGATGCAAGCTTTTGAAGCGGGTGCGACGCAGCGCGGGGCGCACAAAATCTGGTGCGACTCACGGGTAGGCAACAGCGCTAGCCAGCACCTGCTCGAGCAGCACGGGTATGTTGTGGCGGTCACGCTCTTTTCTCATTGGTACGGGCTGGATTACTACTTGTGGGAGAAGCGGATCTAAATACCTGCTATCAAATCAGCACGGTAAACGGTTTAAGCCTTTCTGTCACCGACTTCAAACCCTGCTGTCCGAGCATCGGTAAGAACGTATCCGCATCCATGGCTGGATACTTCATCGGGATCGAGTTGTGGTGGCAGTGTCAGCGTCCTAAAAGCACTTTACTCGAGATTCACATACGCGAATGAATCTTCACCTTGGCAAGCGCGGCGTAACCGTGACTTTGAGTTGCACGGGTTTTTTGTTGCGCCAGACGGTCAGCGTCAGCACCTGCCCGGGGCGGCGCTTGGCGATTTCTTGAATCGTATCAAAGCGCCCCTGCACGGCTTTGCTGTCCACCTTCAAAATGATGTCACCCAGCCGTTTGAGCTTGCCGTCGCTGCTGATCTCCGAAGGCTGCAAGCCAGCCTTCGCGCCCGCACCGTCGGGTTCGACATCCATCACCAGAGCACCGCGTGAACTGCTCAAACCAACCGCCTCGAGCGCGAATGGCTCGAGTTCGCTGACATCTTTCAGGGTCGCGCCGAGCTGCCCACGCTGCGAGCGCCCGAAGCGCTCGAGGTCGCTTAAACTTTGCTGCACGAGGTTGCTGGGGATGCCCAGTCCGACCTTGCCGGTCGCGGTGATGGTTGACTCTAAGTTCGCGTCGACCACACCGATCAGGTTGCCTTTGCTGTCCAGTATCGGCCCGCCGCTGTTGCCGCCCTCAATGTTGGCGTCGGTCAGGAGCATCTCGGGGATTTCCACGCCGATGTCGTCGTTGAACTCCTCGATGCGGTTAAAGCTGCTGACCACACCGACGGAAACGTTGTTGGGTTTCTTCAGCGGTGCGCCCAAGATAATGGCTTTCTGACCGGGCAACACGTCGCCCGAATTGCCGAATTTGACCACGGCCGGCGCGGTCACGCCGCTGACGCGCAGCACGGCGATGTCGATACCGGGATCGTAGGCTTCAATCGTCACCGGGAACTGCCGCCCGTCGGACAGTTGCACACGGATCGACACGGGCGAGTTGTTGATCGCGTGGTAATTGGTGACGATCAGGTTGGGCTTATAGAAGAATCCGCTCGAGAAGAAGTTTGGGTCTTCGCCCTGCGGCACGGCTTCCGGCGCACTTTTGGCGATCACCATCACGACAGATTTCAACGTGCGATTGCGAATCTCGACGGTGTTGATCTCATCGGGTGTGACGAGCTTGGATTGCGCGGTGGTCAGCCCAGTGTAGTACCCCGCGCCGAGCGCCAAAATAAAAGCCAGCAGCACTCCTAAGCGCCACATGAACTCACCTCGAGTTGGGAAGGCTCGAGTGAACGTGCGAAAGAGCTGATCTGTGTACACATAAGGGGCGCTCACCTCGAGCTAAAGGGGCTGAACATCGGGTCGCAATTGACCTTTTCATCGCTCATAGTACCGCGCTCAAGTTGCTTTCTGTCGCTACCAGATGAAAGCAGTCTGTGAGTTGTGAGTACGCCTGCACTGGAGCGGCTAGACTCGAGGGCATGGTGAACGCGGTGATGCTTGGGGCGGGCAACAGAGGCTTTGATGTCTACGGCAGGTACGCGCTCGAGCACGCCTCGGGGCTTTGCTTCGTGGCGGTGGCTGACAGAAATCCCGCGAAGCTCGAGCGGTTTGGTGCGGCGCACAATATCCCAGTGTCGGCACGGTTTTTGGATTGGCGCGAAGCCGTAAGATTCGCGCAAGATCAGCAGCTCGAGGCGGCATTCGTGTGCCTGCCGGACGCGCTGCACGATGATGCAGCAATCGCTTGTCTGGAAGCTGACCTGCACGTGATGCTCGAGAAGCCCGCCGCGAATACGCTGGCTGGCACGCGGCGCGTGTTGCGGGCGATGGACGCCTCGAGCCGCGTGGTGATGCTGGGGTACGTGCTGCGCTTCACGCCGTTTTTTCAGACCCTCCAGCGCGTGATTCAGAGCGGCGCACTGGGGCAGGTCGTGACTATGGATTGGCGCGAGAACGTCTCCAGCATGCACTATGCCCACAGCTACGTGCGCGGCAATTGGCGCAACGTGCTCGAGTCCAGCCCGATGATTTTAGCCAAATGCTCGCACGATCTGGATTTACTGAGCTGGCTGACGGGTTTGCAGGTGACACGCGCCTCGAGCTTCAGTGGGTTACAGCACTTCAGGGCGGAGCACGCTCCAGAGGGCGCACCGAGGCGCTGTCTCGAGGGTTGCCCCGTGGCGGAGACTTGCGCGTTTTACGCGCCGAAGGTTTACCTGACGGACAATACCGGCTGGCCCGCCAGTGTCATCAGCGCAGACTCGAGCCTTGACGCCAGACGCGCTGCGCTGGGGACGGGCCCGTATGGGCGCTGCGTCTATCACTGCGATAACGATGTAGTGGATCACCAAGTCGCTGTCATGGAGCTGACAGGAGGCGCAAGCGCGACCTTTGCGATGCACGGTCACAGCGGCGAGGAGGGGCGCACGTTGCGGATCGACGGCACATTGGCGACCCTGCGCGGCGTGTTCAGCGCCACGAAGCAGGAGTTGCGTTTGGAACGGCACGATGTCGAAACGGCGCTGTCTGGTGCGGGTGAGCTGATCCCGATTGAAGCCGCGCCGGGCATGAGCGGCGCGGGTCACGGCGGCGGCGATCTGGGCTTGACGCAAGCCTTCGTCGAAGCGGTGCAGCAGGGCACTCGAGCCGACCCAACGCAGTATTTGGAAAGTCACCTGCTGGCGTTCGCGCTCGAAGACTCGAGGCTAAATGGCGGGCGCGTCGTTGACCTCGAGCGGTTCAGGGCAAGCGAGTAAGCCAAGCGGCTAATTGACTTCGCTGCAACTTGCATATATGCTTATTGCAGATAAGGAGCTGATCCCATGCCGCGCCGCCCCTCCAAAGCCGAACTCGAGTTCCTCCGCACTTACAACGCCGACGAGTTCCCGCACCCCAGCGTCAGCGTCGACGTGGCGCTGCTGACCGCTCGAGGCGACGCGCTCGAGGTCTTCTTGGTGCGCCGCACCGAACATCCTTATAAAAACGATTGGAGCTTACCCGGCGGTTTCGTGCAACTCGAGGAAAGCTTGGAGGACGCCGCTGCCAGATTGCTCGAGGCGAAAACTGGTTTACGCGAAGTTTTCTTGGAGCAGCTCTACACCTTCGGCGCGGTGGGGCGCGACCCGCGCACCCGCGTCATCAGCGTCGCGTACTACGCACTCGTGCCGCTCGAGCAATTGGCTAAGCTCACGGTCAGCGACGCTCGAGGCTTGATGCCCGTGACAGAGGCTTTACAGACAGCACTGGCGTTCGATCACAACGCGATTTTAGAGCGCACCTTAGATCGGCTGCGCGGACGCGTCGAGTACAGCCCAATTGGATTTGAACTGCTGCCCACGCAATTCACCTTACGCGAACTGCAAACGCTGCACGAAACGATTCTCGGCAAAAAGCTCAACAAAGACGCGTTCAGACGCAAGATTCTCGCTCGAGGTCAGCTCGAGGCGACGGGCGAACTCGAGGTTGGAATGGGGTTTCGTCCAGCGGAGTATTACCGACACGCGAGGTCGGGGAAAGCGGGTTGATTGGGTGGATTGGTCGTTCCACCGTTGCACGGGCGATCACGAGGATCGCCCCTACAGCATCACGGCAAATGCCTGTTCAACACGGATTTTCGTAGGGGCGAGGTTCGCCTCGCCCCCTCGCCCACCACTCGAGCCAGTCGCAACCCGCGCTCTCGAGACCCAGATTTTAGGAGATGACAATGGCAATTTACTTTTACGGCACGAAAGAACCCGTTTACGGCTGCTTCAGCAACTTCTCCGCGCACCCGTTCACCTTAGACAATCAAACGTGGCGCACGAGTGAGCATTACTTCCAAGCGATGAAGTTCTACCCGCACTGGGATCACATTGCCGCGCTGCGCCAAATGCCCAGCCCAATGCAGGTCGCCAAAGCCGGACGCTCGAGGGCGCGACCACTGCGCGAGGATTGGGAAGCCGTCAAAGACGACGTGATGCGAGCCGCATTGCACGCGAAGTTCACGCAGCACCTCGAGATTCGACAGATATTGCTGGGGACAGGCGACGAGGAAATCGTCGAAAACACCACCAAAGACCATTACTGGGGCATCGGCTCGAGCGGCACGGGGCTGAATATGTTGGGGAAGTTGCTGGTGGAATTGCGCGAGCAACTGCGGGCTGAACTCGAGGGAGGGAAAAAAGGTGAGCCATGATTCTGTACAGACCAACGGGTTGGCAAGAGTTGAAGCTAATTGCTGATTCGGGCTGGCGATCATTCCCGCCAAGGTTGCCCGACCGACCGATTTTTTACCCCGTGCTGAATTTTGAATACGCTCGTCAAATCGCCGAGGGTTGGAATACTCGTTACAACAATCCGCCGTGCGGTTTTGTGACTCGCTTTGAGGCTGAAGACAGATACGCCAGCCGTTTCAAGACTCAAACCGTTGGCACTCGAGAGCATCAGGAACTCTGGGTTCCGGCCGAGCAGCTCGAAGAATTCAATGCCAACATCGTCGGACGAATCACGCTCGAGGCGAGCTTCTACGGCTCGAGTTTGAGCAGTGAACTGAACACCAAAATCGACGCTTTACTGGATAAACAATAAAGGAAATCATATGAGCCGTAACCGAAACGCTGACATTGCCGCCGACACCTTGAAGCGCCTCGAGACGGGTGCGTACACCGCGCCCTCTGGCGTGCAGCGCGATCTATCAACCCAGCTCGAGGCGGCGAAATCTGGCACGGTCTTTTACGAACCGCACATGCTCGAGTCACTGCGATTCGAGTCTCGAGGGTTTGAGACGCTGCTCGAGGTCACATCCGAATCCACGCTCGAGGCAGCGCGGCGCGTCACAGCGGACGGCTCGCGGGTCGCGCTGCTGAACTTCGCCAGCGCCAAGAATCCCGGCGGTGGCTTCTTGGGCGGGGCGCAGGCGCAGGAGGAGAGCTTGGCTCGCTCGAGCGGCTTGTACCCGTGTCTGCTGACCGCACCGGGCTTCTACAGCTTTCACCGCTCGCAGCGCGATTTGCGCTACTCACACCGCATGATTTACTCGCCGGACGTGCCGTTCTTCAAAGACGACGATGGCGCGACGCTCGAGACGCCGTACCTCGCCAGCGTTATCACGAGCGCCGCTCCGAATTACGGCGCGATGGGGCAAACCCAAATGCACGATTTACCGAGCGTATCAGCCGTGCTGCTCGAGCGGGCGGGTCTGGTGCTGCGCCTCGCCGCCCATCACGGTCACACGAAGCTGATTCTCGGCGCGTGGGGCTGCGGGGTCTTCAGGAACCCGCCCCACCTCGTCGCCTCGAGTTTCAGGCAACTGCTGCACACTGGCAGCGCGTTTGCGGGCGTTTTTGAGCAGGTGACTTTTGCGGTCTACGACCGTTCCAAGGACGGCGCGACGCTCGAGGCGTTCCGAGCGGCGTTCTCGGATGCGATCTCGAGGGGGCGTTGATGCGCTTAGTTGAGTGTCCGGCTGAGGCTGCGCCGCTGCCCGCTGAGCATTCGGTGTTCTTGGCGGGCGGAATCTCAAACTGCCCGAACTGGCAAGCCCAGCTCCTCGAGAAATTGCGTGACACAGACTGGCTGGTGTTCAATCCGCGCCGCGAGGATTTTGACTTGAACGATCCTCAGATGGCAGAGGCGCAGATCGAATGGGAGTACCGATATTTGGCACTGGCGGGCGCGATTGCGTTCTGGTTCCCGCCGCAGACGCTCTGCCCGATCACTTTGTACGAGCTGGGTAAGTGGAGCATGACGGATAAGCCACTGCTGATCGGCGTTGACCCAGCTTACGCCCGTCGTTTCGATGTCATCACCCAAACCCGCTTGGCGCGTCCGGACGTGACGGTCACGGATTCACTCGAGGGTCTGGCGGCGCAATTAAAAGGAGTGTTATGAATATTTTGGGTCTTTTGTTACCGCTGTGGGTGCTGGACTGGTCTGGATCGCTGTGCGTCGTCGTGTCGCTGATTTACCTCTTCCAGAAGCGCTTGGCGTACTGGCACTGGTCGAACGCCAGCTTGCTGCCGTATTTTTTACTGTTTATCAGTGGCGCTCAGTGGATGCTGGCAGGTTTGCAGGTTAGTTACTTGATCTTCGGGATTCACGGGCTGTACCTGTGGTGGCTAGAAAGCAAACGCGACGCGGGGTTGATTCGCTTCAATGAAGCCGCGTGGTACGCGGTGACGTGGGTGGCGAGCATTGCCATTTTTTTGGTGACGGTAATCGTCACAGACTTTAAAGAGTCTTGGAATTGGGTGCAGTTTGGCGCGGTCAGTCTGGCACTGATCGCCAATTTTGCGACGACCCGCAAATGGGCGTGGAGTTGGGGCGTGTGGATCGCGGTCAACGCGGTGCAAGCGGTCTACTTCGTGCATCTCGAGTTGTGGGCGCAGTTTGGGTTGCAATTCATCTTGGCAGGCATGAGCGTGTACGGCTGGTTGGAGTGGCGCAAAGATGAAGCTCGAGTCGCGCCCGTGACTGCCTGATGCGCGGGTTGGTCGTTGGGAAATTCGCGCCGCTGCATAAAGGGCATCAGTTTTTGCTCGAGACGGCGCTCAACGAATGCGAAGCGGTGACGGTATTGGTCTACAGCCAGCCAGACTTTCCAGCGATGCCCAGCGAGGTCAGGGCGAGCTGGCTGCGGATACGGTATCCAAGGCTCGAGGTCTTCGTGCCCGAGAACCCGCCGCCGAACGACGCGTCTGACCTCGAGCAACGCGAGTTTGTCAAAGGCTGGCTGCTGGCTCGAGGGATCGCAGTGGATGCGGTCTTCACGTCCGAGACCTACGGCGAGGGTTTCGCGGCGCATCTCGGCGTGACCCACCGATTGGTCGACCTCGAGCGAGGACGCTTCTCCGTGTCGGGCACGCAGATCAGGGCGGACGTTCACGGACTGCGCGATCAACTCGAGCCGCTCGTTTACTCGCATTTCGTGCAAAAGGTCGTGTTTCTGGGCGCGGAGAGCACCGGCAAAAGCACGCTGACGCAACGCATGGCGCTCGAGTACGACACGGCGTTTGTGCCAGAGGTCGGGCGCGAGGTCTGGGAGCAGAAAGCGGGGCAACTCGAGCTGAGCGATTACGTCGAGATCGCCCATCGTCACCGCGCTCTCGAGGATGCGGCGCTGCTCGAGTCAAAGCGCTTTCTATTCGTGGACACGAACGCGATCACGACAATGTTTCTGGGCTACGCCTACGAAGGCGACGGGTTGCCGGAACTGACCCAGCTCGCTCGAGCGGCTGAAACGCGCTACCAGCACGTTTTTTTGTGCGACACGGATTTTGCCTTCGTGCAAGACGGTTGGCGCGACAATGCGTTCTGGCGCGAACGCGCTCAGGGACTGATCAAGTACGACCTCGCGGTGCGCGGCGTAGCGTACACGCTTGTCAGTGGCGACCTCGAGACCCGCGTGATGCAGGTCAAAGCCGCACTCGCGGCACACTGAAATCACGCAATCTTCATCTGCGCTTCAGCTTCACCCAGCAGATTGAGCGCATGAGATCACTATTGATTGCCCCTGCGCTGCTGTCCGTCGCCCTCGCTACCCCAGTGATGATGGGCAATTTTACGGTCGACAGCGGCAAAAGCGTGCAGTCCACCGAAGTTGGCAACGTCAGAGCTGGCATGCTGGCACTGAGCTGCGTCACCAATCGGCTCGAGGTCAGTTTTAAGCCTCAGATCAAATTGCCTGCGGCAGCCACACAAACCGTCACGTATCGCTTCGATGATTCGGCCGTGGTCAGTGAGCGCTGGAATCTCGGGCCGTTCCAGAGCACGTTGTTTTTGCCCAACAACCTGACCAGACGCTTCTTGACGCTCGGGGCGGACGCGGATTCGTTGACCGTGCGCGTCACCGATGCGGGCAACAGCGCCCGCCAATTTAACTTTAGCGTCGCCAGTTTCCGCGATGCGATCCAGACCCTGCCATGCAGCGCCGCTTACGGTTTCACGCCAACGCCAGTCGGTGTCCCCTCGAGCCGCGTGACCAAGGCGGGCGCGGTGATAGATGTCAACATGGCGTTTATTTCGCCGACCGAGTTCGTCAAAGCCTTCGGCGGCACGTTCCAGCCTGAAGGTGCGGCGCTGGCGTGGGAGTACAACGGCATCAAACTGCTGTTGCAAAAGGGCAGCACCACCGTGCAAAGCGTTTACGACAACCGCAGCATCACACTGCTTCGCCCCGCGACAGAGGTCAGCAGCCGCACGGCCGTCCCAGCCAGCCTCGTCAGCGCGTTCTCGTGCAAGGTCGTTGGTGTGACCAAGCCCTCGGATACGACGGTCAAGATCGGTTGCGGCGCGGGGCAGACCTACGAGGAGCAAGACTTACCGCGCTACTGAGCGTCCATGAGCCTCTGCAATTTTGACACCTCGAGTCTCGGCTCGAGGTGTCATTTTAAAGTTTCTCGAGCCGGATACTTCATGCCACATTGACCGTGCCCTCAGCGTGTTCGACGCCTAAGCTCACTCGAGCGCCTATACTGACCGCTTCAAGCCATGAAAAGGTTCATCAACGCCTCCGAAGACAGTGTGCTCGAGACGCTGGCTGGTTTCGCGGCCTGCCACGCGGATCTGGTGGCGGTGCGGCTGGCTTCAAAGGTGGCGACGCGCCGTGAAGCGCTCACGGCAGGCAAGGTCGGGCTGGTGTCCGGCGGCGGCTTCGGTCACGAGCCGACGCATTTTGGTTTCATCGGCGTGGGTGCGCTGGATGCCGCCTGCGTTGGCACGGTCTTTAGCAGCCCGAGCGTCGCGCAGATTCTCGAGGCGATTCAATCGGCTGATGCGGGAGCTGGTGTGCTGCTGATCGTCAAGAACTACGCGGGCGACGTGATGAATTTTAAGGTGGCTGCCCAGGAAACAGCCGTGCCGCTCGAGGTCGTGTTGGTGTCTGACGATTGCTCGATCACGCCGCAGCCCGGCGCTCAGGGGCGGCGCGGCATGGGCGCGACGGTGCTGATCCACAAATTAGCCGGGGCGATGGCGCAGTCTGGGGCGAGCTTAACAGAAGTGGCTCGAGTGGCCCGCAAGGTCAGCGCCTGCTCGCGCTCGTATGGCGTGGCGCTTGAATCATGCGTGACGCCGAACACGGGCAAGCGAATCTTCGACGTGGCGAGTGATGAGATCGAGGTCGGCGTCGGCATTCACGGCGAGCGCGGCGTGCGGCGCGAGAAGTTCGCGCCCGCCAAGGACTTGGTGGCGCTGATGCTCGAGCCGATTCTGATGGAGCTGAACCTGCAACCCGGAGCTAGCGTGCTCGTGCTGGTCAACGGGCTGGGCGCGACGCCGCTGGCGGAACTCTACCTCGTGTTCAACGAAGTGAAGATTATTCTCGAGGCTCGCGGGGTGGGCATTGCGCGATCATTGGTCGGGTCGTTTCTGACCAGTCTGGACATGGCGGGAACCTCGATCACCGTGCTGAGCATGGACGAGGAATTGCTGCGGCTGTGGGACGCTCCCGTATGCACGCCCGTATTACGATGGGGAATGTGACGATGCAAACCCTCGAAGCAAGCCACCTGCGCCGCTGGATGATGCTCTGCGCGGCCGCGATGACCCAGCAACACGAGTACCTGACGCAGTTGGACGCGGCGATTGGTGACGCCGATCACGGCACGAACATGATGCGCGGCTTCTCGAGCATCGAAAGCCGTTTGGAGGGTTTGCCCGCCACAGCCCGACCGAGCGAGGTGCTGCTGATGGCTGGCACGGCGCTGATGGGCAGCGTCGGTGGCGCGAGCGGCCCGCTGTGGGGCGTGGCATTGCGGCGGGCGGGCAAGGTTCTGGAAGGTCTCGAGCAAGTTTCTCTCGAGGCGTTTGCCGGAGCGCTCAAACTGGGATTGGAAGCCGTGACGGAACTCGGCGCGGCGGAACTCGGTGAGAAAACCATGGTCGACGCGCTGGAACCAGCGGTGCGGGCGCTCTTGGAGGCGGCCGCTCGAGGGGATGATTTGGCTGAGGCCTTCGCAGCGGCGCATCAGGCGGCTGAGGCTGGCGCTCGCAATACCGCGCCGATGGTGGCCCGCAAGGGCAGGGCGTCTTACCTCGGAGACCGCGCGATTGGGCATCAGGATCCGGGCGCGGTCAGCACGGTCTTTATCTTCGCCGCCTTCGAGAGAGCTTGGCTAGAGGCGTGAGCATCCAATCGGTGCAGCGGGCTGTGGCTATCTTGCGTTGCCTGTCGGGATCGCGGCGCTTGGGCGTCTCGGAGTTGTCTGAGCAACTCGAGCTGGCGAAAGGAACGATTCACGGGTTGTTAAGCACGCTGCGCGACGAGGGTTTCGTGGAGCAGGACGCGGACACCGGCAAGTATCAACTCGGTCACGCGCTGCTCGAGCTTGGCACGAGTTACTTGGATGTCAACGAACTGCGCCAGCGGGCGCTGGCCCGCGCCGATTGGCTGGCGCAAAAAAGCCAGTGCAGTGTGCGCGTGGCCGTGTTGCGTGGCGGCAACGCGTTGATTATCCACCACGTCTTTCGCCCGGACAACAGCCTACAAATCTTAGAGGTCGGCTCCAACCTGCCGCTGCATGCCACGGCGCTCGGTAAGGCGCTGGTGGCGCAGGCTGGCTTAGAGCCTCGAGTTTGGCCGCGCTTGACGAAAAACACGCAGACTGATAACGCGAAGCTCGAGGCAGAATTGCAATTGACACGCGAGCAAGGCTGGGCTTTGGAAGCCGAGGAAGCCGTGCTGACCGAAGCCGGCGTGGCCGCGCCGATTTTTGACCGCAAGCAGGAAGTGATCGGCAGCATCGGGATTTCCGGGGCGGTCAGGGAACTGCTGATCGACGACGCCCCCAAAGCCGAGCTGGTGCAACTCGTGCTCGAGGCGGCGCGGCACATCTCGAGGGAGTTGGGTGCGCGACTTCTGGGGTAGCGGTAGCGAAATTCGCTCGAGAACGCAAGACTCGGGAGAGTTTGAGTGCAGCGTAGCTCGAGTGCAGTGTTCTAGACCCAGCTCGAGCCAGCCGCGAGACTCTTGAACGACACCGCTTTCAACCTTCACCCTTTGCCTTTCGCCTTTTGACTCGAGCTGGGTCTTGACATCGCCAGAACAATTCAGTATCTTGAAACAGTATTCGACATTATCGAACACAGACCGACATGACCGAGTAGTAAGGGCGGTTTCGCCCACGCTCCGAAGTCTGCTCGAGTCAAGCTGACGCTGATTTCTCATTGCGTCAGACCACGCCCGTGCTGGTTCATCGTCGTTGTTGGTTCGTAGCCAACAACCTAGACCTCTCTGTTGTCGTTTTAGGAGCAGCATGAAAAAACGCATTGGACTTGCCGCAATCGCCATGGTCAGCATCGGCGGCGCACTGGTCGCCAATTACACTCGAGCGCAGACTCAGGAACTGACCTTGTGCTGGGCCGCGTGGGATCCCGCCAATGCACTGGTGGAACTCAGTAAAGACTTCACTGCCAAGAGTGGCATCAAAATGAAATTTGAATTCGTGCCGTGGACGAATTACGCCGAGCGAATGCTGAACGAACTCAACTCCAAAGGCAAGCTCTGCGACGTGATGATCGGTGACAGCCAGTGGATCGGCACGTCGGCCACCGAAGGTCACTACGTCAAGCTCAACGACTTCTTCGCCAAGTCAAAAATCAACATGAGCGATTTCATGCCAGCGGCTGTCAACGCGTATTCCACCTGGCCCAAAGGCTCGACGAACTACTACTCCTTGCCCGCGATGGGCGACGCGGTGGCGTGGACGTACCGCAAGGACTGGTTTGCCAGAGCCGACTTGAAAGCCGCGTTCAAAGCGCAGTACAAATACGACCTATTGCCACCAACGACTTACAAGCAACTGCGCGACATCGCCACCTTCTTTCAGGGGCGCATGATCGACAAGAAAAAGGTCTACGGTGCGGCGATCTACACCGAGCGCGGCTCGGAAGGCATCACGATGGGCGCGACCTCGGCGCTTTACGCGTGGGGGATGCAGTACGACAACCCGAAGAAACCCTATGACCTCGAGGGCTTCACCAATTCTAAAAACGCCGTCGCGGGTCTCGAGTTCTACAAAAGCCTGTACAAGTGCTGCACGCCGCCCGGTCACAGCAACGCCTACATGACCGAGGATTTGGACGCTTACAAATCCGGTCAGGTCGCCATGCAAATGAACTTCATCGCTTTCTTCCCCGGCATCGCTAAAGACCCCGATGTGGGCGGCAGCAAAACCGGCTTTTTCGTCAACCCAATCGGCACGACCAAGGGCGCGACCCTCGGCGGGCAGGGCATGAGCGTCGTCAGTTACTCCAATAAGCAAGAAGCCGCGCTGCAATATCTGCAATGGTTCGCACAACCCAGCGTCCAGAAGCGCTGGTGGGATGTCGGCGGGTTCTCCGTGCATAACAGTGTCGTCAAAGACAAAGGCTTCCTGACCAGCAAACCCTACGCCAAGGTCTTCGCCGATTCGCTGGCCATCGTCAAGGACTTCTGGCAAGAGCCAACCTACGCGCAATTGCTGATCGCCATGCAAAAGCGCCTACACGAGTACGTCGTCGCCGATAAGGGTACGGCTAAAGAAGCGCTCGACGGGCTGGTCAAGGACTGGACGGAAGTCTTTAAAGAGGACGGCAAGATCAAGTAACTCGAGACCGCCTTGCGTATCGGCTCGAGCCAGACCCAGCCCTCCTCATGAATCTGGCTCGAGCTAAAAGCGACTTTTCGCCTCTCCCTGCGGGAGAGGCCGCTGCGAAGCAGCGGGTGAGGGGGGCGAAGCACAGCGAGTTGCTGTTGACTTTGAACATCAACGGCAACTCGCTGCGCTCGCCCCCCTCACCCCAACCCTCTCCCGCACGCGGGAGAGGGAGCAACCCAGAGCAGCTCAGCTCGCGCCCGCTCGAGACTCGCGCTGATTCAACCCTGCCCAGCACCTCGAGTTTCCACGCGCACCTCGCTCGGAAGTCGCACCTTTCCCAACCCTCGAGCCAGACCTTACGGAGTATTCATGAAAGCCGCTCAACTCGTCGCGCCAATTCAACGCCGTGGCACTGGATTATCTGACCGCTCTTTGGCGTGGTTATTTTGCGGCCCGGCAATTTTGCTGCTGTTGGCGTTCAATGTCTTTCCGCTGCTGTGGACGATTTACCTGTCCTTTACCAATTACCGCGCCAACCGCCCGAACTCGCCATCGGTCGGCGTGGGCTTTGACAATTACTCGAGGATTTTGAACGACCCCGAGATCTGGGCGCGGTTGCAGTCAACCTCGCACTTTTTGTTCTGGACGATTCTGATTCAGATGACCTTGGGCTTCGGGCTGGCGTGGTTGCTGAACCAGAAATTCAGGGGTCACGCGACGCTGACCACAATCATCCTGCTGCCGATGATGCTCTCGCCAGCGGTGGTCGGCACGTTCTGGACGTACTTTTTCCAACCGCAGTACGGCATTTTCAATTACATCGTCAGTCTGTTCAGCGGCACGCGGGAGTTCACGATGATCGGCAGTACCGCCCTCGCGCCGTGGGCGATCATTCTGGTCGACTCGTGGATGTGGACGCCGTACGTGATGCTGCTGATTCTGGCGGGCTTACGCAGCATCCCCGATTACCTGTACGAAGCGGCCGAGGTCGATCGCGCCTCAGAGTGGACAAAGTTCTGGCGAATCACGATCCCGATGCTGCTGCCGTTTCTGATTCTGGCACTGCTGTTCAGGTTCATCGAGAACTTCAAGATGTTCGATCTAGTCAATCAACTGACCTCCGGCGGGCCGGGATCGGTGACGGAACTCGCCAGCATCACCTTGAAACGCGAGGCGTTTGAAAAGTGGCGCACTGGCTACAGCGCCGCCTTTGCGATCATCTTATTCGTCTCTGTCTACGGACTGTCTAACCTGTTGGTGCGTTTCCTCGAGCGGGTGAAAGAGCGATGAACCAAACGACTGATCCACTGCAACCCTCGAGCCGCATGCGTTGGCTGGCGGGGGGACTGATTTACCTCTATGCGTTTATCACGTTGATCCCGCTGGTGTGGATTTTCGTGACCGCCACGCGCACGCCGAACGATGCGATTGCCTACCCGCCGAAGCTTGTCACTGCGCCATCCCCAACTGGTTTCGTTAACCTGTTCACAACCCGCACGCGGCTCAGCAACGAGGACTTAGCCGCGCTGCCACCGCCCGCGACTTGGTACGACAACCTCGTGCGGAAGCAGCAAATGGTGATCGCCGGCCCCTCGAGCTTCATCGGGCGCTACGTCAACTCGCTCATCATCGGCTTCGGGTCAACACTGCTCAGCGTCGTACTGGGCACGCTGGCGGCTTACGGCTTCTCGAGGTTTCGCGTGCCGGGTAAGTCGGATTTGCTGTTCTTTATTCTGTCCACGCGCATGATGCCACCGATTGCCGTGGCGATCCCAATATTCCTGATGTACCGCGCCGTCGGATTGTCGGACACGCATTTGGGAATGATCCTTTTGTACACAGTCGTCAACCTCAGTCTGGCGGTCTGGCTGCTCAAAGGCTTCATGGATGAAATCCCCCGCGAGTACGAGGAAGCCGCGATGATTGACGGCTACACCCGCGTGCAAGCGTTTTACAAAATTGTGCTGCCGCAAGCCGCGACAGGCATCGCCTCGACCGCGATTTTCTGCCTGATTTTCTCGTGGAACGAATACGCCTTCGCGTCATTGCTAACCAGCGGCAACGCCCAGACCGCACCGCCGTTTATCCCAACGATCATCGGCGAGGGCGGGCTGGACTGGCCCGCGATGGCTTCGGGGACAGCGCTGTTTCTGCTGCCCGTGCTGATCTTCACGGTGCTGCTCAGAAACCACCTCTTGCGCGGCATCACGTTCGGAGCGATTCGCAAATGAAACTGTCAAGGGCATGGATGGAGCCATTGACTGCTGGCATGATCGGCGGCGGAATTGTGATGTTGATGCAACCGTTTTTTCTCTTTTTGTACAGCTACTCGTTCGTCGTGATTCTGGCGGGTACGGTCGGCTTCGCAGTCGCCACAAAATTGCGTGACTGAACAATGCTCGAGAACCGCGCTTTTTCGCCTCTCCCTTCTTGCCCTGAAAGCAGCACCTTACGGGCTTGGGCGCTGCGGGAGAGGCCGCCGCAGGCGGGTGAGGGGGCGAGCGCAGCGAGTTGCCGTTGACCTTGCTAGACAAGTCCACCTCGAGCGACCCTCGAGCACTCGAGGGCGAAACCAGAAACCACCGCTAGGCTCGAGCGCACGACAATCACCACACTTCCACCGAAAGGCACGCATGGCTGACATCACCGTCGAAAACCTACAGAAACGCTTTGCGAATTTCACGGCCGTAAAGAACTCCAATTTCAAGATTCACAACGGCGAGTTTTTCGTCTTGCTGGGACCGTCTGGCTGCGGCAAAACCACGACGTTGCGAATGATCGCGGGCATTGAAATCCCCTCGAGCGGCAGGATTATCCTCGATCAGGACGACGTGACGTTTAAGCGTGCGAGGGAGCGCGATATCGCGTTCGTCTTCCAACTCTTCGCGCTGTACCCGCACATGAACGTGCGGCAGAACATGGCGTTTCCGCTCGAGAACGAGAAATTCTCTAAGAGTGAGGTCAAGCGCCGCGTTGAAGACATTGCCAAGATGTTGAAGATCGATCATCTGCTCGAGAATGGCGTCGGCAATCTGTCCGGTGGCGACCGCCAGCGCGTGGCGCTCGGGCGTGCCATCGTGCGGCAACCGAAAGCCTTCTTGATGGACGAACCGCTGGGGACGCTGGACACCGAGTTCCGCGAATTGATGTGTCTCGAGCTGCGGCGCTTGCACGACCGTCTGGGCGCGACGACGGTGTATGTCACACACGATCAGCACGAGGCGATGATGATGGCGGATCGCATCATGGTGATGAATCAGGGCGAGATTTTGCAGGTCGACACGCCGGAGCGGATGTACAACTTTCCAAATTGCAAGTTCGTCGGTACGTTCATTGGCACGCCACCGATGAGCTTCCTGCGCGTGGACAGTACGGTGCGCGTGACTGACAAAAGCATTGCGATTCAGGGCGTGCCTGTGGGCATTCCGCGCACACACGAGACCGCGCCGAGCGTCTTGCTGGGCTTGCGCCCTGAACACGTCGCACTGGTCTCGAGCGGCGGCATTCCGGGCACAGTCAAAGCGGTCGAGTATCTGGGATCGCATCAGATCGTGACCTTGGAGACGGCGGCTGGCACAGTGCGGGCGCGGGTCGACAAGAACCTCAAGGTGCGCTTGGATGACGCGGCGCAAGCGCTGCCAGACGCCAGCCGGGTGCTGCTGTACAACGCCAGCACGGAGAAGCTGATGGCGAGCGATTACACGAGGCTCGAGGTTGCGAAGCCCGAAGCCACGAATCTCGAGGCTGTGCGCGGGGCGGTCGCACATGGCTAACGCTTCGTTTCAAAACGTATCCAAATCATTTGGTGCGGTCACAGCCGTGCAGGATCTCGAGTTGGAGATTGCCGATGGCGAGTTTTTCGTGCTGCTGGGCCCCAGCGGCGCGGGCAAAACCACGACATTGCGGCTGATGGCGGGACTTGAAACGCCGGATGCGGGGCAGGTCATGATCGGCGGTC
Organism: Deinococcales bacterium; assembly: GCA_025359505.1. GTDB lineage: Bacteria > Deinococcota > Deinococci > Deinococcales > JAAFIG01 > JANYHH01. The sequence goes on from JANYHH010000046.1 coordinate 31,240, forward strand.
TGGACGTGACGAACCTGCATCCAGCCGCTCGAGATGTCGCGTTCGTTTTCCAGCAGTACTCGCTGTACCCGCATTACACAGTCTTTGAGAATCTGGCGTTTCCGCTGCGCTCGCCGCTGCGCCGCGTGTCAGAGTCCGAAGTCAAAAGGCGCGTGCTCGAGGTCGCGGAGTTGCTGCGGATCGACTCCAAATTGCAGAACAAAGCTACCAAGCTCTCCGGCGGCGAGATGCAGCGCGTGGCGATTGGCCGGGCGCTGGTGCGCTCGCCCAAGCTATTTTTGATGGACGAACCGATGTCCAGCCTTGACGCGAAGCTGCGCGAAGACTTGCGGGCGGAACTCAAACGCATCCAGAGCAAGCTCGGTGCGACGATGATTTACGTCACCCACGATCAGGTCGAAGCCACCACATTGGCGGATCGCATCGGCATCTTAGAAAACGGCGTCTTACGTCAAGCCTCGAGTCCGCGCACGGTTTACGACGACCCGGATTCGCTGTACGTCGCGCAGCGCCTCGGCACGCCGCCGATCAACGTCTTGCCGCTCGAGTGGTGCGAGCTTCAAGGCGTCCCCAAAGGCGCGAAGCATTTGGCGGTGCGCCCCGAGGACGTGCGCGTCGGCGCGACTGGCACAGTCGGTACGGTCGAGGTTGTCGAAAACCTCGGCTCGCAACAGCAGATTCTGGTCTCCAACCCGCTGTCCGAAATTCGGGCTCTGGTCAGCGTCGACAGCGGTTTGAAGCGCGGGCAGGAAGTGCGGCTCGAGATTGCCGCAGACCGCCGACTGTTTTTTGGGTCGGGCGGGGAAAGGATACGCTTGTGAACGGCAAATCTGTAATGGAGTGCGTCGACGCGGCGCATGCGGTGATTGAGCAGCACCGCGATGAAATCGCGCAGCTCGACCAAGCGATTGGCGACGGCGATCACGTCTTCAACCTGCTTCGCGGTCTCGAGGCGCTGATTGAATTGCGTCCTCAGATCGAGGGTTTGGAGTTCCAACCCGCGCTGTCGTTGAGCGCCAGCAAACTGCTCTCGACCATCGGCGGCTCGAGCGGGCCGCTGCTGGCCTCCTTGCTGATGGGCATGGCGAAAACGCCTGCGCCCGAACTGAACTCGAGCAGCTTGGCAGCGATGTTCAAATCAGGTGTGGCGATGATGGCGGCGCGGGGCAAGGCAGGTGTGGGCGAGAAGACGATGCTCGACGTGCTGATCCCCGTCTCGGAAACGTTCGAGGAACTGACGAGCACGCACGTCTCGAGCGATCAGTTGTTGAGTGCAATCAAGACCCGCGCCGAGGACGGGATGCTGGCCACCCGCGAGATGATCGCCACGAAGGGCCGCGCCAGTTTTCTGGGCGAACGGGCGGTCGGGCACATCGACCCCGGCGCTCGCTCGAGCCAACTCATCATCACGGCGATTTGCGATCTCGTGGCGGGCAGGCACGAATCCCGCGCGTCGGATGCGCTCGAGTACGCGGGGAGGGGCGCGTGAAGAAGTTCATCAACACGCCCGCGACCTACCTGATGGACAGCTTGAACGGCTTTGCCGCAGCGCACGCCGATCTGGTCACGTTGCACCTCGAGCCGCTGGTGTTGACGCGCCGTGAGCGTCAGTCGAAAGTCGCGCTGATTTCCGGCGGCGGCTCCGGTCACGAGCCGCTGCACGCGGGCTTCATCGGTCACGGAATGCTCGACGCTGCCTGTCCGGGGCAGGTCTTCACGTCACCGACGCCGGATCAGATGATCGCGGCGGCTGAACTGGTGGACACGGGCGCGGGCGTGCTGTTCATCGTCAAGAATTACTCGGGCGACAAAATGAATTTTGAAATGGCAGCAGAAATGCTGTCCACCTCAAACGCTACGGTTATCATCAATGACGACGTGGCCGTGGAGAACTCGAGTTTCACCACCGGGCGGCGCGGCGTGGCGGGCACGGTGATCGTCGAGAAGATCGTCGGCGCTCTGGCGGAAACGGGCGCGAATCTCGAGGATTGCCGCCTCATGGCGGAGCACGTCAACTCGAGGCTGGCGAGCATGGGCGTGGCGCTGAAAAGCTGCATCGTTCCCGCCGCTGGCACGCCGACCTTCAACCTGCCGGACGACGAAATCGAGATCGGCGTCGGCATTCACGGCGAACCCGGTCGCCGCCGCAGCCCGATGGCCAGCGCCTCGAGCATCGTCGCGGAGCTGCTGGGCGCGATTCTGGCTGACCTCAAGCCGGAAGCGGGCGTGGAGGTCTTGCTGCTCGTCAACGGTTTGGGCGCGACGCCCGTTTCGGAGCTGTACCTATTGTTCAACGACGCCCGTTGTCAACTCGAGCAGCGCGGCTTGCGCGTCAGTCGCAGCTTGGTCGGCAATTACACGACGGCGCTGGAGATGGCAGGCGCTTCGATCACGCTGTGCTTATTGAGTAAAGAGTTGACCGCGCTGTGGGACGCGCCAGTCCACACGGCTGCGCTACGATGGGGCGTGTGAGCCAACACCACCAACCAGACCTCGAGCGTCGCCTTGTCTTAGAGCTGGCCCGCGTCACCGAAACCGCTGCGCTCAACGCCAGCGGTTTCGTCGGTCTGGGCGATAAACACGCGCTGGACGCAGCCGCGACGAACGCGATGCGCGAGGTGCTGAGTCAGATGCAAATCAGCGGGCGCGTCGTGATCGGCGAGGGCGAGATGGACGAAGCACCGATGCTGTTCATCGGCGAGCAACTCGGCGCGGGCGGCATCGAAATTGACATCGCCGTCGACCCCGTGGAGGGTACGGAAGTCGCGGCTCGAGGGCTGCCGCGCTGCATCGCTGTGATCGCCGCGTCGCATCGCGGTGGCCTGCTGGGAGCGCCGGACATGTACATGGACAAGCTCGTCGTCGCCGCGCCCGCCGCAGGCAAAGTCAGCCTCGAGTACACGCCAGCCCAGAACCTCGAGATCATCGCTGTCAGCTTGGAGCGCAAGGTAGAGGATCTGACCGTGGCGGTGTTGGATCGGGCGCGTCACGAGGGGCTGATCGCGGCGATTCGCGCTTGTGGCGCTCGAGTCAAACTGATTGCGGACGGCGATGTGATCGCGGCGCTGGCGGTCGCCGTGCGCGGTACGGGCGTTCACGCCCTGATGGGGTCGGGTGGAGCGCCCGAGGGCGTGCTGACCGCAGCCGCGTTGAAATGTCTGGGTGCGGAGATCCAAGCCCGTTTTCTGCCCTCGAGCGACGCGGAGTTGAAGCGTTGCCAGCTTATGGGCATTGATTGCAGCCGCGTGTACCGCACCGAAGACCTCGCTCCGGGGCGCGAGATCGTCTTCGCCGCGACCGGCATCACCGACAGTGAACTGCTGGGCGGCGTGCGGCGCTTTGCGGGCGGCGTTCGCACGCACAGCATCGCGCTCGGGTACGCGACGCGGGTCGTGCGCTTTTTGGACACCGTGCATCTCGAGGCGGACGGAGCGCGGGTCAACATTCGGGTCTGAGTGGATGCTTGCTTTGATCGTGCGTGTTTCAGTGACGCACAGCGGCTCTAGCACCGAAGCGCGTTCCATCGCACCGTCACACGCTCACCAGCTCGTGAACTCGAGCAACGCGCACATCCCCAACGTGGCCCAGCTTCATGTCGCTTGTGGCTGATGCGCCAGAGATGGAACTCAACGATCACCCAGCCGTCACGCTCGAGATCAGTCTCGAGATCGCGGCGGGCGGGTTGTGGTTGTGTCGGTCGAGGATCGGCGGCAATGCCCGCCATCCCTGTGCGCTCGAGTGATTCAAAACCATCGTGCCTGTACCGCACAGCTCGTCACTACCGCATCGGCGGTTTCAGGGTCAGCGCAGCTCGAGGTGACGCGGTAGTCACTCGGTTTGGTGACGCTCGAGTCGAACTGCTCGGAAGTTCTGTCAGGCGTTTCGTCGCAGCAAGTGGCGCGTTCTTCGTATCCCCACCGCTGAAACTCAGTTCTCGAGATCATCAGCGCCATGTCTGCGGCCGAACCTCGGGCAATCGCCGCATCGGATTAAGGTTGTGAACAGAATGTAAATACTCAGTTCTGTAACACACTTAACTCGAGACGCCGCTCGACATATGAGTTCAAACCACAATTCCGCCGTGTGCTACGACCGTAATCGCAATCGCAGACTGGCTCTATCCTCAGTGGGGATTAAGGTTTCTTCATCACACTGCGCCCCATGCTGGAATCCACTCCCGCCATCTGAGTATCCAAAACCCTAGCCGAGCCTCGAGCCGCTCGGCGACTCGAGCAACCTGTCACCGCGCCACCTGCAACTGAGTAGAGCTGAGTAGAACTGAGTAGAGGAGCAATCATGAAAGCACTTTGGATCGCCGTACCGCTCGCCGTAACCGTGATGGCCGTCGCGCAAAACCAAACCGTGGAGTTCTGGCATACGTTTGGAGATGCCAAACGAGGGAACTGGATTCAAGCCAGAGCCGACGAGTACAACAAAGCCAATCCAAGTCTAAAAATTGTACCGATCTACAAGGGTGTCAGCGACGAAACCCTGCAAGCCACGGTGCTCGCCGCCCGCCAAGGCAAAGCGCCAGCGCTGGTGCAGGTGGACGGAACCAGCAGTCAACTCGCGCTCGACAGCGGCATTTTCCAGCCGGTCAGCAGCGTCGAAGATGTGGATTTCAGCGATTACTTGAAACCCATCGTCAGTTATTACACCATCGGCGGCAAGGTCAACAGCATCCCGTTCAACTCGAGCAGCCCTGTGCTGTACTTCAACAAAGACCTGATGGTGAAAGCTGGCCTCGATCCCGCCAGACCGCCGACGGTTTTCAGCGCGGTACTGGCAACCTGCGCCAAATTTGACGCGGCCAAGCTCGGCGTCAAATGCGTGGCGCTCACCCCCTTTAGCTGGCTGTTCGAGCAGTGGATGAGCCAGCAGAACGCGCAACTCCTCAACAATGGCAACGGTCGTCAGGATCGGGCAACGGCCAGCAACATCGACAGCCCAGCGGGCCGCAAAATCTTCCAGTTTTACAAAGATCTGAATGACCGAGGTTACTTGACCAACACGGGCAAGCTGGCCGATACGGTCGGCACAAACGCGATCTTTGGGCAGCAAAAGGCGCTGATGACGATCAACTCCACGGCTGGGTTGGGAAATCTATTAGATGCCAGCAAGCAAAGCGGCTTTCAGATGGGCGTCGGCGTGCTGCCGATCCCCGACGGTTCATTGCGTAACGGCGTGGTCATCGGCGGCGCGAGCCTCTGGGTGGCCAAAGCAATCGCCAAGCCAGAAGCCGAGACCGCGCTGGATTTCGCACTGTTCATGACCAACACCGAGAACATGGCCAGTTGGCACAAGCTCACCGGCTATTACCCAGTGCGTACCAGCAGCGTGAATCTGCTCCGCAAGCAAGGCTGGTTCGAGGGCAACCCACTTCAGCTCGTGGCGTTCAGGCAGCTCCTGAGCACCAAACCGAACATCGCCAACGCCGGGGCGCTGACTGGAGCCAACATTCAAATGCGGGCGCTGATCGAGCAAAACATCCAAAAAGTCTTGAGCGGTCAAGGCGTGAGTGACGTGGCCAAAACCGCCAATGAGCAGGTCAGCGCGGCGCTGGTGGAGTACAACAAAAATTTCAAGTAAGACGTAGCCATGCATCGAACCTCGAGCCGCTCGCAATAGCTCGAGGTTTCAGACTCTGTTGGAGGTTCGCTTTGAACGCCGCTCGACCAAACAAACAAACCGCACCGATCCGCACCAGTCCCCAGCAGCAGGCTCGAGACCGTCCGCCCAGAGCTGGCAGCGAACACGCGACCTTTCGGGGGCGCTGGCTGCCGTGGTTGCTGCTGCTGCCGACCTTAGCGATCCTCGGGGTGTTCTCGTACTACCCGGCTGTTCAGACCTTGCGGCTGAGCGTGTTCAGATCCAACATCATCGTCGGTAACGAGCAGTTCATCGCTTTGGACAATTTCTCTTCCCTGCTCTCGAGTCCCGTGTACCAGCAGGTCATGCTGCAAACGCTGGTCTTCATCGCGCTGGTTGTAACGCTGGGGCTGATGATCGCCTTGGGCTTGGCGTGGCTGGCCAGCCAACCGATTCCCGGCGCGAAGTTCTACCGCCTGATGCTGATTTACCCGTATGCGCTCTCCCCAGCCATTGCGGGAACGCTGTGGCTGTTCTTGTTCAATCCAGAAGTCGGCGCGGTCAATCACTTGTTGGAAACACTGTTCGGTATCAAACCACGCTGGTTGGATCAGCCTTTTCTAGCCTTCGGGCTGGTGGTCGCCGCGACCGTCTGGAAGGGCTTGGGGTTCAACATCGTCTTCTACCTCGCCGCAATCCAGAACATCCCCAAGGAAGTCACGGAAGCGGCCCAGATCGACGGCGCGACTCCTTGGCAACTTTTTTACCGCGTGGTCGTGCCGCTGCTCTCCCCGATGACTTTTTTTCTGGTGTTCACCAACATCGTCTCGTCGCTGTTTGATAGCTTCGGGTTGGTGAACATCCTCACCAGAGGCGGCCCAGTTTACGGCGAGGCGGGCATCACGACGTTTTTGGTGTACCAGCTTTACCAAGACGGATTTCGCAGCTTCCAGACGGGATTGGCGGCCGCGCAAGCCGTGCTGATGCTGCTGCTGGTGATCTGCCTGATCGGTTTGCAATTCAAGTACGGCAGCAACCGGGTGCATTATGGCGCTTAACTCTCAAAACCAGCACGCTCGAGGCGCATCTCGAGCCAACCCTCGACGCAAAGGCGGTCATTTCTGGACGCATTTGACGCTGATCGTGGCGGTACTGGTGATCGCCTCACCGCTGCTATTCGCACTCGTCAAAGCCACGCAGACCAGCGCCCAAGTTACCGGCCCCAGCCTGCTGTTGGGAACCCAATTCTGGGAGAATGCTCGAGCCGCTTGGGTCGGCGCGGGACTCGGGCAGTACATGCTCAACAGCGCGATCGTCGCGGTCTGCGTGACGGTGGGTAAGACTGCGCTGTCCTTACTGGCGGCGCTGGCATTCGTATACTTTCGCTTTCCGCTGAAAAATCTGTTCTTCGCGCTGGTGCTGTTGGCGTTGACCTTGCCGACCGAGCTGCTGATCGTCTCCTTATTTAATTTGGTCTCTGGTGATCTCAAATGGGCTGACAGTTACGCCGCGATCATCGTGCCGTTCATCGCCTCGGCCACCGGCGTGCTGCTGTTCAGGCAGCACTTCATGAACATCCCCTCGAGCCTGTCCGACGCCGCCCGCATGGACGGCGCGGGGCCGCTGACGTTCCTCTATAAAATTCTCTTGCCGATGAGTTGGAATACGGTTGGGGCGCTGGCGGTGATTCAATTCGTCTCGGCTTGGGATCAGTACCTGTGGCCGCTGGTGATTATGCAGTCCGACAGCAAACAAGTCGTGCAGGTGGGCCTCAGCCGACTGATCGACGCCGAAGCGCAAAGCAACTGGGGCGCAGTGATGGCCGGGGCGATTCTGACGATCGTGCCGCCGATGCTGATCTTCACCGTGCTGCAAGAGCAGTTCAGCAAGGGCTTCGCGCTCGGGCAGGACAAGTAATGTCTCAGCAGCTCGAGCATTGACGTAACTACCGCCTGACGTCTCACTTGAAGTTTCGTCGAGCGCAAAGCTAAGGTTCGACGACTCGAACCAGTCCTGAAACCGCGAATCGAGTGTCTGCCATCTCGAGCATCTGCCATCTCGAGTTCCCAGCCTCGAGTGACCAGTATCTGAACGCGATGGGCCGTCTCGAGAAATGTTCATGCGCTCGAGTTAGCCTGCGATGCGTGAAGCTCAAATTGCTCGTTGCTGGCTTAGTGATCGCTCTACTCGCCGTTGGGTTGGGCATCGCGCAAACCCGCCCGCAGCCCGCGCAGCAATTGCGAGGTCTCTGGGTAGACGCCTTCGGGCCCGGTTTCAAATCCCCATCTGAGGTCGACGCGCTGGTCACTTACGCCAAGTCGCTGCGCTTGAACGCGCTGTTCGTGCAGGTCGGACGGCGCATGGATTGCTACTGCAACAAGTCAAGTGTGCCGCGCAGCGCTGACCCGAAGTTGCAAGCGGGGTTCGATCCGCTCGAGGATGTAATCGCCAAGGCCCACGCGCAGGGTATTCAGGTTCACGCGTGGATCATCACCACGGCCGCGCTCAACACCACCGAGCCAGCGATTGCAGTCGATCACGTTTTCAACACGCACGGCCTGACCTCGAGCGATTCTTGGTTGACGCGCTCCAGTACAGGCGCTGCATTGGCGGGCAAGGATTACGTACTCGATGTCGGGCATCCAGCGGCCGCCGAGTATATTGCTGGTTTTTACCGCAGCGTCGTGCAGAATTACGACATTGACGGCATTCAGTTCGACCGCGTGCGCTACCCCGATTCAGGCGATGACGCGCACCAAGCCGTGTGGGGCTACAACCGCGCCTCGCTCGAGCGTTTTCGCGCTGAAACTGGGCGTTCGGACACGCCCGCACCGTTGGACGCGCAGTGGTCGCAGTGGCGCAGGGATCAGGTGACGAATCTGGTGCGGCGCGTGTACTTGGAAACCAAAGCCGTCAAGCCGAATTTGTGGGTCAGCGCGGCGACGATTGTCTACAACACCGCGCCAAAAGACAGAGCAGAATTTGAAAAAACCCGCACCTACAGCGAAGTTTTGCAGGACTGGGCTGGCTGGATGCAGGCGGGAATCGTGGATTTGAACCTGCCAATGAATTACAAGCGCGAGACCTCGCCGGAGCAAGCCGCGCAGTTCAGCGGCTGGGCGCGCTTCGCCAGTGCCACTCGAGGCAAGGGGGTTGTCGCCAACGGTGTGGCGATCTACCTCAACACGATTCCAGATTCTTTGAAACAGCTTGCTCGAGGCAACAGCGTCGCGGGCATCAGCGGTTGGGTCGGGTACAGTTACCGCACGCCGGATGTCAGCACCTTCGGCGGCAAGAAAACCATGCTGGTCGCGCAGCTCGAGTTGCAGCGGGCACTCACAGGGTCAGCCACCGCGCCGTTTGCCAGTGCTGCCAGTTGGGGGCGTCCCGGTACGCAGAATTTGAGCGGCATTCTCGGGCGAGTTACTAAAAACGGGCTGGGCGTCAGCAACGCCGCGCTCGAGGTGATCGGCAGCGACGGCTCGAGCGTGCTGATCCGCAGCGATGCTAACGGCTATTACGGTCTGCCGAACCTGCCGCTCGGTGCAGTGACGGTCAATCTGCTCGAGGGCGATGTGGTGATCGACTCGCAGATCGGCGAAGCGACGCTCGGGCGGGTCGCGGTGCTGCCGGATCTCGAGTGAGGAGCGCAGAGAGCGGAATGCAGAGGGCGAAACCCTCGAGCCGCTAAAACGTTTTTAGCTCTCGGCTCTCAGCCCTTAGCTCTCTGCTTCACTTGAGCGGAATATCCGCCGTCAGCACCATTGCTTCATTGTCTCCGTCGCGTTTCATTTCCATTTGAAAATCGCGCAGAGACGGGAAGTAGCGCTTCAGCACCTCAAGCATCTCCAAACGCAATTGCTCTTGTTTGCCGGGCGGCAGTCCGGCGCGGTCGTAGGCCAGCACGACTTGCAGGCGGTTTTTTAAGGTGTCTTTGGTGTTGTCGCGGCGACGACCGAAGAATCCGAACATTACGCCCTCCCGAATAAGCGTGCGAAGAAGCCCTGTTTCTCCTCGAGTTCCATCCACGGCACGTCCTCGCCGTGCAAACGCCGGGCGGTGTCCCAAAAACCCTGTCCGGCTTTGGTGCGGGCGTGCAGCACGGCTGGCTCGCCGACGTTGGTGCTGACCAGAATACCTTCGTCCTCGGGAATGATGCCGATGGGTTTGACCGATAGCAGCTCCACGACATCTTCGACGCTGAGCATGTCCTTGCGGCTGACCATCTTCGGACGCAGGCGGTTAATCACCAAGCGCATCTCGCGCACGTCCATCGCGTCGAGCATGCCGATGATGCGATCGGCATCACGTACCGAACTGACTTCTGGGTTGACGACGATCAGCGCGGCGCTCGCGGGCGCAGCGGCCGTCTTGAAGCCGCTTTCAATCCCAGCGGGCGAATCGAGGATGATCCTGTCCATGCCCTCATCCTCGAGTAGCTGCCGCACGATGTCCTTCATGCCGTCGATCGTCAACGCGTCTTTATCGCGGGTCTGCGAGGCGGGGATCAGAAACAGCCCTTCGACGCGCTTATCGCGGATCATCGCTTGGCGCAGTTTGCACTTGCCTTCGATCACGTCCACCAAGTCGTAGACGACGCGACCCTCGAGACCCATCACCGTGTCGAGGTTTCGCAGTCCAACGTCCACGTCGATCACGGCGACTTTTTCACCGAGCTTGGCCAGTCCAGTAGCGATGTTGGCGCTGGTCGTGGTCTTGCCAACGCCGCCTTTGCCTGATGTGACGACAATTACTTTTCCGTTCACGAATCTCCCTTTGAGCCGTTAAAATTTCCAGCTCGAGCTTGGTCATGAAACCGTCAGCCCGAGCAATTTGTCGATTAGTCTACCGTGAATTTTTAGCTTTGGATGATTTGGCGTCTGAAACAGTGTTTTCCTTCGGACTACGGCGCAGCAACACGCGACCGAGTGCGAAAGCAGTCAGGTAAAACGCAATGTTGACCAGCCCCGGGGCTGGCTCGAGGTTTGCGGGAGCACCGATCCATGACACGAAAACCGGATAGCTTGCTGGCTCGAGGCTCGAGCGGTTTTGGATCAGGTATGGCATCGGGTAGCCGTAGCGGAGGTTGCTCAGCCCAGCCCGGTCGTATGCGGGGCGCGGAATCAGGCTCGAGGCGAAGGTTAGCAGCGCAGCCGCTACAATCCATAGCGCGATCAGTCGAACTGGAAACGTGCGCTCGAGCCATGCCTCTGTCGGCAATTTAGGTTTCGTCATTTGATTGACTCGAGTCTGCGCTGTGATGCCTCTTAACGCCAGACCTCGAGCTTAGAATGCTTCCAACCCAACTCGAGGCAGTGATCGGGCTTCTCGAGGTCTCCTAGACCCTCAGAGGGTTTACGATGGCTAAGTAGCCGGTATCGTTTGAGGCTTTGAAGACTGCGGGCGCGTTCAAACCCAGTCCGATCGTCACTTCGCCGTCAATCGGTGTGAGCGCTTCGGTCAGTTGCTTGGCGCGAAAGCCAATCGTGATCGCTGGCTCGGAGCCGTGCTGCTGAACATCCAGCACGTCCTGCGCCCGCCCGTAGTCGCTCTCGGCGACCAGTTGCAGTTTGCCGCCAGCGACGATGAACTCGACTTTGTTGTTGCTGAGCTTGTCCGCGACGACAGCCACCCGTGAAACCGATTCGCGCAGCGCCGCAGAGTCGACTTGAATCGTCACGCTCGAGGTTTTCGGGATCACGCGCTCGTAATCGGGCAGTTCGCCGTCCATCAGTTTGGCGTTCATTCGCACGCGGTCGGTCGCCAGTGACAGCGTGCCTTGGTGGATCGTCAGGCGCACTTCACCGTCGCGCAATACACGAATGATCTCGTCAGCGTTGCGAGCGGGCACGACCAATTTGCGGTTCTCGCTGGTGCTCGAGGCTTTGAAATCGCGGTACGCCAGCCGGAAGCCATCCGTCGCCACGAGTCGGGAGCGGGTCGGCGTCAGCTCGAGTTGCACGCCCCGAAAAATCGCTCTGAATTCTTCGGCGGCGGCTGCGTAGCGCACGCTGCTGATGCTTTTGGCGAACTCGCGGGCGTCGATGGTCAAGTCGGTGGCGCTCGGGAAGCTCAGTTCAGGGTAGGCGCTCAGGTCGCCGGTCTGAAGCTTGAACGTCGAACCGCCGCTTGCAACGGTCAGCTCGCTGCCGGTGTGATGCAACTCGACCAGTTCGCCCGGCAGTGATTTGGTGATCTGCGCGAACAGATGCGCTGGGACGACGAAATCTTGCGGGTCGACGATTTGCGCTTCGACGAATTGCTCCAAATCGATCTCTAAGTTCGTACCGGACAGCGACAGACCGCGCTCCGATGTTGAGACCTTGAGGTGCGTCAGTGCGGCGTTTGAGCTTCTCGAGGGGACGATGCGCTCTAGGGCACTTAAAGCTTCGCTGAGGTTTTTCTTTGGAATTTGAACTTGCATCGTGTTTCCTGACATTGTGCCTCCAAGTGGTGGGTGTAGAACTACAGTACTTTATATATTAAAGAATTAGTAGTAGTAATAACAGGGCCTGTGGATAGTGTGGATAAGTGCCTTGTGAATCGTACTGTACAACACTTGCCTTGTGGATAGATCTGTTGATAAGTGGCCACTTGCCTGTGGATAACTTGTGGATAAAAGTGGGGTTATCCACAGGCAGTCTCGAGCCTCGAGTTATGCACAAGTTATCCACAAGTTATCCACACCTTATCCACAGGGTTACCAACAGGGTTATCCACAGGCTGTTGGTGGATCTCGCGTGGCTTTTTCGACTACGAAAGTCGGTTGCGGATCTCGCGGATATGGTTCGTCAGATCGGCATCGCGGTCGGACTGCTCAGTGATTTTCTGGATTGAATAGAGAATCGTGCTGTGATCCCTCGCAAAGAATGTACCGATCTCGGGCAAGCTGTGAATCGTCAAATCCCGAATCAGGTACATCGCCACTTGGCGCGGCATCACGACTTCCTTAGCGCGACCCTGACTTTTGAGCGATTCATGCGGCACGTTGTAATGCGCGGCGACCGCCTCGAGAATATCCTGCATCTCTAAAGTCACTTCGGATTCGGTGAAGACATTACTGAGCGCCTTAGCCGCAATCGTGCGGTTGACTTGCCCGCCGTCCAAGCCGTTGAGGCTGGCGTAAGCGATCACGCGCATCAACGCACCCTCGAGTTCGCGGATGTTGCTGGTGACTTGCTTGGCGATGAACTCGAGCGTTTCGTCTGGGATGTAGGCGCGGCGAGTTTCCGAGTTCATGCGAAGGATCGCCACTCGAGTCTCGAGATCAGGACTTTGAATGTCGGTGATCAATCCCCACTCGAAGCGTGAGCGCAGCCGAGCCTCGAGTGTCAAAATATCCTTGGGCGGGCGGTCGCTTGACAGGATGATTTGCTTGCCCGCCTCGTAAAGCGCGTTGAAGGTGTGAAAGAATTCCTCTTGCGTGCGCTCTTTACCAGCAATAAACTGGATGTCGTCCACCAGCAGCAGATCTACGCTGCGGTAACGATCTTTGAAGTTCGTCATCTTGTCTTCGCGGATCGAGTTAATCAAGTCGTTGGTAAACGTTTCGGTGCTGATGTACTCAATTTTTTTGTCTTGGAAACGCTCCGCGACGCTGTGACCGACGGCATGCATCAGGTGGGTTTTTCCTAGTCCGACGCCACCGTATAAAAAGAGCGGGTTGTAAGCCTTGCCGGGCTGCTCTGCCACGGCGAGTGCAGCCGCGTGCGCGAAATTGTTGTTGGGGCCAATCACAAAATTAGAGAAGGTGTATTTCGGATTGAGTCGCCCTCGGCTAGGGTCACTGACTGGCGGGTTGCCACTGCTGCGTTTGGCGGGACGGCTGTCTGGCTCGAGCACCGCCTCCTGTGTGGTGGGCAGAATTCTAAATCCGATTTTTGGGTTCGGTGCGCCCGCTTGCCGCAGTGAATCCTCGAGCAGCTCCATATAGTGCTGCTTCAACCAATCGGCGGCGAACGAGTTGGGCACGCCGATGATGAAGATGCCGTTTTCGATGCCCAATGCACGAATGCGCGTGAACCACGTGTGATACTCCACGTCGGTGGTTTTACGGCGCACGTATTCGAGGATTTGCTCCCAAATGTCTAGCTGCTGACTCACAGCGGGCATTCTACGCTGTGATCTGTGATTCGTGGGAGCGAGTACTGTGATGAGAGTGAATGCGAGCGATCAGTTGTGGATAAAGTGGCTCGAGGCGGGTTTTTTGTTTGGAAATTTGATATAGTTTTTCAACTTTATGCTGTCCAGAACGAAGAATTTTTCATCGCTGTGAACTGTCAACAGCGTCTCGACATGTTGTGGACAAGTGCTTGCTCAGGCGTCTAGTTTTGCTCGTCTCTCGCAAGGTCGGTAGGATGCGGACATGAATCAGTCGACGCCATCGCCAGAGCAAGCTCGGCAACTCGAGCAGTACCAGCAGCTTGTCCTCGAGTACGCGAAAGTGCTTGATCTCAATTCACCGCGTTTGCTGGCAAATTTTCACGTTGGTTTGGAGCGCAGTCAACCGTTCGCGGCTGAAATCACTGGTGTGCAATCTGTGCTGGATGTCGGTTCTGGATCTGGACTGCCGGGAATCCCAATGGCGATTTTGTGTCCGCAGGCCCACATCACGCTTTGCGAGATTCGCGTCAAACGTGTGGCATTTCTGGAGCGGGTAGTCAGTCGTTTGGGTTTAAGGAATGTCACGGTGCATAATGGCGATGTGCAAAGAATTCAGGGGCAGTTTGATGTGGTGACGGCCTTGTGGTTTGGCAGCTTGGAGAAGCTTTACAGCCTGACACGTCACGCTCTTGCCCCTCAGTGGCGGTTAATCACCCGCAAGGGAGAAGACGGTGCAGAGGCTGAACTCGAGGCAATGCGCCGATTCGAGGAGATTGCGATGTTTCACGTGAAACAATTGTCCGATGGTGCTCAGATGGTGATGCTCGAGGGAACGAGATGAAAGTGATTAGTTTTGTCAATCAAAAAGGCGGCGTTGGCAAAACCACGACGACCATCAATCTCGCCGCGTATTTGGCGACAACAAGGCGCAAAGTTTTGGTAGTTGACCTCGATCCCCAAGCGAATGCCTCGAGTGGTTTGGGGTTACAGGATGTCGAGCGAGGGATTTACGACGTGCTGATGGGTGAAGCCACAGCCCAAGAGGTGATTCGGGAAACGGAGCAAAAAAATCTGTTCGTATTGCCTTCAACGGCTGATTTGGCGGGAGCGACGGTCGAATTGAGCGAAGAACCAACGCGCTTAAAGACAGTATTGTCCACTCTGCAAGGTTTTGACGTGGTGCTGATTGACGCGCCACCGTCGCTTGGTGCTCTGGCGATTAATGCGCTCGTTGCGTCGGACGCAATTATTGTGCCACTGCAAGCCGAATACTATGCGCTCGAGGGTGTGGCTGGAATGCTGGATACCGTGGAGCGCATCAAAAACAACCTTAACCCAGATGTCAAGCTGTTGGGCATCGTGGTCACGATGTTTGATACGCGCACCAATCTGGCGCAGCAAGTCGAGCAGAACGTCCGCGAGCATTTCAAGGAATTGGTGTTTTGGTCGGTCATCCCGCGCAATGTCAAACTATCTGAAGCCCCAAGCTACGGTCAGACCATCAACCGTTACGCACCGATCTCGAGCGGTGCGGGGGCGTACAAACGGTTGGCTCAGGAGGTGATGCAACGTGTTGAAAAGCTCTAAAAGTGGTGGCTTGGGTCGTGGTTTGGATGCGTTAATTCCACGCAGCGCAGCAAACGCCACGCCTCAAAAACTTTTACTCAGTGAACTCGTTGCCAACGCCCAGCAGCCGCGCACCGTTTTTGAAGACGCCGCGCTCGAGGAGCTGGCCAGTTCGATTGCTGAAAAAGGCGTGTTGCAGCCGTTGTTGGTCAGACCAAAAGGCAAAGGATACGAAATCGTTGCGGGTGAGCGCCGTTTTCGTGCGGCAAAATTGGCTGGGCTGACTGAAGTCCCCGTGGTCGTGCGCGAATTGGATGACCGCGAAACTTTAGAGATTGCGTTGATTGAAAACCTACAGCGCGAGAACCTCAATCCTTTAGAGGAAGCGCGAGCCTTTCAAGGTTTGCTCGAGCTGGGTCTGACGCAAGAGCAATTGGCGAAGACGCTCGGCAAGGGTCGCAGTACGATAGCCAACGGTTTGCGGCTGCTCAATCTCTCTAGAGATGCTCAAAAGGCGCTCGAGGATGGCTTGATTTCGGCGGGTCACGCACGGGCGATTTTGTCCCGCCCTGCGAGCCAGCAAGAATGGGCACTCGAGCAAACTCTGACGCACGACCTGAACGTCCGCCAGCTCGAGCAGCTTCAAAAACCAGAAAATGTTTCACGTGAAACATTGACCGCTAAACCCCGCGCCCATCGCCAGCTCGAGTTGGAACTGGCGCGGTTGACTGGAACGAAAGTCAGAATCATTGGGCAGGACAAGGGACGCCTCGAGCTGCACTATCACACGCTTGAGGACTTGAATCGGATTCTCGAGATCATCGGCTACGAATCCTGAGACTGGTAATTACGCTGAAAGCAGAATATACTCCACTGGACAGCTCGACTCAAGAAAGTCCACCAAGAGGAGACCACCATGCCATTTGATCCACGCCAACACCTGATTCAACTCAAAGGCAAAGACTACTTGCCTGTTGCCGCTCGCCTGATCTGGCTCAACGAAGAGGCGGCCCGCTACACGATCCACACCAACATCCTCAAGCTGGAGGACACTTATGCCGTCGTGCAAGCGACCGTGACCGTCTCGAGCGACGAGAACATCGCACTGAAAACCGCCACGGCCCTCAAGCGCGAAGACAAGACGCATTTCCCTGATTATTTGGAGAAAGCCGAGACGGGCGCGGTCGGTCGCGCACTGGGAATGCTCGGTTACGGCACGCAATTTGCTCCTGAATTCGACGAGATGGCCGGGCAGCTCGAGGGACGGGTTGTGGATACACCGCAGACGGCTGCAAAGAGCGATGCGACACCGAGCCTTGCTAGTCTGGGCTTGAAGCCCGCCTCGAGCCTCGGAGCGCCGACCAACAAACGCAAGCCACAACCAGAGCCTGAACCAGTCGTCAACGTCAAGGCGCAAGCCGAAGAGCCAGACATTGACGACGGTTTAGAGGAATACGATCACGGCGCTGTACCAGACGATGAACTGTTCAGCGACGCCAAGGTGCGGCGTTTGCTTGCCATCGGCGCGAAACTCTTTAATCTTCAGGGCGACGCGCTCGAGGCTCGGGTGCTCGGGGCAGCGGGCAAGATTCTGGGTAAAAGCATCGCTGACCTGTACGCGCTCCAGTGGCGCGACGGTGGTGACGTGATGAAGCAACTCGAGGAAACGGCTGTCAAACGCGGCGTCTGGGAGAAAAGCACCTGAGTGAAAGTCCTATTGGCTCGAGCGCTGACTGCACGATTAGAAACACGATTAAAAAGGGGAGAACACTGTTCTCCCCTTTCGCATTGACCAGCCTGATTCAGCGCGGTGGCTCGAGGACTGTTCCGGCTGGCGCTTGATCCTCGAGACTCGTGATCGCCGCTGTGTAGGCGGGAAACGTGTCCAGCACCCACGTTTGAAAGCGTCGGTCTAGGTTGAAACCAGTGCCGATCGCAAACACAACCAGCACCACGCCGAAACCGCGTTGGACACGCCCCAAATTTCCTAGCAGCCACGGCACGCGGTTCAGCAATTTGCGGCCACCAATCATGATGACCAGCATCGGGATCGCCGTGCCGATTGAGAACGCCAACGTGATCAGCAACGCCTGAAAAGTCACCGCGTTGCTCAGTGCCAACGTGATGACGCTGGCCATGATCGGCCCGACGCACGGCGACCAGAGCACCCCAAGTGTCCCACCGACCGCCACACCGCCCCACCAGCCGTCGCGGGGCGACTGCGGCTGCCATGTGGCGACCGCTCGGGCGCTGACTCGCTCAAAGGCTGTGTGCAGCGCTGGAATCAGCAAAGTCAAACCGAACGCCAGCAGCAGACCGACTGAAATTAGCCGCAAGGCATCGCCAGAAATGCCAAGCACAGCCACAAAACCGCTCAGGAACAACGTAAATGCTGTGAACGAGGCCGCGAAGCCCACGATGATCCCGTATGGTCGCGCCCGTCCACCGATTGCACCGGTCAGCAAAAACGGCAGCACAGGCAACACGCAAGGCGATAAGACCGTTACGACGCCAGAGAGAAACGCAAAAAGTAAGCTCGTCAACATCATTGGCCTCGAGACACTTGAAGAAAAAAAGAGGCAGCCAGTTTGACTGCCTCCAGACGCCGACCCTTGCGGTTACTTGACGCTACCGACGGCTTTGGCAATGTCGCTCGCGCCGCCGCCACTCCACTTTTTGATCAGCACACCCTTGGCGTCCACCCAAACGAAGGTGTGCTGACGGGTGACGAGGTACTTGGTTTTCAGCGCAGTTTCAGTGTCGTAATCGGTTTTGAAAACCATGGTGTCGGCTGGAATCAGCTTGATGTTTTCGGTGATGTCCTTATCGGCACTGCGGCAGCTTGGACACCACGACGCCGCGAAAAACAGCACGCGTTTGAGCTTGCCGGCTTCAGTGAACGCCTTTGCGCTGTACGGCGCGTAGCTCTCCAGCTTCATCATCGTGTCTTGCGCCGTGACCGCAGCCAACGCGGTCATCCCGAGCAGTGCGACAAATCCGAACAACACTTTTTTCATCAGAAACCCCATTTCATCGTGTGCTCGAGCCATTCAAACGCTGAGCTGTTTTGAAATACGTAACTCAGTGATAATCGGTTCAATCTTGCAAGAGTCGTCCTTTGGATCAACACCGCAATGCTCGAGTAACATGATGTACCTCTTCGGTGGCTTGCAAAGATTCAAATTGGTTGACACCTCGAGCAAAAGCAACGAGGTTTTTGATTTACTCGAGGTTGTAAATCCCACTGAATTTCTTCGTCAGGTAACGCAGATACGGTGCGGCACTCAACGCACTGCCCGTCGAGCGCTCGATCAGTTCTGGCGGTAGGTACGTCTTACCGTGTCGCAGCATCGCGTGCGTCAACCAGTGCAGCAGCGGCTTGAATTCCCCTCGAGCGAACATCGCGTGCAAGTCACCCATCTGCGATTCGGCTTTTTCAAACAGTTGCACGCTGAGAATGTTGCCCAAAGAATAGGTCGGGAAGTACGCAAAATACCCGGATGACCAGTGGATGTCCTGCATCACGCCGTCGCGGTCATCGGGCGGCGTGACGCCCAGATACTCCTGCATTTTCGCGCCCCACGCTTCGGGCAGTTCACTGACCTTCAGGCTCCCCTCGAGCACCGCTAACTCCAACTCGAAGCGCAACATAATATGCAAGTTGTACGTCAGCTCGTCGGCCTCAACGCGAATCAGACTGGGCTGCACGCGGTTGACGAGCTTGTACATCGTGTTGGCGTCCACATCGGCCAGCGCCGCGAAGTGCTGCTGCGCCCTCGGCATCCAGTGCTGCCAAAACGCCTCTGAGCGCCCGACGAGGTTCTCCCAGAGCCGCGATTGCGATTCGTGCGCGGTGCTCCATGCGCCTCGAGCCAATGGTGTACGGCGCAATTCTGGGGCGGTGTTCTGCTCGTACATCGCGTGACCCGCTTCGTGCAGCACGCCGTAAAACGCCATTGGAAAGTAATGTTCGTCAAATCTCGTGGTGATCCGCACGTCGTCACGGCTGAAATTCGTGGCGAACGGATGCGCGGTCACATCCAAACGCCCGCGATCATAGTCGTAGCCGAACGCCTGAGCAACCTCGAGCGCGAAGGCCCGCTGCGCGTCGATCGGGAACGAGCGCTCGAGGATACTGTAGTCAACGGTTTCGCCTGCCGCGACGATGCGTTTTAAGAGCGGCACGGTGAAAGCGCGAAGCTCAGTGAAGATGTCTTTGATATGCGCGGTTCGCAAACCCGGATCGTAGTCCCACAACAAGGCGTCGTATGGGTGTGAGTCGTAGCCGAAGAGGTCGGCTGCCCTCAGCGTGTACTCGAACATCTTCTCCAAATGCGGCTGAAAACTCTTGAAGTCATTGCGCGGCCTTGCGGCTTCCCAAACCGAACCCGCGACGCTCTGGGCTTTGGAGAACTCCGCGACGAAATCGGCCGGCAACTTGGAGCGCCGCGTGAACTCGAGGCGCATCAAACGCACCAGTGCGCCGTCGGTCGTGTCGGCCGTAGCCAAAGCTGGCTCGAGGCTGGCCAGCAAATCGCCGACGCGTGGCGCGGTTTCCTTGAGATGAATCACCTTGGCGAGCGTGGATAGCTGCGTCGCTCTGGTGTCCGCACCGCCCTTGGGCATCTGCGTTTCCTTGTCCCAGCCAGCGATGGCGGCGATGCCGGACAGGTCAGAGATTTCAGCCAGCAACGATTTGAACTCCTCGAGATCGGTCATGGCTTGACCTTACAACACGACAGATTTCAAAGACTCAAGACCTCGAATATTGGCTTTTTTGTGCCCGTCGGCTCGAGACCCGAAAAACGCACTTATCCACAGACCTGTGGATAACCTTGGGGATTGACAATTCCATGACGCGAATGCTACCCACAGCTCGAGCGCGTTATAGACGTTAGATTCGCGTTTTTTCCTCGAGTTTTCGCCAAGACTAAAATCGGTTGTCCACAGCCAAGTGCCAATTGTGGATAACTTTGTTGGGCGAAAAGACCAGCAAAAACTCTAAAAACCCTCGAGATTCGCCCCGTCCGATGTGACATAATGCCGCTCTTATGACTGACTCGAAATCTGAGACTGCCCACCTGACTACTGCCAATCAAAAAACCTACGCTGGATTCGTGGCGATCGTCGGTAAGCCCAACGTCGGCAAGTCCACGTTGCTCAACACGATGCTCGGCGTCAAGGTCTCGCCAGTGACTTCAAAGCCCCAGACCACGCGGCGTGGCGTGCGCGGCATCAACACCAGTGATGACCGCCAAGCGGTGTTCGTGGACACGCCGGGCTTGCACCAAGCCAAGGACGCGCTTGGGAAGTTCATGAATCAAGAAATCCACGGCACGCTCAGCGACGTGGACGCGATTATTTGGGTCGTGGATCTGCGCCGCCCACCGGGTGACGAGGACAGACTGGTAGCACGCGCCATCCAAGGCTTCACCAATCCGCTGTGGCTGGTCGGCAACAAACTGGACGCCGCCAAGTACCCCGGCGAGGCGTTCGACGCCTACTCCAAACTTCTGGAGCGCGAGGATTTCAATCGCGTGATGCTCAGCGCCAAAGAGAACCCCAAAGCAGTCGCGTCGCTTTTAGAGGAAGTCATGCACGCGCTGCCAGAGAACCCGTTTTTCTTCCCCGGCGCGGGCAAATCCGACCAGAGCCGCGAGCAATGGGCGGGCGAGATCATCCGCGAGGAAGCGATGAACACCTTGAGCGAAGAGCTGCCATACAGCGTGGCGACTCGAGTATTAAAGTGGGAAGCCAACGCTGAGGGCATGCAAGTGATCGAAGCCGAGATCGTTGTCGAGAAAGTTCAGCACCGCAAAATCGTCGTCGGCAGCGAGGGCCGGATGATTAAGCAGATCGGGCAGCGCTCCAGAAAGCAGCTCGAGGTCTTCCTGAACGCCCGCGTGTATTTGGCGCTCGAGGTCGTCGTGATCCGCGATTGGCGCTCGGATGTCGAAGCGCTGCGCGAGCTGGGTTACGAGTAAAGAACAACCCCTCGAGTGATTGCGGCTCGAGGGGCTTGCTGCTGCGGGTCACTTGATGGTTTTGGCAATCGCCACGATCTGCGAGTAATGCGCTTGCAACATTGGCAAGCTTTTCACTGCGAAGGCTTTGAGGTTGCCATCCTGCAAGCGTTGCGCGGCCAAGCGGTACATCACGATTGCGCCTTCGTGCGCGTTGACCTGCTCGGTGGTGTAAGCGCGGTCGAACGGCACGCCCTTGAGCGTGGAGAGGTACATCACCCGCAATTGCTCGCCGGGGCTGAGCATCGCCACGAAGCTGGCCCCGCCGCCCGAAGCCTGAGATGTGGACGTGTTCGAGCCGACGTTGCCATTGCCCATTCCAACGTTGCCCTGCGGGTCGTTCGGCCCGCCGGAGCTGGTCGCGCCAGTGCCCGACTGGGCCGGATTGGGCGTGCCCGCGCTGGAACCGCTCGTGCCAGCGCTCGAGCCGCCGTTGCTGGTGACGGGCGCGTTGCGGCTGGCGGCCGCGTTCAAGTCCTGTTGTGCTTTTTCGTGCATTGTGACCATCGAAGCCGCGAAGCTCTTAACACTGGCGCTGCTCGAGCGGTCGCCCGCCAAGCGACTGGTTTCAATCTCTAAGGCGAATTCCGGAAAATTCCTTAAGAATTTTCTGCCCTAAAGGGCATAGGAAAAACTACGGAATCCGTGCTGAACGCAATCTATTTGCAAAAATAGATGAAGTGATTTAACGGAATCCGTATAAAGCGTTGCCGCTGGCCGCTGCCTGCACGAACAACTCGTCGAACGTTCTCGTGTTCGTTGCTGCTGACTGCGCCAGCACACCCAGTCCCAGCCCAGCGACGATCACGCCACCCGCCAAAAAGGTCGTCAATTTCCTCGTCATACTTCACCTCGAGCCTAGAGTTAACGTCAGTTCGGGTTAAGCCAGCTCATTCGTCATCAGCCCTAAGCTCGGTTTCTTCGGCTGATGGCAATACGCGATTAACCCGCAAATCAGGTTCACCACGAAATTCACTGGACTGCGATGCCTCGAATGCTCAATCTGCG
>JANYHH010000067.1 GCA_025359505.1 Deinococcales bacterium
GTCACCGCCGAGGAGCGTGTTCAGGGTGGGGTTGGATACGTTGCGGCAAATCTTGTTATCTGGGTGCGCTGGGAGGCTCGTGCTGGACGACGTGATCCCACTTCTGTCCAGTAGTTAGGATGCTAGGTACGGGACAGCAGTATATGAGTGGTGTAAGAACTATAATTAACAAGAAAACAGGTATTAGACGAGGAGAACATGGTTCTCGTGTGTTTGGAAGTATAGTCAAGGAAACAGAATTAATTCTTGAAGAACCGCGAGTAATTCTAAGAAGAACTGTTCCGCGTATAAATCTCTTTGCATCAACTTATCTAACTCAAATTAATGATCTCAATTTATTTTGGTCAGCTTGGTCTTTTTTCAAGGATGATTTTTGGCATATCGGATCGAGCGTTGGCTTAGCGGTTGATAGTATAAATATATCGCTCGATCAATGGTCTATACCAATTGTCGAAAACTTGCCTGAAAAACTAGGAAAGATTAATGATGTACTTGAATACCTAGTTGAAAAAGCGAAAACACATCTCAACTTAGCTCAAGCAATAGACGTTGAGAATCCTTTATCTTCAACCCCCTATCAGTCTCTTTACTCGAGTATTCTTGAATTGCATACGAGAATCACCACAATAGAAACCCGAGTAGGTATTGAAGAAGAAATAGAAACGGTTTGGCGAGAATTTCGTCAAATACGGGATGCACTACATCCAAAGGAGTTTCCAAATGATTGAAGCCGTTATCGTATCTACCGTTCGCACGCCCGTTGGTCGCGGACTCAAAGGCACACTCTCCAACACTCGAGCCGATGACCTCGCAGCGCTCGTCTTGAAAGAATCCGTCTCGAGGGCTGGCATTGACGCGAGCCTCGTGGAAGATGTCTTCTTGGGTTGCGCGATGCCCGAGGGATCGCAGGGACTGAACTTCGCTCGACTCGCCAGTTTGCAGGCTGGATTGCCCGACAGCGTGGCGGGCGTGACGATCAATCGCTTCTGCGCGTCGGGGTTGCAGACCGTGGCGATGGCGGCGCAGGCGATTCGGAGCGGCATGAACGAGGTGCTGATCGCGGGTGGCGCTGAATCCATGAGCATGGTTCCGATGTCGGGCTTTCACTTCAGCGCCAACAACGCGCTCGTGGACTCGAGACCCGGCGCGTACATCGGCATGGGTCACACGGCCGAGAACGTCGCGGAACGCTATAAGGTTAATCGCGCTGACATGGACGCTTTCGCGGTCGGCAGCCACGAGAAGGCTGCGGCGGCGATTGATGCGGGGCGCTTCAAGGATGAGATCGTGCCCGTGTCTGTGCGCGTAGACAAGCTCAAAGGCACGAAAGTCGTGTCACACGAGGTGATCTTCGACACCGATGAGCTGTTGCGGCGCGAGACCTCGCTCGAGGGGCTGGGCAAGCTGCGTGGTGCGTTCAAAGAGGGCGGCGCGGTCACGGCGGGCAACGCCAGTCCGTTCAGCGACGGTGCAGCCGCCTGCGTCATCATGAGCGCGGACAAGGCTCGAGAACTCGGGATCACACCGCTGGCGAGGTTCATTTCGTTCGCGGCTGTTGGCGTTGAGCCGGAGTACATGGGCATCGGGCCGGTCGCGGCTGTCCCCAAAGCCCTGAAACTCGCAGGTCTCGAGCTGTCGGACATTGATTTGTTTGAGCTGAACGAGGCGTTCGCGGCGCAGGCGTTGGCGGTCGTGCGCGAGCTGGGCATTCCGCTGGACAAGCTGAATGTCAATGGCGGCGCGATTGCGCTCGGGCATCCGCTCGGCGCGACCGGCGCGAAGCTGACCGCCAGTTTGATTTACGAGCTGCGGCGGCGCGGCGGGCGTTACGGCATGGTCACGATGTGCGTCGGCGGCGGGCAGGGCGCGGCGGGCATTTTCGAGGTGCTGTAGCGCTTATTTGATCGCCACGCGCTGGCTCGAGATCTGCAAGCCTTTTTCTGGGGCGCGGTGCTCGTAACGCAGCTTGGAAACCGTTTTGAATTTGTTGGCGTAATCGCTGATCTCAAAACCGATGCTCAGCACGCCTTTGCTCAGCTCGAGCTTCGGGTTGAGGGCATTGTCCACGTCGTTGCTGCCGCGCCCGATCCATTGGGTCAACTCGGTTTCGTCGAGGCAATTTTGCACGACGCTGAATTGCTGTTTTGAGACCGTCAGCTTCTGATCTAATTTCAGCCAGATCAGGTTGACGGTCGTGGACGCGCCACACATCCCGTTGACGTTGCAGCCGCCGTTCAAGTTCACCTGCGCGGCGACGTACCACACGCCGTTTTTTTGCACCATGTCCAGCACTCGAGGGAGCAGCATCACGCGACTCGGTTTGGATTGGCGATCCGCGCCGTCGTAAATCGCGCCCCAGCAACCGCTCAGCTTGCTGCTCAGATCGACGGTGCTCGAGGTGCGACCGAGGGTCAGCTTGAGTTTGCCGCCGTTCAAGCCAGCGATTCGCAACGGGTCGCTGGCGCTTTGCTCGGCTGGGTTGGTTTGCTGCGCGGTGGCGATGCACAACATGAAAACGGCGAAGACGATCAATCCTTTGACGTGGCTCGACATGACCTGATGCTAGTCACGGCTGATGTGACGAGCGTGTTGATCGCTCGAGCCAGTATTGTATCGACGTTGTATCGACTCGAGCGATCAGCACTGGCGGGGTGGACTCTTGCCTTGAGTCAACGCGAGGAGCGGGTAACATGAGCCTCATGACTTTCGATGAGATGCTCAGCACGTGTGTCCGGGAGGGCGCATCCGACATTCACCTGCACGCGGGGATGCCGCCGCACCTGCGCGTCAACGGCAAGATGGTCGTGATGAAGATTGGGGCACTGACCCCCAAGGTGATGGAGGGTCTGGTGACGACGATCCTCAACGAGCGCCAGCGCGTGACGTTTCATGTCAAAAACCAAGTCGATTTCGCGCACAGCATCCCCGGCGTCAGCCGTTTCAGGGTCAATATGTTTCGGCAGCGCGGGTCGGTCAGCATGGTGCTGCGCGTCATCAGCAACGACACCAGTCGCTTGGAGGAAGTCAAATTGCCGTTTGACACGATTGAGTTCATCGCGGCGCAGCGGCGCGGGATCGTCTTGGTGACTGGCCCGACGGGCAGCGGCAAAAGCACGACGATGGCGGCGATTCTGGATCACATCAACCGCAGCAAAGCCGAGATGATCGTGACGATCGAAGACCCGATTGAGATGATTCACAGCAACAAAAAATCGCTGATCGTGCAGCGCGAGATCGGACAGGACGCGCCGAGCTTTTCCGAAGCGCTGGTTGCGGCGATGCGCCAAGACCCGGATGTGATCATGATCGGTGAGATCCGCGATCACGCGACCGCGCAGGCCGCGATTAGCGCCGCGCAGACCGGGCATCTGGTGCTTTCAACGTTGCACACGATGGACACGATTCGCACGATCAACCGCATTTTAGAATTATTCCCGCCAGAAGAGCGTGGCATTGCGCGGATTCTGTTTGCCGATTCGATGGTTAGCGTGATCTCGCAGCGCTTGCTGCCCAAAGCCGATGGCGAGGGGCGGGTCGTGGCGCTCGAGATCATGCGCGGGACGTTGTTCGTCAAGGACGCCATCAAGGAAGAGCACGCGCAGGATAAGCTCAAAGAGGCGCTCACTGAGGGCGGTCACAACGGCATGATCGCGTTCGATGAGCATCTAGCACAGCTCTGCCGCGATGGGTTGATCGATTTCAACACTGGGTACTCAGCCGCGACCAGTCCGCACGATTTCAAATTGCGCGTCGGTCACTGAGGCTTGGCTCGAGGTGCTTTGAGAAGCGCGTCCGAATCTCGAGTGGGTTAAAGCAGATCAGTCCTGATACTCGAGATTGCGTTGTTCAACCTTGAGACTGAATTTGCAATCGTGCTGCGCTGCGCGAACTGCTAAGCTTTTCATACGCTGTTCGCAGTTGATTGCGCCTCGAGTTGCCGAAATGTCGCTCGAGCATGGTGGCGCACTGCCCACTGACAAGGAGTTCACATGAGCATCAACTGCCCCGCCGCCGTTCTCGCCTCGAGCCTGCTGATCGCGGCGCTGGGGGCGTGCTCGCCGAACTCGTCTCCAGCGGGGACGGCGCTGTCTGTCACCAATATTGAAGTCACGCAGGGCGTTCAGACCAGCACCAACACGATTCAACTGGTCGCGCAGCGCAGCACCGCTGTGCGGGTCACGCTGGCGACGGCGGTGAGCGTACCTGTGCCGGGTGTGATTGGGTTACTGCACGTGTTCGTCAATGGTACGGAGATCACGGCTGCGCCCGGACTGAGTTCAAAGAACAACCTGACCGCGCCGCCCGCTCCGCAGCGCGGAAACGAAGCCCACACGCTCAATTTTGAGTTGCCCGCCCCGACGGGCATTCCCGCCTCGAGCGACGTGGATTTCACCGTCGAGGTCTTCGCGCCGGGCAACGTGCCTAAAGCCATGGGATCTGTCAATAACCTCTCGTTCGTGGCTCGCATCACGCCAACGCTGTTTTTCACTCGAGTCGATTACACGCCGGCCGCCGTGAACGGCCAGCCGAACCTGCCCGATTTGGCGCTGATTAAACAGGGTGTCGGCGACATGTTCGTGCGCGGGATGTACCCAATCAACGATGGCGACGCGAACCTCTACCGCGAGGGCCAGTTTCCGCCGCTGATTTTTGCGGGGGACACCAACAGCAGCTTGACGATTGATGGCTTCGAGGGTTTCCCGCTGCTCAGTCAGCTCGGCTCTCAGCGCACGCTGATCGTGAGTGGCGGACTGGGCGCGACGAATAACACATTTTTGTATGGTTGGCTGGCGGGCAATCCGATTGGCGGCAACGGCATGGCGCTCAGTCCCGGCTTCACCGCCTTTGGCAACACGCAACTCAACAAGTACCAGCGCACCTTCGCGCACGAGCTGGGGCACAACTTCGGTTTCAATCACAACACAACCACGCTCAGCCCCGATTACGGCTGGGATGTCGGCGGGCGGTTGTACAGCAACCCATCCAAAAACGACGTGATCGTTGGCACGGGCCGGGCGAAAGCCAGCAGCCTCTTTGACATCATGGTCGGCGGGCAGGCGACTCCGAATGCATGGGTCACGGCAGCGACGTACAACTCGCTGCTCAGCAATCCGATCCTGCAAGACACCCGAGAGGCTCCTCGAGTGACCGCTAATCCCGCCAGCTTCCCGAGCCGCGTGCTGGTCGTGCAAGGCGTCGTCAATCCGCAAGGGACAGCGCTCTCAAGCCTCGAGCCAGCTTTTAGATTCCCGTACCCGTCGCAGCCCTCAGGTTCCAACGCGGCTGGGCTGTACACATTGCGCGTCACGGACACGGCGGGGGTCGTGACCAGCGTGAGCTTCGATGCTCGCACGGCGGGGGATGCCGACAACGATGAGCTGAACGGGTTTTTTGAAGTCGCTGTGGCGGTCGCCGCTGACCGCGAGGTCGCGTCGCTGAGTATCATTAATGGGACGGGTACGGTACTGGGCGGCTTTCAAGCCTCGGTCGCGCCGAGCCTTGCGTTGACCGCGCCACCCGCGCAGCTTGGCGCACAGACGACGGTTTCGTGGACGCTGACCGATGCCGACACCCCGCGCAGCAAGCTGCAATTGCAAGTCGCGTACAGTCCAGACAACGGGGTGAGCTGGGTTCCAGTCGCGGTGGACATCGCTGGCACGAGGGACAGCGTGACTTTTGACTCGAGGGAAATCAAGAAAAGCGCTGGGACAGGCGTGATCCGCGTGTTCGTCAGTGATGGCGTGAACACGGTGTATCAGCAGGTCGCTGGGTTGAGCGCGACGCAAGGTATTTACTGAAAAACCAGTACAGCCAGACCTAACTGAGACTTACAGCACACCCAAACTGCATCTCGAGCCTCAGCGCACTCCAAGCATCTCGAGGACAATGCAAGCTGTGAACCCTCGAGCCTTGATCGCCGTTTTTCTAATCACTGGCGTCGGTGTGTCTGTCGCGCATTACGCGCCCGCGCTGCCAGACAGTCGCATCGCCGCACCCTCGAGACAGTTTGGGCTGCCATTCGCCGGGAAGCCAAGCGTCAATACTTGGCTTTTAGGGCAGTTGTATGGCAATACCACTGGCGCGTATCGGCGGCGCGGCAGCGATTACCGGGCTGGTCAGGGCATCCACTTCGGCATGGATTTCAGTGCGCCGTGCGGCACGCCTGTTTTAGCCATCGGCGCGGGTGTGGTCAGCGAAGTGGACGGCCCGCACGGCTCGCCGCCGCACAATCTGGTGATCGATCACGCGGGAAATCTATCCAGTTTCTACGGGCATTTGAGAACCCGCTCGAGCTTACGGGTCGGTCAACGCGTGGTGAAAGGTGAGGTGATCGGCGTGTCGGGTGATTCGCAGTTCACCTGCATCAGCGCCCCGCACCTGCACTTGGAGATTCGTGACTCGAGCCACCAGCGTTTTTTCAATCCCGTCGGTTACATCGCCGCCGACTGGGATTCACTGGCGCTGATTGGCGGTTTCGGGCGCGGGTATCAGCGCGATCTAGCCGCGCCACGCCGCTGGCAATCCCTGAGCGATCAGCCGCAGGTAAGGCGCGGTGGTGTTGCACTGAACAATTACACGCAGCCGTGGCCGCCCGTTGCGAACGATCGCGCCCTGACGTACCCGCCCCGAATTCGCGTCGCACCCGCCGCCCCTCGAGCCGCTCTGGGTGATGACCTCGAGATTGGCGTGGCCCGACCACTGACCAGCGGCGCGTGCTGCGTTGCACCATTCTGGAGCGCTGACTCGAGCCGCGTCTACTTCATTGACAAGCCCAGCGGTGCGGCGCAGAGCGCGATCTACGGCGTCAGCGCGGTCAGTCCCAGCGGCGTGCGCCTCGAGTTCGGCAGCGTCGCGCAGTTCTCACCGTCGCAACGCTATGCGGTACTGCCCGGCGCATCCAGCATCGTTGAAAGGCTGTCCGATGGGCAGCGCGTGCGCGTGCCGACGCAAACCAGCAGTATCGTCTTCTCAAAGTCCGAGTCCAGCATCGCGTGGAGCGTGACCGGGCAGAGTGCGCGGTATGACACGCAACCAACGCGGGTCTACAGCGCTAGCTTGAGCAACGGCTCAGGGTTGACGCTCTCCGCGCCGAAGTTGGTGGCGACCTTGTACGGCGGCGGTGTCTCGGGCTGGCTAAACGAATCCGAGCTGCTGCTGACGGGCAAGAGCAGCCCGACTCAGCGCGACCGCGCCCTGCGGATCGTCAACACCAAGTCAGGCGCGGGGCGCGTGATCTCCTCGGCACTCTCGCAGCGCGGCGTCAGCATCAGCCCCGGCGGGCGCTGGGTCGCGTACTACGTGGCGTTCGACAGTGCCAGCCGCAACGGAATGTTCGTGCTGGACACCAAGAGCGGCGTTGCCAAACGCGTGGATTGGTTCGGCAGTTACCGCTGGCGCGGCCCTGACCGCATGGTCTACATCCCGCTCGAGACGGGCGTGACGCAGCATCGCATTTTGGAGTGGAACGCCAGCACGGGCGCGAAGCGCGAACTGGCGAAGCTCGGCATGAGAGTCGCGGGCGACGACTGGCAACTCGCGCCGAACGGCTCGAGGATCGCGTTTGTGAGCGCGGCAAATCGCAATCTCTATTCGCTCGAGCTACCCAAGTAATGCTTACCAGAGCGTTTGAACTCCGTACTGTGTAATCAGCCCATCGTCGGTGACGAGCGTTGCGCCTTCCTCGAGTGCCTGCGCGATCAGTAAGCGGTCAAAGGGGTCTTTGTGATGGAAAGGCAAATTGTATAAGGTGTGTTCAAGGCGTACTGACAGCAGTGTGAAACCGTGACGGCGCAGTTGCTGGTGTACGATGGTTTGGACAGCCCCTTGGAGGCTTAGTTTACCCAGTCCAGATTTAATCATCATCTCCCACGGAGTGATGACGCTGAGCAAAATCGTGTTTTCGGGGTCGGCAATCGCCGCTCGAGCAGTAGCCGACAGGCGGGTGTTGTTCTGCGCCCACCAAAGAAACGTGTGCGTATCGAACAGCAATTTCACTTCTCAGCTCGAAGCTCATTGCCGCCGAAAAACTCCATGAAATCGTCGGGCATCTCAAAAAAATCTGGCATGATCTCAAACATCCCCTCACTACCACCGGGGACTCGAGGCTGCTTTGCTGGGACGAGTTGTACGACCGCCTTGCCATCTCGAGCAATGATGACTTCTTCGCCATTTTCAACGGCTTTAATCAGTTTCGATAGGTTTGTTTTGGCTTCGTGAACATTGACGGTCATGCGGAGCAGCTTAGCTAGATTGCTAGGTCATGTCAATCCAAACCGCCTCGAGCCGCGAGTTCAATTCCCGCTCGAGTCGCGGTTCGGTTCGCTCGCACGTCGTACATTGAGTCAGTGAGTCAACGCGATGGCCGTCCCCGCAACCGTGACGGCAACGGCGGAAAGCCAAAGCTAGAGGCGAAAATCCCCACGTCAGTGTTGCTGCGCGACTTGCTGGGGACGCTGCGATTGTTTTTCCGCGCCAGTCCCGGTCACGCCTTCGTGATCCTCGCCTCGAGTCTGGTGCAAAGCTTGATTCCAGCCGCGACCTTGTGGGTCAGCAAGTTGCTGCTGGACGACGTGGCATTGGCTGTGCAAGGACGCTTGACGGGCGGCTACGGCGCACTGGTGCAATTGCTGCTTTTGCAACTGGCCATCGGTGCGGCTGGGACAGTGCTGAGCGCTTTATCCAGCGCCTCCCGCGATTTGCTCGGGGATCGCCTGCAAAACAGCATTCATCGCCGGATCCTCGTCAAAGCCTCGAGTTTGGAGCTGGAACGCTTTGAAAACCCGGAAACTTACGACGCGATGCTGAACGCCACCGCCGAGGTCGGCACGCGACCCTTGGGCGTGGCGACGCAACTGATCGCGCTGCTGCAAGCCGTCATCGTGCTGCTTTCAATCGGTGCGCTGCTGGTGCAACTCGGCTGGGCGGTCGTGCCGCTGGTGCTGCTGAGCGTGATTCCGGGCGTGGTGGTCAGCAACCGCTACGGGTTTGAAAACTACCGCATGATCCGCCGCCGCGCCCCGGAAGCGAGGGCGCAAAACTACTTATCGCAAGTGCTGCTCCTTGAGGATTACGTCAAAGAGGTGCGGATCTTCGGCTTTGAACCATACCTGCTCGAGCGTTGGCAGGCGTACTACCTGAAATTTAGGGCTGCGCTCGTGCCGATGATCGTCGGGCGCGGCATCTGGAGCGTCGCGTCGAGTTTGGCGGCGGCTGGACTGCTGGGGCTGGCAACGCTGCAAGTGCTGGCTCGAGCCGCCGAGGGGCGGATCACGGTTGGCGATTTCAGTTTGTTTATCGGCGGCATCGTGCAAGTGCAATCGCAGTTCTCCACCTTGCTGGCGGGTTTCAGCGGCATTTACCAGAGCTTGCTGTACATGCACAACCTCTTTGAATTCCTCGAGTTGCGCGGACGTGATCTGGACGCGGGCGAGGTCTGGACGGGTGCGATCCACACCATCGAGTTCGAGGATGTCGCGTTCAGATACCCGCTGACCACCAAGGATGTCTTGAAAGGCGTGTCGTTCAAGATCACCAAAGGTCACGCATTGGGGCTGGTCGGTGAGAACGGCGCGGGCAAAACCACGGTCGTGAAACTCTTGACGCGGCTCTACGAACCGACGGCTGGGCGGATCCTCTTCAACGGTCTCGAGGCTTCGCGCTTTAGTCCGCGCAGCGTGCAGCAAGCCATGAGCATCATTTTTCAGGATTACGGGCGCTACCAGATGACCGCCCGCGAGAACATCGCCATCAGCGATCTGTCGGGCTTGCAAGACGATGCGGCGTTGACTCGAGCGGGGATGCGGGCGGGCGCGAACGAGTTTGTCGCGGAGCTGCCGGGCGGCTTGGACACGATGCTCGGGCGGATGTTCGAGGGCGGGCGACAACTGAGCGGTGGGCAGTGGCAGCGGCTCGCGCTCTCGCGCCTGTACTTCAGGGACGCTAGCGTGATCGTCTTCGACGAGCCAACGGCGGCGCTGGACGCGCAAGCCGAATTTGAAGCGATTCAAGCCTTGCGCGAGCAGGTTCACGACCGCATCGCTGTGCTGATCTCACACCGCTTCAGCACCGTGCGCCTCGCCGATTCAATCGTCGTGCTCGAGGGTGGCCGCACCATCGAAGCCGGTTCGCACGAGCAATTGCTCGAGCTGGACGGCGTTTACGCGAATCTCTTTAAGTTGCAAGCGCGGGGCTACGCGGGGGCGGCGTGAGCGAAAAAAGCAGCGCTGAAACGCGCTGCTCGCTTGGGACTTCAATTATGATTGATGTGTATTACCTAATCAATTTACAAACTTTAAGACACTACTGACAACTCAAGACAGAGAAAATGACTACCGTAGACAGGTTGAATTCACTGAGACGGACGGTCACAGACGGTCACGATTTACCATAATCTATGTTTATGGTAAATAAATAAAGTATCTCACAATACATAAAAGGGTAGACTGACCTGACCGAGCGGTTTTTCTATAGATGTAAAAATTCGACACTTACCGTTTAAGGGTCGTGCTAAACTGTTCTCATGTCAGAGACATAAACCTCTCAGGTACAATAGGTTTAACGAATTTGGGGAAAAATCTTAGTTTGTAGTTCGGGAGAAATAGATGACTATAAGTTTGCTATGTCCGAATTGTGGTTCAAATCAAACTCAGTCTGTAGACGCGATACATTCTTCTGGGACTTCTGTAGGTAGCGCTAGAACTACTTCTTTTGGTACTGATTACAATGGAAACTTCTCTCAATCATCCGGAGTAACTTCGTATGGAAGCTCTACTCTACTTGCAACTCGAGTAGCACCACCTAAACGCCCTGCTTACCCCTCGCTATCTTGGGCATTTTGTGTCCTATCAGTAATGGGTGGAATATTTTTGTTTTGGGCGGCAAACGCTCAAGGTATAACTGGCTCCGGAATGAATACCCTTAGAGATTACGGGACTGGAGCTTGTTTTATTGCCATAATTTTTGGAATTTACGCAATCATAAAAACTATGAATGCAAATGAAAATATGCCAACATGGGAAACAGATTACTCAAGATGGAGCAAGCAAAGGTTCTGTTTCAGTTGTTCAAATATCTATACTCATAGAAGAGAATTCTCATCAGATACGTCTTACGCAAGCTCGAGCCAATTTCCCGCTAATTGTGTAATTGTGAAAGTAATTGACAATCTTGTTACATTTGAACAAACAAAGGCATATAAATCCAATCCTTGCACTGTTTTCTTGGGTTTGAAGAATGGAGTAAAATGGCGCGTTGGTCAAACGAGTCCAGTAGCACAGACAACATTAAAATCTGGAGAGTATGAATACAGTCTACAGGTAGACGGTTTATCTTTAAGGATGGGGACACTTTCAATTGCTGAAAAGGAATCACCTAAAGAAGCAGCACCCGCTTTAGAGTATAAAGAAGAAGATTTAAATAAAGCGCTCGCTCAATTAAAACAAGCAGGTGATATGCTTAAAGACGGAATAATTACTAAAGATGAATTTGATAAAATGAAAAGTAAAATTATTCAGTAAGCATTCGATACTCAACTGCTCATAAAGGATTTGCGGCAATAAGATTATGGGTAGTCGTGGTTTACTTTTAACCCCCTCTGGTAGCCCCAGACTATTTAATTTCATAGTTTACTGCTTCGGGTAGATAATCTCTGCCCGATTTTATTTTATTCCGTAGCGTCGTGCTGAGTCCTCTCATCTCGAGATGGTACAATTGAGAAGTATCAAACTCGAGTTATCCAAGAAAGAATGGTAATATATTGTTACATATGAAACTTCAAAGAACAGACAAAGATTATCTCATAAAATTAGCGGTGTTTCTCTGGTTACATGAAAGGACAATCTCTGATATCAATGACCATGTGAGAATGAACGGCGTATATCTCTCAGATAATGCTCTCAGAGTCAAAATTCATAGATACAAATATAAGTCGAGTTACAAAGAATTAAGTGATATTGCAGAAAGCGGTGATTTGCCGCCTGAATTTGTGAACAAAAAACTCATCTTAGCGAAGAAAGGTATCCACGAACCGGAGTTCATATAATGGCAGAGATTTACCAAAACACTAGAGTTAACACGAAAACGAACAAGATTATTACTAGAAAAGTTATAAGAGATGGTCACACTGAAACTATCCGAACTTATGAGACAGATAAATCGGGGATAGAAAAGTTAGTCAGCACAGAATCTCGAGATATAAAGTAGTTATATTTTGCTCGAGATGCACAGAAACGCCCCAAATTCTGGGGCTGATTTCATTACTACAAATCACGTTGGAAGCGTGAGAGAGGGATTACTTGCACACTCATTATACCACATTTACCGAAGACTTTCTATCGGATGCACAAAAACGCAACACCTTAAAAGAATTATTTTATTCCACAAAGTTTCTAAAAGTTGATTACTCTACGGGTGAGATTCTGAGAGAGTTTCTACACGATTCAGTCAGAGATAAAAGAGAGTATAAAAGTGCAAACCGACTAAAAGGAAACAGTAATTTCAGGAAACTAAAAGAGAAAATCTCAGAATTGTACGGGTACGAACTTAGTTTCAAAGATGTAAACCCCGAACGTGCAAAGTTAGATAACTTTTACGATGGTAGGAAACACAATGCACTGATAGGGATTCTCGATAAGGTCATACAGGGGAGTTACATTGGTATCCTCGAGTATGGAGTTCGCACGGGGATTCACGCTCATATTTTTTGTGGAAAACAAAACAGTAAGTTACTCAGTGCTGAAGACAAACTAACTGATGAAACCTTTATCAAGGCTATCAGTTACCTCTCCAAACCGATTATTACTCCTGTTAAACTTGGAGAGTTCAGAACAAACTATCACAAACTTAGAGATGATTATGAAGTCACAGCAGGTAGGGTGATAGAACTTCAGATGATGAGACAACGACGATGTAGACAGGTAATCTATAGGATAAATAAAAAAATTACACGTCTACATTCAAAGAAGAATTCTTGAGTCGTGAGATTATTTAGTCAGAACCTCGAGAAGATAAAAAGAAAGTCCCCAGCCTGAGAACTGGGGAAGTATTTTAGAAAAGCCTCCAAGACCGTTACAGGCGTTGTGAGGCCGACCGCTCGAGACTTGCTACAGGGCTTAGTAATTGATTTAGGGGACTAGAGCCTGTTTTATTCAACCGTGAAGCCGTCACGGGTCTCTCAGGCGCTGACACGCACAAAGAATTACCCTCGAGAATCTTGACCATAGCGTTAGCGATTTTTATCTGCTGTTCTTTAGTGCAAACCTCATGCGTCACAATAATTTCGTAAACAATCCTTTTCACTCACTGCCTTTTTGTATCCTTGAATTTTGTGAAGGTACTTCTTTGAGAATTCTGCTAAAAACATATTCGCACCTTATTTTTCTAATAATAGATGGCTTAGTGTGAGTAACCCGAATTTATAGGTAAAGCACTCCTTTACTGCGTCTGTGACGTGGTTTAACTAGGTAATTGTACTCTCAATTAGGTGAAAATTGTGAGAAAACTTCCTATCTATGGTGTGTGTGTTACTATCAACAAATGCGAAAAATTGCAGCGATTTATACACGGGTATCCACAGACGGACAGGAAACAACCGTAGCGCCCAAAGCACAAGCAGACGTGTGCAAAGACCTAGCAACACAGAAGGGGTTCACTGAGACCCGCTTGTTTGACGCTGACGCCATTACCTCAACTCCCGGAACAATCCTCGAGAGACCCGGCATGAATGAATTACTGCAATTTTTAGAAAACAATCCAGATGTCAAAGACGTTTTCACATATCATGTCAACAGAATTGGTAGAAATCTTACTGTAATTTCCACACTAGTTGAGAAAATAAATAATCTTGGGGTCACGATTCATACTCATGCTGATAGATTAGAGATTAATAAATCAACTATGAACTTTAACACAATGATTTCGCTTGTTATGAGTGCAGATGATTACAATCAAACTATCAAACGATTTGCAGTGACAAAAGCAGCAGCAAAGAAACAAGGTAAACCTGTAAATGGTGCTACGCCACGCGGCTACAAAAGAATAAATGAAGGGACAATTCGAGATAAGAAGACAAAATTCGTAATTGACCCAGACGAAAAAGAGTTTATCAAATTAGTTTTAACTGAATATTTGAAACCGAAAACAACCATGACAAGTGTATTGAACTTAGCAAACAATTTAGGAAATCGTAGAAACGGTAAATTATTAAGTAGAGGAAACATCTATTCTGTCTTACAACACGCCTTCACCTTTGCGGGTGAGTATTATCAGGATGTCACTGTTCCAAAAAGCACGAGGAAAAACGGTCACACTCAAGTTCAAAGAAAACCGATGTCTGACATTCTCGAGATGATTTTATCCAAAATGTCTGTTCCATTTACAAACATAGAACCTTACATAACTTTTGATGAAGCAAAGACAATATATGAAAAAGTTATTCACAATCATAAACACTTAAAAGGTAGAAAACCAATTGTTGAGGCACTTTTTAGAGGTATGGTTTATTGTGGAAAATGTGGTGGAAAAGCCGCTACTACACGAAGTATTAAACCTGACAACAAAGAATATTTTTACTACGCCTGTACCTGTCGCAAAATTGGCTTACAGAACCCCAATAACTACGTTCCTTGTGAGGGTTTTTCAGTAATAAGAACCCAGATTTACGATGAAAAGATTTTTGAAAAGATTATTGACTCATTTAGCGCCACTGATTTATCCAAAATTATCAAATTACATACACCTGAAATTGATTTACGTGCATTTAAGCAGTATAAAGCGCTAGAAAGAGAACTTGAACAATTAAAAATTAGATTGGAAGGGTTTCAAAGTGATTATAATCGTGGCTTGGCAGACGGTAATCAACTTAAAACTGCTACAGATTTTAATAAAAAAGAGTATGACCGTATTGTATCGGTTATGAGAGAGTTAAAGCCTCAAGTAGATAAAACATCACAAGAGACAGCGGATATCAATTACCTAGCCTCAAATGCTGACAAAATAATCAACGGGTTACGAACTGCAAAAAGTTTCCAAGACAAAAGGCAGTTACTCGAGGATTTGCACACACGGCTGTATGTCACCGGAAAAGACATCATAGTAAAAGTGAGGGGTATCTCTCTCTCAGAACCCAACTAACTTATGTCACACGCTACCCTCTAAAGTTTTGATTATGAATGATTGATGTGCATCAAGTAAACGCCAACCGCCGCGCTCAATCCAGCCACGATTAACTTGACGATCATCGCCTCGAGTGTCAGCTCGCGTTGCGGGAAGAAGCTATCGGCTGTCCAGTAAGCGAAAAACGCGAATGAACCAATGCCTATCAGCCAGCCGGCCAAGCGCGGCGGGTTCTTGGGCGCGTACAGCGGCCCGATTTTCATGCTTTCAGCAGAGTCGTTCATGCCAGTAATTCTATGCGACTGAGCGCAGGACAGGCAAGCCTCACGGCGTCTGGTGGCTAAGCTCGCAGTGCAAGCCCCTACGCAACTCGCCCAGCTCGAGCGTAGATTAAAGCGGTGAAGCGCATTTCGCATCTCGAGATTCCCGAAGACGCTGTACTGGTGGACGTGCGTGATGAGCTGGACGCGATTGCCATGCCGCTGTCTCACTTCAGTGGATTGCGCGTGGTGCTCGCGCCGCTTGGTGATCTCGAGGACGAGGACGGCGCGGCGC
This sequence comes from Deinococcales bacterium, assembly GCA_025359505.1. Classification (GTDB taxonomy): domain Bacteria; phylum Deinococcota; class Deinococci; order Deinococcales; family JAAFIG01; genus JANYHH01. The sequence goes on from JANYHH010000067.1 coordinate 15,667, forward strand.
TCGAGTTGCCCGCAGGCGTGCCGCTGGTCGTGGTCTGCGGGACGGGGCAGCGCAGCGAACTGGCGGGGGCGTACCTGCTGGCGGACGGTGCGAGCGATGTCTACGTGCTGACGGGCGGCGTGCGGGCGTGGCGGCAGGCGCTCGGGACACGCGAGACAGGTGCGCTCGAGCTACACAACCTCGAGACGGTAGACTTGAAGGTGTGAGTGCAGATTTGACAGCCGCCCTGTGGGGCGGGGCGGCCGCGCTGTCGTGGGGCGTTGGGGATTTCAGCGGCGGTTTGGCGGCCCGGCGCGTGTCGTCGCTGGCGGTGACGCTGCTGACCAATCCAATCGGGCTGCTGCTGCTGATCGGACTGGCGCTCGTCAGCCACGCCGCAATGCCTACGGCCCACGATGCGGTTTTGGGCGTGGGGGCGGGTGTATCTGGTGCGGCTGGTATCTTCTTGTTTTACCAAGCGCTGAAATACGGCAAAATGGGCATCGCTGCGCCGATCAGCGCGGTGATTGCCAATGTCGTTGCGGTCGCCGTCAGTGCGGTCACGGAAGGCCCGCCGGGCGCTGTGAAATGGCTTGGTTTCGCGCTGGCCTGCACGGGGGTGGTGCTGATCTCCCGTCCAGAGAAAATAGTAGGCGTGCGGGCTGACCTCAGGGCCTTGGTGATGGCGGGCTTGAGCGGTTTGGCTTTTGGGGTGTTCTTCAGCCTCAGTGCACAATTTTCCAGTGATGTGAACATCGGTTGGTCGCTGGTGATCGTGCGTTTGACGAGTTTGCTGACTTTCTACATCGCAGCCGCGCTGCGCGGCGAGTTGCGGCTCGAGCGCAGTGTTTTTTGGCTGGCGGCGCTCGGTGGGATTTGCGATAGCCTCGGTAATCTGTTCTTTGCGTTGGCCGGGCAGGTGGGTAGATTGGACATCACCGCGATCTCGAGCGGGATGTACCCCGTGGCGACCGTGATTCTGGCGGTGCTGGTGCTGCGCGAGCGCTTCACTTGGGCGCAGGGCTGCGGGGCGGCGCTGGCGTTTTTTGCTATTTTCCTGATCGCCGCGCCGTCGTAGATCGGCAGTACATGCGTCTCGAGCGGTGCTCTTACAGCGCCTTGTGCTCGGAATCTGTAACAACTAAGATTGACGTGCGGCACGCAAATTTTATATTCTGCGCTTTACTGTGACCCGCAAATACTTTGGAACGGACGGCGTTCGGGCCGTCGCTGGGCAAGCGCCGCTGACTGCCACGTGGACACTGCAACTCGGACAAGCCGCAGGAGAAGTCTTCAAAGCGCAATCGCGCAAACCCAGCGTGGTGATCGGGCGCGACACGCGCCGCAGTGGTGACATGCTCACAGCGGCACTGGCGGCGGGTTTGACGGCTAGAGGCGTGGACGTGATTCACGTCGGTGTGATGCCGACGCCGGGGGTCAGTCATTTGACGCAAGTTTTCGGCGCGACGGCCGGCGTGGTCATCAGCGCGTCGCACAACCCGTTTGAAGACAACGGCATCAAATTCTTTGGCATGACGGGCGAAAAACTCAGTGACGCATTAGAACTTGAAATCGAAGCCAATCTGGAACGCGTGCTCGAGCCAATCACCGGAGTCCAGATGGGCGCGGTCAGCGATCACCGCGAAGCGGAGCGGCTCTACAGCGCTTTTCTCCTCGAGCACGCGCCGGATTTGACGGGTTTGAAAATCGCCTTGGACTGCGCCAATGGCGCGACGCACCGCCTCGCGCCGAAGATTTTTTCGCACAGCGGCGCGGAGGTCTTCGCGGTCTTCACCACGCCGGACGGCAAGAACATCAATCTGGATTGCGGCAGCACCCACCCGCAGCGCTTGCAGAAAATCGTCGCCGACATGGGCTTTGACTTGGGCGTGGCGTTTGATGGTGACGGCGACCGCTGCATGTTGGTCGACTCGAGCGGTGCTTTGATTGACGGGGACTTGGTGCTGTACATCAACAGCGTCATGCGAAAAGAGCGCACGGTCGTGGCCACGCTGATGAGCAACATGGGTCTCGAGGTCGCGCTGAAAGACGCGGGCATCGCCTTGGAGCGCACGGCGGTCGGGGATCGGTACGTCCACCAGCGCCTGCTCGAGAAGGGACTCAGTTTAGGTGGGGAGCAGAGCGGTCACACACTGTTTTTGGACGCCGCGCCGACTGGCGACGGGATGCTCAGCGCACTGCTGACCATCGATGCGGTCATTAAAAGCGGCAAAACGCTGCGAGAGTGGCGCGAGTTGATGCCTCTCTACCCGCAGACGCTGGTCAATGTTCGCGTGGCGGACAAACACGCGGTCTTCCAGCACCCGGACGTGCTCGAGGCCTTAAGCCTCGCGCAAGGTAAACTAGGCGACCGTGGGCGGGTCAATTTGCGCCCGAGCGGGACAGAAAGCTTGGTGCGTGTGATGGTTGAAGGCCCCAGTCAAGAGGAAATTGCCGCCATCGCCGAGGGCGTGGCCAGCGTGATCCGCCGGGTCAGCGCATGAGCCAACGCGTGATGCAAGTCGAAAGCGGCATTCAAAAAGTGTTGTCGCAATCCATTCCCAATCTGTCCGATCCGCGCTTGCCAGTCATCGTCACCGTCGAGCGCGTGCGGGTCAGCGCCGACCTGATGCACGCCAAGGTGTATGTCAGTTGCATCGGCGAAATCGCTGGTGTTTTGGAGGCTTTGAACGGCGCGAAAGGCTTCTTGCAGCGCGATTTGGCGGCTGAACTGCGCCTGAAACGCACGCCGTTACTCGAGTTCTTCGACGGTTCACAGGCGCTGTTTTGAAAATCTACCCGATTTTGGGGATCAGCCGCGAGGCAGGCGATGCGGCGCTGCTGTTGCATGACATGACGATTGACGAGCGAGCGCTGTTTCTGGCGATGGACAGCGCCTGCGTGCAACTGCCTGAGGACACCGAACTCGAGGTTTTCCACGCTCGAGTTGCACAGATCGGGGCGCTGCACGGCTTAGATTTTCACTCGAGCGTCGCCCTGTGGACGCGCCTGACGTTCGCGCTGTTTGAACCGCAGGCTGAACCAGACTGCAACCTCGAGCCGCGCACAGTTTTGAGCAGGCGGTGATTCAGTCGCGCTCCACGGTGCGCGTGCGCTACAAGGAAACCGACGCGATGGGCATCGCGCATCACAGCAATTACGTGGTCTGGCTCGAGATCGGGCGAGTTGATTTCCTCACCGCCGCTGGTTTCCCGTACCGCGATGTCGAAAAGCGCGGCGTGCTGCTGGTCGTCACCAATCTGGGTTTGAAATACCGTCGTCCAACCGTGTTCGATGACGAGGTGCTGATTACCACGCGGCTCGGTGGCTTGAAATCGCGCCTCGTTCGCTTTGAATACGCGCTGGAGCGGGTCAGCGACAATGCGCTGCTGGCTGAAGCCTTCACCGAGCACATCGCCACTGATCTGGATAAACGCGCCATTCCGATCCCGCAATTCCTGCGCGAATTGCTCGAGCCGTAAAAACATGGCTCGAGTCGCGCTCTCCAAACGCTTCCCAGTGCTGAGGCCCGCCATTGAGGAACTAAAAATCCTCGAGCGTCACTGGCGCACGCGGGGCAGCGCGTACCAGATCAGCCAGACCGCGCACACCTTGCCGCGCACGACCGTTTTCTCAGCCCATCACAGCTTGCTGCGTCGCCGCTTGGGTGAGAGTGATCCCAATATGCAGCTCGGCAAGCTCCACAACCTGCGGCTCGCCGCGCCGAAATTCGCGCATTTGCGCCTTGAATCAGGGCAAACCCTGAGCTTCTGGAAGATCCTCGGGAGAGCCTCGAGTCGCAACGGGTTTGTGGACGGCATGCTGATTGCTGACGGTCAAGCGATCAACGGCGTTGGCGGTGGACTGTGCCAACTGGCAAATTTGCTGTACTGGATGGCGTTGCACAGCCCGCTGACGATTCGTGAGCATCACCATCACAGTTTAGATTTGTTCCCCGACTCTGGGCGCGTCCTGCCGTTCGGCAGCGGCGCGAGCGTCTACTACAACTACATTGACCTGCAACTCGAGAACCCATGTTCGGACACGCTGGGCTTGCACGTCTGGCTGACCGACACGCACCTGCACGGCACGCTGTGGACGGACGCGGCCCACCCGCACTCGTACAAGGTGCGCGAGCGCGATCACTGCTTTTACCGCCGCAGTGATGGCGCGATTTACCGCAGCAATACCTTGGAGCAGCACCGCTTTGAGCGCCGCACTGGTCAATTGCTGACGCGTCGCGTCATCGCGCACAACGACTCGAGGGTGCTTTACATTCCGAGTGCTGACACCGTGATTCTGCCGTCTCGAGTGTTGAATGCATTAGAATCCCAGCCATGAAAGCATTGCAATACCTGCAAGTGTCGTTGCTGATCGGCGCGATTGTCTACCTCGCGGTTTTTCATTTTCGCAACATCACCAGCCCAGTCATTTTTGACATTCCGTTCGCTCCGCCATGGGGCGGCCCGGCCAGCCTCGCGCTGCTGCTTGGGTTTCTGGGCGGGTTGTTGTACGGGCTGCTGATCGCCGCGCCGCAACTCGTGCGCCGCAGTTTGATGCTGCGTAACCTCAATAAGCGCGTGCGCGACTTAGAAGCCGAGAACGCCAAGCTGCGCCCGGCCGCGCAAACGCCGCGCATTCCAGATCGCAACGGCGACCCGCTCGAGGAGATGCGCTCGCAAGGCAAGCTGTAAGCTCGAGGGATGAAACTGCCTCTGCTGACGCTGGTCGCAGTGCTGTTCACGAGCTGCCCCGACCCTCGAGAAACGGTGAATTTCGACACTGACCCTCGAGTGTTGCGCGGCTCGTGGAATTTCGTGCTGAGTGATGTTTTGAGCAATGCGGTGGTGAGTAGCCAAGCTGTGACCTTTACCCCGACTTTGGTTTCCGAAGATCGGTACACCGTCACTGCCTCGGTCACGCTCGAGGGCGAGGTTTACGCGCTTAGCGGCGGGGTCAACGGGCGCGATCTGAGATTCGTGCGCCCTCAGTTCACGCCCGCGCCACAAGCCTTTTTTACATTGACTGGGCAAAACACTGGCAAGACGTACTCGACTTGGATTCCGGGTCAAACCCAAGTCAACGGCCGCTGGAGGTTTATTGGTGATTTATCAACCACTGAAAATGGCATTACGAATTATCATGAACTCGAGATCACTCGCAATTGACAACCTCGAGCACGGCGTCACCCTCGAGCATCACGCTTTTTGATTACGCTGTAAAATCTGAGAGATGAACACGCCGATGATCGTGATCGCCACGATGATCGTGCTCAGCGCGTTGATGTCCGGCGTGATCCCGCGCTTGACCGAAGCGTAAATCAGGATCGGCAGGGTCTGACTGGTCGGGCCAGACGTGAAGAAACTGATCACGAAATCGTCAATGGATAATGTGAACGCCAGCAGCGCCCCAGCCATCACGCCGGGTAGCATCAGCGGCAGCACCACGAAGCGCATCGTGTCCAGCGGCCCTGCGTACAAGTCTCTGGCGGCTTCCTCGAGCGCCGGGTCAAGGGTAGCGAGGCGGCTTCTGACGACGATGGCCACGAAGGCAATCTGGAAGGTCACGTGCGCGATCACCATGGCGGGCAGACCCGGCTCGAAGATTGGGCTGACGACGCGCAGCACTTGGTACAGCAGCAGCAAGGATATGGCCATCACGATGTCTGGCGTGACGACGGGAATGTACATCAGCCACGCGGTCAGTTTGGAGCCGGGGAAGCGGTAACGGTGCAGCCCGTACCCCAAGAGCGCCCCGAGCAGCGTTGCAATGATCGTGCTGATAACCGCCAAGACCAGCGTGTTCTGCGTGGCGAGCAGCAACTGCGCTCCCTCGAGACCGCCTTCGACGCTTTCATCACCGAAGATTTTGGCGTACCACTTCCAAGTGAAGCCGACCCAATCCAAGCGAAAGCGGCTGTTGTTGAAACTGAAAATCGCCACGACGATGATCGGCAGGTACAAGAAGCCGAACGCCAGAAACGCCGTCAGACTCAGGCGCTTACTGGCTTTACGCACCTGAAAGCGTCGCAGGGCAAAGTACCAGATTGCAAACAAGCCAATCAGCACGATCAGCACGCCCGACCACGCCTCCAATAACTCGAGCGGCGTCATGCGATGCCTCGAGCCACATGGTGTCGGCTGGTACAGCGGTAAGCGATCGAATGTCGGCGGTTCTCGAGGATGCCCGGCGAGTGATGGTTCGTTTCTCGTGGAGGCGAGGTGTACCTCGCCCGCAGGGACAGGCCGCGAATCTCGAGCATCAGGCAATCGGTTTTGACTTTTGCTCGAGTCACCCGCACCATATGGGTTGATCGTGTCACGGCGGCTCGCAGCCAGCAGCCAGAAGCTGACTTCACAGCAGGTCACGCATCCCTTGCTCACCGACGCGCCTCGAGTACAGATACAGCACCAGCAGCGTTAAGCCCATCACCAGAAAGCTGATCGCCGCGCCGAACGGGTAATCGCGTGACTGTCCGAATTGCTGCGCGATGGCGTTGCCGATCAGACTGGTTTTCGCGCCGCCAAGCAGGTCTGGCACGACGAACATCCCCAGTGCGGGAATCGCGGTCAGGATGATGCCCGCGACCAAACCCGGTAGGGTTTGCGGGATCAGCACCTGAAAAAAAGCTTGGGTTTTGGTGGCGTACAAGTCCTGCGCCGCCTCCAATAAGCTCCAGTCGATCCGTTCCACCGCGCTGTAAAGCGGCAGCACGATGAACGGCAAGAAGATGTTGACCATGCCAACGTAAACAGCGAAATCGCTCGGGTACAGCCCGTCGCCGGGTTTGACGAAGCCCAGTGCCGCTGCCAATTGAGTCACGGGACTCGAGGGGTTGAAGACGATCATGAAGGCATACGTGCGAATCACCAAGTTGACCCAGCTCGGGACGATCACGAAGACCATCAGGCGGTCACGGGTGCGCGGTTCGTGACCAGCAATGAAAAACGCCAGCGGGTAGGCGATCAGCACGCAGAAGAACGTCGTCACCAGTGACACGATGATCGTGCGTCCGACGATCACCAAATACGCGGCGTCGTAGCCCAGTACGTCCCAACCCGCGAAGCGCACGTAATTGTCAAACGTCAGGGGCAGGGACGCATTGCCCAACTCGTCTCTCGTCAGGAACGAGTAAACGAGTAAAATCATCATCGGTAGCACCAAAAACAAGAAAATCCACAGCACGCCCGGCCCGGCCGTACTCGCCGCACGGGACAGCAACTGCGGCACGGTTAAGACCTCGCCGCCGACCGCTTCGACCTTCTGCTTGTCAGCGACTTTGCGAACAGGTGCGCTCATGACTTCACCTCGAGCCTCGAGCAATGTCGTATCTGGAAAGGCGCACTGTGCTGCACCCACCCCTCGAGCCTGCGGCTCATGCCAGTCCCTCGAGCGCGACGACTTCTTGTAACCTCGAGCCGCTGCCCAGCACCACGATCAATTCGCTCGGCAGGTGCGCGTGCAAGGTATCGCCAATGTTGTAATCGGTGTGCGTGACGCCCGTGTTCATCGTGTTGATCTCGAGTTCGATGCCTGTACTGGTGCGGGCGCGGTACGCGCCGGTCGCGCCTTGGTAGATATCGTCGGTGACGCTGACCGACACGCAATTGCTGGCGCAGGCTTCGCGCATCAGTTGGATTTTCTCGGGGCGGATGCTGAGCATCACTTCCTGACCAATCGCGGGCAGTGGATCGCGCACCTCGAGTTCACCAAGCTGCGTTTTCACCTGACCAGCCGCGCTGACGGTTCCCTCTAAGAGATTGCTGCTGCCCAGAAACTGCGCGACGTAGGCGTTGGAGGGGCGCTCGTACATGTCCTGCACGCCGCCGAGTTGCTCGATCACGCCTTTGTTCATCACCGCCATGCGGTCGCTCATCGTCAGCGCCTCTTCTTGGTCGTGCGTCACAAAAATAAAGGTCAGCCCCAAACGGGCTTGCAGGCGCATCAATTCGACCTGCAAATTGACGCGCAATTTCCTGTCCAGCGCCGACAGCGGTTCGTCTAAAAGCAGCACTTGCGGCTCGTTGACGATGGCGCGGGCGAGCGCGACGCGTTGACGCTGACCACCGGAGAGCTGCGCGGGCTTTCTGGCGGCAAACTGCCCGATCTCGACGGTCTCGAGCGCTTGCATCACGCGGGTTTTCAGTTCGCTCGAGGCGACTTTTCGCATCCGCAACCCGAACGCCACATTGTCGTAGACCGTCATGTGCGGGAACAGCGCGTAGTTCTGGAAGACCGTGTTGACGCTGCGCTGGTTGGGCGGCAGTTTGCTGACTTCAGCCCCGCGCAGCAGCACCTCGCCGGAATCCTGAAACTCGAAGCCCGCGAGGATTCTGAGCAGCGTCGTCTTACCGCAACCGCTGGGCCCGAGCAGCGAAAAAAACTCACCGCGCCGAATCGACAGGTCGATACCCTTTAAAACCTCGACATCCCCAAACGACTTGCGAATGTTTTTGAAGTGAACATCGACGCTTTCCTCGAGTTGTCGCTTTCGTCGTTCCCCGATATTCAATTCGGTCATTGCATAGTCTACCGCGACCTGTAGCTCAACGCGCAATCTTCGCAGCGGGTTGTGGCGGCTCGAGGTTGCGATTTCGATGCGTGCGTGTGTGACAACCCGTCGGGGCTTGCGACTGACAAGTTCGCACCGATCCGTTTCGCACAATCTCGCCCTCGAGCCGATTGAAAAGCGCAGGGCGTACACTCGAGCGCGTGACAGCCAGCGCCGCCCGTGTTATTCTGTTTTTAACGTAAAGACGGCTCGAGCCGTGACTTGAAACGAGGAGCTTCATGACCCAACCCACCCCGAATTTCGACGGCGCGAACCGCCCCAAAACGCTGGAAAACTACGTCGGACAGCGCAAACTAAAATCTAAGCTCGAGGTCTACATCTCGGCCGCCCGCCAACGCGCTCAGGCTTTGGATCACACGCTTTTATTCGGCCCGCCCGGACTGGGCAAGACCACGCTGGCGCACATCATCGCCAACGAACTCGGCGTCGGCATCAAAGTCACCTCGGGCCCCGCGATCGAAAAGCCCGGCGACCTCGCAGCCATCCTCACCAATTCTTTGGAGGAAGGCGACGTGCTGTTCATCGACGAGATTCACCGCCTCGGGCGCGTCGCCGAGGAACACCTGTACCCCGCGATGGAGGATTTCAAACTGGATATCGTGATCGGTCAGGGCCCGGCTGCCCGCAGCATTCAACTGCCGATTCCGCGCTTCACGCTGATCGGCGCGACCACCCGCCCCGGACTCATCACCACGCCGATGCGAAGCCGCTTTGGGATCATCGAGCATCTGGAGTTTTACTCTCCTGAAGAGATTGCGATGTCGCTGATGCGCGAAGCCGTGCTGATCGGCATTGACATCAACCCGGACGCCGCTTTGGAGATCGGGGCGCGGTCTCGCGGGACGATGCGAATTGCGAAGAATCTGCTGAACCGCGTGCGCGATTACGCGCAAGTCGCTGGTGAAACGCTGATCTCGCAGGCTCGAGCGCAGGACGCGCTGGACAAAATGGGTTTGGACACGTCTGGTTTGAACGAGCGCGACCTGAAAATGCTCGACGTGATGATCGCCAAATTTGCGGGTGGGCCCGTCGGTTTGGACACGCTGGCAACCGCAATCTCTGAAGACTCACTGACGATTGAAGATGTCTACGAGCCGTACCTGATTCAACTCGGGTTCATCAAACGCACCGCTCGAGGGCGCATGGTCACGCCGCTGGCGTATGACCATTTGGGCTACGCGTTGCCGCAAGACATTCTGCTCGATTGAACCGTCTCAAGCCACGAAAAAGCCGCTCGAGACGTGAAACTCGAGCGGCTGGTTAATGGTCATGCTCGGGTTTAGCGGGTCAGCAGAATCGTTCGAGCAGCACAGTACAGGTGCTGTGAAAAACCAATATCATCTCGAGCCACATCACCCCGCCCCTCGAGTCTGCTGTACGCTGCGTTCATGCGATTCGCGCTTGCTTTCCTGCTCGGGCTGCTCTGCGTCGTTCACGCCCAAACCATCAGCGTTAAAAACTGGCAGTCGCACCCCGCGATTCTCGAGATACGCGGGATTTACGCAGATGTGAACACACTCATCGCGCAACAGAAACTGAAGCTCGAGGCAAAAACGTTCGGCTACTGCCCATCGTGGGACTTGGAGCGCAAGAAATACGCCACTGCGAACGGGATCGTGCGGCGCTACGTTAAAGCGGGCGGCAGTGACGACAGCGCCGTGACGTTTGACCACACCTACGACGCGCTCGGGCGATTGCGGTTCGTGCTGGTCAAAGCCGGAGCGGTCAACAACACACAGCTCGAGCAGCGCTGGTACTTTAACTCGAACGGCAAGTCGTTGTGGGTGGATCGGCGGATGACCGGGCCCGGTTACACCTTTAGCGATGCGGACTTTTTGCGCGAGATGGTGTGGAACCCAAAGAAGGCTTTCACAGCCGCACCACCGTGCTGAACGTGTACTTACACCAAAGCCTCGAGCTTGCACGAGCTAGGAGTCGTGCGGCGCTCGAGCGCGTTATTTTAAGCAATTACCTTGTCTTTGAAGCACGATTTCAGTTTTGTTGTTGGCCGCTCTCACCCCGCCGCTGCGCGTTTCGCCTTGCGAACATGGGTTCGACGGCCCTCTCTCGTTTCACGAAAGAGGGCAAAATGTTGTGCAATGCGGCTCCCTTCTCTCGCCAGCGAGAGAAGGGTTGGGGATGAGAGTGGCGTCTAGAGCGACGTTTTTGCCGGATTAGACAAAACAGATTGCTGAAACGGATGCCGATGGGGTCGTGCGTCACAGCCATGCGTGCAAGGCGCGTTGCGAGTACGCGCTCGAGCGTCGCCGTTCACGAAGGGAACGAGCTACCCCCTCTTGCCCCGACAACAGCACCTCACGGGCATGGGCGCTACTTCGCAGGGGGTGACTCGAGACTGTGCGACTCGAGAGCAACCTGTTTGCCTCTACGGTCAACCTTTGCGGGTCGGGTACACTCCACAGCATGTTGCACGCCTCACTGCTGGGTCGCCTCGAGTTCACGCTGAACGGTTCCCCGCTTGCCTTGCCGATGGGACGGGCGCTCGAGCTGCTGGTGTTTCTGGCGAGCAGCTCCCAAGGGCGCAGCACGGCGGATCTCGAGGCGATGTTCGGTAGCGTGTCCGATAGCTCGAGTGCGGGCTTAACTGATTACGCTGCGTTCCTTGAGTTTGATGCGGACGGCGTGCGCTTCACGGGCAGCAGCGATGTCGGTGCGTATCGCAGTTTGGCGAGTGACCTCAAAGGGCTTTCCAAGCTGCGCGGCAAATTCTGCCCGGACTTAACCTCGAGCAACACTGCATTTCAGGCTTGGCTCGAGGCTGAGCGCTTCGCGGTGCGGCGGATTTTCTTATCAGCCCTGCTGCAAAACGCCGCTCAACTCGCCGAGTCTGGGCGAGAGCGAGAAGGCAAAGCCAACCTCGAGTACGTGCAGCGCGAATCCGCCTTGCTGGAACCGCGCTTTCAAGCGGAGCTATGCCTCGAGTTGGCGCGGTATCACTGGCGTTTGAACCAGCCGGAGTTGACAGTGCGAATGTTGGAGGCGGCGCTGCCAAACTTGAGCGGTGCGGTGCGGGACGAGGCAATGGTCAACCTCGGTGCGGCACTGGTGCGCGTTGGTCAGCTCGCGGACGCCGCGAGTTTGCTTGCGTCGGTGGTCAGCGGCGCGTCGCACGGCTGGGCGCTCGCGCACCGCGCTAACGCGCAGCGCTTCGCGGGACAGCTCGAGGCAGCGATTGCGACGGCTGACCTCGCGTATCACGCAGCCGCTCGAGATGAAGACGGTTTTCTGGCCGTATCGGCGCTGTGCGTCAAAGGTGAGGCGCTGCTCGAGTTGGCGATCGCTGCCAAGTCTGAACCGCTCGAGGCGACGATTGCCTTCGGCAAGGCCTTTGGCATCACCGAAATGCTCGGTGAGGAATCTTCAGCCGCGCCGCTGGCGGGTCTGGCGCACGCGCACGCGGTCTGGGGCAACCAGCAAAAAGCCTTGGAGCAGGCCGAGAAAGCCTTCAAGCGTGCTCGAGCCGCCAAAGACAGTGCCAGCGTGATTCGCGCACTCCTAGCGCTGTACGCCACGACGCGGATTGGCAGTTTCGCCCGCAACGCACTCACTGAAGCGAGAAGCTTCAATCACCTGCCGCTCGAGCTGCTGGCCACGCTGTGCGTTTTAGAGAAAGACCCTGACCCCGCCCTCGCCCAGCACGCGATCACCTTGGCGCGACAAACGGGCAATGCAGCCTGTGAAACTCAAGCCATGCGTTTTCCCACCGTAGAATCACCGTGATGAACCAACGCTCGAGTTTCACCTTTGCCGATGTCACCGTCGATTGCCTTGTCACGGGCCCCGTGCAGGAGAACACGTATTTGATTCGCCACATCAGCGGCGACGCCGTGCTGATCGATCCGGGCGACGACGCTGATGACATCCTCGAGCTGGTGCGCGTCACGGGCGCGAAGGTGCTGGCGATCCTGCTGACCCACGCGCATTTCGATCACATCGGCGCGGTACATGCCACTCGAGTCGCGCTGCACGCGCCGGTCTATCTGCATAAGGACGCGTGGACGCCGTACAGCCGGGCGCACATCTCGGCTGAGCGCTTCAACATTCCGTTCACGCAACCCGCAGCGCCAGAATTCAAACTCGAGCTGGGCGCAGTGAAGTTTGGGGCGCTCGAGTTCACCGCGCTGTTCACGCCGGGTCACGCGCCGGGTCACATCGCGCTGTACTCAAAGAGCGGCTTCGTGATTTCTGGCGATGCGCTGTTTAAAAACACCGTCGGGCGCACCGATATTCCCGGCGCGGATCACGGGTTGCTGATTCGGCAAATCAAATCTGAGTTGTACACCCTGCCGTTTGAGACGGTCGTGCTGCCCGGTCACGGCAGTGAAACGACGATTGGCGCTGAAATCGCTGAAAATCCGCACACGCGCTGATGTTGCTCGAGGCTAACCTGCTCGAGACGACCCACGCGCTGACCTGATACGCTACGCCCACGATGCCTCGAGCCTTGATCGCGCTGATCGCGCACGACAACAAAAAAGACGACTTGCTGCGATTCGTCACCGACCACCTGCCGACCTTCGCCCGATTCCAGCTCTTCGGCACGGGCACGACCGCTCGGATCATCAGCGATGGTACGGGGCTGGTCGTGCAGCGCTTGCTGTCCGGGCCGCTCGGCGGCGATCAGCAGATCGGCGCGGCGATCGCCGAGGACAAGGTGCTGGCGGTGTTTTTCTTTCGTGACCCGCTGACCGCCCAACCGCACGAACCCGATGTCAGCGCCTTACTTCGCATCTGCGATGTCCACGACGTGCCGCTGGCCACCAACGTCAGCAGCGCGACCGCGCTGTGCGACTGGCTCGAGTGCCGGATTTGAAGCCTCGCCAGCACGGGGGGCGCAGCCACGTTGAAGCGTGCGCTACAGCCAACCTGTACGCGCCAATGCTGTAAAAAATGACTGTTGACTGCAATATGGCAGCTCGAGCCATTGCGCTCGTCAAATTTAATGCTCGCCAGACTTCACGAGGTTGCTGGTGAGCGCGAACCCTAGGAGGTTCCCCATGAATTCACCGCTTCAAATCCTCGCTGTACCGCTCCAAATGCCCCTTAAGACCTTCAAGAAGGCGTACCTGTTCCCGAACACCGATAGCCTGATCCCGATTATCACCCGAGGCTATGACGCCAACTTCAAGCCGGACGATGCGTACCGCGCCACACTGCCCGACATGACCGAGACCGTCGGTGCGGTCGAGGGTGCGAACGTCGCCATTCAGCAAGTCGGCATTCACGGCTTCAAACTGCCGTTGCGTTTCACGGCTCAAACAGGGGAGACGCTGACGCTCGAGGCCAAAGTCACCGGAACGGTCTCCTTGGAGGCGGATTCCAAAGGCATCAACATGAGCCGCATCGTGAGGACGTTCTACACGCACAAGGACGAGACCTTCACCTTGGAGACGCTGACGGGCATCCTGCGCGATTACCACACGCAGATTGGCGGTTTCCAAGCGCGGCTGCGCGTCGCTGTCTCGTACCCGATGCTGGTTCCCAGCCTCCGCAGCGGTCTCGAGGGCTACCAGTTTTACAGCGCGACCTTTGAGGGTACGCTCGATTCAAGCGGCCGCGTGCGGCGCTTCGTGGAACTGGACTTCGTGTACTCGAGCGCCTGCCCGTGCAGCGCAGAGCTAGCCGAACACGCCCGCGACGTGCGCGGCGCATACGCGATTCCGCACAGCCAACGCAGCAAAGCCCGCGTCAAACTCGAGGTTGCCGCAGGCGCGACGTTGACGCTCGAGGATGTGATCCTTCACTGTCGCAACGCGCTGCACACCGAAACGCAGGTGATGGTCAAACGCGAGGACGAGCAGGCGTTTGCTGAGCTGAACGGTGCGTACCCCAAATTCGTCGAGGACGCGGCGCGGCTGGTTTTTGAACAGCTTCAAGCTGATGGGCGCATCCGCGATTTTCAAGTCGTGTGCAGCCATTTGGAAAGCCTGCACTCGCACGACGCGGTGTCGGTGATCTGTAAAGGCGTCGCGGGCGGGTACAGCGCGGACTTCACGGATTTCGGGCAGCTCACCTGTTGATCGGTTAAAGACTCGAGAGAGCGTTTTTGTGCTGTTGTAGGGGCGATCCTTGTGACATTGACTCCGACTTAATCAAAAAACCTGTGTTGCACAGCACATCACTGAGAGCAAGTCGAGCCTCGAGCGTCGCACGACCCTCTCCAGCACGCGGGAGAGGGTGGCGCTTCAGCGACGGGAGAGGGCTGCGACGCTTGCACGATCTTGCGCGGTCAAACTGTCGTGTCTCACGGCATCAGTGATGAAGTCGGAGTGTATGGGCGGGCGCTCATACTGACGAACCCATGCGAATCGACAGATCTCGAGAACCTTGACGATCAGGACGAAGCTCGAGGCGGTTGGCGATCACCTCGAGCCAGTACATTTACTCGAGGTTGCTCACGTTAATCCAGCCGCGCTTGATGCCGTACAGCACGGCTTCGGTGCGGCTACCAACGCCAAGCTTGCTGAAAATATTGGCCAAATGCACCTGCACGGTGCGCGGGCTGATGTCGAGCACCTTGGCGATCTCTTTGTTGGTGCTGCCCGTTGCGGCTGAGCGCATGACCTCGAGTTCACGCGGGGAGAGTGCGTCGTTGTCGTGATTCTGCGCCGCTTGGCTCTGGGCGCTGAAGCGTCCCAGCACCTTCTTGGCAATGCTCGGGTGCAGCACGCTCTCGCCCTCAAAGACGCTGCGAATCGCGTGAATCAACTCTTCCTCACGGGCGTTTTTCATGATGTACCCAGCCGCGCCCGCTTCCAGCAGCGCGAAGACATACGCGTCATCGTCGTAACTGGTCAGCACCAAAATGGCGACGCTCGGCGTGAGTTTCTTGATGGCTTGCGTGGCTTCGATGCCGTTCATGCCCGGCATCGAAACGTCCATCAAAATCACGTCGGGTCTCGAGGCGCTCACCCACGCCAGTGCCTCGCGTCCGTCACTCGCCTCGCCCATCACTTCAATATCCGGGTACGGCTCGAGCATTTCCTTCGTGCCTTTGCGGACAATCGGGTGATCGTCCACCAGCAGCACTTGAATGCGGCGCGTCGGAGCGCCGTCGGTGGAGTCGGTTGGCAAGGTCATGCCCGAAATCATACCTCACGTTGTCAATGGCGCTTTTGCAGGGGTTTTGCGCGTAAAATACCTAGGGGTGTCGATGATGCGATGGGGTTCCGCCAATCTCGAGAGTGACAAAGCGGTTCAGTACCTGCACACGAAGGTCATGGAGCCGCTCGAGTCGCAGATTCTGAGCGTGCTGAAAAACGACGTATATGCCGATGCTGATGGGGACGGGTGCGCCACGATGATCGCGGTGGACGCACTCGCGGTTGTTTGTGCTTGTTTTAGCGAAACGACACGGATCAAAAAACGGAAACTGACGCAAATTCGCAAGCGGTACTTGGAGGTTTGGAGCCGAACGATCGACGAACTCGAGCCGGTCGAGGGTCACAAAGCAGCTCGCCAAGCGCATATCCAAGCCAGCTTCGCCCGACTGCTCGAGCACGCCAAATGATCAAAACTTTCACTCACCCCTCGAGCCGCCTGAGTTCCACCGTCCAACCCGTGCCGCTCGAGATGCTGTGTTCATTTGCGAAGCTCGAGCAGTTGATCCCGAGGCTGGCGTGCAGCAAGCTGTTGACGTACAGCAGGTGCGTACCTGCGTCGACGTGACCGAAACTCGGGACGAAGTGCAGCACATCTCGGAAACGTTCTTGGTGATCGTGCAGCACGCGCACGCTGACCTGATCGCCGAGTTTTAAGCCAGCCGTCTCGAGCAGCGATTTGGGGATGTTCGTCCAGACGTTGCCGAATTGAATGTCCAGCACGGGAATTCCGCCGATGATTACACTGTCCTCAATACGCGGCTTGATAACCTCGAGTTCGGTGATGATGGCTAAAGGCTCGCCCGCCTCCTCGAGCTGCATTGCGCCTGAAGCCAGCCGCGCCCCGACGAAGGCGTACAGGTCGCGCCCCAAAAAAGTGTAACTTTCGCTCGAGCCGGGCAAGCGCTGCGTGAGTTCGTTGAGGTCAAAGACATCACTCAAGCCGATGTCAGCGGCGATGAAGGTCAGCAGCCCGTTGTCCGGGCAGACGTAGACGCGACCGTCGTTGTCGCGGGCCGCCAGACTCTTGCGGTTCGTGCCGACGCCCGGATCGACCACGATCACGAAGACCGTGCCGGAATCCCAATAACTGGCGGCTTGGCGCAGGCGGTACGCGCCTTCCAGAATGTTGAAGGCGGGAATCTCGTGCGTCAGATCAACGACGTTCAGAGCAGCGCTGACAGAATGCGCTACGCCTTTCATCGCTGCCACTGCGCCGTCTTTAATCCCAAAGTCGGTCAATAAAACGAGCGGTTTCACTGTTACACCCTCAAAGGATTTCGGCTAGCCAAGCGGGATGATTACCGTCGGCTGCACTCACCCCGATTTAGTCAGTCTAGCGCAGTTGTCGCGCTCGAGACAAGGATGGGAGGGCGCAGAGCAAAAAGCTCGAAAGTGCAGCAAACAGTGGTTCTCGAGCTGAATCGGTTTACGCGAACGGTGCGGTGACGCCTAGAGTTTTGGATATCGCGCCCAGCACCAAGCGCGGGTAGAGTTCCGCAACCGCGAAGGTCAGCAGTGCGAATCGCAGGAAGTTCCCGATGCCGCTGCGCTTGATGCTTTCGGGCAACAGCAGGCTCGAGCCGACGTACAGCGCCAGTGCCAGCGCTAAGCCGCCCAGTGCGAAGGCGACTCGAGGCAAGGGTTTTGCGGGCGGTGTGAAGGTCGCACTGGCGCTGAAAAAGCCCCACAGCACGCCGAACGTCCGCCCGTAATCCTCGGGCAGCAACGCGCTCAGTGCGCCCAGCGCGACCAGCAATCCAAACGCCACGATGCCGTTGATACGTCCGACCTCGAGCCGCGTGGCGATGAAGGCCATGCCCGCCCCGAGTGCTAAACCCAACAGCACGTCGTCCAGAAAATGCACGCCCAAATACAGCCTCGAGAACGCGACCAGCAGCGTGACCACGATGCACGCGACCCAGATGATCGGACGTGAAATGTAAATCGCCAGCACACCCCAGAAAAACGCGGCGTTTTGCGAGTGACCGCTTGGCAGGCCCGGCCCCGCAGCGGTGGCTTTGGCAGCGGCACTGGTGATTTCTGGCTCTAAAGTGAACGGGCGTGGCAGGTTGAAGCCGTATTTGAACGCGGTGTTGATGGCGACGCCCACGCCAAACCACAGCCCCAATTGCCGACCGACTCGAGGTGCGAGCATGAAGGTTAGGGTCAGAAGCGCGATGTAGCCAAATTCCGAACCGAGGTTGGTAATCAGTAAAAACACGCCGTCGAGCGAGCCATCGCCGCGAACCCAGCGAATGAAGTTTAAGTCCATTCGTCACGATACCGCAGGCGCTAAAATAACGCGCATCGAAGCGTCTCGAGTCCGTCCAAACCTCACAGCCCGAGGTGGCATTGTCGCCGCGTTGGCCGGGCGAGGCATGCGTCACACCCATGTGTGCGTTTCACTTTGCGAACATGAGTTCGGCGCACAACGCCCCTGCGAAGTTCAATCGAGAAAGCTCCTACATGCGATTGCTCGTAGGGGTGAACCTTGTGTTCGCCAGCCATTGCGCGACCACCACGCTCGAGATGCGATTCCTCCCCGAGGAATGCCCACGTGAGCCAGCTACGCATTTCCGGTTCGGTGCTGGCGGGTGGTCGCTCGAGCCGCTTCAAAACCGACAAAGCCCTGCACGTCTGGCATGACAAAACCCTGCTTGAGCACGCGCTGGGTTCGCTGATCGGTTGCTTTGAACGCTTCGTCGTCGGCGGCAATTACCAGCTTGACGGGATCGCGGTCTACCCAGACCTCGAGCCGCACGCGGGCAGTCTGCGCGGGTTGGCGCGGGCGCTCGAGTTGGCACGGTGCGAGCGCGTGGCGGTCACGGCCTGCGATATGCCCAATCTCACCAGCGCGTACTGGAACTGGCTGATGACCATGATGCCGTGCGACGTATTGATCCCGCGCAATGCGAGCGGCGACCTCGAGCCGCTGGCAGCGATCTACTCCAAAGCCTGCCTGCCGTTCGTGCAGCGCAACCTCGAGCGGGGAAGGTTGAAGATGACGGGCTGGTGGGATGCCAGTTTGAGCGTCACGGTGGTCGACTGGACTGTGGTGCAATCGCAGTTCGGGGAAGACGTGTTTGTGAACGCCAACACACCTGATGCTCTCGAGCCGCGCTGAGTTTGCCTGCCCTCGAGCTGATGTGAGCGTGACTTCATCCGACTTCCATCTTCGGGGTCTACGATCAAATCAGTTGCCAATCACAATTGCTGGTCGGGCAACGCAAATTGAAGCGAGACAAGGGAGTCAATATGGGATTACTGGATG
Source organism: Deinococcales bacterium (assembly GCA_025359505.1). Lineage (GTDB taxonomy): Bacteria > Deinococcota > Deinococci > Deinococcales > JAAFIG01 > JANYHH01. Next base: position 34,613 of record JANYHH010000067.1, read on the forward strand.
GACTGCTGACAGGTGTGGCTGGCGCGGCGATTTTCGGTGCGGTTTCCAAGCTGGTGAACGATCACGGTGGTGTGCAGGGAATGATGAACACGTTCTCGCAAAAGGGTCTGGGCGGCGCGGTCGAAAGCTGGATGGGTACGGGGCCCAATCAAGCCGTCACGCCAGACCAGATTCATCAGGCGCTCGGGGCGGACAAAGTTGCCGAACTGGCCCACCAAGCGGGCGTCACGCCACAAGAAATGAGTACGCACCTCGCCAATACGTTGCCCAAAGTCGTGGATCAACTGACGCCGAACGGTACGGTTCCACCAGCGCCGACTGCGCCCGGTGCAAACCCGCTGGACGCGATCAAGCACCTGTTCGGTTGAATCTCGAGCGCACGCACCTCGAGCCATTCGCGCATGGAAGGTGGGATCACATGAAACGTATTCGTGATTTGCTATTGGCGGCCTTGATCGTTCCCGCACTGATGGTCGGGACACTGCTCCAAACCACCGCCCCGACACTCGCCCAAACCGCCAGTGCCAGCGCCACCGTGGATGTCAACACCGCCACCACCGTGCAACTCCAGACTTTGCCGGGCGTCGGGCCCGCCACGGCTGATGCGATCATCAAAGCCCGCCCGTTCAGCGACCTCAAAGATTTTCAGGCCCGCGTCAAAGGACTGAGCGCGGCCGACATCGCCAAACTCACGCCGCTCGTGACCTTCAGCGGCGCAGCACCCGCGACTGGCTCGGGTAGCGGCAAGAGTGCGACGGCTGCTGGGACGGACGCCAAAATCGCCGCGCTTAAAAAAAGCGGCAAGATCATCAACGTCAACACCGCCAGCGCCGCCGACCTGCAATTGCTGCCGCACGTCGGTGACAAGACGGCTGCGGAGATCATCAAGAACCGTCCGTACAAAGATTTGAACGACCTAAAAACCAAGGTCAAAGGCATCGGCGATAAGAGCGCGAGTGACCTCGCGCCGTTCATCAGCTTCAAGTAAATTTTATTGCAGTACGGATTGGCTCGAGTACGGTCACTCGAGCCAAATTTTCGCACCAACCTCGAGCCGCGCTACGCTGCTTTCCACATCCGAGCCGCCTCGAGCCGCTTGTCGATGCTCGGATGGTCGTGCAGCCAGATTTCGACCCAGCGCGGCGGGTTTGGATCGGTCAGGTTTTCACTGGCCAGCACGCGAAACGCAGCTTCGAAAGCGGGCTTGTTCTGGGTGATTTGTAGCGCGTACCGATCGGCGCGGTACTCCATGCGGCGCTTGTAGGCGTTAATCAACAAGCTCGCCAGTTGCCCAATCAGCGTGAACGACAGCATCAGCAGCGGCAATGTGGCGATGTCTCCCGCGCCCTGCAAGCCAAACTGCGTGCCAACGCTGGTGAACAACCACTGCGCGACCGCGATCACGACGATGATCTGAACAGCGCTCATCACGACCAGCACGGGCACATCGCGGTGAATTTTATGGCCCAACTCGTGCGCCAGTACGACCTCGACGCCAGCGGGATCAATTTTCTCAAGTAATGTGTCGGTGATGATGACTTCCGTGCCGACGCCATCGGGTGACAGCATCGCGTTCATGCCCTTGGTTTTGGCGCTGACTTCTAACTTGCTGACCTTGCTCAGGCGCACGCCCGCTTTGCCGAACACGTTCCTGATCCGCCCCTCGAGATCGGGATCGGCAATCGGACTGGATTTATGGTTCAGCCGCGCCAGTTTCGGTGCGAAGAACAACATCGCGCCGAACAGCAAAGCGATCAATCCCAGTGCCAGTGGAAACCAGAGGTCTGGAAAGCTCCTAAAAATCGTGTACAACCCCAAAAATAGCACGCTCGAGATCGCTGTACCGACCGCCACACCTTTGAGCTGATCGACCAGCCAGCCACTGAAATTTTGCTTCAGCAGCCCAAAACGCTTGCCTTGCACGTACCCAAAGTAAACCTCGAGCGGGAATTCTAAGAGCGCCGCTAGCAGCCCAAAGACCAAGATGAACGCCAGCGTGGGCAGCAACGCGTTGCCGCCGAGGGCGTCGCGCAGGGTGCTGGACGCGCCAGTCACGGTGAACAGCGTCAAAAAAACGAGGCTCAAAGCGAGACTGATGATCGCGCTCAGTACTTTCAGGCGTTCCCTTGACTGGGCTTGAGCGAGTTTCTCACCGCTCAGCACGGCACTGACCTCGAGCGCGTTGTCCTCGAGCGCGTTGTCCTCGAGCCGAATGTTGGAATTGCTGGGCTGATTCATATTGATGAACTCCTCGTGCAGCACTGTAATGTTGAGCCGATGATCTCGAGCGTGTTCCGTGCCACGCTGAGGCGCTGGATTGGGCTGTTACGCTGCTTGGATGCCTCGAGTTCCCACGCTACCAGCCAAGTTTACGCTGCCCGCCATCGCGTGGGCTTACCTCGCACTGATCGCGGGGATGTTGCTCAGTTACGCCCTCGTTCCAGCGGTGCGAGCAGCGGCGCTCGAGGCGTATCGCCTGCTCGCCAGCGATGACCGCACTGCGTTGCAGATCTGGGTGCAGGGTTTTGGCTGGTGGGGCCCGGTGCTGATCGTGACCTTGATGATCGCGCAGACGCTGCTGTCGTTCGTGCCGATGATTCTGGTGCTGCTGGTCAGTGTGATGGCGTATGGGCCGGTGTACGGCGCACTGCTCGGGTGGTTCGGGGCGATCATCGCGGCGCTGCTGGGCTACGGCATCGGGCTGGTGTTCGGCGCTCGCCTTGCCGAGCGTTTCGTCACGCTCAGCCTCCGCGCCTTGATCGAAACCAACGTCCAGCGCTACGGCGCGTGGGCGATTCTGGCGTTGCGGCTTTCGCCGCTCGTGCCATCCGATGGTGTCAGCTTCGTCGCGGGGTTGGTTCGGATGCGCGTCTGGCCGTTCACACTGGCGACCATCGCGGGCGTCACGCCGATTGCCGTAGCCGTGGGATATTTCGGCTCGAGCATCGAGCGTTTGCAGCTCGGGATCGTGGTCATCACCGCGCTGAGTTTGATTGCACTGGTCGCGTTCGTGCTGTTCGACCGCGCTAAACGAAACGCAGTACCTGAAGACATTGCGAACGCCGACCTCGAGCCAAACAAACCAGAGGAGACTCGAGCGTCAATTGAGGCTTGAATGCCTGATCCCCCAGCGCCCGCAGCACCTCGAGCTTCAATACCTCTACGTCGATGCCATCTCGAGCCGCGTAATCGTTACCGATCCCCCCTAACCGCCGCAGGGCTTTGTCGTAATTGCGTTGCCCGCCCAATGCGTTGTCGTAATGCCAGCGTTTGTGCAGCGCGGCTGCCAGCAGAATCAGTCCCTGCACGTAACTCGCCTCACGCAGGTCTCCGCTCGCCTTGGCTGCGTTCCACGGTACTTCCCAGACCTCGTGGGCTTCCCAGTATTCGCCGGCGTTGAACAGCCGCGCCCCGCTCATCATCTCGAGCCGCATCAGCGCACGCTCAGTGCGTCTAAGGCGTCCCGTGCGATTTGCATGTTCGGGTTCAGCGACAGCGCCGAGCGGTACGCGAGCCGCGCCGCGTCGAAGCGTCCCAGTTGCTCGAGGGTGCGCCCGCGAGTGAACTGCGCTTCTGCATACGCCGGGTGCTTGGCGTAACCCAGCGCAAACAGCGTCACGGAGCGCTCCAGCACAGGCTCGGCGCGTTCCGGCTCGCTTAAACTCAAGTAAATCACGCCCTGATTGAGCCACCCGAACGGTTGCGAGGCATCAATCCGCACCGCGCGGCGATACGCCTCGAGCGCTTGACGCAAATCGCCGCTGCGCCACGCGATCGCCCCCCAGTCCATCGCAAAGCGGTACGTTTCCTTGATGCCGGACGCCTTCGGATCGCCGCCTGCGGCCACGCGCAGATTGCTCAGGGCCAATTGGGTCTTCCCCTGCGCGGCTTGCACCAAGCCCATCTGCCAGTAATACTCTGAACGCGGCGAGCCAGCGCGAAAGGCAATGCTGATCTGATCGGCCGCCCTCCCCAGATTGACCACGCCGCCAGACAGGTAATACGCTCTCGAGAGCAGAAAATGCGCTTCGGTATCGCCGGGTTTGACGCGCAGGTGCGATTCTAAACGCGGGATCACGCTGAGAAAATCACCTTGCTCCAAACGATTTCTCAGCACGCTCAGGTCAGCAGTCGCTTGAGCCAACACGCTCGAGACGCACAAGATCAGCAGGATCAGCAAACGTTGGGGCATTGAACTTACCCGCTGCCCACGGTGATCGTGTCGCCCAATTTGCGAAAGCGAATCTCGAGCTGCCCAGCGCGGTACTGCGCGACTGCCGAGCCGGGTTCGACCGCCACGGGAATCTCGAGTTCGCGCTGAAAATGCCCGGTTGGCCGTTCACTGTGCAAGGCTGAGCCGTAACGCTGCGCCTCGCGCCCGCCACTGACGGCGATCCGCTGCCCGTCGTGGGCGATTTCAAGCGTCGTGATCTCCAAGCCCGGCGCGTCCATCACCAGCAGCAGATCCGAGCCTGACTCGTACCAATCGCTCGCGGGTCGCCAACCAGCCGATTGACTGATCTGCGTCACGCGCTCGCGGATTTTGGCGAGTTGTGAGAGCGGTTGCCACGTCTGCAAATCCATAGCCAGATGCTACACCGCCTCACTTGAGCTTTGCCGGCTCGAGTGAACAGTTTTGGTTAGCGCTCGAGCTTGGAAATCGATTGAACAAATCGTAGGGGCTTGCCACTGCAAGCCTCTACAGCCGCGCAGCCCGATGCCAACAACATCACGAGACTCGAGGCTTTGACGAAAGCCCCGAGCAGCGCCTCAACCTATTTCTTGGCGTCTTTAGCGCGTTGCATCGCCTCGAGCACGATCTTCATCGCTTCGCCCTTGTCGCGCCAGCCTTTGGTTTCCACGCTTTTACCTTCCAAGGATTTGTACTCGGCGAAGAAGTGTTCGATCTCCGCCAGTCTGTGCTGCTGCACGTCTGCCAGCGTCACGCGGTCATCCCAGCGCGGATCGTTGGCGGGCACGGCCAGCACCTTTTCGTCGTCGCCCTTGTCATCCTGCATCACCAGTACGCCAACGACCCGCGCCTCGACCATCACGCCGACGTGAAAAGCGTGCGTGCTGAGCAGCACGACATCCAGCGGATCGCCGTCGCCGCCGAGCGTGCTGGGGATGAAGCCGTAATCACCGGGGTAGGACATGCTGGCGTACAACACGCGGTCGAGTTTAATCACTCCAAACTCTTTGTCGTACTCGTATTTATTTGAAGAGTTGCGCGGCACTTCGATGATGACGTTGACGATTTCCGGAGCGTCCTTGCCAGCGGGAATTTCGTAAAGATTCATTGGTGTTTGCATGGTGTCCTTTGTGGCTCGAGGCAATCTTGAGCCGGATTAACTTTGTGGCTCGAGGCAATCTCGAGCCGGATTGACATGGTGACGCGGCGTATGGGAGCAGGGCAAGTGCGCTCGCTCGAGGTAAAGTCTACTTCGTGTTAAAGATTCCCGTGCTGGCTGGCCCGACCGCCAGCGGCAAAACCGCGCTGAGTTTAGAGCTGGCGCAACGTTACCCGCTCGAGGTGATCTCAGCCGACGCGATGATGGTGTACCGTCAGCTCGATGTTGGCACGGCCAAACCCACGCGGCTCGAGCGCGGTGAAGTGCCGCATCATTTGATCGACATCGCCGATCCGAACACGGATTTCAGCGTGACCGAGTGGGTTGTGGCGGCCGAGGGTGCGATTGCGGAGGTCGTTGAGCGCGGACGCATTCCGCTGGTTGTCGGCGGCACGGGTTTCTACATCCGCGCCCTGTCGCAGGGTCTGCCGAGCGCCCCGCCGAGCGACGCAAACGCCATGCAGCGGCTCGAGGTTGAACTCAAGAAGCAGGGTTTAGACAGCATGATCGCTGAACTGGGTGCGGTCAGCCCGAGCGACGCGGAGCGCACGCAGCGCAACCCGCGCCGCGTCCTGCGGGCGTTGGAGATTCTGCGCGGCACGGGTCGCGCCCCCGCGACCTTTGAGCCTCGAGCACCGCGTTTTTCATTTGAGAAGTTCGTGCTGCTGCCCGATAAAGCGCTGCTCGAGACGCGGATCGCCGCTCGCACGAGTGCCATGCTGAGTGGCGGTCTGCTCGAGGAGGCGCGGGGGTTGCTCAAAGCCTTCAGCCGCGATGGGCGGCGGGCGACGAGCTTTCAGGCCATCGGTTACAAGCAAGCACTCGACCACTTACTGGGCGTGCCAGACGATGCGGGCGTGGTGCAACACATCAGCTTGGAGGAAACAGAGCGGCGCATCAGCCTCGCCACACGGCAGTACGCCAAGCGCCAAGCGACGTGGTTCGCCCGCGAGCCGGACGCGCAGATTTTTCGCACTTTGCCCGAGATCAAATCAGCCCTCGAGACCGCGCTCAGAGCATGGTGCTAAAATCTTGCCTTATGGAGCGCAGAATTCGGGTTTTGATTGCCAAACCGGGCTTGGATGGTCACGACAGAGGCGCGAAAATCATCGCCCGCGCCCTGCGCGACGCAGGCATGGAAGTGATCTATACGGGCTTGCGGCAGACCAGCGCGATGATCGTGGGCGCAGCCGTGCAGGAGGACGTGGACGCGATTGGGCTGTCGATCCTCAGCGGGGCGCACCTGCATTACTTCAAGGAAATCAAAGCCTTGCTCGAGGAGCGCAGCGCGACAGACATCCTGCTGTTTGGCGGTGGCATCATCCCCGAAAGCGATGTTGCGACGCTCGAGGCGCTCGGCGTCCACGGAATCTTCACGCCGGGCACGAGTACGGGCGATGTCGTAGAGTTTCTGCAAAAGGCCGTGCCGCAGCGCTGGGCGCAGCTTTCGTAAACGCAGTCAGAATCGCTGCTCGAGTCTCATAGCTCGAGTTACCGTCATAGACGGTGTTTGAGCTGGGAAGCCTTGGTTGACCTCGAGCCAAGCCTCATCCACCCGTTTGGTGTGCAGCAGCGCTTTTTTGGGCGTGTAAGATAACCCACCGTGTTCGGCAACCTCTTCCAGCAATCGCTCAAGGCTCGCCCTCGAGTCGAGTACGTCAGTGAGTATTTTTTCAGGCCCATCGCGCATCTGTGCGTGCTGGTGTTACTGCCGCTGCGCGTCGCCCCGACGTGGCTGGTGGTGTTTCACACTTGCCTCGGGGTTTTGGCGAGTGTACTGATCGCGGGCGGTCAACTGATTTGGGCGGCTGCGCTGATTCAGATTAAAACCGTGCTTGACAACGCGGACGGGCAATTGGCTCGAGCATCAAACATGACATCGGAAACGGGACGGTACTTGGACACCGAGGGCGATTTCATCGTCAATGCGGCGCTGTTCGCTGGGTTAGGTGCGTTCACGGGGTACTGGGGAATCGCGCTGCTGGCGTTTGCGGTCTTCACGTTGCTGCTGTCCATCGACTTCAACTGGGAGTACCAGTACCGCACCGAGCGCGGCGAGGGTTTCCGCGCCTCACCAGACTCGAGCCGTGAGAATCAGGTTGTGCTGCGGGGCTTGCAGCACTTTTACGACATCATCTTCAAACCGCAAGACCTGTGGATCAGGCGCGTGGCTGAAATGCGGTTCGCTGCTCTGTACGCCCGCCATCCGAACGCCGATGCTCGAGCCGCTGCACGCTTGGCGTACTTTGATGCCGACAGCCTGCTGGTGCTGGCGAACCTCGAGTTGAGCACGCAACTGCTGATTCTGGGGATCTGTCTGGTGCTGGGTGCACCAATCGTTTTCCTGTGGTTCGTGCTGCTGTGCGGCGCGGTTGTGCTGTTGCTGCAATTGCGCCGCGAAACCCGAGCCGTGGCCGTATTGCGCGGCTGAATGCAGCATTGCCCTCGCTCGAGCGCGTAGGCTTATTCGTGTGAGTGAACCTGTTGTCAAAAAATACCCGTTGCCCGCCGTCGCCGCGCTGATCGCTGGCCCATCGGGACGCGTGCTGATCGTGCAAACCCATAAGTGGAGCGGCTACTGGGGCGTGCCGGGCGGCAAAGTCGATTACGGTGAGGACATCCTGACCGCACTGCGCCGCGAGATGCGCGAAGAGGTCGGTTTGGAGATCCGCGATGAGCAATACGCGTTTCTGTCCGAAATCATTGAGGACAAAGATTTTCACAAACCGATGCACTTCATCAGTTTGGAGTACGTCGCCCGCAGTGATTCTGAAAAGACAGTCTTCAACGAGGAGATCGCGCAAGGCGCGTGGGTGACGCTCGAGCAGGCACTCACGTATCCAATCAACTCCTACACCAAGAAGCTGCTCGAGTGGTGCGTTGAGAATGGCTTCCCCAATGGTTAAAACTGTATTGGTGACGGGCGCAGTCAAGGGCATTGGTCGCGCTATTGCGCTGAAACTTGCCCGTGAAGGTTTCGACATCGCCATCCACTACCGCGCCTCGAGCGATGAAGCGCAAGCGGTCAAGCTTGAGTGTGAAGCGCTGGGCGTAAAAGCGGTGAGGCTCAGCGCTGATCTTCGTGACTCGAGTGAAGCGCAGACGCTGGTCTCGAGTGCTGCCGCTCAGTTGGGTGGGCTGGGCGTGCTGGTCAACAACGTCGGCAACTACGTGCGGAAGCCGCTGGCTGACCTGACAGTCATTGATTGGCGCGAGATGCTGGACTCCAATTTGAACGCCGCTTTTTACACCTGTCACGCGGCGCTGCCAATTATGCGCTCACAGGGCTACGGGCGGATCGTAAACCTCGGCTTCGCGGGAGCGCAGAACCTGATCGCCCGCCCAAACATTTTGCCGTATGCGATTGCGAAAACCGGCATCATTTTACTGACCAAAGCCATCGCGCAATCCGAAGCGGCGCACGGCATCACCGCCAACGTCGTCGCGCCGGGCGTGATCGAAAACAGCGTCTCCAAGCCGCTCGAGTTAATCCCAATCGGCAGGCTGGGGACGCTCGAGGAATTGAGCGATGCGGTCTGGGGCTTCGTCAACTCGAGTTACCAGACGGGACAACTGCTCGAGGTCGCGGGCGGGTTTAATCTGTAACAGTCAACCTATGACGCTGCACCGATGACCACGCCGACAAACTTGGCTTCCCATAAACTCGGCTCGAGCGCCGCATCGAACGCGGCTTGCGACACGGGCAGAATCGACAGCTCGAGCAGGGGTGTGCTGAAGCGCAATGCGACGGGTTCGACGCGCAGCAGCTCGCGCATCTGATTCACGACCGAATCGCGCAGCACCAGCAACAACTCAAGCTGATCGGCTTGGGTTTGCGGCATGGCGATCAGTGATTCGTACCGCGCCCCATAGTGCCCGCGCAGTGCAGCATTCACCTCGAGCAGCCGCGCTTTCAAATCGGTTTCCATATCGGCAGAGTGTACGTTGATGGCTAAAAGGCTGCTGTGTTTCGGTTTTGGATCACCTAGCGTACACAGCGAGGCTTTAACAGCTCAAGTTGCTCGGGCATGAGTAGCACAGGGGATTGTTGGGAGAATGCTTTTGTCGAGGCATTCTTTGCGACGTTGAAACTCGAGTTGAGCTTGGAATCATCAACCGGGTCTCGAGCGGTGACGCGAGGCGTGATTTCTGATTGGTTTGCTGATACGACGATCAGAGGCTGCATTCAACGCTGAGTTTTAAATCACCAGTGAAACTCGAGAAGCTTTGGTTTTGAGGGCAAAAGCTGGACTCGATCTCCACAGTCCGCAAAGCCTCGATAAACCTACCAGTACGTTGGGCGATGCGGCGCTGTTCGGTACATCAACATTCATCACCGTACCGCTGCCGAATTAGCTTTCCGCTGCGAACGCTGCCGGGTCAACCCCGTGATTGATCCACGTTGCTGCGTCTCGAGCGGTCGTGACATCTGGTGGGACGCGAATCATGTATTGCCTTTGCGTACTCGGGCAGGTCATGCTGAGCAATTGAATTGGCTCAACGTCTACATCGCGTTCAATGCGGTGAAGCGCGTATTCGCGCCACTCATCGCGCTTCACCGCGTTAAGGTCTCGAGCAATCGCGTCGTAACCAACGGTTTCAATGATAAGGCGTCTGATCTCGGCGTTTTCCTCGTCAAGTAGCCACTCGGCTTTCCAGTGCGTCGTATGCACGTGGTAACGCACGTTCTCGAGCGTCACGCCGCCCAGCGCCCAGACGCTCCAACCGTCCGCGTATTGTACGGCAGGTTCGCCATCTGCGTGTATCACTGGCTCCAGCGCAGTGTTCCAGCGAATCGCAATTGGGGCGCGACTAATCAGTACCGTGTCGTCAAAAGGAATCATCCAGCCCGCGCCCGCCTTAACATATTCTTTGCAAGCCTCGAGTTTGTCGTGTGCATTGGCATCGTATTGCACGCCGATCTCGGCGCAAAAGTCGTAATACCCATAGGTGTACGCGTCCATATGCGACATATACCAGAGTGAATCTCCGAACGTAGTCTCAAGTTCAAGCTCGAGCGAAATCTCGAGCGAACTCCGAAGTGAATTCGTGACTGCACCTAAGATTGAACTCCCAAGCGAAGCCCCGAGCGAACTCCCGAGCGAAAAACGGAGCGATCCTAGGAGAGTACGCCGGATTGAAGTTCCGAGCGAAGTCTCGAGCGAATCATGGAGCGAAGTCTCAAGCGAATCATTGAGTTCATCCCCGAGTTCGCTTGGGTGTAAACTGTTCTTAAGTGCTGAAAATCCCAGCGCCCACGTCATCGGCGAATCAAACCAGATGACTGTGGGTGCGTCTTTGCCGATGAAGCTGTACATTCGCCGGATCGCAGCCTCGGCTCGTGGCTCATCGGTACTTGTCGCACTGCCCACGTTGAACCAGAATTTCTTCACTTCCAACAACCGAGCATCCTGCGCGGGTGTGAGCGCTTCAATCACGAACGGGCGCCCACCCATCTGGGCGATACTCGCGTTGAATCCTCACCGCGTAGTCCCCTTGAGGGATGACCAGTGCGGCGTGCTCATCGTGCGATAGCACCGCGTTGTCACTCGAGACGCGCAGGTACGTCGTGCCGTCCCACTCGAGCAACGCAGCTTTGCCGCTCGTGATGCGGTGGCCATGCCCCGTGACTTTGCCCAACGCGAGCGTCAAATGCTCGAGCGGCGCGGCGGTGCTTGGAATGGCGAGGGGTGAGAGGATGACATCTCCTTGGCGGACATTGACAATGTTTTTCACGCGACTCCTTCGTTGGTTAAGATCTGATTGAACCCAAACAACTCCCAGCGAATTCTTTTACCGTTTCAATCAACTCTGGCGTCGTGACTGCGTGCGAATTAAGCTTGTTTTTCAATATACTCTCCTAGGCGATAGCGCTCGGTGCGCGGCGGTGGCCGATGGTGCGGTGACTTGCGCCACCCTGCCAAGCCCTTCGATTTTCTTGGCGGGTCATGCCGCTGCTCGGCTGATGTCGGTGTCAGCGCCGATCATCAAATTTCCTTAGAGTGCTTGCATCTAAAAACCTCCAAATGGGTTGCCCACACGCGGTATTCCCAAGACCCGTTTCAATAGAATATGCGTCTCATGCGATTCGCGTTGCTTCTGCATACACGCTACAAAAACCTCGCCTCGAACATCTTGGGACGCGTGATGGCAGTAAGCTGGAAATAATCGGATAAGAGGGTCTCAGTGGCATGCCTCTACGTCGACCACCTGCGTTTGACAGCCTTTGCCTGCGCTGGTACACTCCTCGTCGCTCGACAAGCCGTTTTCGAGTCAAGTTGTGTGCGTTGGGGAATCGTCTAACGGCAGGACGACGGTCTCTGAATCCGTTAATCAAGGTTCGAATCCTTGTTCCCCAGCCACAAACACGCTCGAGATCCTTGTCCAAGCCTCGAATGTGTAGAAATCAGACGGCCCCATCGTCTAGCGGTCTAGGACATCGCCCTCTCAAGGCGGGGACACGGGTTCAAGTCCCGTTGGGGTCACCAGAGGAAAACCCGCGTGTGAAGCGCGGGTTTTCTATTGACTGCCACGTGTTTCTCGAGGCGTCTGGACTTCCCGTGTCCTCGAGATCGGCGTACTGATAACGGCATGATTCGGTTAACTCACGCTTACATCACAGACGCACTGAATTGCGACTAATTCTTACTCTGAAGTTACCGAACTCAGTAAACTGCTGGGCATGAAAACCTCGAGCAGCGAAGCCTTCACCTTCGATGACGTGCTGATCCTGCCCGCGCCGCACAGCCGCGTCAAATCGCGCAAAGAGGTCAGCACCGCGATGCAGTGCGGGCCGTTCAAATTGGAACTGCCGATCTTCACCGCCAGCATGGCGGTCTTCGATACGGATTACGCGGGCACTGGCGCTCCGAACTCCACGTTTGCTCGAGCGGTCGCAGCGGCGGGCGGTGTGCATATCCAGTCGCGGGGGATGCCGCAAACCTCGTTTCACTCGAGGTTTGCGATGGTTTCAACATTGGCGGCCGAGGGTCTGCCCGTGGGGATCGCGGTCGGGCTGGACGAGTACTTTGAGCACAAGGCTGTGCTGATGGCGCTGAACGGCGTCATCGTCAGCATCGACATTGCCAACGGTGCGATTATCGAAGACGAGGACGTGATCGACTGGCGCAACGAGCGCAATCTGCTGATGGTCGGTAACTTCGGCACGCCGAGGGCCGTGCAGCGTTTCGGCGGCGCGATGCAGCGCCTGATTCAAAAATACAGCGTTGGCAGCGGCAGCGCTTGCACGACGCGGGGCGTCACGGGCATCGGCAGCCCGAACGCGTGGCTGGTCGAGCAGGTCAGCGGCAACAGCAGCCACTGGCTGTGCATTGATGGTGGCATCAAAGGCACGGCTGATTTCTGCAAAGCCGTGGCGCTCGGGGCTGATCTGGTGATGACGGGGCGACCGTTCAGCGCGGCCAATGAGACCTGCTCACCGATCTTTGAAACTTCTGCTGGGCGCTTCAAAGAGTATTTCGGCATGGCCAGCGCAAGGGCCAAGGGCAACACGGAGTTCGTCGAGGGCGCTCAGGGTCGCGTGCGCTTTGAAGAGGAAACCGTCGCGCAGGTCTTCAAAGTTTTCGAGCAGGCGCTTCGCAGCGCGATGAGTTATGTTGACGCGCTGACCTTAGACGAGTACCGCCGCAAAGCCGAGGTGATTCGCGTGACGAGCAGCACGCAGCTCGAGAATTCGACGCGCTTAGATGCGGGCGTTTGACCGACTCGAGATCACGCTGGTTGGGATTACTTCGCGGGTAAAAAGCCCCATTTCAGCAGAATCGCCTGACCTTCGCTGCCGCGCACGAAGTCCACGAACGCTTGCGCGGCAGCGGTATTACTCGAGGCTTTCAGCGTGCCAATCGGGTACGAGGCGACGATGTTGTAGCGCGTGGGAATGGCGATTTGAATGACGCTCGGTGCGAGGATCGGTGTGACATCGGTGGTGTAGACCACGCCCGCGTCGGCTTCGCCGAGTTGGACTTTCAGCGCGACTTGCCGGACATTGGTTTCCTCGGAGACGACGTTTTTCAGCACGTTGGCGGCGTAGTTCGCGCCGTAGGCTTTGGACTGCTCGAGGTTCGCAAACACTTGGCGGGCGTAGCCGCCGACCGGCACGGTCTTATCGGCGATGACCAACTTGATGCCCGCTTTTGCCAAGTCGCTCAGCGTTTTGACGTTGCCTGCACCTTTTTTGGGGACGATTACGACCAGACGGTTCTTGGTGAAGATGCCCGCGCCCACAACCAAGCCAGACTTGACGAGCGGGTCAAACTGAGCGGCGTTGGCACTGGCGTAGACATCAGCTCTCGCACCGTTCTCGAGCTGCGTGCGAAGGATTTGCGAACCAGCGAACTGAAAGCTGGTTTTGCCGCCTGTTTTGGCATCGAACGACTTGCCGATTTCCGTGAAACTATCGGACAAGCTGGCGGCGGCGAAGACCGTCAGGTTCGCGCCAGTTTGACTCGAGGCGGGTTGGCTGGCCAGTGCGATGGTCAGCGCGATGGGCAGCGCGAAGATCTGGGTGCGACGCATGGCACTCCTGTGTAGCTCGAGGGTCGATTGAGTTTTGCCCTCGAGCTGCGGGCGTTGACCAACTCGCAGAGATTTGAGATTTTGATTACAGACTGAAACTCGCGCCAGCGCGGATGCGCCAACCGAGTGGATCGCTGAGCAACACGCCGCCCTCGAGAAACGCGCTCAGCCCAAGAATCAGGCTGTAACGCAGTCCGCCGACCGCGCCGACACTGAAACTGGAATTGGACAGCGCGAAGTTGACTTGCGGCCCGCCGTAAACCGTGACAATGCCCAGATTGACCGTGCCCAGCACAGCCGCTCCCAAACTGACGACGGCGCTCGAGCCGAGGTCGAGATTGCCTTCCAAGCGGGCGTCCACGCCGATGAACAGCGCTTTCACGACGTCGTTCGCGCCGACCATCAGGCTGAATTGCGGCGTGGGGCCGTTCGTCAAACCAATCGCCGCGCCGACGGTGAAGCGCTGCGCGTGGCCGGTGCAGCTCAGGGCGATGATGGAAGCGAGGATGATCAGAAGTTTTTTCATGGGTTAAATCCTTTCAAACTTCGCCCTCGAGCCGCTTGTCACGAGCCTCGAGCGCTGCGTCCTGTGGTGACGATAGCAGGAATTGGAGTTGGAGCGCTGCGGGGTTTGTCGCGTAGCCCGTCTTGACAGTCGGTTGACCCGCGTTCTATTGTTGCAAACGCTTATCTAAACGTTTGCAGAACCCTTGTGCGCCGCGTCTTTTTCGCGTCGCTCCTTTCGAAAGGAGTCAATTCGTGTTGCGCCGCCCGACCATCAAAGACGTTGCGAAGATCGCTGGGGTCACGTATCCCACGGTTTCACGCGTGCTGTCGGGCAAGCCTTACGTCGCGCCCTTGACCCGCGAGCGCGTGATGCGGGCGATTGAGGACTTGGGCTACAAGCCTTCGGCGGCCGCCCGCAGCATGGTCACGCAGCGCACCTTCACCGTGGCGATGCTCGTGCCGCATCTGGCGGACGCCAATTTCGGAGCGCTGTTCGCGGGCGCGGAGCGCGAAGCGCGACTGCAAGGCTACAGCGTGCTCGTCACCGATTACGACGCGGCTCTGGAGCCGCACGGACTGCTCAGTGAACACCGCGTGGACGGCGCGATTTTCGTCGAACCCGAACGGGCGGCCACATTAGAGCCGCAAAGAATTGGCATTCCGAGCGTCGTGCTGGACGACGTGCCGGTCGATAACGTCGGCGGCGGAAAAGCACTGGCGGCGCACTTGCACGGTTTAGGACATCGGCGGGTCGCCTTGGTCGGCGGGCCAGCCGACGACCTACACGCCAGCGCTCGGCTCGAGGGGATTCGCTCCGTCTTCGCGGACGCGTCGTGGTTATCGGGCGATTGGGGCGCGGAAAGCGGTTATCGTTTGACGCCGCAAGCCTTGGCGCTGGGCGCGACCGCGATTCTCGGGGCGAATGACTTCAACGCCCTCGGGGTGCTGAGGGCGCTGTACGGGCTTGGTTTGAGTGCGCCGAACGACATCAGCGTCACGGGTTTTGACGACGCGCCGCTGGCTCAGTACTTCACGCCGCCGCTGACGACGGTTCATCAGCCGCTCGAGCATCAGGGCGAGCGGGCCGTGCGGGCGCTGTTAAATAAGCTCGAGGGTCGCCCGGTCAGCGCGGCTCCGACGCAAACCTTGGAGATTGTCATCAGAGACTCCACGGGGCCACCAGCGCGGCGCGTACTATAATCGGCAGCACTCACACAGTTCACTGTTTTCGGCTTGGCGTCTCACGGCGTCGCGGCATTCGCTCTCGCCCTAGTGTTTAGGAGAATGAAAAGGACGTACACATGAAACTCAAGCAAGGCATGATGTTGTTGATCGCAGGCGGTGCGGTGGCCGGTGCGATCGCGTTGGCGCAGGCATTCAACGAACCCAAGTACCAAGCCGCGCCGAAGGGCGAGATCACCTTGGAGTACTGGTCTTGGGTTCCAAAGATGGAAGAGCAGGCTGCGCTCTTCACGAAGCAGTACCCGAACATCAAGGTCAAAGTCGTCAATGTCGGGGCTGGGCAGTCGGGCACATACCCGAAGCTTCAGACGGCGATCAAGGCCGGTACGGGCGCTCCAGACGTGGCCCAAGTCGAGTTTGGTTACATCCCGTTCTTCGCCAGCACCGGTGGCTTGGCTGACCTGACCAAGTACTTGCCGAGCGATGCCAAGAACTACTTCGTGCCTTGGACATGGAGCCAAGTCTCGCAGGGTAAAGCCGTTTACGGCATCCCACAAGACCAAGGCCCGTTTGCGATGATTTACCGCAAAGACATTTTTGACAAGTACAAGATTGCTGTGCCAACCACGTGGAACGAGTACGAAGCGGCCGGCAAGAAGCTGTTTGAAGCCAGCGGCGGCAAGGTCAAAATTGGTAATTTCTTCAGCACCTTCGCCCCGTGGTTCACGGCGCTGGCGTGGGCCAACGGCGCTCAGTTCTGGAAGCTCAACACCGACGGCAGCTACACCCAGACCCTCAACAGCGCCGCCGCCAAGCAGGTCGCCAATTACTGGGGCCGCTTGCTCGAGAAGAAGTACGTCTCCACCTTGGGGGCTTTCAGCGCCGACTTCTGGAACGCCGTTTCCAAGGGCGAGGTCGCCACGAGCATGGAAGCCGCGTGGGGAACGGGTTCGTTCGCTGGCAGCTTAGAGAAAAACCCGGGTGTCGGAGCCGAGTACCGCGTCGCGCCACTGCCACAGTGGAAGAAGGGCGGCACGGCCAGCGGCAACTGGGGCGGCAGCACAGCCGTCGTCACCACGCAATCCAAGAACCCAGAAGCAGCCGCGCTGTTTGCCTACTGGCTGATGAGCAGTAAAGCCAGCGTCGTGCAGGGTTGGAAAGGCGCGGGCGTGTTCCCAGCCGCTTCGGCCGGACTCGATCTGCCAGAGCTGTCGGACAAGACCAGCAACCCCAGCAAATTCTTCGACGGTCAGAACGTCGCGGCTGTTTACAAAGAAGCCGGCAAAGGCGTCAACACGCGCTTCCAGTGGTCGCCATGGGCCCCAACTGTGGACGCCAGCTTCCAAAAGCAAATGGATTTGGCGGTCAACGGCAAGCAGAGCTTCGCCGACGCACTCGACAACTGGCAGGCCGAGACCCTGACCAAAGCCAAGGCTGACGGCTACAACGTCAAGTAAAGCTGTTCGGCTCGAGGGGTGGGGCTTGAAGCCTCGTCCCTCGAGCCTCGCGGACTTACTGGTTTGACCTGTTGATGCTCGAGCCTTCACGCTCGAGGGCGGAGACTGACAACACATGAAAAACAATCGGTTGACCCCTTATTTGTTCCTCGCGCCGTTTTTACTGGCGTTCAGCTTATTTTTTATTTTGCCCGTACTGTACTCGGTGTACCTGAGTTTCTTAACGAGGGTACGCAATGGCTTCGCGCCGCCGACTGAGGTCTTTGGCGGTTTCGCCAATTACGCAAGGGTTTTCACCGATGGCGATTTTCTAGCTTCGTTTTTCAATATCTTTTTGTTCGGCGCGATCCAAGTACCGCTGATGCTGATCTTCGCCACGGCCTTCGCACTGATTATCGATGAAACGCAGGGCTGGCTGAGCAAGGTTTTTCGCACCGCGATTTACATCCCGTACACCATTCCCGGCGTGATCGCGGGCTTGCTGTGGGGCTTTTTGTACAGTAGGAATTTGTCACCGCTGAATTACCTGCTCAGCAACAATGGTGGCACACCCGTAAATTTCTTAGACTCGAGCCTGCTGCTGTTCTCGATTGGCAACATCGTCACGTGGACATGGACGGGTTACAACTCGGTCACGCTCTACGCGAATCTGCAAAACGTCTCCCGCGAACTGTACGAGGCGGCCGCGATTGACGGAGCGACCGGCTGGAACGTCGTGCGTTACATCAAACTGCCGCTCCTTCGCCCAGCGCTGATGTTGACGCTGATTTTCAGCGTGATCGGCACGGCGCAGATTTTCAGTGAACCGTTCGTATTGCGCGGCATTGGGTTCGTGCCAGTCAACATCACGCCCAACACGTACATTTACCAGATCGCCTCGCAAGACGCCAATTACTCGTATGCGGCTGCATTGGCGGTCGTGCTGGCACTGGTGACGTTCGCGTTCAGCGCCTTTTTCTTACGGTACGTCAACAGGAGCCAAAGCGTATGACCCAAGAGCCGATGACCCTGCCCGTCGCTGTAACGCGCCCAGTGAAACCGGCCGTGAAACGCAACTCGCCTTGGCTGGCCGTCGTGATGGTTTTGGCGCTGATGTACTTTTTACTGCCGCTGTATTGGGTACTGGTCAGCATCACCAAGGACAACTCGCAGCTCAATACGACGTTTGGCTTGTGGTTCGCGCAGCCTTGGCACTTATGGGAAAACATTGTGCAGCTCGGCACGCAAGACGGCGGCATCTTTTACCGCTGGATGCTGAACAGCTTCTTCTACAGCTTCTCGAGCGGTGCTTTGGCCACGATGTCGGCTGCCATGGCTGGGTACGCGTTCTCAAAGTTTAACTTCGCTGGGCGCGGCTGGATTTTCAGCGTGATCCTCGGGACGATCATGGTTCCGTCGACCGCGCTGACACTACCGATCTTTTTGCTGATCAATAACATTGGTCTGGCCAACACGCCTTGGGCGGTAATTTTGCCGCAGATGGTCAATCCATTTGGACTGTATTTGATGCGCGTGTTCTGGGATAACGGCTTTCCAACCGAGTTGATCGAAGCCGCGAAGATCGACGGCGCGAGCGACTGGCGGATTTTTTGGAGCATGGGCTTGCCCTTGGTGCGCGGTGGCTTAATCACGGTGTTTCTCTTCACCTTCGTGGCCGCTTGGAATAACTTCTTCCTGCCGCTGGTGGTTTTGAACAACAACGAGCAATTCCCGTTGACGCTGGGCTTATCGGTCTGGAACAACACCAACACCGGGCGCACGCCGCAGTACACGATGATTATCTTGGGTGCGCTCGTCAGTATTCTGCCGCTATTAACCGCGTTTTTCACGCTAGGGCGCTACTGGCAGGGTGGACTGACGACTGGCGCGACGAAGGGCTAAAACCTTTTCATTGCGTGAACTCGAGTAGATTAGTAGCTTCATGTGGCGCTTCTTCGTTTCGTTGGTACTCGCGGCTGCGTTTGTGGTCGCCGCCGCTCAAGAATCGCCGCAACTCGAGCCGATCGAGTTCTGGACGTGGCAACCGAGCGGCCCCGATCTGGCTGAGGATTACGAACTGAGCAGCAACAACCAGCGCGTGGTCGTCAGGCGCTTCTCGAGCGGCGCGGAAACCTACCAAGCGCTGCTGAATGCGATGAAAACTGGTTCAGCGCCTGATGTGGTGCGCCTCGAGTACGCGTTCCTGCCGCTTTTACAGCGTGAAAACGCATTGCTTGACTTGGAGCCGACCCTGCCTGAGACGGCGGCTGCGGATTTCCCCGCGTGGGCTTGGAAAGAAGTCAGCGTCGGACGCGGGGTTTACGCGCTGCCAGTGGACAGCTCACCCGTCGCGCTGGTTTACCGCAGCGATCTTTTAGAGCGTTACAAGTTGACTGTTCCGACGACGTGGGCGCAGCTCGCCAAGGTGGCTGAGCAGATCTACACAGCCTCTGGTGGAAAAGTCAAACTCTTCAACGTGGACAGCCGCTCGAGCCTTTGGTGGCTCGCCCTGACGCAAGCCAGCGGCTCGAGACCTTGGTTGGCAGAGCCGCCGCGCTCTTACACCCAGCGGCTCGAGGATGCCCCGGCGCGGCAAGTCGCTGCGGCGCTCGCGCCGCTCCTCAAACGCGGGCGCGTGACGGTCTTTGCAACGGGGAGCTTGACTGAAGCCCGCGCACTGCGCGATGGGACGCTGGTGATGAGCGCCATGCCCTTATCGGCTGCGGTGTCGCTGGCTAAAGTCTTGCGCGTCCCCTCGAATGGAGCCAAGTACCGCATTGCCGCGCTGCCCACGGGCGGAAGTGCTGATTGGGGCGGCTCGAGTTGCGCCGTGACCGCGCAATCGCAGCAACCACTGGCGGCGACGCAGTTTTGCTTGTGGCTGAGCCGCGACCTTGGAGCGCAGCTCAAAAGCTGGACGAGGGACGGCTTCCTGAGCGTCATGCCAACCTTCAGCCCAGACACACCGCTTGCACTGCGCGGCTTCTACGGTGGGTTGGATGTCGGCTCGGTGTTTGGCAAGCTGCGCGGCTCGGTGCAAGCGCAAACGTGGGTTCCGTGGCTGCCACTGACCGATGCGGTCTACCGTCAGCTCATGCGCGATGTCTTGGCTAGAAAGCTGACGCTGACCCAAGCCCTCGAGCGTTGGCAGGCGACAGTACTGTTTGAAGCCAAGAAAGCCGGGTTCAACCTGCGTTAGTGGTCAGTTTGAACGGGTTGAAATCAGTGCCCACATCGTAGTGATCCATGCCCTCGGCGCGTTTCAAGCCCCGCACCACCGCGTAAGTCACGGGCGTGAGGATCACCTCGAGCGCGACTTTGTACAAGTAATTGGTTTGAATGATGTTCCACAACACATCGCCGGGTAAGGCGTTCGGGCCGATGCCAAAAGCGATGAAGCTAAAAGCGAGCGTGTCCGCGCCCTGCCCGAGCAACGTGCTACCAATCGTGCGCGTCCACAGCCAACGCCCTTTGGTCATGACCTTCATCTTCGCCAGCACGTAGGCATTTAAAAATTCGCCAATGAAGAACGCCACCATACTGGCGGCGACAATTTGCGGCACGAACCCCAGCACCGTTTCAAACGCGCCCTTCGTCGGACTCGAGGCGTCCGTGGGCAGAATTCCGACCAGTGCAAAAACGAGGCTGGTCAGTAAGTTCATCAGAAGCGCGAACCAGATCACACGCCGGGAGCGCTGATAGCCGTAAACCTCGGTCAGGATATCACCGAAAATGTAGGTCAGTGGAAACAGGAACGTGCCGCCATCGAAGACGGGTTTCCAGCTTCCGAGCGTCACGGTTGCTAGTTTGGTGCTGGCGATGTTGCTGACGACCAGCACAACCGCGAAACTCCCGAGGATCAAGTCGTAATACTTCAGTCTGAGCGGCGAGGACTGCATGGCTGCGAGTCTACGCTTTGGGATCACCTCGAGAAATCACGAGTTTGAGCTTATCTCAAAACTTAGACTCGAGTCTAAGTAAATCGGCTTTGCTCGAGAGGTGCGTAAAAAAACCAGCGGCTCGAGCCGCTGGTATGATATACATGTGAGGTAGGTTAGCTGCCTCCACCGAACGCAGTCGCACCGCTTGCCATTACCGTTGTGCTCGAGTGAGCGTTGGTAGCACCGCCGCCACCAAAAGCAGTTGCTCCTGACGCAAGAGCTGTGAAGCCGAGGACGAGTGAAGAAGCGACGATGAGCTTAATAAGGATTTTCATAATGTTGGACGAAGAGTACGAGATCGGACAATATGTCTGACTTAATTCCTCTTAGCTCGCATTTGGAGTTGTTGTATCAGAACTCCAGATATGCAGATGGTGTGAACTTCTACGAGGCTTCAGGTGTTACAACGCCCCGAGAAGATCGTTTCGGTGGACTCTGCCTGTGGTCGTTAGGAAAATACGAAGAGGCAAAAATCCCACTTTACAAATCAATACAGCGTGGTTATGCAGATGCAACTGTTGACCTGATAGGAATTCACTTACAACTTAACGAGTTCACTGAGGCTCAAGAATGGATTGAGCTAAGTTGGAAACTTGAGTTATCACCGCTCAACAGAATCGAAATATTGATCTCTGAAAGCGATCTTTATGTGAAGCTCGGCAAAAGTAGGCTTGCGGTTAAGGCATTAAAGAAAGCTTGGATACAAGCAAATATTACTACCGACCCCGCAAACTCGATTTCTCGCGTAGCGCAGTCTCTGGCGGTTGCGTTACAAAGCCTTGGCGAGGATTCAAAGGCAATCGAATATTTAAATAAAGCAATCTTGAAATCAAACGAATTCTGGAAAACAATTCTCCGAATTACCTTGGCTAATTCACTCATGTCTACTGGTGACTTGGTTAAAGCGCAGTTAAATCTCCAAAGCACACAAAAAGCTAGTGAATCAAATGGGGTTATCTCTGCATATCACCTGATTGCAGATGGGCAATTTTCAGTTATTTGCAAGCAGTTTGATCAATCAGTTGCTCGTTCTGCAACAGCGATACAAGCATCAGAGAAAATAGATAACAGGCAGTTTCAGCTCGAGTCTCGAGCATGGGCGTCAGCCACGCACATTGCCACTGGCAACCTCGATCAAGCTCGAGCCGTACTGATGCCGCTCGCTCACCTCGAGCTTGCCCCAGCGGAGGAGGCGTTGCTGAAACTCCGTCAAGGCGTGCTGCATCTGGCAAGTAGCGACATGATCGCTGCTCGAGCTGCTTTGGAACACGCAGTTTCACACTTTTCCACGTTGGAGCACAAGCGCGAATTAGGCTGGTCAATGCTGCGCCTCGCGGAGTTCCATCTGGTGACTGGCGATCCAACGCTCGCCAATCAAACGCTGGAGCGTGTTTCTGATGTCGCTAATGAAGTTGGTGGCACGGCGTTCTTGGTGTCGGAGTTGAACCTGATGGGTTTGGCAACTGTCACGAAGCTCTCAGAGGTCGCCTCTGTCTACGCCATGCACGCGCTCGCCCCGACCCTCGAGCCGGGACGACTGGTGTCTATCCCGCTGGATTCCAGACCGCTGGTGCGGCGTTTGCGCGTGATTACGCTGGGCAAACCCATGCTGCTGGCGGGCGACCGCAACGTCACGCCGCGCCTCAATAAAGCCATGGAACTGATCTCTTACCTCGTTTTGCACCCGCAAAGCAGTCTGGAACGGATTTTAGACGCGGTTTTCCCGGACAGTGATGCTAAAGCTGCCGCAAATTACTTTCATCAGATTCGTCACAAGCTCACCAGAGACGTGCCGGAATTGCGTGTCGCGCAAGATAAGCAAACCAAACTCTACGCAATTGATACTGGAACTATTCCTTTAGAGAGCGATTACGAGGATGTCGTTAAACTCTTAAATCACGCCACGCAAAATGAACTCCACCAAGCGCTCGAGATTTATCGCGGTGCATTTATGCCGCATATCGAGAGCGAATGGGCTGAGGAGGTCAGAAATAACGTGGAATGGTTACTGGTTCGCTCTGGATTGCGCGTCGTGCAGGATTTGTACGACCGTGGAAACTTCGAGGATTGCCGCAAACTCACTGAGAAACTGCGGAAAGTCGCGCCGCTCGATGCCGGTCTGGGCGAGCTGTTGGTGCGTGCCACGAACGAAATCGACGGTTTGCTGGCTGCTAAGCGCACGCTGACCGATGTCGAGAAGTATTTCAATGCCGAAGTTGGCGAGTTGCCACCGGGACTAGAGAGTTTGAAACGCGATTACAAGCTCAACATCAACTGATTTTATCCTCACGATGACTGGCTGTCTATTGAAGCCTTTCGTGCTCAGTGAGTTCGCGCCCCCTTTTCTGTAAACGTTTTCAACCTTTAGCCGCCTGTCTGAAACGTATCGTGGAATTTGAACACGCACCAAGTTGGTTCTGAACTTCCGTATCAAGAATCTTGTTTTACGCTAGTGCCGTGGGGGAATTTTGTTCAATTTTCGACATCTGCAACCCGAGTTGCCTCTTGGATTGGATGACGCGGTGAGCGCCGATTCAGCCGTTGGACAACTGACTGTCGGGATTGTCACCCCGAACGTCTGGGGCTTTGACATTGAGCGGGCCGCGATGCGCTTACTCGGGGTGCGGAGCGCCACGACCTTAGAGGGTGAGGACGTGGTGGGGATGTGCTCAGATGGTTTTTTTGATTGCCTGATCGTTGAGCTGCAAAACCCGTTGACGATCATGTTCTGCAATGACATCAAAAGCGATCCGTACACCAACTTGCCGATGATCGTCTTGGTGGACGAGGTGACGCAATCGCTCGCGCCAGAGGCCTACGGGCTGGGCGTGGACAACGTAATGACCTTACCGGTCAATCCAGAAGCGCTTGCTATGCGGGCGCTGCGCTTGTGCGAACGTCACCGCGAGCAGCGTGCTCTGGAGAACCCGATGGGTGTTTTGGCGGCAGTCTCGAGAACCGTGGAGAAGCACGATCCGTACACGGCCGGTCACATCGAGCGTCTGCGTGCGATCAGCGGCCACGTGGCTCGCAGCGTCGGCTTGCAACGCGCCGAGGTCGAAGCGGTGCGGGTGGCTGGACTCTTGCACGATATTGGCAAGATTGCCGTGCCCGGCGAAATCTTGCGAAAGCCCGGTGCGCTTGATGCTCACGAATGGACGTTGATTAAACAACACCCTGTTCACGGTGCGGACATCGTGGCCACATTGCGCCAAGGTGACGTGATCGCGCCAATGGTGCGTTCGCATCACGAGCACTGGAACGGCAAGGGTTATCCCGATGGCTTGGGCAGTACCGATATTCCAATCGGCGGGCGCATCATCGCGGTTGTGGACGCCTTCGACGCGATGACCACCGACCGACCGTACAGAAGCGCCCTGACGCTCGAGGAAGCCCGCCGTAGGCTGTCTGAGGGTGCGGGAACGCAGTTCGACCGTAACATCGTCACGGCATTGCTTGATCTCAGCCCAAGGGTATTAGAGAAACGCTGGGAAGACGCGTTGTCACTCTGACAATCGCTATTCAATCAAACCAGACCTAGAAACAAAGGTTGCGTCCACCGCTCATGCGTGTGAGACGCGTTTTTTATGCTGTGAACTCGAGTCTCGAGCGGATTTGACTGCCGAGGTGATTAAGGCCGATTAAGTGTTTTTGGTTCGATCAAATCGGGTGCTCGAGCTAGAAACGCTTTTAACGCTGTCAAGCACAGCTTGAAAATTACGTTATTAAACTTGGTCTAATAACGCCAGTAACTCCTCGATCACGAACGCGGTCATGCCCCAGATGTCCACCCCTTGCCAGTCGTAATGCAAAATCTGGCGCGGTTTTTCCACTCCAACCGGCCAGCGGCCGCCCGGCGGCGGCTCGAGGCGAAGGTCAACGCGGGGGGTGATCTGTCGCAAATCTGCTAATGGCACGCGCAGCAGCGCGGCGACCTCGCCCGATTGCGGCTCGAGGGAGGCGTCTGCTGCGATGACACCCAGCACGGGCGTGACCTGAAAGCCTTGCGGCGTCCAGACATCGTGCATCAAACCCAGCACCCGCACCGCACTCGGCTCGAGCGCGATCTCTTCAAACGCTTCGCGCAGTGCGGCTTGCATCGCGTCCTCGCCCGGCTCCAACTTGCCACCGGGGAAAGCGATTTGACCCTGATGGGTCGGCAGCGTCGCGCCGCGCTGCGTCAAAATCAACTCTGGGCGTGGGCCAGAGGTCACGGCGACCAGCACGGCTGCGCGACGAAAGTCTGGGATGCTCAAGCTGCGCCGACTTCGTTCAATCAACAGCCGCTCGAGCCTGTCGGGGTTCACGGGCTGACTTTGAGTCAAACCGCGTCTCGCACTCGAGCTGATAACCGCTCCCGCAGGGCGACTTCCGGGTTGACGCCCAGATCCCGCGCCCAGTTGATGACCGCCTCGAGCACATCACTAACGCCCTCGGTAGTCTCATTTGCACGCTGAACAGCGTCCACGACCGCCGCCCTCGAGCCATGTGGAGATTCTAAAATCTTGTGAATCTCCGCCCCCCGCGCCAATGCTCCCAATGCACTCGGCACACGCTCGAGCGGATGGACGGGCGGTTTGCCAGCCCGCTCGAGCGTCTTGATCGCGTTCCAATTCGTGACGACTTCATCGGCGCTGCTGGCACTCACCTCGCCAAAAATGTGTGGGTGACGGCGAATCAGCTTTTCCACGATCTGCGTTTCGACCGTCTGATACGAAAAACTACCCTGCTCCTCGGCGATCACGCTGTGAAACGCAACCTGTAACAACACGTCGCCCAGCTCGCCCGCCAGTTCCGTTGGATCGCCACCAATCGCGTCCACCGCTTCGGCTGCCTCCTCGAGCATATAGATTTTTAGGGATTCGTGCGTCTGCTCCCTGTCCCACGGGCAACCATCTGGGGCGCGAAGTTGGCGCATGACCTCGAGTAAACGCTGCATGCGCTGATTTTACTCGAGGGTCAGCGATTCAATTGTCCGATTTCAAAGTTCGGTCGATGCGTTCATGCGATCTCGAGAATCGTGCGTTGCTGAACCCAATCGTCACTGATGACCTGCCCATCGGAGAGCTTGACGCACCGCTGGGCGAATGCCCCGACTCGAGGATCGTGCGTGACGAGCACCACGGACGCGCCCTGCTCGTGCAATTGATCAAACAGCGAAAGGATTTCGTCGCCGCCCTCTTTTGACAGGTTTCCCGTCGGTTCGTCTGCTAAGAGCACCGTCGGCTCGGTGACCATCGCTCGAGCAATCGCCACGCGTTGTTGTTGCCCACCCGAGAGTTGCATCGGGTAGTGTCCCATGCGGTCGCCGAGTCCGACCGCTTCCAAATAGGCCCGCGCTTGCTCGCGGCGCACGCGGGCAGCGATGCGAGCGTAAACCAGCGGAACCTCGACGTTCTCGAGCGCCGTCAACTCTGGGAAGAGGTTATAGGCTTGGAACACGAAACCGAAGTGCTGGTTGCGAATTCGCGCCAGTTCCGCGTCGGGCAGCCGCGTGATGTCATAACCCTCGAGTTCGTAGCTGCCCTCGGTGGCGACATCGAGCGCCCCGAGAATCTGCATCAGCGTGCTTTTTCCAGAACCCGATGAACCCATGATCGACACGAACTCGCCACGGTCAATCACCAAATCAACGCCGTTCAGCGCAGCGACCACGCCGTCACCGATGGCATAGCGCTTGACGATCCCCTCGAGCCGGATCATCGAAGGTTGTCCATCTTTGGGTACGGATTGCTGCGTTGCTGCTTCTAGGCTCATCGTAGTTCTCCCCCTGCGGACACTTGGATCTGTGCTTGGTCTTTGAAGGCTTCGACGCTCGAGGTGATCACGCGAGTGCCTGCTGATAGCCCCGAGGTGATTTCGATCAGGTTGGCGTTCGATGCGCCGAAACTCACGTCGGTTCGGCTGGCGCTGCCGTCTGGCGCAAGGACATACGCGATGCGTTCGCCGCCCGTGGTGATGAACGCGCCGCGCGGCAGGGTCGGTACGTCGCGCCTACGCCCGACGGTGATCTCGAGGCTCGCGCCCGAATTGGGTCGCGGCGGTGTGGTCGCACCTGTCGCTTGGTTTGAAAACAGTAGCCGCACCGTCACGTTGACCGTCGAACCGTTCGCGGTTTTAACCGCCTGCGCCGCCATGCGAGCGACTTTGCCAGTGAACGCCTGATTGCCGACCCG
Source organism: Deinococcales bacterium (assembly GCA_025359505.1). Lineage (GTDB taxonomy): Bacteria > Deinococcota > Deinococci > Deinococcales > JAAFIG01 > JANYHH01. Next base: position 61,741 of record JANYHH010000067.1, read on the forward strand.
GATTCGCACCATCTGCCCCGGTTGCACCCGCGCCGCCGAGAGCGCATCCACGCTGCTCTCGACGATTAATTGCGACAGATCGGCGAGGGTCAGCAGTTTGGCGGACACGGCGATATCTTGCCCGACCCGGATCGGCAGCGCCACCACGCGACCCGCGAAGGAAGCCCTGACGCTGAGGTTCTCGAGCTTCGCCGCCGTGCGCTTTGAATCCTGCTGGGCGTCGCTCAGGTTGCGCTGCGCGATCTCGAGGCTCAGGCGACCCGCCGCTCGAGCGTCGCGCAGTGCCAACGCCAGATTGTCGGCTGACCGTTGCACCGCCTCGAGTTTCTGCCGCGCCGCGTCAACGTTGATTCGCGCCTCACCACCCAGCGCGTACAGCGATTCGAGGCGGGTCAGCTCGAGCGTGAGATTCACCGCGCTTGAGCGAGCATCACCCAACTTCGCGTTCGCCTCGCGCTCGGATTGCTGGGCGGACAACCGCGCTTGCGCCAACGCGTCCGCGTTTTTGCTGACGGTTTTCTCACTGTCGCGCAGGGCCTGCTCGAGATCAGGTGAGAAGAGTTTCACCAGCACTTGACCCGCTTTCACGTCCTGCCCTTCTTTCACCAGCAACGCCTGCACGGTCGCTGCAACCTTGGCGTTCACGTCCAGCACGTCTCTGGGGGCGACCGTGCCGCTGCTCGAGACCGTCTCCTCGATGGTGCTGTTGGTGACGGTCGCGGCCGTGAATTGACGCAGCACGTAGACAGAGTTCTGCGGGCGCAGCACCATGAATGGCACGATCACCAACGCGCTCAGCACCGCCACCGCGAACAGCAGCAGTGGCCACTGACTGCGCTTGCGCTCAGCCTTCAATTTCTCTGGCTTGCCGATGATGCTTTTGTTCAGCGCTCCGCGAATCGGTAGTGTCCCACGGCTTGGCAAGGCTCGAGTCGCCGCTCGAGGTGAGCTTTGTGGGTCGGTGAGGGTTGGCGGCTGCTTCGCGTCCAATGCTGATGGCTGCCGTGGCGGGGCGACGGATGGTTTCGGCTTCACGTCGTCTGAACTCGAGCGCACGCCACCGAGCTTCGGCGGTGCGCCCGCCTTCAGTGTTTTGGGCGGAATGCCACGCGGTTTGTGATCGCGGTCACTCATACTTCCCTCAACGCATCCATCGGTTTGAGTCTCGAGGCGAGTGCGGCCGGGTACAGCCCGAGGGCGATGCTGACGAACAGCATCAGCGCGATCACCTGCGCGGCGACGACTGGGGAAAACGTCAGACCTTTGGCGAACAAAAACGCGCCTGTCGATTGTTGCAGAATCGGTAAAACCGCTGCCGTCAGCACCGTCCCCGATATGGTTCCTAGAACTGAGATCACCAGAGCGTAGGCGAGCACTTCGATGACAATCGCACTGCGGGTCGCGCCCAGTGCGCGACGCATCCCGATCTCGCGGGTGCGTTCGGCGATGTCCACGAGCTGAATCGAGAACACACCGACCAACGAGGCGATCAGCATGATGATCGCAAATCCAGTGAACAGCAGCGCCTGCGGATCGAATCTCGGGTCTTCAAAAAAAGAGGTTGTGCTGGTGGTCGTGTAGACCGCCCCCTTGAACTCCCTGAACAAGTCGTCGCTCTGAAAGAGTTTGCGGGTCGCCTCGAGCGCTTGACCTCGCGCCGATGATCGCAAGCCGAGTTTAGCCTTGACGATCAAGGTCACCGGAGGATCGGAAAACCGACTCGAGACGCGCGGGAACGGCTCGTAAACGTAGGTCTGCGTCGAGGCCGTCTCAGTGACGAGCGGGTCTTGAAACACGCCGACCACCTGACGCGGCGCGTATGGCGCGGGCGAGAACCCGGATGTGAACTGCACGATTTGCCCGACCGCTTCCCCCTGCCCGAACACGGCTTTCGCCACGGATTCCGCGATCAGCAGCGGCACTGTGCCGCGCTGAAGGTCTGCCTCGGTGAAAAAACTTCCCCTGATCAGTCTCGGCGGGTTGATATTGAAATACGCCGGATTGACGGCGGCGCTGCTGAAGACCTTGAAGCGCTGCCCGCCGCGCTCGAGGTACGCGGGGAAGGCTTGCGCGTAGCCCTCGACCGCTTCGGCGTCGGGAATCAACGGTTTGTACTTGCCCAGATCATCGCTCGAGAAAAGCTGATAGGCGATGGCGTTCGCCGAGCTGACCTCGCCAGCGATCACGTAGAACACGTCGCTCGGCAGGGTCGCCAAGTTTCTGGCTTGCAGCAACGTCAGCGCCAGCGTCACCGCCAGCGATCCAAGTGCCACGGCCAGCACGGTCAACGCGCTGCGAAGTGGTCGCCGCAGCATTCGTTTGAAGGTGGCTCGAATCAGGGTTAACACAGGGATTCACCTCTTTACAAGCAACCGATGTCTCCAGACGCGTGATGACGGTTCAATGCGGCAGCATCACGCATTTTACCCGCGCAATGCCTCAGCGGGACGAATTCTCGAGGCGATCCACGCCGGGTACGCGCCGAAGATCAGGCAGATGACGAGCGCGATGCTCAAACCGAAGGCAAAGTGAGCCGGGTGAAGGGTCAAGTCAACGCGCGTTCGCAGCGACGCCCCCGCGTTCAAGGTGGCTTCCAACCCCGCCCCAATCCCGAACGCGAACAGCACCCCGAGCAGACTGCCCGCCACGCCGAGCAGCAGCGACTCGAGCAAAAACGCCTCGAAGATCGTGCGGCTGCTCGCGCCGAGCGCCCCGGAAATACCGATGGCTCGCGTGCGAACCAGCACCCGTGCCAGCATCAAATTGGTGATGTTCAGCGCCGCGATCAGCAAACCGCACGAGGCAAACAACACAGTGATCAGTACCGCGCTGCGTGAAGCGTTCAAGTTAGCCGTGATCTGGTCTCGAGCCGCATTGACGATGACTCCAGACTGGAAACGCTTCGCCCAGTAACGGCTCAGTTGCTCTCGAGCCTGATCGAACTGACCTTCCCGAGCGATGAATTTCAGTTCGCGCAGGCTGGAAAGACTGAAATCGTCAATCCCCCACGGCATCAGCCCGACCACGCCTTGAGTTTGCCACTCGTTGACGAACCTGAACTCCTCTCGAGCAGTGACGTACTGCGGTGTGGCGAACACGCCGACCACCGTATAACTGTTGCCGGAGACGGAGCGCATCGTCTGCCCGATGACTTGCTTTGAGGAATACTCAGCCGTTGAACCTTGAGCTGTGGCTGGTTGCGCTGCGGACACGGCCGTTCCAAAGCGGCGACGGGCGAACCAATCCGAAATGGCGATCACCCGCTTGCGGTCGCGGAAATCGCTTGTGCTGGGCCAACTCCCGGCCAGCAACTTCAACTGCGTGGCTGCGATGTACGCAGGGGACACCGCCAACAAGTTGACCAGCGGCGCTCGAGCGCCAGCCGCTCCCCCACTCGGCTCCTGAATCCCGCTGTAATCCGCGAGGAACGCGTATTCCAACGCTGGGCACGCCTCCAAGGTTTTTTGCAGATCCGCTTCCTCGAGCGCGACTGCGTTTTGGTCGGCATTGCCGATGGTGAAGACCGGATTGATGCCCGCACTGGTGTAGAAGCTGCGGTAATCGCTGCTCGAGGTTCCAACCACGAATGAACGCGCTTCGACACTCTGACTGAGCGCACTTTGCTGATCTAACTTATTGAATACGACTGCCAACATCACCGTCTCAATACCGACAGCGAGTGCCACGACCAAAACGATGATCGCCGACTCGAGCGGGCGCAGGCGCAGTTGACGCAGGCAAGCGGTGATGAGATCGAGTGGTTGCACGCGTTGCTCCAAAGGATGTGGTGAACGAAGTTGCTGTCGCTGCAAGAATCAAAACTCTTGAGTGCGTCTCAATTGCGTGTAGCAGGCAGGTTAATGCTTTACTAGCGCCTCGAGTGAACCAAGTCAACTCTTCATTAGCAGCGCTTCGATTTCAGCCCGGTGCGGCAAGCTCGGTTGTGCCCCTGCCTTGGTACACGCCAGCGCCCCAGCCGCGACACCGCGCTTGATGGCTGCCTCGAGCGATAAGCCATCGCAAAATCCAGCGCACAACGCGCCGATGAACGCGTCGCCTGCGGCCGTTGTGTCCACCACTTGCACCACGGGGCTGGGGACGTGACCCTCGGCGTCCAAACTCGAGTACACCGCGCCGCCCACGCCGAGCGTGACGATCACGGTTCCGACCATCTCGCGCAAGTCCCGCGCTACAGCCAGTGCCTCCCGCGCCGATTGCGGTACGGTTCCGCCGAGCATTCCCGCCTCGGTCTCGTTGACGATCAGCACGTCGATGTCGCGCAGTTGCTCACTTGACAGCGGCATGGCGGGCGCGAGGTTCAGCACGACTTTGACCCCGCCCTGCTTGGCGAGTCCGGCCGCTTTGAGCACGATCTCCAGCGGCGTCTCGAGCTGCATCAGCAGCACTTTCGACCACGCGAGCCGCGACGGATTGAGGTCGCTGACCGTCACCTGCGCGTTCGCGCCGCTTGACACGATAATCGAGTTCTGACCGCTTGGATTGACCGCGATGAACGCCGCCCCGCTCGAGCCGCTGACCGTTTTCACGAGCGTCGTGTCGATCCCCTCGCGCCCCAAGTTTTCACGCATCGTCGCGCCCGTCGCGTCGCTGCCGACGCAACCGATCATCCGCACGCGCACCCCAGCCCGCGCCGCCGCGACCGCCTGATTCGCGCCTTTGCCGCCCGCGTGGGTTTGCACGTCGCCGCCCAGCACCGTTTCGCCGGGGACGGGATGGTGCGCCACGCGCACCACGTAATCCAGATTGATGCTGCCAAGAACCGTGATGTCCATAACTCGAGTATATGGCGGGTGAGCCTATTGACTTCTGATTTGCTCGAGCGGTGGTCGAACCCCGAAGCCTCGAGCGTCGTGCAACCAATCACTGATAATTCGCGTAGTCTGAAGGCATGAAAGGTTTCTTGATCGGGTGCGGAGTCGTTGCATTGCTGCTGATTGGCGTCGTGACCATCGGGGGGTTCTGGGCGTGGAACAAGTTCGGCCCGCAAATCACGCAGGGCGTGCAGAGCATCCAAAAAATTCAAACTGAGCTTCAAAAAGTCGTGCCAAACGTCGGTAGCATCAACTTCAACATCGCTACCGTCAATGGCAAATCGACCGCTCGAGTCAGCGCGGCCGTGCCATTTGACCCGATGGTCGGCGATCAGCCCGCCAAAGTCGCGGGTGACATGCTGCGCGTGATCCGCCAGAACCTGCCCGCTGGGGCGTTGCCCGCGACCGCGCTCGAGATTCGGCTGTACCGCGAGCGCAGCTCCGGCGGCAGCAAAACGGTACAGGAGCGCACGTTCACGTTCGACCTGACCAAACCGCTGCCTGCACAAGTCACTCCGAAAAGCTGATTACTTCTGAAACCCGCCCAGCAACATCGCGCAGTACAACTCCGCGACTTCTCGAGCCGATAAGCGCCCATCAGGGCTGAACCAGTGGTACGTCCAGTTCGCGCTCGAGAGCGACAGTACACTGGCCATTTTCAAATCCAAGTCGCGCCGAAAATGCCCGCTCCGCACGCCCTCCTCGAGAATCTGACGGTAGACCCGTTCTATCCCGCGCCTGCGCTCGGCGATCTCCTCGGTTTTGGTGATCGGCAGGTGCTTCCACTCGTGAAAAAAGACCGTCACCCAGTCCTTGTTGCGGGCGATCACATTGAAATGCGCTTCCAATGCCGCCCGCAGTTTCTCTGGCGGTGATAGGCGGCTGTCACGGATTGGCTCTAAAGCCGCGTCAAATTCGTCGGCGGCGCGGTGAACGATCTCCCACAGCAGCTCCTCTTTGCTGGAGATGTGCGCGTACAAACTGCCGCCCTGCACGCCGAGCGCCTTGGCGAGGTCGCGCATGCTGGTCGCGTGATAACCCAGCTCAGCAAACAATTTACCGGCAGCGCGGTAAATCTGCTCTTTGCGCGACGGTAGGGTCTGCACGTTGAGGCTCGAGGAATCCTGCATTGCTGACATTCTAAACGGTAGAAGCGGCAAAAACCGCGCTTGTGCCTCGAGCGGAGCTTGAGTCTCGAGATTTGAATCGTCGTTCAAGCGTTGCACAGCTCGAACGGCAGAAAAGCCCTTACGAAAAGCCCCGCTGATCGAGCCATTCAGATCGTCAGTGCCACCGCCCCAATCGTCAACCCAGCGGCCGTTCCCGCCAGCACCACGCGCTGGCCGCGCTTGATTTGACCAGCCTCGAGCGCTTCGCACAGCGCCAGTGGGATGCTGGCGGCGACGCAATTGCCTCTGAGCGCAATGTTGGTCACGACTTGCTGCGCTGTAAATCCGAGGCGCGTGCTGACGGCTTCAATCCCGTGACGGCTGGCTTGGTGTGGCACGAACGCGTCCACATCGGCTGGCGTCCACTCGAGGCTGGATAAAAAAGCGTCCATGAACGGTTTCATGTGCGTCAATGCGTGCCTGAAAATTCCCGGGCCGTCCATGCTGAAATAATTGAGGTCTGGCTGATCCTGCGTGTGCTGCGGGCGGTGTAGCGTACCAGCACCCTTGAATTCCGTCAGGTGCGCGGCGCTCGAGAAGGTCTGAAAACGTGCGCTGTGCAGGCCCGCGCCGCTGTTCGAGCGCGTCAGCACGATCGCTGCGCTGGCGTCACCGAACAATGTCGCGGTGCTCGGCTCGGATGGATCGACGCTGCCGGACGGAATCTCGGATGAGCAGATCAGCACGCGTTCGTATTGACCGAGGGCGATGCTCTGCGCGGCGCTGTGCAGCGCGAATAGAAAGCTCAGACAGGTGGCGTTCAAGTCCCAACAGGCGCTCATCCCGTCTGGCGCACCCAGCGCGAGTTGCACCAGCGCCGCCGTGCAGGGAATCGCCTGTTGCGGGGCGCTCGAGGCGACGATGATCGCGTCCAAGTCGGACGGCTCGAGGTTGGCGCGTTGCAGGGCGACTCGTGCGGCGCTGACCGCCATTGAAACCGTTGTCTCGTGCTCTGCGACGCGGCGCTCGAGCACACCCGTGCGCCGCCCAATCCAGCCTGCTGGTAAGGACAGCCGAGTCTCGAGTTCGGCGTTGGTGACGGTGCGGCTCGGCAGGTACGAGCCGATTCCAGCGATGGTCACAGGCAAAAACATGATGTTTATCGTATCAGTCGCGTGACGCGGCGACGCTTTACATTGAGCATCTGTACGGGAATGCCAATCGTCACACTCAACCGCGCAGCGCGAATCCCGTAACGCCCCAGTTCATTCTTAAGGCTCTGCTGAACCGACGCGATTGCTGCGCTTTCAACACCGGGCGCGACCTCGAGTTGCACGCTCAGTTCGTTGGGTATGAGTTGCTGAGCCGCGTACTCGAGGATGCTGGGGGACGCCAGCAGCACGGCGCGGCGGATCGTGTCGGGGTAAACCGGCCGCACCGCGCCAGTCAAGTCCAAAAACTCGAGCGTGTCATCCATCCGCCCTTCGATCGCTGCCAGCCTGCGCCACGAATTGCCGCACGGACACGGTGTGCTCTCGAGTTGACCAGTCTCGAGGAGTTGAACCGTATCGTTCAAGCGATACCGAATGATCGGTTGCGTGCGTCGCCACAGGTCGGTGATGATCGGCGTGAAGCGCGGCTGCTCGAGGGGTGAAGCCTGCGGTACTGGCTCGAGTTGCAGCGGCTCGAGTTGCACGGCGACGATATCTTCCATCAGATGCAAATGCCCGCAGCGGCACGAGACCGCGATCAGCCCTTCGGTCGCCTGATAAATCTGAGCGACTATCACGCCAAAACCCTCCTCGAGCCGCGTCTTGTCTTGCGGCTCCAAGGTTTCGGCGACCGCAATGATTTGGCGCGGCGCGATGCGCGGCTTTGATTTGAGTAACGCCAGCAGCAGCGACGGCGGCGCGACCAGCACGGTCGGTTGCAGCGTCTCGAGCCTACTCACCGCCTCGAGCGGCGGCGTCATCAGGTCGAAATACGAGAAACGCACGCGCCCATTCCCGATGCGCTCGTAGAGATTTGAGTTCGCCCGCAGGAAAAACGCGATCCGCTCGCCGTGCAGCAGCGACTCGAGCAACGGGCGATGCAGCGCTCTGGCGAGGATCGTCCCCGCCCACGCTGTACTTTCCAACTGGCTGACCAGAAATGCGCCGCGATGCCCGCTCGTGCCGCTCGAGAGTCCGACGGTCAGCCCGCCAATCTGCGGCGCGAAATCGCGCTCGCGCTCGGCTTTTAAGGCTATCTCGAGCGCCGAATCTTTGCTGATGCCCGCTGTGTTAAAAGCATTGAAGTTGTCCATCATCGCTCGTTTGTCCACGGTCGGCAGCGAGCGCCAATCGGTCAGGTCATGTTCCGCCCACAAGTCGCGGTAGAAACTGGAATGTTCGCCAACCCAGCGGGTCATCTCGAGTGCTTTCTGGTGCTGGAACTCCTCGAGCGCTGCGCCGCTCAAATTTCGCCAGCGCCGCGTCGCGCCCCAGTACGCTTTCAAGATCTCGAGCCTGCTCACAGCGCGACCGATTCGCCGCTTTTGACCAGCGCTGCGACTTGCGGGCAGTGCGTCGGCAGCAGCCTAACCGCTGGATGCTCGAGGTGAAAACGGTGGAGTTTCCCCAGCGTCTCGAGGGTCTGTTTCGCGTTGTCGAACGCAATGTGCAAGGGCAGTGCGTCCGGCGGGTGATTGTCGCGGATCGCCCGCATTGACCACGCGCCATCGGCGACCAGCAATACGTTTTCAGTCGGTAAATACGCACCGATCTGACCGCGTGCGTGACCGGGCAGCCTCACCAGCCGCACCATGCCATCGCCGAACAGGTCGTGCGCCCTGCCGAACGCCCCCAGCGGCGCGTCTGCAAAGTCCTCGAGTATCCATGCTCGAGTTTCAACATCTGCGGGCAGCAGATCTGGTACGAAGGCGTGGCGCAGCGCCCGCCAACCGCGCAATCGGCTGACGTTGAGGGCAGCGCGAGTCAAGACGATTCGCGCTGCCGGGAAATCGCACAGTCCGCCGATGTGATCCGCGTGCAGATGCGACGCGATTACGAAATGCACGTCACGCGCATGGAAGCCCAGCCGCTCGAGCTGCGCGGCGGCGCTCCACTCGGCCAACGCAGTCACGGGGGTGAGCCGCCCGTACAGACTGAACGGGAATGTCTTGAACGCCTCCAACACACGCGGCGCGTAGCCCGTGTCGAACAGCACCAAGCCCCGCGTCGGATGCTCGAGCAACATGCAGATCGCGGCCGCCGTCGTTGGATGTCTGGCCGCGCCGCGCAGCAGGTGATGCTCGCTCGCCGCGCAAAAACCAGTGTTGAGCAAGTGAATTTTCACTTCATCCCTTTCAGCGAAGCGATTGTTTGCTCGAGACCATCGTCAATGGTCACCTGTGCGCGGTAGCCCAACTCTAATGCGGCTCGAGTCGTGTCATAGGTCTGCGTGCGGGCCAGAATCTGCGCGGTGTAGCGCGTCAAGCGCGGCTCGCGCCGGGTGACGAGGGCGATCGTCTCGAGCGTGCGGGCTAGCCTGAGCGCAACTGGTAGCGAGATCACGGGTAGCTTTGACGAGATGCCTAATCCCGCTAATACGCGACCGATCACGTCCCACAACCGCACGCGTTCAAAGCCCGTGATCGTGTATGGCACGGGCTGAGCCGTGAGCGGCGACTCGAGCGCCAGCAGTACCGCCCGCGTCGCGTCTGAAATATGCGTCAACTCGATCATGTTTTGCCCGTTCCCAATCCGTGGCAGGCGACCCGCTCGAGCGGCGGCAACGATCCGTGGCAGCAGTGACGTGTCGCCGACGCCGTAAATCGCTTTCGGGCGCAGGATCACGCACGGCATTTGGCCAAAACGCAGGTTTTGTTCCGCCACGCATTTCGTGTGCGCGTAGTGCGAGCTAAACCTGCGCGGGTACGGCGCGTCGTCGGGTAGGTTGATTGCGTCGGAATCATCAAAAACCACTGCCGGAGATGAGATGTACACCAAGCGCCCGACACCCTCGAGTTGACAAGCTTGGCTCACCATCCTCGAGCCGATCACGTTGCTGCGCCAGAACGCCGCCCGTTGCCCCCACGGGCTGCTGAGTGCCGCCGCGTGAACCACAGCATCGCAGCCCCTGAAGGCGGTTCGCAAGGTTTCAACGTCGGTGATCTCGCACTGCACGGTTTTCATCGGCATTGCCCCGAGCTTGTCGGGCTGGCGTCCCAACGCAACGACTTCGACACCCAGATCGTGCAGTGCTTTTGCCACGTGACCGCCGAGAAAACCCGTCGCGCCCGTAATGGCCACCCGTCTCACAAGCCCCGCGCTTTCAAAAGCGGTACGGCCACCCACGTCATCAGCCCCTCGAGCAAGAAAAAAGCGGCTCGAGTCTTCAGCGGTCGGTGCGCCGCGTAGACCGCGAGGTACTCGAGTTCAGCCTCGCCGCCGCGACTGCGTTTGAAGCGGCCCACGCCGCTCGAGGCGTGCAGGTCTAGCCCGCGATCATGCGCCTGCTCAGAAATGATGCTCGAGAGCATTCGGTACAAGCCAGTCTGCGCGGGCAGTGCGGTGTCGTACCCGAGAATCGGCACGGTCAGATAGCCGTGCTGCGCGTAACAGCCGATCACACCGTCCATTATCGCATTTCCCGCGTCGCCCTCGCGCTCCAAAGCGGTGAACTCGAGCAAGCCTGTGCGGGCGGCGCTTTCAATCATCGCGGACGTGAAGCGCGGATTGTGACGCGAGTATTTCCGGATGTAGAGCAGGTCGTAGAGCGCCGCGATGCGCTGACACTCTAACGCGCTCGGCTGCGCGATGCGCCTTACCGTGTACGCGCTGCGCTCGAGCAGCTTGGCGTCCTGCTTCACATCGCGTTTTCGCTGGTACGCCCCGTCCCTTGTCGGCACGAAGGTCACGCTGCGGGCGGGAATCAGGCGGTAGCCCAGCTCAACCAAAAACTCTGGCAGCCTCGAGTCGCGCCCGTGAACGCTGCGAAAGGCGATGGTGCTGCGCGGGTGCAGACGTTTCAAGTCTCGAGTGATCTGTGCCAGTTGCTCGAGGGTGAAAGCTGGGTGCAGGTTGGTCGAGAACAGCGCGTTGCTTATCGCAACCATGTCATCCACTTTGCCGTAATCCAATACCGCGCCCAGCGCGTGAAGCAGCCCGCGCAAGACCGCCTCGAGCCTTGAGTTGCCCAACTCAGACAGTTCATCCAATGCGTAATCGACGTAATGCGTGCGCGGCGAGACGACGTAAGCGTTCTGCTGACCGGCTCGAGCGATCGTGATCGGCAACTCGAGCGAACCCGCGTGCAGCAGCGTCAACTCGCAGTTCACATTCTCGGCAAACGCCTGCGTGCCACGCACTCGAGCCTCGTTAACGAACGCCGTCCAAGCGCTCGAGGGTGAATTGTCCGTGCTTTCGAGCGCTTCGCCGTTCCATTCGAGATCGCGGGTCGTGACGGCGATTAAATTGCAGCGCAGCCTGATCGCCTCGAGCAGATTGTAGGTCAGCACGCGCAGGGTTTGTGAAATCGGCAGTGGGTCACTCGCTTCGCGCAGCACGTCGCGGCTATTGCTCCAAGCTGATTGCCACGTGTTGAATTTGTCCAGCTCGAGGATGCTTGGCAGTGCGTACAGCAGCATCGGCACGCCGAGTTTCGCGGGTTGCCCAGTGGCGATGATCGGCGCGGGCAAGTCCTCCAGATACGCCCGCTCGAGCTGATCGCTGATTGCAAACAGGTGAGCGCCACTGGTCGCCCTCGGGTTGCATTCCAAAACGCTCAAACCCTGCGGCGTGGCGATCATGTCCAGCCCAAACTGCCCCGATCCCAGATGCGTTGCGAGTCGCGCCGCGATCTCGAGCGCTGCCCCGAAGCGCGGGTCATCGCTCGGCACTCGAGCGAAGCTGACAGACGCCCCGCGCCCCGCTCGCCAGCCTGATTTATACAGCGTGAAGGCCGTCAAGTGTCCATTGTTTGAAACGGCGAAAACGCAGCACTCCTCGCCAGCGACGAACTCCTGCGCCAGCCACGGTTGCGCCCGGGTGATGCGCGGACGTTCGCGTAACTCTGAAAGCAAGACCGTCTGCGCTGCGAACCTCGAGTACGCGGGTTTCAGTATCCAACGCGTTTGTTTGGGTAGCGCGTCCAGATCCTGCTGCGTCTGCAACAAGCGGGTGTGCGGCGTGCGGATGCCCAGCGACTCGAGCAGTGAAAAGAAACGCCATTTGTGGTGCAGCCCGTGCAGCACCGTAATCTCGGGCGCGAACACGGGCAGCGCAGCAAACTCGGCTCGGGTCGCCGCCAGTTGCAGCCAGAAGACCTCCTCGCAGGTCGGCACGATCAAATCAACCTGCTTGAGTTGCGCGATTCTGGAGATTTCACGCGCAAACTTGATCGGCTCGAGGCGCGGCTTCGGCACGATGAAGGCTTTTGTCACCGCGTTTGAAACGCTCGTCAGGTTGACCGTGCTATCGGCGCTGAAGACCGTGTGACCGCCCCGCGCAAAGCAGCGGGCCAGTTCCAGCGTCACTGGAGCGCGAGCGCCCGTCAGCAGGACTCGAGCCACGCGCTGCCTCCAAACTCGCTCATCGTTCGCCCGATCATCGCACATGGGACGCTAGGGCCTGATAACATCATCAGGTGTTCGAGGCGCTGTTCCGAAATCAACTGCTGTGGACGGCGATTGCCGCCTCGACTTCCGCGCAAGTCATCAAGGTCTTGCTGATCCTGATTTTCGAGCGCAAGTGGCAGCCCTTGCGCGTGCTCGAGACGGGTGGGATGCCATCGTCGCACACCGCGTCGGTCGCGGCGCTCAGCACGGCGTGTGGTTTGGAATTTGGGTTTGAGAGTCCGTTCTTTGCGTTGTCCGCAATTTTTGGCATGATCGTGATGTACGACGCGACCGGCATTCGCCGCGCCAGCGGGATGCAAGCCGAACTCCTCAACGACCTCGTGGCGGAGTTGCGCCAGTTGCTGACCGAGGGCTTTGCGCCCAAGCCGCTGAAAGAACTCTTGGGTCACACCTATCTCGAGGTTTTCGTTGGTCTACTGCTCGGGATTGGTGTGGCGACGCTTTCCTACGCGCTGTTCAGATGATTATTTCTCAATGATCCATTGCTCCAAGAGCCGCGTGTACTCGGGACTCGAGCGCAAGTCAAGAATGGCTTTGTTGAGCGTGGGCAGCAGGTCTGAGCCGCGCTTGACGGCGATCACGTAACGTTCGACGGTCAGGGTCGCACTCATGCGCCCGTAGGTGCTGGGTTGCTTGCCCATTAAATACTCGAGGCTCGGGGCGTCCAGAATCATCGCGTCGACCTTGCCGCCGCGTAACTCTTTTAAGCCCTCACTGACGCTCGAGTAAACCTTCAACTTCGCGCCTTTGGGTTTGAGTTGCTCGTCGGCTGCCAGAAAACCAATCGTGTTGGCCCGCACGCCGACGACGCGCCCGCGCAGGTTTGACAGCGCGAATTGGCTGGGGTTGCCGCTTTTGACGGCGTAAACCTGTGAGTTGTCAAAATACGGCTGGCTGAAGGCTGTGCCTTTCCAGTTCGTACTGGTGGCGATGCCGCTGATGGCGATGTCGACGCGCCCAGAGTTGAGCGCCGTCGGGATCATCTCCAGAATGGTCGGCTGCGTGACCAGTTTGACACCGATGCGCTTGGCGATCGCGCCCGCTACGTCCACGTCGAAGCCGACGATGTTGCCGCGCTCGTCTCTGGATTCAAATGGCGCGAATTGCGGGTCTGTGCCGAGCACCATCTGCCCCCGAGTTTTCAGGTCATTCAGGCTCGAGGCGAGGACGGAGATGCTTAACAGGGCGGTCAGTGCAAAGGGGAGGAGTTTAGTCATGATGGAAACGGCGTGCAGATTAACTTATCTGTCAGCTAGATTTGCCAAAACCGACCATCAATGCTGTTAGACCCGTTGCGAAGCCAGCTTGCGGCCCGCTCGCGCCGAACGCGCCCTGGCGCTCCAAGCTGACGAAGCCGTGCAGGAACGCCCACAGTGCGACGGCGGCGGCGGTGTCATCGTCGCGCTTCGTGACGGCGCTGCTGAGCTTCAGCACGGTGTTCCATAAGGCTTTGGGTGCACCGGTCATTGGTTGCGGCTGCATCATCAGCGCGTACAGCGCTGGGTGCGCGTGGGCAAATTCGCGGTAGCGCTCAGCGGCTTGTCGCAGGCGTGCTGCTGGCGTCCCCTCTGCGATCTCTTTGAGCATCGTTTGCAATTGCACCGCGCCGTGCGCGACCAGCGCCGCCTCGAGCGTGGCGCGGTCGGCGTAGTGACGGTACAAACTGGGGGCTTTGATGCCCAAGGCTTCGGCGAGCGAACGCATCGTCAATCCGTCCGCGCCGCCCGATTCGAGCAGTTGCAGCGCGGACTCGAGGATCGCGGCGGGCGTGGTTCTGGTCGGGTACGGCATTGCCTAACACTGTAAGTCTTGACAAGGCTTGGGTCAAGATATAGATTGTCGCTATGAAAACTAATAACGTTAGTCTTCGATTCTCGCCCTCCACCCAAACCTTACTGCGTCTCGAGGGACTGCTCGAGTTCGCCGCTGCGATTGCGCTCTACGCGCATCTTGGTGGCAACGGCTGGATTTTTGCGGCGCTGGTGCTGACGCCAGATGTCGCTATGCTTGGGTATCTGCTGAACACTCGAGTCGGCGCGTTTTGCTACAACCTCGCCCACACCACCGCGCTGCCGCTGGCACTAGCCATCATCGCGTTCTTGACGGGTGCGACGACTGCGCTGCTGCTGGCGCTGATCTGGATCGCCCACATCGGCATGGATCGCAGCGTCGGTTACGGCTTCAAATCACCCGATAGCTTTAAAAGCACGCACTTGAGCCGCTAAACTTCGGCAGATGATCCAACGCATCCAATCGACCCTCGAGCCACTGCGAGACTCAACCCGAGCGGTTGCGATGGCGGCGTACATGAAGCATCACTTCACGTTTTTGGGCATCCCGATGCCCGCTAGGGTCGCCGCGCTGAAACCGATCTGGAAAACGTGGCAACCCACGCGGCTCGAGTTACTGGAGCTGGTTACAGACCTGTGGGCGCTGCCGGAGCGCGAGTATCAGTACGCGGCACTGACCGCGCTCGAGCGGCACTGGACGTTGCTCGAGGCTAGCGATCTCGAGGGGCTGTGCGTGTTTGTGGCATCTGAGAGAACTTGGTGGGACACGATTGATTGGTTCGCTAGCAACATCGCGGGCGGCATGGTGCAACGCGGTAAAGATCACGACGACTCGAGCCTCGCGGAATTGATGGATGCGTTTTCCGTTCATTCAAACCAATGGTTGAGGCGCATCGCCATTTTGCATCAACTGCGCTACCGCGAACGCACCGATGCCGAACGGCTTTTTCGTTACGCCATTGAAAACAGCGGTGACTCGAGCTTTTGGATCAGGAAGGCGCTCGGCTGGGCGCTGCGTGAGTACGCCAAAACCGACCCGAGCGCGGTACTCGAGTTCGTTGAGCGTCACGATGACGTGTTCTCGAAGCTGACCGTGCGCGAGGCACTGAAGCACTTATAGCAGTGCTGGCTCGAGCGCGAGAATTGCTGATCGTCCATGCGTTGGCAGCGCCGTCCCAGTTGACTCGAGATGGGTTGCAGTGCTACCTTTTCAGACGTGAGCCAGCGTTTCAACAACACGACGACGATCTAAGCGGCAGATGCATTTGTCTGTCGCTCCCGCCCTGTGGCGGGTTTTTTATTGACTGGGATTCAAGGAGAGCGTGATGAAACTAGCGATTGTCGGAGCCAGCGGAGCGGTCGGTCACGAACTCTTGGGCGTCTTGGAGAAATCCAGCCTGAACTTTAGTGAGTTGCGCCTGTACGCCAGCCCGCGCAGCGCGGGGAGCATCCTCGAGTGTCGCGGGCAAAAAATCACGGTCGAAGTCATGCCCGAAGGTGCGATCGACGCCGACGTGATCCTCGCCAGCGCGGGCGGGGGCATCTCCAAAACCCAAGCGCCGATCTGGGCGGCGGCGGGCGCGGTCGTGATTGACAACTCGAGCGCGTTTCGTTACGAAGATACCGTGCCGCTGGTCGTGCCGGAGATCAACGGCGACGTGCTGCTCGAGTCAGATTGGAAAGCGGGCGGCATCATTGCCAACCCAAATTGCACCACAGCGATTCTGGTGATGGCACTCGAGCCGCTTCATAAGGCGTTCGGTATCAAACGCGCCATCGTCAGCACCTATCAGGCGACCAGCGGCGCGGGCGCGAAGGGCATGCAGGAGTTGGAGCAGCAAACTCGCAATTCACTCGAGGGGAAACCCGTTGTGAACGAAGTTTTCGCGCATCCGATTGTCTTTAACTTGATTCCGCATATCGATGCGTTCCTTGATAACGGTTACACTAAAGAAGAGATGAAAGTGCTGTGGGAGACGCACAAAATCATGCGTGCACCGCAGATCAAACTCAGTTGCACCGCCGTGCGAATCCCCACGATGCGGGCGCACAGCGAAGCGGTGACTTTGGAGTTAGAGCGACCTGCGACGCCACAAGCCGCACGGGCATTGCTCGAGGCGGCGGCGGGCGTGGATGTGGTGGACGATCCAGCGACAAAGCGCTACCCGATGCCACTGACCGCCAGTGGTAAATACAACATCGAGGTCGGGCGGATTCGCTCAAGCTTGGTATTCGACGGCGGGCTTGACCTGTTCATCTGCGGCGATCAGCTCTTAAAAGGGGCGGCGCTGAACGCCGTGCAGATCGCCGAGTATCTGCAACAACACAATAAAATTTAACCCGAGCCGATGACTTGCTGAGAGGAACAGATGAACCCAGAACCGAGCGCTCGAGTGTTTGAAACCCCGTACTCAAATTTGCTGACGCAACCGACGCTGAGCGGCGCGATTGCTGACCTCGAGACGCTGCTGAGCGCCGCGTATCCACAACCGCAGCTCGAGCCTCGAGTGGGAACTTGGAGCAACGTGCAAATTTTGGGGCATCTGATCGACAGCGCCGTCAACAACCACGCCCGTTTCGTGCGGGCGCAGATTCCGGCGCACCTGACCTATGCGTACTTGATCGTGCCGGGCTACGCGCAGAACGACTGGGTGAATATCGGGCAGTACGACTCGAGGAATTGGGCTGAATTGCTGGCGTTGTGGCGGGCGCTGAACGGGCAGATTCTGCACGTGATGAAGCACGTGAATCCCATCAGCCTGTTTGTGCCGTGCATCATCGGTGACAGCGAGGCGCAGCCGCTCGAGGCGATGATGATCGATTACGTCGGTCACACGCTGCATCATTTACAATCGATCTCAGGAGTGTCCGCATGATCGTGATGAAGTTTGGTGGGACATTGATGGGCAGCGCCGACGCAATCCAGCACAGCGCCAGCCTCGTGACCTCGAGCGTCAAGGCAGGAACGCAAGTTGTCGTCGTGCCGAGCGCGATGAGCGGCGTGACCGACTCGCTCCTGAAAATCGCCTCGAGCGCCGAAAATGGGGAAATTGCGTTTGCGGCTGACGAGATCGCCAGCATCAAAACTCGTCACATCACCACGGCACGGGCGTTGGGGGCTGCTAGCGACTCGAGCGCGGTGGCGAAGCTCGAGGGAATGTTTAGCAGTTTAGAGCAGACCGTGAATGGCATTTACTTACTGCGCGAACTCAGCAAGCGCAGTCGCGACCTGATCGTGTCTTTCGGCGAGCGGCTGTCCGCGCCGCTGATGACGGTCGCGCTCGAGAGTCTGGGCGTGACCGCGCACGATTTGACGGGCGGGCAGGCGGGGATTCTGACCAACAATGCGTTCGGCAACGCCCGCCCGCTGCCCGCGACGTATGAGCGCATCCCGCAGCGTTTGAACGGCCTGTTCGAGCAGGGCATCACGCCGGTCGTCACCGGCTTCATTGGCGAGACTGACAAAGGCGCGATTACCACGCTTGGGCGCGGCGGCAGCGATTACACCGCGACGATCATCGGCGCGGCGCTGAACGCAGATGAAGTCTGGACGTGGAAAGACGTAGACGGCGTGATGACCAGCGATCCGCGCATCGTGAGTGACGCCCAGAACCTCGAGTTTTTAAGTTACGCCGAAATCATGGAAATGGCGTACTTCGGCGCGAAAGTGCTGCACCCGCTGGCGGTCACGCCGCTGCAAAAGAACAACATTCCGCTGCGCGTCAAATCGGCTGCCGATCCTAGCTTTCCCGGTACGCTGGTGACGGCCAACGCGACACCGCTGAAAAACGTCGTCAAAGCCGTCACTGCCGTTCGCAACGCCTGCATCATCGACATCGGCGGCGCGGGCATGGTTGGCGCAGCCGATGTCACCGCGCAGATTTTCAACATCCTCGCTAACCTCGAAGTTGGCGCGGTGATGATCTCGCAGAGCAGCAGCATGGCCAATATCTCGTTGGTGGTGCAGCAAAATGATGGCAAGCGCACGCTCGAGGCGTTGCAGCGCCAGTTTGCCGACAGTGAACAGGTTCGCACGATTGAATTCTGGGAGAAAATCAGCGTCGTGGCGATTGTCGGTGACGGCATGCGCGGCGCGAGGGGCGTCGCGGCGAAGCTTTTCAGCGCCGTGGCAAACGAGGGCATCAGTATTGACATGATCTCGCAAGGATCATCCGAGCTGAACATCTCGTTTGCGATTGACGACGAGTTCACCGTGCAAGCCGTGAAAGCGATTCACGCGGCCTTTCACTTGGACAAGCTCGAGCCATGAACCCGCAGCGTGTGCTCGAGCTTCAACCTCATGTCGGCGCGGGCCCGGTGCTTTTCGGTATGAATCCTCAAGCGGTCATCTCGAGCCTCGCGGCGACTGGATTGCAGCCGACTGGTTCGCGCAATGCTGAACTGATCTACTTCGCAGAGAACGCGTTGCAAGTCGAGTTCATTGATGGTTTGGCGTCGTTTATCGGACTGGCGAGCACTGCGCTGTTCGAGGTGCGTTTGTACGGTATCGACCCGTTTGACACCTCCGCCCGAGAAGTGTTTCAGCTCATCGCAGACCACGAACCCGAGCCGCACGGTTACGACCGCGCAGGCTACGTGTTCCCAACGACGATTCTCACGTTGTACGAAGCGGATCAGCAATACGACCGATTGAAAGGCAAACGCGCCATCTGGGGACAAATCGGGCTTGGCGACAAGCGATATCTCGAGGTCAGCAACCGTCTGGAAGGCAACCACCGATGATCCATGCACGAATCTGGTTTGACCGCTCGAGACTCGAGGCAATGTGAAAGCCGCGATTGCGCTGCTGCTCGAAGGGAACGCGCACGCGGCCGTGCGTCGCGTGGCGCTCGAGTTGCACGGGGCGGGTTTTGGGCTGTCGGCAGCGCAACTTCCAGCGCACGTATCGCTAAAGCAACCGTTTGACATCCCCAACCTGAGTGAAGTCGAAGCCTTTTTTGACGGATTCGCAGCCAGCCTCGAGCCAACTGATTTGACGTTGCCCAGCCTCGAGTTTTGGCACATCGACGGCGTGGTGATTGCGTACTTGGATGTTTTGGAAGATGCGGTGCTGCGACCAATTCACAACCGCTTGAACCTAGAACTCGAGGCGCAGTTCGGGTCTGTCCCCGCCCCGTTCGACGGTGAGGCATACCATTTTCACGCCACGGCCGTCATCGACCACGCGAACGACGCCACACTTGAAGCAATGGAATCTCGAGCGGGCGAGCGTTTCGATATCCGCACGACGGTGAGTAGCTTGGGGTTGTTTATCTTCACCGACGGTGATTTCGCGCTCGGTTCGTATGTCAGCTACAAAACCCTTGCTCTGGAATCGGTGAACCCATGAATTACCTCGAGCCGATCACCTTGACCGGGCAGCACATCCGCCTCGAGCCGCTGCAACCCGCACGACACGCACCCCTGATGTTCCAGCATTTCGAGGCTCGAGTGATGGATTTTATGGGGCGCGGGGATGCGGGTGTCTCGAGCGAGCGCGACTTGTCAGTGCACCTGCAAATGCTTAACGACCGCCCGCAACGCATCAATTGGGCGGTTGTCGTCATCAGCTCCGGCGCGGTTGCCGGGCGCATTTCGTATTCGGAGGTTAAAGAAACCGACCAGTGGCTCGAGATTGGCACAATGTTGATGCCCGCGTTCTGGGGTGGCGCTGCGAACCCTGAAAGCAAGCTGTTGCTGATGACTCGAGCCTTCGAGGTGCTGGGCGTGGGCCGCGTGCAGTTCAAAGTCGACAGCCGCAACGAGCGCTCGCAAGGCAGCATGGCGAAACTCGGCGCGGTGCGTGAAGGTGTGCTGCGCGATTACCAGATTCGCAGCGACGGCTACGTCCGCAGCAGCGTCGTGTACAGCGTGCTGAAAAACGAATGGCAGGCCGTCAAACGAAATCTCGAGGCTCGAGTGCGATGAACTTCACCTGCCCAGCTTGCGGATTTGGCGGGTTGAAGTTCCAGCCGTGGCGCACGGCAACGCGAAAAGGGCACGATATGACTTGGTGACTCGAGGGTCACGAGTGGTTCAACGCTTGCGAGATTTCCCTTTGTACGCTTCGCCGCGTTTTTCAATATCTGTCACTGAAATAACGACATCTGGTAGTGGTACATCGAAGTACACGCGCAGATTGCCGACTCGAAGTCGGAATGCTCCAGAATACCCAAGGCCAAGAAACTTCACATCACCATGTGCAGTCAACGCAAGGCTTAACAGGGCTTGTTTAGGGCAAACGCACCAAGTAACTTGCTAGCTTGAGTGCATGAAAAACAATTCTATTCCCAGCATCATCGAACACTTCCAAGACTTCCCTGACCCGCGCCGCGAACACCCCAGCAAGCTTCACAAACTCATTGACATCATCGTCATCGCCTTGTGCGGTTTACTCGCCAAATGCGAAACTTGGGA
>JANYHH010000091.1 GCA_025359505.1 Deinococcales bacterium
CTTCTTGACCCTGAAAGCAGCACCTGACGGGCTTGGGTCGCTTCGTGCTCTCACTCCATTGCAAACCGCTGAGTTGTTTCCACTCGGTTTCCTCGAAAATGGTTGACATAAACCCCGTCAACCATTTTGAAATTTGCCCTAGCTTGATGATTGCGGGGCGCAGTGATGACCTGACTTGGACGGACGCCAGCACCGCACGAGGTCACGGTTTACTCTGGCGCGTGTGGAACGGCAACGCCGCGTTAACCCGAATCTCGAGTGGCTTCGCGCTCACCAGCGGTTGCGCTCGGGCGAGCGCTCAGCTTTGAATTGACCGCCGACTTCACGTTATCGAATCAACACTCGAGGCGTCCGGCTATGCTGCTTGGAATGTCTTGGCGCTGGCTTGACCTCGGAGAGTACGCTTGTGCGTAAAAACGCTCGCTGCGTCGGTCTCGAGCCGCTGTCAAAGTGCACGACTCTAGTAGTCCATCAGCTTTGGTTTGCAACGGTTTTGCTCGAGGCTGACTTTGATTCAGATTGTCGAAACATCGCGCTCGAAAGCAGCTCGAGTCTCATCATTCGAGCGGTGACTGTGCATCGTTCACGTGACAGCCTGCTACCGCAGTTTAGAAAGCGCCTTGCGAATCAGCACCTCGGCTGTCGCTTCGGGTTCAAGCTCTAAGAGCGCCGCGACCGCGTTTCTGACCTGTGCGTCACGGTAGCCCAGTGACACCAGCGCTTCAACCGCGTCAATGAAGGCGGCGTTCTCCGACGGCGGCGCGGTCTTCGAGCCGCTCTTCGCACCGACTGTGAATTGCACGGGCAATTTATTTTTCAGCTCCAAAATGATGCGCTCAGCCGTTTTCTTACCGACGCCGCTGATGCTGCTGAGCATCTTGTCGTCCTCGTTGAGAATCGCGCTCGCCAGCACCGTCGTGTTGTACGTGCTGAGCGCCGCGAGTGCCAAGCGCGGCCCGACGCCGCTGACGGACAGCAGCAACTTGAAAATCTCCAATGAATCCGAGTCGTGAAAGCCAAACAGCGTCATGCCATCCTCGCGCACCAAAAAAAACGTCTCGAGGTGAATCGGCTTGCCGCTGGCGCATTTCTCTAAGGTCGGGCGTGGACAGAAGACCTCTAAGCCAAACCCGCCGACAGCGACGATCGCGCTGGTTTCGCGGGTGGTGACGACCAATCCTTCGATGAATGCGATCATGGGAGTTAGCTCCTAGCTTCTGGCGGTTAGCGAACAGCGAAGATCTACTGCATTTAGTTTATAACAAAATCACTCGGGAAATTCGTCTTCTGCATTAGCTCGAGGTCAGAAGCGGTTGCTCGAGCCTGAAAATTCATTGGATACGTGATCCACGATCCGTAAGGACGACCATGCAGCCCCATGCAATCAGCATCTCGAGCCAGCAGCCAACAGCTCCTAATCCGTAAACATTGGCTGGAAAATCAGGTCGTAACTGATCTCCTCGAGTCCCGAGCAGCCGGTGACGCGCATCCCGTGCGCCAATTGCTCCAAGATCCGGTGCGGATTTAAACTGCCCGGCACGACCACCGCGTCCGCACCGAGCGCGAGGTAGCGCAGCACATCCGCGCCGCTCCGCAAGCCCCCCCTTACGAACAGCAGTGTATCCCCCACCGCATCGCGGATATCGGCCACCAAACTGACCAGACTGGGCCCGCCCAGAAACTCCGATAAGCTCGAGCAGGCGATGATAACTTCAGCGCCCGCTTCGGCCGCCAGTTCCGCGTCTCTGGGGTCAAGCACGCCCGCGACCACGAACGGCACGCCAGCCGCGTCTCTCAGTTCAGTCAGTTCAGCCGCCGAGCGTGGGCGCGTGTCGCCTGCACCCTCGAGCAAGGAGAAATCAATTCCAGCGGCGATCACGCCGAAATCCTGCATCTGACGCATCAGCGGCATCAGGCGCTTCATTTTGTACGGCGGCGCGAGGAACACGCTCCCCATGGCGTCCTCGCTGCGACTGGTCACGCGACCCAGCCAATTGGCGGGAGCTTCTGCCCAAAGTGGCCCGGGCAGTTCCACGCCGAGCGCCGTGAAACTCGGGTTGACCTCGCCCGCATCGTGAATCACTCTCGGCAGCAACTCGAGCGCGTCCAGCGCGAGCAGGTCTTTAGCGTACATGGGGCGAGTATAGCGCTCTCAAGTGCCGTAACCCCACCAGATGGGTGTTTCACAATGTAGCCTGCTCGACTTGAAGGACGCAGTAAACATGAGGCTTTCCGCGTTTCGCAGCCGAGTTTGCGTTCGCAAGCGGCGCGTAACGCTCCATGACAGCTCTCAGTTCAGCCCGCATTTCTCTAGCTTGGTCAACCTCGAGATACAACTTCCCCCAATAATTGCAAATCCGCCCATCCTCGAGATCATCGCTGCTCGGGAGGATGTCCGTTCGCAAGACCCCGGTCATTTGTTGAATCCGAACGTGCCAGCCAGCGGTGTGCTGACGGGCGCTGACAGACAATGAACGGTAAACCTCGAACCAAAAACCAGATTGGTGAATCGCCAGCATCGCCTCGTCGGATTCGACAGGAACCAGCTCGAGCGGAAAAGTGAACGTATCCGCGCACGAACGGTAAATCGGTGATTGGTAGCGACCACGCTTTTCGACGCGCACCACAGCAATTAGTTGCATCTCGAGCAAACGAGTGATCCAGTAACTCATCTTGGTTTTGCCGACACCCAACAGCTTAGCTGCTTCAGCCAAGCTGATTTCAGCAGCCATGAAGGGCCGTAGAAAAACGCTTTTGCTGCTGTTGATTAAGAAAAGCGCGGTTTCCCTGTCCGCGATCTGCGTTTCTGAAGTCGGTGGTCTGATTCCCATGTGTACCGCGTTCATGCGTAACTCCTTCCCGTCACCTGCCGATCAGCTTGTGCGTGCATGAAGCGACAATGACCATTCAAAAATAGCCATTGCTTCTGAACACTGAAATTCATAAACTCCGATGTCTTGAACCACGGTACAGGATATTCGCCAGGGGTTTCTATGAAAAATCTCGTCATTGTCAATCATTGTCAATCACAGTGCAGATCGGTTTGGCTGCGCTCAGCGACACCTGAACGACGCGGGATCACTTTTTAGAGACAGCGCTGAGATAGCCTGTTGCTCAACTTTCATGACTCGAGCAGTCGCTTTGGGGGCAGCAATGCTCAACCCATCGGTACGGTATCGCTTTCAACTTCGGGAGGTCAGACGTGTTCAAATCGGGTTTGAGTCAACGGCGTTTCACAGGATTCATGGTTATTCTCGCGCTCATCTTTACAGCCTGTCAAACGGCCGCACCTAACCCGCCCATCCGCACACAGGGTTTCGGAGGGTCTGATCCGCTCTACGCCGCTCAGAAGCGCAATTACGACCTGATGAACCTCGAGCAAGCATGGGCAATCACCCAAGGATCACCGACGGTACGGATTGCGGTGATTGACAATGGCATCGCGCCACATCCCGATTTGAACGACCAATGGACGACGGGAACTCCAGATGGTGGGTTAAATTTGGTAGCACTGAATTGGGCAAAAGTTGATGAATCGTTCAAAGACAAAATCTTTGACCTCACGGGCAGCGAACTTGTTTTGAATCCCAATCCTAAACCCACGGACAGTCCTTATATTCTCACTCCCAACACCACGACCTATTTTCATGGAACCCATGTTGCAGGCATTCTCGCTGCCGCCCAAGGCAATGGTGGGGGCATTGGCGTTTGCCCCGGTTGTCGTTTGGTTCCACTGATTTTGAATCCGTTGGAACTCACTGATGAAAACGTGTCCATCGCGGTGCGGTACGCGATTGGTGACCCGATCGAATTCTGGACTCGTTTCGGTACGATCACCATCCCCGGATCGCCAATGCCTCGAGCCAAGATTATCAACATGAGTTTTAGCGGTCAGGGCCTGTGCGATGCTGTTACGAAACCGTTGATGTTTGCAGCTCTTCAAACGGCTCGAGCTAAGAATGTCATCGTGGTTGCCTCAGCCGGCAACCTCAACAACACCAGGTCGATTCAGCAAGCGTCCAATATGGTTCCAGCCAATTGCCCCGGTGTCATTTCGGTCGCTTCGATCACAGCAGCACGTCAAGTGAGTAACTTTAGCAACGTCGGAGCCACGCTGTTAGCTCCAGGAGGCGATGATATCGTCGATCCAGCCACAGCCGATACAAATTACTTTGGGGCGTTTCTCGGTGGCTGTAACGCCCAGGATTCGAAAGATCCGGGTACGATGCAGACGAACGGAATTCTTTCCACGTACGGTGCGCCCGGTCAAAATAATTGCTATCGCTATCTGCATGGCACTTCGATGTCCGCCCCGATGGTCTCTGGCGTAATCGGACTGCTGCTGTCTCGAGAACCGAACCTGACCCCGGATCAGGTCGTGCAGCGATTGACCAGCACGGCCACGTCCGTCTCTGGCGGTCTGTTGGTGAACGCCGAAGCAGCTTTGTTGAACCGGGTTCCGGTTCCGCCCACGTTGCCGATGGCGAATGCGCCTTGCGATGACCCGACGGGCGCACCTTGCACTTTCGATGCGCGATCCTTGGGTCAGTTACCGGATGGCAGTTTCGTTGAGAGTATCGCCTCTTATGGCAAGATCTGGAATTTCGATATCAATGGCAACCCTTCGGCTGGAAATGGCACGGCGATTCAGAGCGTTGCCCGCTATGCCAGCGGTCCTTGCGCTTCAGTTCCAGTTGGTCAACGCTGCACATTCGATACCAGAACGCTCGCCAGTTACCCCGGCGTGGGATTTGTGGAGAGCATCACGGCCTACGGTAAGTACTGGAACTTCGATGCCAATCAGCAGCCTTGGGGTGGAAATGGTGGAGATTTGCGGAGCGTGACTCGCTTCGCCAACGGACCCTGCGCGTACGCACCATCAGCCCTGCCATGCAAGTTCGACACGAGAACGCTGGCTGAGTACCCTAGCGTGGGATTTCTGGAAACCATCACCGCATATGGCCGATTCTGGAATTTTGATCTGAACGGCCGTGAATGGATCGGCGGCGGCAATGGTTCTCTCCTGACGAGCGTTGCACGCTACGCGAGCGGGCCGTGCGCCAGCACACCAGCGGGACAACTTTGCACCTTCGACACCTTGACGAATGTGATGTACCCCGGCGTGGGCTATATGCAGAGCATCACGGCGTATGGAAAAGGTTATAACTTCGATTTCAATGGGAACCCTCTCGCGGGAAATGGCGTGGATTTGAAGAGCGTGCCACGCTTCGCTACGGGAACTACGTCTGCACCTGCGTCCGTCAAGACGTATCTCACGCTGCGACGTATCGTTGATCCCTGCACGCCCGACCTGAGCGATCAAGCGTGTGAGATCACCCGGAATTACACTGAGGTGCTGGCTCGCCGACCCGAGCCTGCGGGCCTGCAACACTGGATCAACACGGGTTTGCGCGGTGCAGCCCTGCGTTATTCCTTCGCCTATTCCGATGAAGCGACGAACCTGATTCAAACGCTGTCCAGAGCTTGCCTGCGACGAGAGGCAGATCAGGGTTTGCTCGAGCCGTGGCGTAACTACTTACTACAGGGCGGCAGTATGGTCAGTGTCGCTGGGTTCTTCGCCGATGCCGCAGAGACACATCAGAAGGGTGACCTCTGTGTGATGTCGTTCCCGCTCGAGTAATCATCGTACTGAGGGGGAATCTCATGTTTGCCTGTGGCTCATCAAAACTCGAGATTATTGAGATGTGCGACCCCATAGATTGGACTGGTCGAGATGTTCGGAGTCTCACTCCATTTCTGGCTCAAATGCGAATTTCTCGAGGCGATATCTGGAATGTTTTTAGTTTTTTGCAGGCTAAACACCATTTCTCGAGACTCACTGACAAGAGTGACCGGATTACTAGGGGAGGAAAGTTATGAAGTTCAAACTGATTGCTGCCCTCGGCATCACCACTGGATTGATGATCGCCTGTTCAAGTAACCCGCCCCCAGCTACGACCCTCGAGATTCAAGGAAACATCGTTGATTACACGGAGAATGCGACTTTACAGATTTCTTCTGTCGCAACCCAAGGTACGATCAATCCAAACGGCGCGTTCACCGCAATCATCAGCACTCCCGATCCGAGCAATCTGATTGATGGCAAAAACTTCGGCTCGAACAGCGAATGCACAGTGACGCAAAACCAGAACCAGCCAGGCGATTTCAGTTACTTTTTTCTAAACCTCAATGTCAAAAAAGCTGCACAAGCCTACGGCAGGCTTGCCGCCTCTTCTTATACGGATCGGATAACTCGCGTTGGCGGTCAATTCATTGGCATCGGGTTCTTCTCGAAAAGCGTTCAACTCAGCACCATGTACAAATGCAATCAACGCTACAGCGATGGCACAAACTACACGGCGGAGTACCGCTTCAAAGTGACCACGCAACCCGGCTGGAACATTTTCTTGATGACATACAAAACCCTCAGTGCGGGCGGTCTCGTTGTTATGTCTGAGGCGAGCTTGGTTGGCAGCGTGCCGCCGAACATCAAGTGGTTCCTTGACAAAAACGCCACTGGAGCGGCAGGCTCGAGCGCAACCCACTCGAGCGCAATCCACTCGAGCTTGCCGCAGCCGTCCGCGCCGTGAGGCGCATGTCGAAGCTCGAGGTTTGCCAATGAAAACTCGGATTAGCGCTGCGCCGCTGCCCGTCCCGATGACGCTCGAGGGACTGATGATTTCGTGAGCGGCCGTAGGCTGATCCTCGCACTCTGCTTGGCGCTGCTGATGAGTCCACTGCTCGGGCGGGCCCAAAACACGGACGCGTTGGTCGAGGATTTCATCAAGATCTACACGACGTTCAGTTACATCGCCATCGTCAAGGGATTTTGCGACGCGGCCGCACCCACCACGAGCGCCGCGAACACCGCCGCGCTCGAGAAGTGGCGCAAAACCAATAACGGCGACCAGATCGAAAGTCTGACGCGAAAAATGGTGCAGCGCAAACCGGAGATCAAGACGATCTTAGAGAGCATCCGCGCCAAGCTGCTCGAACAGGTGAAAAAGGCGGCGGCGGGCCGCGAGGTCACATGGTGCGGGCAGTTCCCTGCGTTTTTGGAGGCTCCGAACGCACAGATCGGAGAGCAGTACAGGCTTCAGATCGCGCAGTTGAACGCAGTGCTCGATCAGGCTGCGACGCCGCCCACTACGAACCCGCCAGCCGCGCCGACCAGCGGCTCGAGTCCTTCAGCCAGCCCCGCGCCAAACGCTGTTCAGGGAGCGTTCGCGCTCGGGATAGGACATTACGGCTGCACGGAGTTCAAAACGTACTTGGGCAGTTGGCGTGACCAGAACAAGGATTCATCCGAAGTTTCCAGAGTTGAGTTCGACTTGTTCCCCAACGGCGAGTACTCTCTAGAGAAGAACGCGTTTATGCCCGTGCCGAGCAGTCCGCTCGATTGGCCCGAGACCGTAGGCCGTTACCGGATGTACTTCAACAAAGACGCGCAGGTCAATCAGGTTGACTGGCAGACGGGCAAGTACTACGAGTACAGCGGCAGAATAGAGAAGAAACCAAGTGACCGCGACCGGGGCACGTATTACAAGATCGGTAGGGATGGTTGCCAAGTCGTTATTTTGAACACGCAGGACTACGGCGATCACCTCGAGACCATCGAGTGCCACCGCGATGGGATCAGCAAGCGCAAAACACCGACTCAATTGATGCAAATCGCAGAAACCCCGGACACGTACCTGCAACCCGCCAGCGTCAAGGCTGCGCCCCCACCGCCCGGTTCGGGTGGTCTCGAGGGCGTGTATTTGGCGGAGCGACCGCTGTACCTGAATAAAAGCGGCTACCTGTACCAACGGAGTTACCGTTGGGGCTTCGATAGGCTGGATTGCGGGCGGGTCGGGGTTCCGGGCGGGCCATTCGAGAAGTGCCTGACGTATCAACGGCGCGGCAACAGCCTGAAAATCAGCGATGATAACGAAGCGCTGCGCTTCGAGCAGCGACCGAATGGTCAACTGGTGATCGGGGACAGCGTGTACGTGCCGATCAAGCCGATCAAGGCCGGCACGCGGCTGGCGGGATCGTTCAAGTACACCTACAGCGTCAACGGCGGTGGTGTTGGGGGCGGCTCGAAGACTTTGAAGCTGGGCAAAGACGGTACGTTCACCTACGGCGAGGACAGTTTCGGAGCGGTCTCCGGCGTGGACACGTATACCACCTTCGTCAACAGCGACCAGAATCCGAACTCCGGGACGTACGCGCTCGAGGGTTACGGCATTACACTGAACTTCGTGACGGGCCTCAAGTTGCGTTACTCGTTCTTGATGTATCCGGGTGGTAAGGCGTTTTACCTGATCGGGAGCCGCTATGACTTGGATAAGTAACACGGATTCCGTGTTTGACGATGCCATCATCTCCAAACTCGCGTCCAGCGATACCCTCATGACCGACGCTCGAGTTCAGCCTGCCCTCAAAAGGTGATGCCATGAAAAACTTGATTTTGCCCACGCTCTTCGCCGCCGACTTGTTGCTCGTCGGGATTGATTCAATATGAAGCCTTCGACACGCGGGGTTGTCACAGCCCAAACCCGAATCGCTGGTGTGGTGAATGATTCTTCAACGAATCACGATTTTTATTGCACTGCAAAAACGATTCGAAGGGTTTTTCAAAGCGTTGGTTTGGCCGTGTTGCTGGCTGCGACCGTTTCTGCTTGCACTGACCAAGCGCCATCGGTGACACCTCCGCCTCCGCCTCCGGTCACGCCGCCGACCCCACCGCCGCCACCAACTCCACCTCCAGTGATTGGTTTGCCCGGAGCGCACCCTCGGCTGTGGCTCTCAGATGCCGCGACAATGGCTCGGTTAACGGCGGCGGTACAGTCGAACAGTCCTGAATGGGTCAGGATTAAAAAAGTTTGCGACACCAAAACCGAACCGCCAGGCTACGAATACCAAGGTGGTGAGTCCTACCGTTTGATTTCGGCCTTTGCCTTGTGTTACCGCATTGTGAAAGCCGTCTCTGGAGACACAACAGCCAAACCTTACGCGGAAAAAGCAATTAACTTACTGCGGGACAACCCAACGTATCCCGTCGTAAAATTTACCGATTACAAATTTGATGCTGGTTACGGAATTCGGAATTTCGTTCCAGCCTTAGCCATTGCCTACGACTGGTTGTACGACTATCCGGGCATGGATCAACCGCTCAAAGCCTTGATTGTCACTCGAGTCAAGGAATGGCTCGCTTGGTATAAAACCAATGGGTACGGAAGAGACGATTACATCTCAAATTACAACGCGGGTCTGATGATCGCCAAGGTTATGTCGGCAATCGCGTTGTACAACGAACCCGGTCAAACCGCAGATGCTTGGGACGGGGCTTTGGCGCATTTGAACGGGGCATTGCTCGAGTTTGACCAGAAAATGCCCGGTGGACATTGGCCCGAAGGTTGGAATTATGGTGCAACGGTCTATCAGCAATATCTATGGGCTGCCTCCGCGCTGAAAAACGTGACCAACGATTCTAAGTACTTAAACTCGCAGTGGCTTTCAAACAACGTCAATTTTAAAATGAATGCTTTGACACCGAATGGAACATTCTTTTACGACGATGGCGGTTGGAGTGGAAATGGCTACGGAAACCCTAACGTGGACGACATGATCGTGGCGGGCTACGCCTACGGTTGGAACAGCGAAAAGGGCAAGATTGCACGCAGTTACACGGATCGCGTGATCGCGGGTGGTGGCAATTTCGAGTATCCCTTAGGCGAGTGGAAATCGTTCTTGTTTTACGACCCCAATTCGCAACCCGCAAATCTCGAGTCACTGCCAAAGTCCTACCTTGCCAAAGGCACGGGTTTGCTGACGATGCGTTCAGATTGGACAGCGGCAACCGGTACGTGGGCGAGCTTCAACACCGGTCCGTATCTTTCGTACCAAGGTGGGCAGGACAAAGACCAAGGACATATCGAGTTGTACAAAAATGCGCCGCTTGTAATTGACACTTCCCACAAATACTACGGCAATCTGTACACCATCAACACCAGTTTTCATAACACGTTCACCTTCAAAAACCGCTCTGACACGACATACGACGGGCAAAATATCACCCCCTCGGGTTGCCAAAACGCGCCGGAGGCGAACCCGATTCGCAACAACGCCTACAGCGACAATCCCGCCTACGTTTTCGGTTCTGGCGAGTTTTCAGCCGCGTACCAAATCACTCCCGTGTACCCCGCCGAATGCGGTACGAACGTGGTCAGTTGGCTCAATAGAAGCGTTTTGTTTTTACGTCCGAACCTGTACATTGTTTACGATCAAGTCGAAAAAGCCGCGAATCAAACAGCGGTTACCCCAGTCATGAACCTGCATTTTCCAACCGCTCCAACAGCCTTTAATGGCAACAACCGAGAGCTATCGCTCGATCACCAAGGCTCGAGGTTGCAAGTCGTGACGGTACTCCCAGCGGCGAGCAATTCGGTGGTGACAGCCGAAACCAAAAATCAAAATGAGGGGCCCGGAGTATCAAATTGGCATTTAACGGTTGCCGCCAGCGATCCAAGCCCGACCTATCAAAAATTCTTGACCGTCATGCGGGCTGGGCTGGCGACCTCGAGCTACAGTTTTCCCGTGGTCAGCGCCATCACAGGCACGAACGTTGCTGGATCACTGATCGGTGGATTGCTGCCCGCTGAAAGCGCCACGCCAATCGCGGTCGTGTTCGCCGAAAATGGGACTCGAGTGATCCTAGGAGCGCTGAGCTACAGTTACGCAGCCACTTCGACGATTCAGCATTACGTCGCAAAACTCAAGCCCAACACGGCCTATGCAATTACATCAACAACGGCTGGCGGTTCGGTCACGGTGACGCTCACCGAAGGCGCGAGCAGCGACGTGACAGACGGCGCGGGTGTTTTGAGTTTCAAACGCTGACCCGCGTCGTGACACTGCGAACATGAAGATGAACCATCCAAAAATCCGTGTGAACTTGTACATCCTCACGCATTGATTCGGCGTTACCGAACGCGAGCTGATGGCGCGTGTCCGTCAGGGTATTGGTGCAAAAGCACACCGAAGCGCCGACCTTCGGGATGCTCGGGCAGGCGAGGGTCAACGTGCTGGAACTCAACCTCGAGTTGCAGCGTGGCAACTAAACGCCAAATCGGGTCTGGCACTGTTTATCACGGACACTTTATCACAGACACTGTTCACCAGACCCGTACCGCTGCTCTCGAGACCTCCCGTACCAATGTTAGCGAAGCGTTGTCGTCAAACTGTCGCGTTGGTTTTAGTGGACGACTCGAGTCAAAAAATCTGCGTCAATTGGCTTCACTTCGCACGGCTCGAGCCGCGTGACGCCCTCAGTTTCGAGCGGTATTATCTCAACCTATGACCTCGAGACTCGTGTGAACGTCGCAATCCTCGCGCCGCTCGCATTGATCGTCGGCAGCGTCGTGCTGTACCAAGTCTCCACGAAGCTGCTGCCCAAGGGTTTGAACCACTGGCACGCGCTGATGATCTACTACGCGCTGGCATTGGTGATGACGCTGTTGCTGAGCGCGTTTGATCGCAGCGCCCGCTCGCCGCTGGAGGCGCTCGCAAAACTCAATTGGGCTGTGCCGCTGGTGGCGATCAGCATCATTGGGATTGAGCTGGGTTGGATACTGGTCTTTCGCGCTGGTGCGGGGCTGAGTCTGACCGGGTTGATCGTTAACGTCGCGGTGGCGGTGATCGTCATTCCGCTGGGACTGCTGTTTTTTGGTGAAAAGATTTCACTCGTCAACCTGATCGGCATGGCATTGTGCCTGATCGGGTTGGTGCTGATCTCTCAAAAAGCCTGACCTCGAGACGCCGCGCACTGACCTCGAGACGCTGCCCTCGAGCTGTACCCAAGTAGAATCACTCCATGCCGATTGAAACCCTGCGCGTCATCGATGATACTTTCGACGCTGTTTTACAGCGCTTCGCTGTCGTGGACGAGATGCTGGTCTTGAAAACCGATTTGGGGCGCGATCCAGAACGCAAGGAACTCCTCGACCGTTACGGCTTCACCGCCTTCGCCGAAGCGCTGCGCTCGGACGAATTTGACGAAGACCCGTACTTGACGGCTGCCGAACTCGAGCTAGAACGTGAGTTTGAGTCTGAAGATGACGCGTGGGACGCGATTCTCGAGTTTTACGCCTCGCGGGACTGCGTGCTGCTGATCGTTGGCGAGTTTGAAGAGTTCGTCGTCGGGCGCGAGATCGTTGCCACGCTCGGACTTTGAGAGCCGCCGTTTTTTTCCCTCGAGACGCCGAGCACTGACCTCGAGACGCCGAGCACTGACCTCGAGAGCGTGGCTGGCTGTTCGGGCGCAGCGTGCTGCGCCCCTACGGAAACGCTTAAGCGCATTGCCTACCGTGACGTCAGTTCGGGTTAAGCCAGCTCATTCGTCATCAGCCCTAAGCTCGGTTTCTTCGGCTGATGGCAATACGCGATTAACCCGCAAATCAGGTTCACCACGAAATTCACTGGACTGCGATGCCTCGAATGCTCAATCTGCG
>JANYHH010000118.1 GCA_025359505.1 Deinococcales bacterium
CTGGTGATGGCGAGCTGCACAGCTTGGGTTCTGAACTCGGCTGGGTACTGCTGCGTGCGTTTCTTGATTGGCATCTTCGCTCCTGATTCTGACTCGGAGCAACTCGAGATACGTCAAGTCCACTTATTCGTGGGAACCCCAGTGAGCAATTAACCGCTCGAGAGAACGCACTGCGCGAAGTTAAGCGTGTTCCAACTCGCTTGAGAGTTTCAGCACGCGATCACCGTCGGCTTGCTCGAGCAACACCGCTGGATTGTCGGGAGTGCCGTTGCGCGTGATGCGCTTGCCCTTCAGGGTGCGGCTGACGCGTTTCTCAAATAGCTCGAGGACTTTGCCGCTCGCCTCACCCGCGCCGAATTTCCATTCGACGGTGCTGCCAACACGAAAAGCGCTCACGACTTGTCTCCCTCGAGCTTAATTTTCTCGCTCCACTCGCGCCCCGCGTCGCCGCCCCACAACAACCATGCGATGTATCCGTTCGAGGGTTGATGTCCGTCGCTTCCGTCCTGATCCAGATTGTCCCCCGCATGGCGCGGAAAATACTTGGAGACGTGCAACGCGTCCTCGTCGCTGATTTTGCCGCCCTTAGCAAGCTGACGGGCTATCGCCAGACCGACGGGTATCCCGCCGTGACCGTGCATCTCGTGCAACTCGAGACCGCGCTTAGCGGCGTCACTGACGGCTTTCGGAACGTCGTGCGTAGTTTTGGTCATCAGATCGTCAACGTACCGATCTCGGCTGAAGGGTGCTTGAGAGTCACTTGAACCTCGAGCCATTTGACAGTTTGGTATACCAAGTGGGAAACTGCGTACATCAGCCGCTCGAGCCATTGAGCGCACCCGAACCCATGACGACTCACTGCCCGACCATGCGAATGCCATGCACCGAAGCCTCGGTGCGCGTTCTCGTTTTGAACTGACATCGCTCGAGCGTTTCGGTGCTTCCCAGTCGCTACACGCGAACTCTCGAGGAAGGACAGTGATCCTTCTTGAACTTACAGGAAGGATTTTATGTCAGACCTCAATTTCGATACGCTCGCAGTTCACGAAGGTTTAGCACGCGGTCACGGCGAGAGCATCGGCACGCCGATTCACGCGGTCGCCGCTTTTCAATTTGAAACTTTGGAAGAGATGGCGGATGTCTTTCAGGGGCGCGAAGAGGGCTACCAGTACGCCCGCATTCAAAACCCGACGCTGGCGGCGCTCGAGGCGAGACTCGCCGCGCTCGAGGTGGCGCGGGCTGCGGTCGTGACCAGCACGGGGCAAAGCGCGACGCTGCTGGCACTGATCGCACTGGCGCGGGCGGGCGATCATATCGTCGCCACGAACACGCTGTTCGGCGGCAGTCTGGGACTCTTGAACGTCGTGCTGCCCGGTTTCGGGATTACGGCGACGCTGTGCGACAACAACCCCGCCAGTCTCGAGGCGGCGATTCAACCGAACACTCGAGCGATACTGGTGGAGACCGTCGGCAATCCCGCGCTGGACGTGCCGGACTTCGATGCGCTGGTACGGATTGCAAGGGCGCACAACATTGCGTTGATCGTCGACAACACGTGGGGCGCGGCTGGGGCGCTGTGCCAGCCGCTGGCGCTTAGGGCGGATATCGTCGTCGAGAGCCTGACCAAATGGGCGAGCGGTCACGGCTCGGTGATGGGCGGCGCGGTGCTGACGAGGGTCGGTTACATCCCCAACGCGCCTGCTTTTAACGACCCCGATGCGACGGGCGTGTCGCTCAACTCGAGACACGGCGATCAGGCGTTTGCGGTTCGCGCCCGTTACTTGGGCTTGCACCAGATGGGTATGACGCTCTCGCCGCACAGCGCTTGGCAGATCAATCAGGGGTTGGAGACGCTTTCGCTGCGGATGGCTCGAGAATCGCAGACCGCCTGCGACCTCGCCGCGTGGCTCGAGACGCAGCCGCAGATTGCGTGGGTTTCGCACACCAGCCGCCCCGATCACCCGTTTTTCAAAGCAGCGCAGCGTTACCTGCGCTGTCAACCGAGCGTACTGACTTTCGGCGTGCGCGGCGGTCAAGCCGGAGCCTCGAGTGTGCTGGGGAATCTCAAACTGATTTTGCTGGCGGCGAATCTGGGCGATACGCGCAGCCTCGCCGCGCACCCGTGGACGACGACGCACGGACGCTTGCAAGAGCCTGCGAAACTCAAAGCTGGCGTGCGCCCTGAGATGATCCGCCTGACCGTTGGACTCGAGGATTTTACCGATCTCAAACGCGACCTCGAGCAAGCGCTGGCGACCGTGGTACTCGAGGCTCGAGAGACGGTGGCGAGCCGATGACGCTGCGGGAGAAGCTGGGCAAGTCGTTCGTGCTGACCGCCGAACTCGACCCGCCACGCGGTTCTGACGCGACCAAGCTGCTCGAGGAAGCCAAAGCTGCTCAAATCTTCGTGGACGCCGTGAACATCTCCGACAGCCCGCAAGCCAATCTACGGATGACGCCGCTCGTCGCCGCGCATTTGGTGCAGCAGGCGCTGAACTTGGAGGTGATCGCGCATTTCACCTGCCGCGACCGCAACGTCATCGCATTGCAATCCGAGCTGCTGGGCGCTCACGCTTTGGGCGTGCGAAATATTTTGTGCCTGCGCGGCGATCCACCCGAGCGCGGCGACCATCCCGAGGCGAAGGGCGTCTTTGAAGTCGACGCGGTGGGACTGAGCCGACTCGTCGCCAGCCTCAACGCGGGCAAATCTAAAGCGGGGCGCGATCTAGAGCCGACCGATTTTGCGATTGCCGTCGCCGCCAATCCGAGCGCCCCGGATTTGAGATTGGAGGCTGAGCGCTTCGCGCAAAAAGTCGCGGCGGGCGCGACCTTCGCGCAGACGCAACCCGTTTTCGATTTGGAAACTATCCAACGCTTCGAGGACATCGTGCAGCCCAGCATCCCCGTGCTGTACGGCGTGCTGCCGATTCGCAGCTTAGAAATGCTCGAGCGCGTCAAGAAATGGACGCCCGTGCCAGATGCTTTAAAGCGCGACCTCGAGACGCATGGCAAGCGTGCGGGCATTGCGTGGACGCAGCGGATCGTCGCCGAGTTGCGCGGTGCGGGCGTGGCGGGGGCGCACCTCTACCCGTTGGGGAACCTCAAAGTTTTAGCGCAGATTCTCGAGCCAGTCGCCGTGGCGCAGTGATGCGACTCGAGTCAGGTATTCAACTCGAGCATCAGCGTTTCCGTCGTCCAAGTGGCAATCCCGCAACCCAAGAAGTCAGCGTCGTTCGTCCAGATACTCGCCTCGAGCAGCAAGGCCAACGCGACGGTCGGTGCATCGTCGGGGTCTCTTGGGATGCGGCGCTGAGCGATGGTCTCGAGGTGAGCGTGTTCAGTTTTTGGGACGACTGTGACGTTTGTTTCAACAACTTTGAAGGCTTTTTCGCGCAGAGCAGCCGCAACAACGTCGGGCAAATTTCGGTGGCTCTGAAAATAAATCAGGCGTTTTTCGAGTTCGTAATGTGTTTCGCTGATGGCTTTTTCAGTAATCAGCAACTCGAGTTCAGGATGTCCCAAGATAGCTCTACCGCGCTCGCGCATCGCTTCGGAAACGAGAATGTTCGCATCAATAACCAAACGCACTCAGGATTTCCAGTCTTTCATCATCTCTTCGACGAATTCGTCCTCAGTCATGCCAGTTTGGCGCAGAACTTCCTTAATAGCAGCGTCCAAAGCATCCAAATTGCGTTGAATTTCAACTTGGTTTTTGCGTTTAATCGGAATGTAATACCCAATCGCTTGTCCGTGCCGTTCAATCACCAGTTTTTCATCGCCTGCCAGCAATGTCGTGGCTTTATCGCGGAACTCTCTGACACCCACGTGTTTCATTTGTCCTCCTCGAGTCTGTTAAATCGTGGTCACTGAGTGGTCACAATTGGAAGCATAGCATGAAGAACCCATACTTTCGATCCGTGCTCCTCGAGCCACAAAAACCCGTCAGAGGCGGTGCTAAACTCTTTACATGACCTTAGCTTTGGAACGCGATTCCGCTGTCCTTCCAGCGCTCGAGATTGCCCCGAGGCGCTTCACATTCGCCGAGTTCGAACGGATGAGCGACGCTGGGCTGTTTGCCGATGAACACGTCGAGTTGCTGGACGGGAGCGTATTTGTGAAGGGAATGCAAAGCCCACGGCACTCGTATGCCATCACCACATTGACTGAGAAAATGCTGTTTTTATTTCAAGGCAAAGCCTCGGTCGCCGCGCAAGTGCCACTGCTGCTGAACGCCCCGCCGCCCGATTTCCTCGAGCCGGACATCATGCTGCGAAACCTGCCCACCTCGAGCTATGCCACGCGCAGCACCACCAGCGCCGATGTGCTGCTGGTCGTAGAGGTTTCAGACAGCACCTTGGAGCGCGACCAGAACGAGAAACTCCGCGCTTACGCCCGCAACAACATCCCCGAATACTGGATTCTGAACCTGCATTTGCAGCAGCTCGAGGTCAGGCGCGATCCCAGCGGCGAGGATTACTTGGAGACGCGCAAGTACAAGGTCGGGCAGAGCGTGGCGACGCTCGAGTTTGCTGATGTGCCGCTCGAGTGGTGGGTGTGATGCAATATTAAGTTTCAAAATTTCATCAGAGTTTCGCCAAAAATCTAATCAGCGGTTTGGGAGAAAAGTGAAAGTGGAAGCATTAAGTGAATTAAAAACTGTGCAAGCTAAAATAAATGAATTTTTTGAGTTTAGAGAACTAAAACAGAAAGAGAGAAGAGATTTAACTGTTGTAAGTAGAACGCAAATCCATAATCTTACCATTGGATTGGATATAGAAAATAAAAAAGATTATATTACGGATGTTATTAATAAAAACCTTTTAGCTGTTATAACAATATCTCAAAGCTGCATCGTGCGAGTTGTGGGAGAAAATCACTATTTAGCAAAAAAATCAAATAATTCTCAGGAATTAAATACTGTGTCTTCTGTTATTGATACGCTTGTTTACGAAATCGAAGAAAGCAGATTTGACTTTCAAAGTCTCGAACGCAGCGAAATTTTTAGTGACTTTCTTGAAATGGCTGAGCATCTTCTCGAGGAAGGCTACAAAGATCCAGCAGCAGTGATTGTGGGAAGCACACTCGAGGAACATTTGAAGAAGCTGTCTCAAAAGTATGGCATCTCAGTTACATCTGATGATTCAAGAGGCAAGATTAGGCCAAAAAAAGCTGATGCCTTGAATTCAGAGTTGGCGTCAGCAAGTGCTTACTCTAAACTAGATCAAAAAGGTGTGACTGCTTGGCTTGGTTTACGTAATGAAGCGGCTCATGGTAATTACGACGCCTACACGAAGGTACAAGTTGAGTCCATGCTACAGAGCACAAGGGATTTCATTTCAAGAAATCCCGTTTGAGGTTTACTTTGTCATCAATTCTCTCCAATCTTCTCGAGTCGCGCATTCTGATTCTCGACGGCGCGATGGGCACGATGATCCAAGCCCACAACCTGCACGAGCGCGATTTCCGCCACTCGAGCTTCACGTCGGTGCTGAACTTGTACGGCGACAACGACCTGCTGAGCATCTCGAGACCGGACGTGATTGCAGGCATCCACGAGGCGTTTCTCGAGGCGGGCGCGGACATCATCAGCACGAATACGTTTAACGCTACCGGCATTTCGCAACTCGATTACGGCATGGAAATGCACGTGCGTGACATCAACATCGCCGCAGCGCGGGTGGCTCGAGCGGCTGCTGAGAAGTTCAGCACGCCCGACAAACCGCGTTTCGTCGCGGGCGCATTGGGGCCGACCTCGAGAACCGCGAGCATCAGCCCGAAGGTCGAGGACGCCGCGTTTCGCAATGTGACGTTTGACGAGTTGGTGGCGACGTACACCGAGCAGGCGACGGCGTTGCTCGAGGGGGGCGTGGATCTGCTGCTGCTCGAGACGATTTTCGACACGCTCAACGCCAAGGCTGCATTGTTCGCGCTCGAGCAGGTCTTCGAGGCAAGCGGCGAGCGCGTGCCGCTGATTATTTCTGGCACGATCACCGATCAATCGGGGCGCACCTTGTCGGGGCAGACGGCGGAAGCGTTTTACATCAGCGTGATGCACGCCAAGCCGCTGGCTGTTGGTTTCAACTGCGCTTTGGGTGCGGAGATGTTCAGACCTCATTTGCACGCATTGTCAAAGATGGCGAGTGAAGCAATCAGTTGCTATCCGAACGCGGGCTTACCGAACGCCTTTGGCGAGTATGACGACACGCCCGAGTACATGGCTGGCGTGATGGCGGACTTCGCTCGAGCGGGACTGCTGAACATCGTCGGCGGTTGCTGCGGCAGCACGCCCGCGCACATCAGAGCGATTGCCGAGGCGGTGGGCGGAATTGCACCTCGAGCGATTAGCGAAGGGCAAAAGGCAAAAGGCAAAAGCAACAGCTCGAGCCTAGACCTTGACCTTCCCTTCGCGCTGAGCTACCCCGCTTTCTCCGGTCTCGAGCCGTTCGTGATCCTGAA
Source organism: Deinococcales bacterium (assembly GCA_025359505.1). Classification (GTDB taxonomy): domain Bacteria; phylum Deinococcota; class Deinococci; order Deinococcales; family JAAFIG01; genus JANYHH01. The sequence goes on from JANYHH010000118.1 coordinate 6,457, forward strand.
TGACACGAATTTCGTCAATGTCGGTGAGCGCAGCAATATCACGGGCAGCCCCAAATTTTCCAAAGCGATTCTCGAGGGGGATTTTGAAGCGGCGCTGCAAATTGCGCGGCAGCAGGTCGAGGCTGGGGCACAGATCATCGACATCAACATGGACGAGGGCTTGCTGGACTCCGAGGCGACCATGACGAAGTTTCTCAACCTCGTCGCGGGCGAGCCGGAAATCGCAAGAGTGCCGATCATGATCGACTCGAGCAAATGGAGTGTGCTCGAGGCTGGCTTGAAGTGCGTGCAGGGTAAGGCGATTGTCAACAGTTTGTCGCTCAAAGACGGCGAAGCGGAGTTCAAGCGTCGCGCTGGACTCGTGCGGCGCTACGGTGCGGCTGCGGTGGTGATGGCGTTCGACGAATCTGGGCAGGCGGACACGCTCGAGCGGCGCAAGGAAATTTGCGCTCGAGCTTACGGGATTTTGAAAGCGGAGGGCTGGGAGGCAAGGGACATTATTTTTGATCCGAACGTGTTGACCGTTGCCACGGGCATCGAGGCGCACGATGGCTACGCGCTGGATTTTATTCAAGCCACGCGCTGGATCAAGGCGAATCTGCCCGGAGCGCTGGTCTCGGGCGGGATCAGCAACGTCTCGTTCAGCTTCCGGGGCAACAACACGGTGCGCGAGGCGATGCACAGCGTTTTTCTGTACCACGCGATCCAAGCGGGGCTGGACATGGGCATCGTCAACGCAGGCATGCTCGAGGTTTATGAAAACATCCAGCCAGAGCTGCGCGAGCGCGTCGAGGACGTGATTCTCAACCGCCGTACCGATGCGGGCGAGCGGCTGCTCGAGATCGCGCAGGAGTTCAAAGCCGACAAGAAGACGGCGAAGGCGGCGGTCGAGTGGCGCAGCTTGGATGTGCAGAAGCGGCTCGAGTACGCATTGGTGCAGGGCATCGCGGATTTCGTCGAGCTTGATGCTGAAGAAGCCAGAGGTTTGTTTGCGCGTCCGCTCGAGGTGATCGAAGGGCCGCTGATGAATGGCATGAACGTTGTGGGCGACTTGTTCGGTGCGGGCAAGATGTTTCTGCCGCAAGTCGTCAAATCGGCTCGAGTGATGAAAAAAGCGGTCGCGTACCTCACCCCCTATCTCGAGGCGGACAAGCGCGTCGGCGACAATGCCGGGGCGCGGCGCGTGCTGCTGGCGACCGTCAAAGGCGATGTGCATGACATCGGTAAGAACATCGTCGGCGTCGTGCTGGGCTGCAATGGGTACGAGGTGACGGACTTGGGCGTGATGGTCAGCGCGGACAGGATTTTAGATAAAGCGCTCGAGATTGGCGCGGACGTGATCGGGCTGTCTGGGCTGATTACGCCGAGTTTGGATGAGATGGTTCACGTGGCAAGGGAAATGGAGCGGCGCGGCATCACCACGCCGCTGCTGATCGGCGGCGCGACGACCAGCCGCGCTCACACGGCGGTGAAAATAGAACCCGCGACCTCGAGCGCGGTGGTTCACGTGCTGGATGCGTCTCGAGCCGTGACGGTCGTGCAGAAGCTGCTCGCACCAGACCGCGAGCAGTACGCGCTCGAGATTCGTGACCAGTACGCCGATCTGCGTGCGACCCGCGAGGAGCGCGTCATCAAACTCGTCACACTGCCCGAAGCCCGCGCTCGAGCGCCGCGTTTCACCTACGCACCCGTGCGCCCGAACTGGCTCGGCTCGAGGGTCGTGAGTTACGATCTCGAGGAGCTGGTGGCGCTGATCGACTGGACGCCGTTTTTCATCGCGTGGGAACTCAAGGGGCGCTACCCGTACATTCTGGACGACGCGGGCGTCGGCAAGCAAGCGCGGGAACTCTTTGGCGACGCGCAAACCATGCTCGAGCGCATCGTCACAGGCAAGTTGCTCGAGGCGCGGGGCGTGCTGGGCTTCTTTGAAGCCAACGCGGACGGGGATGACATCGCGCTGTTTCTCGAGGGTCAATCGGTTGGCACGCTGCACACCTTGCGCCAGCAACGCGATCAGCGCGAGCCGAACACGGCACTGTCCGATTACGTCGCGCCGCTCGAGGCTGGCGTGACCGATTACGTCGGCGCGTTCGCGGTTTGCATTCACGGGGCTGAAGAGTTGGCTCGAAAATACGAACTCGAGCACGACGATTACAACGCGATCCTCGTCAAATCACTGGCGGACAGATTGGCGGAAGCCTTCGCCGAGAAACTCCACGCCGACACGCGCCGCACGCACTGGGGCTACGCACCGGACGAGCAACTTGCGGTATCAGACCTGATCCGCGAGCGTTACGACGGCATTCGCCCCGCGCCCGGCTACCCCGCGCAGCCCGATCACACCGAGAAACGCACACTGTTCACGCTGCTGGGGGCTGAACGCGTCGGACTGGCGCTGACCGAATCCTGCGCGATGACGCCCGCCTCGAGCGTGTCCGGCTTGTATTTGGCGCACGCCGACTCGAGGTACTTCGCGCTCGGACGGATCGGGCGCGATCAGGTGCTCGAGTACGCCGAGCGCAAAGGCTGGAGCGTGCAAGAAACCGAGCGCTGGCTCGCGCCGAATCTGGCGTATGACCCCGCGAAGCTCGAGCAACCTCGGAACCTGCAACGGTCAACGCATAGCTCGAGCCTGTGACCTTGTACCTCCCAACACGACAAGCCTCGAGCCTGTGACTTTGTACCCCCCAACGGGGGGCAAGCCTCGAGCCTGCGCTCGAGCTAGGGGGGTCGTGCGACGCGTATCCGAAACTGAACATCACACGACCCCGACTTCGCAGGGGGCGACTCGAAAGCATGGCGCTCAGGTAGTCGCACCGGGTCTCGAGCCATACTCTGCCCATGACTGAAATCGTGCCGTTCGATTGGCAGCGCATCTTCATCGGTGACGCGCCACCGCTGTTCCTCTTAGAGATCGCGTTCCGCACGGTGTTCATGTACGTCTTTACCTTGCTGCTGGTGCGCGTGATCGGCAAGCGTGGCTTGACGCAACTCTCGCCGTTCGAGTACATGATTATCATCGTGCTGGGCAGCGCCGCTGGCGATCCCACGTTCTACCCGGACGTGCCGCTGACACACGCGATGGTCGTGATGATCGTGGTCGTCGCCCTGCAAAAATTGCTCGAGTTGCTGACCGAGAAAAACCGGCCGCTCGAGATTGCGGTCGAGGGTCAGGTGCGACTGCTGGTGCGCGACGGGCAGATGCTCGAGGCAGCCTTGCGTGCCGAAGGACTGTCAGAATCTGAGTTGTACGCCGCGTTGCGCTCCGAGGGCGTGGAAGATCTCGGGCAGGTCAAGCACGCCTATCTCGAGGTTTCGGGGCGGGTCAGTGTGCTCAAAGATGAAGGCAAGCGCGATGGCTTGAACCTCTGGACGGTCGACGCCGCGTTGTGATCCCCTCGAGTGATGAAAGGTTTTTCTGGCATGATCGGCGTATGGTGAAGCCATGCGAATTCTGCCCCTGCTTGCCGCTGTCACGCTCGCCCTTTCAGCTTTGGCGGTCGCTGTGAGCCAAGCCGCGACCAGCCCGACCGCTCGAGGCGAGTATCGGGTGGGTGTGCGTACCGTGAACGCGCTGAACGGCACGCGCAAACTGACTTTAGAGGTTTGGTATCCAGCGAATCTAGCCGCGAATCTCGAGGTGACGACGTACCGCTCGACGGTCGGCGCGACGCCTTACGCGGTTGCCGCTAAAGCTGGACGCGACGCGCCCGCGCTCGAGGGGAAATTCCCAATGCTGGTCTACTCGCACGGTCAGCCCGGCTCGAGGATGCAAGCGGCGTACCTCTTGGAGCATCTGGCCTCGCAGGGGTACGTCGTCGCTGGCATTGACCACACCGACGCGACGTATGCGGATCTGAAACAGGAGAGCTACGTCGCTGGGCTGGTGGATCGCCCGCAGGACATTCTGGCGGTGCTGGGCGCTGTCCCCAAAGCCGTACCGAGCGCCGACGGCAACAACGTCGGGCTGATTGGGTACAGCTACGGCGGGTACTCGAGCCTCAACGCGGCCGGGTTGGGCTTGGACAGCGCCAATTTAGCTGAGTATTGCAAAGCCAGCAGCAACGAGGGCCCGTGCTTCATCGCGCCGTTCATGGCGAATCTCGAGGCGGCGCGAGGGGCGAGCGTCGTCAAGCCCGACCCTCGAGTCAAAGCGGTTTTCGTGATGGCTCCGTATGGCGGGCCGTGGTTGTCGCCCAAGAATCTGGCGGACATGCGCGTGCCGCTGTTCATCGGCGTCGGCAGCGACGATAAAGTCGCCACGCCCGCTCGAGACGGAATTTCGGATTTCAAACGCAGCGGTTCGCCGAAGAAATACCTGTTGACGCTCGAGGGCGCGACGCATAACCCTTGGATCGTCTGCCCGCCAGAGATCAAAGCGAACGCGCAGGATTTTGAGCGGTGCAGCGAACCCAGTTGGAATCACGCCGATTCGCACGCGCTGACGATGCACTACGCCAGCGCCTTCTTCGGGCTGCACTTGCAAGGCAAAGCGAATCTCGAGGGATTGCTCACTCCAGCGCTCGAGGGTGCGCCGTTGACCAAGCGCGTCAAGCTCGAGGTTGGGAAGTAAGCATTGAAGGCTTGACGGTAGTTTTTCAACTTGAGGCGATCCGCTCTGCCAACCCGTCAACAACCTCACCAACCTCGGCTCGAGCTTTACGCCACTGCTCGAGTTGCCGCGTTTGAAAGAGGTCTCGAGCCAGTTGCACGGCTTGCGGTTGCGCTTCCTCAAAAGCTTTGACCAAAATGTTGTCTGATGTGTCCCCGCGCCACTCGAGATCGCTGTACAGCCAGATCGCACTGCATATCAGCTCGAGGGTTGGGTCGGCGGGCGGGTGCAATTTGATGCGTTTGCCCGCTAAATAGCCGTCTTTCTCAAACAGGTGCGTGCTGCCCGCCCATGCGTCGTGAACGGCGAAATGTACGGTTTTGATGCTCGCCATCGCCATCGCCCCGGCGCACATCGGGCAGGGTTCCATCGTCGTGTACAACTCGAGACCTCGAGTGTCCGCGTCGTGAGCAAGTTGCACGATGGCGTTCATCTCTGCGTGTGATATTTGCGTGCCGCCGATGAAACCGTTGATTTCATGGGCTTCACCGATGCGGTTGCGCCCTCGAGCGACGATCTCTTCACCGCGCACGATCACGGCTCCAATCGGCAGTGAACCATGCAGGTACGCCGTCCACGCTTGCTCGAGCGCGGCTTGCCACGGCTGCGCCAGACTGTCCCAGTAGCTCACAGTTCCTCGCGGTACTTGACCAGCACGTCTTCAAGACCCTCGCGCAGAATGCTGGCTTCGGTGCGTCCCGTGGCGTTGCTGAGTTTCGCTAATCGCTCGAGTTGCGCTTTCGGGTAGAAGTTACTCTTCAAGCTCATCTTGTCTTCGACGTAAATGGCGACGCGGCTGCGACCCTCGCGCTTGGCGCGGTAGAGCGCTTCGTCGGCGCAGCGCAGTAGCTCGGTGATGGTCTTGGCGTGCGGTGGTTTGCTGGCGATGCCGACGGAGAGTTGCACGTGGCGCGGAATCTCGGAGCTGATCGGGCGACCGCTGAAATGCTGGCGGATTTCTTCCATCAAAATCAGCGCACTTTCAGCCGTCATGTCGGGCAATGCGACGGCGTACTCGTCACCGCCGAGTCTCGAGACGATTGCGTTGTCGGGCAGACTGCCGCTGAGCGTGCGCTCCAAGCTGCGGAGTACAGCATCGCCAGCGGCGTGTCCGAGGGTGTCGTTGACCTCTTTGAAGCTGTCCAAATCGATTTGCGCGATGGCGAGTTGTCCCGTCTCGAGCGGATTGAGCGCGGTTTCAAAATCGTGGCGGTTGAGGATCGGCAGATAATTCATAGGTACTCCTTTAATTAGATGTTTAACATAGTATAGAAAACATATATATGTCAAACACCTAAACTGACTCGCTCGAGGCTGTGGGACGTTTCTCCTGTCTAGCACGTACTCATCGGCATTTCACTCGGCGCAAAAATCAATCGGTGATACCATAAAAGCCACATCACGTCCCCTCGAGTCGCCTCGAATTTGAAAGGTCTGCCATGAGCGCTCACTTAACGATTGCGTCCGTCACCGCCGTACTGAAAAACCTGCTCGAGAACACTGTGGTTTCACGCGGCGTCTCGAGTGCGGTCGGTGGCGATATCGTCGTGTCGGCCGTGCCGCCGGACAAGATCAATCTGGGCGACGAGAAACCGCAACTGAACCTGTTTTTGTACCAGATCACACCCGCCAGCGGACTGCGTTCACCCGGCTTGTCCTTGGAGTTGTACTACCTCATCACCGCGTATGGTGCTCAGGATTTTCAGGCCGAGATTCTGCTCGGGCACGCGGTGCAGACGCTGGCGGAGCATCAGCATCTGACGGGCGAAACGATCACCAAAACCCTGACGGCGCTCGGCGGTGGCAAAAGCACGCGCTCGGCGCAGCCGACGCTGACGGCGCTCTCAGCCAGCAACCTCGGCGCTAGCGTCACCGCTTTGGAGGTGCGCCCGCAGTTTCTGGACGCCGATACGCTCGGTAAGCTCTGGAGCGCCCTGCAAGCCAAGTACCGCCCGAGCGTCACGTACCGCATTTCTGGCGTACCGCTCACTGAGGGTGGCGCTACGCCCGTGCTGGCGGGCAAGGGCGGGCGGGCGTGAACAACGCCGCGTCATCTCGAGACGCTTCATCTCGAGATGAAGTAACTCGAGATCAGCCGCGCTCGGAACCTGTCTCATGGAGCGAAGCCAACCAGCGCCATTTGACATCAGCCACCCAACACCTGCGATGGCAACTCGAGACGCATTTAGCCGCGCGTGACGGGTTGGAATCACCGCCTGCTGCGCTGCCGTTTCACTTTGAAGGCGCGGCGCTCGAGGGGATCGTGCGTTTGTTTGGGTTGACGACCTTTGAGCGCGATCTGCTGCTCTTAAGCGCCGCCTCTGAGTTGGACAGCGCGTTCGCAGCGCTGATCGGCAAGCTTAACAACGACCCTCAGCGTCAACAACCGAGTTTCTCATTGGCGCTGGCGGCGCTGCCTCATGCCCATTGGAGCGCCCTCAACCCGTCTGGCGTATTGCGCCGCTGGAAGCTTTTAGAGGTTGTAAACGGCGCGACCCTGACCTCGAGCGCCCTCAAGGTCGACGAGCGCGTGCTGCATTACCTCGCGGGCGTCAACACCTTGGATGCGCGGTTACTGCCACTGCTCGAGCCGATTCGCGGCGAGGTCGAACTGGTCGCCAGTCAGCGCGGTTTGGTAGAGCGGATCATCGCTTCGTGGTCGCAGCGCATCCCGGTGCTGCCCGTCGTGCAACTGCTCGGCGTCGACCGCGAGGCCAGACGCGCCACGGCTTTATCCGCCACTCGAGCCTTCAGCGGCGATCTGCACGCCTTGAATGCGGCGCTGCTGCCAACCAATATTGCTGACCTCGAGAATCTGGCGACATTATTGCGCCGCGAAGTCGCGCTGCTCAATCTGGCACTGGTGATCGAAACCGACGATCTGGACGCGACTGACAACGCTAAAAACGGCTGGCTCAATGCGTTTTTGCTGCGCTACAGCGCCCCAGTGATGCTCAGCGGTTTGGAGCGCCAGCGCGTGCCGCATCGCACGACCCTGCCCTTAGAGGTCGACAAGCCGACGGCTCATGAGCAGCGCGAGTTGTGGCGCATGCACTTGGGGACTGACAGTGAAGGCGTGATCGAGCAGATGACGACGCAATTTAGTCTGAGCGCCCACGGCATTCGCGCCATCGCGCAGGACACCGCGCTCGAGCGCTCTGGTTTATGGAGTTCGGCTCGAGCGCACGCCCGCCCGAAGTTGGATGATCTGGCGCAGCGCTTATCCACGACGGCCGTGTGGGACGATCTGATCCTGCCCGACGCGCAGCGCCGCATTCTGGTCGACATCACCGCGCACGTTAAGCAGCGCCAAACGGTCTATGAGCAGTGGGGCTTTGCCAGTAAAGGCGGGCGCGGGCTGGGCATCAGTGCGCTTTTTTCTGGCGGCAGTGGCACGGGCAAAACCACCGCTGCCGAAATCTTGGGGCGCGAACTCGAGCTGGATGTCTACCGCATCGACCTGTCGGCCACGGTCAGCAAATACATCGGTGAAACCGAGAAGAATTTGAAGCGCCTGTTCGACGCGGCTGAGGACGGCGGCGTGATCCTACTGTTCGATGAAGCTGACGCGATTTTCGGTAAGCGCTCTGAAGTCAAAGACAGCCACGACCGTTACGCCAACATGGAAGTCAGTTATCTGCTGCAACGCATGGAAAGTTATCGCGGACTGGCGATCCTGACCACGAACCTGAAAACCTCGATTGACACGGCGTTCCTGCGCCGCATCCGCTTCGTCGTCCAGTTTCCGTTCCCAGATTTTGAAGAGCGCGAATTGCTGTGGCAACGTGCCTTCCCAGCGCAGACACCGACGCATAACCTCGAGCCGCGTCTGCTGGCGCAGTTGCAGGTCTCGGGTGGCAACATCAAAAACATCGCGCTTGGTGCGGCGTTTATCGCCGCTGACGCGGGCGAAGCGGTTGGGATGCAGCACATTTACCGCGCCAGCGAAGCCGAGTACGCGAAACTGGAAAAGCAACTGACGGCCAGTGAAACCAGCGGCTGGCTCGAGCAGGAGAATTCATGAGACGCGACATCAAGCAGCGCTCAGTTCAGGCGGAAGCCAAATCCTCTGGCTCGAGGCTCGAGCCGAGCTTACGAGCGAGTGTGGAGCCGTTGTTCCAACACGATTTCGCACGGGTGCGCGTTCACGACGATGCGGCCGCGCAGCGGTTGACCAGCGAGCACGCCGCTAGCGCCGCGACCATCGGTTCGGACATCTACCTCGCGCAGCCGTCGACGCCGAACTTAGAGTCCCAGTATTTAATCGCGCACGAGTTGACACACGTCGTCCAGAACGACCGTTTCGGTCAATCTGCACCGAAGCAGCAGCGCTCGAGCCGCTCGAGCAAGAGTGAATCCGAAGCGCGGGACTCAGCGCTGTCCGTGCTCGGTGGCTCGAGGGTCGACGTGCGAAGCGCTCCCGAGGCGCTGATCGCCTGCGAAGACCCCGCGCCGTTTCACCTGTCGCTCTTGCCGCCCGAGATGCGCCTGCGGCTTGGCGCGTTCGGGATGAACGCCGACACCAGCGCGGCGTCGATGCAGCTTGGGTCTGATACTCGCGGTTTCGATGCGGGCTACCATTACGGCGGTGATGTCACGGCCGGACTGCATTACGACGGCTTCAAAGCCGGTCTGGGCGTCAACCCCGGCTCTGGAGCGATGTCTTTGGACGGCAGTTACCGCGATTTCAACTTCGGCGCGAACCTCGATCCGAGCGCTCGCTCTGGCGGGTTTCACCTCGGCTACGGTGCTCCATTGCTGCCAGACCCCAGCGCGTTCTCCAGCACGATGATGGCGGGTGGGAACGGGCTGACGAGCGCGGTCGGAGCGCTGCCGGGCGCACCCGCCGATCCGCTGGCGTATTACCAAGCGCAATCGTCCAACATCAGCGCCGTCACCGGCGCGGTCAGCGCGGCAAGGGACATCGCTACGCCCCCAACGCAACCGTGGGGCGCGAACATCACCGGCAGCGTCACGCCAGAAGAGCAGCGGGTGATGCTCAGTGCTGGAATTAATTTTTAAACGCAGTTGCCTTCGGTCAACGTTACCGCTCGAGCCAGTCAGGAGTCAGCCATGAAAACCAAGCAAAAAACCCATCACCTCGAGCCGCAACAGCAGGCCGCCCTCTCGATCCTCGAGCAGCCCGGACAGGCACTGGACGCGCAGACCCGAGCGATTTTGGAGCCGCGTTTCAACCACAGTTTTGGCGACGTCCGCGTTCATCACGACATGCACGCCACCAGAGCGCTCGAGTCCAAAGCCTTCGCAGTCGGGCAGGACATCGTGCTGGGCGATGTGGACACCGCCACGCCGCAGGGGTTTGAGATTTTGACCCACGAGTTGGCCCATACCGTCCAGCAGCGCGGCGTACAGCCCGACAAACGCCAGCCTAAACTCGCGCCGAATGACCCCAGCCTCGAAGAGGGCGCTCGAGCCGCGACCCGCAGTGTCCTCGCGGGTCAGACGGCTAGCGTGACACAGACCGACACGGCGCAGGTGTCGCGCTGGGATGACTCTGAGACCAATCTGGCGGTCTCGCTGGGTTTGACGGCCGGTGGAATGCTGTTGCCCGGCATGGGCGGCGTGCTGGCCTCGGCGGCCGGTGGAGCGGACGCCGTGCGGCAGGGGCCAGCCGCCAACGACCCAATGGCTGACATGAAAAACGTGGAGATGGGACTGGGATTTGGTAACGCCGTGTTTGGCGCGGCCGCTGGACTTGGCGGGGCATCAATGCTCGGCACGGGCGGCATGGCCAGCATGGGCGCGGGCGCGGCCCTGACGGGTGGCGGCTTGACGGGCGTTGCCGCGCTTGGGCCCGCCTCGGCCGTGCTTGGTGCGGGACTGGCCGGCGCGGGCGTCGGGCATTACTTGGCGGAGAACACCTCGGTTGGTGGTCACAGCGTGGATACGGTCGGTGGGGTTGACCGCTTCTTAACGAATCACTTGCTTGGCGAAGGCTCGAGGTCGATGACGCTGCAACTCGACGAAATGCGTAGTGATGAGTGGGACAAAACCACTGCCAACCCGTTGACGTGGGGTCACGGAGTGCTATCCGCAGGTGCGTTGGTGGACGAGGCCGCGATTGGCACGGTTGGAGCGCTCGGCGGACTCGCCGGCGGTCTCGTCGACGTGGGTAGTGCGGCTGCCACTGGCGTCTCGAGTACCGCATCTGGCGCGTACAACTGGTTGGATCGAGGCGTCAGAGGCATCTATGGAATGTGACGCCCGTGCTTAGCGACATCAGCCAAACCCTGCGCGACCTAATCTACTCCCGCGCCAAGCTCGAGCTATCCGACGTGGACATCAGCTTTGAAGCGCCGACCAAAGAGTGGGTCAACTCGCGCACCAAACCGGCGATCAGCTTCTTTTTGTATGACTTGGAGGAGAACACCGAGTTGCGCCGCACGGCGATGGAATTGATGCCAGTCCGCAGCGTGGGCGGCAACACCATCGGTGTGCGGCGCACGCCGCCGCGCCGCTTCAACCTGCATTACATGGTCAGCGCGATCAGTACCGTGGTGGAGGACGAGCATCACCTGCTGTGGCGCGTGATGAGTGCCCTCTTGAAAAACCCGACCCTGCCCGAAGATGTCGTGCCTGAAAGCGTCAAGCGGCTCGAGGTGGATCTGCTGGGCAGGGTCAGTCAGCCCGATGACGGCCCGCGCCCGATTGACCTGTGGAATTCCTTGGAGACCGCGCCGCGCCCCGCGCTGCTGTACGTGCTGACCGTGCCTGTGGATCTGGAGTCGGAGTTCACCGCGCCGCTGGTACTGACGCGCACGCTGCGCTACCAAAATATCGATGGGCAACTGGTGGACGCGGTTCACCACATCGGAGGACGGATTGTCGATAAACTCGGCACGCCGCAGGTCGGTGTCGAAGTGCGTTACAGCGCCACGCGTTTGAAAAGCGATGTCAATGGGCGCTTCGTGCTGATCGGCGTGCCAGAAGGCGAGATCGCTGTGGAGGTTGCCGTGGACGGTAAGAAGCCGCGCAGTTACAAATTGACCGTGCCATCGGCGCAGTACGACCTGACCCTCGAGTGAGCGGGCACGAATGAAGGGGGAACGTGTTGGTCACGTCCCCCTTTTTTGATTGGCTCGAGGCTGATACTGAGCGCTCATTTCATCATGCATGGCTCGGGTTTGCCGCGACCGCCGCGCCAACCGCACCACTCGTACACCGTTTGCCCGTTGAGGCTCGAGGCGCTACCGCCGAACTGCTTGGATTCCAAACCGCTCAGCACGAACGCGAAATTGCCCGGCTCCGAGCTGCCGAGCTTTCTAACTTGCCCGATGAAAATCGCTTGCCCGTTGCGGTACTCCATTTTGCCCTCTAATTGCCCGTTGCAGTACGTGCCTTTGATGTCGTTGTTGGTACGAACCAACTTGATTTCGCATTGATTATTTTCAAAACCCTTGCCCTGCCAAGCGCTCGCCCATGTGCCACTGAAGCTGCAACCCTCGTTGAAGGCCGTGTTTTCTTTCGCGCCGCACCACTGTGTTCCATCGGTGTTCGTGCCGTCAAAGGTCGTGCCGTCGCCATTGATCGTCCACATGAAGGCTTTGCCTTCGGACAGACCGCGCACTTTATTGCCCTCGATTGCTCCCGTGAAGCGGCTCGAGCTGCCGGTCAGCAGGTTCTGATATGTGCCACTGATGCGGTTTCCCAGTTGCGTGATTCGCAATGTGCCGTAGTTGTGATACCACGTGCCCATCAGCTTGCCGCCAATCGCGGTCGGTGCAGGTGGTGGCGGAGGGGTGGGTGGTTTGACGGTGACGGGTGGTTTGACAATTGCGACCACTGGAGGTTTGACAGGCACGAGTGGTTTCACCACGACAGGCGGCTTCACCACCACGGGTGGCTTGGTGATTGCGACAGGTGGCTTGACAGCGGGCGGGGGAGATGAAGGGGCGATAGGGGGCGGCTGTAGTGGAGCGACCACGACAGGCGGTGGAGGTGGCGGCACGATGACCGTCAGTGGGGCAACTGGTGGAGGCGGAACGACCGCCGCGACGGGCGGCGGCGGAGCAACGACGACTGGTGCGGGTTCGACGACGATCACGGGAATCGAGCGCGTGACCGTCTGACCTTTGGCGTTTCTCGCGGTCAGCGTGTAGGTTTTTGAAGCCGTTGGAGCGGCCAGCGTTTGAATACTCAGCGGCGGAACCGTGCCGACATCGGTCAGTTCAACGCTCGAGGCGTTGCGGGTTTTCCACTCGAGCTGAATCGTCAGCGTTTCGCCGCGAATGACTTTGGTCGGCCCGATCTTAAAGCCGATGATCTGCGGCGGCAGCACATCCACCGCGATGGAGAGCGGGAGTTCCACGCGCTTGTCACCGTTGATCGCAATCAATTTATAAGTGCGCGGTTCTCGAGGGGTGTCGCGGATCGTGCCCTGCATTTTGGTCAGCTTCGTTGGCGGCTGACCATCGCCGCGATCAAACAGCAGTTGCTCGGCGTCCTTGACGTTGTAACGCAGCAGCACTGGCTGACCGCGAATCAGTTGCGGCGGAATGGCGCGAAACTCCGTGATGCTCGGCTGACGGGCTTGTGGCACGACGGTGATCTCTTTTTGTGCGGTCGCGCCGAAATTACCGCGTGCGATCAGCGTCAGTTTGACGGGCGTCAGCGCGGTGAAACCCGGTACGGTGAAGGTGTTGGCGCTCGAGGGAATCTTCACGGGCGTATTCGCACCGATCTGCAACTCGAGCTGCTGAGCGTTACCGGTCTCAAAGCGCACGGGGACGGGCGTTTTCAAGAAGGGTTGCAGCGTGGAGGCTTCAAAGGTCGTGATCGTCGGCGGGCGGTTGAAGACGAAGAACAGCAGCGCTAAAAGCGCCAGAATCGTCGGTGGCAACCACATCGGTAGCAGTGCGCCGTGTGCGAGTTGCGCGGTCACAGCCATCGGATCGCTGCCCGCTAATCCCCCGCCATCCTCAAAGATCGGTGCGAGTTGAGCGCTGCGCTTGCCTGCGCCAGACAAGGCTTTCTGTCCAGCGGTCAGCAACCCGCCTTGCGCGGCCTGCACGCCCTGACGGGCCATAGCGGTCGCGTCACCTTTCAAGCGACCCTGCACGGAACCTGCCACGCGCCCCAAGTCCAACTTGCCATCCCCGAGCATCGCGTTTTGCGCTTGTTGCAACACGTCATCGCCAGCGCTCTGCTGAATGGCAGCAGCGCGGGCTTGCGCGTCGGCTTGGGCTTGCTGTGCGAGCTGCGCTGGATTATTCAAACTAGCGCTACTCGAGGACGCGCCCGGCGTCGGAAAGCGAATCGCTCGGGTGCTGCCGCGGGCGATCACGCGAAACGGTCTGACCTGCGTGCCACCGAGTAACTTGAAGGCTGCACTGACCTCGAGCGGCACGTCCTTGGATTCGCCCGGCTCCAAGGTCAGCAGCGGTGCGGCGAATTTGAAGCCGAGTTGCGGCTCGTCTTCCTCGCAGTACAGCGCGTAGTTCAGCCGGGCATTGCCGTTGTTGACTAGGCTGGCGGTGAAGGTCGTTTTGGTGCGGGCGCTTTTACGCATCGGCTTCAGGGTCAGCGTCGTCTGCGCGAACGGCTCGATCGTCAATGTGCCTTTGGCGCTGGCGGTGTTATCAACATGTTCGCGCGATGTTGCGACAACGGTGATCTCGCGCTTGCCAGCCGTGGCCGAGGAGTTACGAGGCGGCATCACGGTCAGCATCACGGCCGTCTGCACGCCCGGATTGAGTTGCACGGCATCGGTCGGGCCGCGCACCCACTCGCTGGGAATGCCGTCAATCCGAAAATTGAAGTGATCGACCAAGCGCCCCAGATTGGCGACGGTCACGCGGATCACGCCCGCCGATCCAGCCTGCAAAACGAGGCGCTCACTGGCGGCATCGAGCGCCACACCGACCAGCAGGCGCGAAGCGACCTCTGGGGCTTCCAAGCGCAACCAGTACGACCCGAGGCTGACGCTCGAGCGAAACGACCACGGCGTCGGTGAGTGCGGCAGCATCCGCTGCCCAGCTAAAAAAGTGCCGTTGCTCGACCCCAGATCCGTGATGTAGGCCTGCTCACCGTTCCAGTCCACGCGCAGGTGCTGGCGCGAGACCTGATCGTCGTCCAGTTTAGCCTCGTTGGTCTCCAAACGCCCAGCGCGAATCCCCGCGTTGGTCAGCGTTAAAACCTTGACGATCCGCCCAAAACCGTCCACGACCGTCACCCTTGGCGAATCGCTTTTATCGGGCAGGTCGGCGATCATCGGCATAACGGGGAGCGCCTCGCCCGCACCGCGAATGATCGTCGGCGGTGGGCCCTGCGGTTCAATCCGCTCGAGCATGCCCTGAAGCGCGTCGCGGACATCCCCAGTGTTGGCGTAGCGATCGGCCGGGTTTTTAGCCAGTAAGCGCAGGATCAGCGTCTCGAGGTCGCCGCTGAGATCGCTGCGTAATTCTTTGGGGCTGCGCGGCGCGGCGTAGAGGTGCTTGATCGCTGCTTCGCCGATGTTTTTCACTTCAAACGGCAGCAAGCCCGTGAAGACCTCGTACATCAGAATGCCAAACGAGTACAGATCCGTGCGGCTGTCCGACGGTAAGCCCTGACATTGCTCTGGCGACATGTAGGCGGGGGAGCTGATCATCAGTTCTTCTTGCGTGATCGCGCTGTCGCTGGCGATTTTTGAAACCGAGAAATCGCCGATTTTCAAGGTGTACGCCCGACTGAGTTGCGTCGTCGTGGTCGGCACGCTCAGCAGCAAATTATCGGGTTTGATATCGCCGTGAATGATGCCCAGCCCGTGCGCGTGCGTCAACGCTTCGGCCGCTTGGCGCATCAAGCTCAGGGCCAGTGGGTACTCGAGCTGACGGTTTTCCTGCGAGTAGCGGCTCAGCAAGGTGGACAGCGATCCGCCCTGCACGAATTCCGTCACCAAAAACAAGCCGCTGGGCGATTCGCCGATCTCGAGCGACTGCACGATGTTCGGGTGCTTCAAGGTCAGCAGCGGTTGCAAGGCGGCTTTCATCGCCCCCATCCCAGCGCCCGGCTTGAAGAGTTTCAGTGCGACATCTGAGCCGGACTCTGTATCTCTGGCGCGGTAGACCTGACCGCTGAAGCCGGCCCTCATGGCGACATCGAGCCTGTATTTGAGCAGTGTTTGACCGACCAAATCAATCATGAGCCGTCCTTACTTCGAGCGGTGAATGCCTGCAAACCAATGTGACACACCATGATACTCGAGTGACTGCCCGGATCAGCGAAAAGCCCTGATTTAGACAGTCCAGAACGGCTTATTTTGTGAACGTTTAGCTGTTCGAAGGTTCGCTCGGCGCAGTCGCGTTTCGCAAGCGCTCGAGTTCAGCTTCGCGGCTGGTCAGCGCCGCCTCTAAGGTTCCCAGACGGGCGATCAGCGTTTCACTTGAAGCCAAGCGGTCGCGGGTCGCGGTCAGCTCCGCGTTGCGCTGATGCAAGCTGTCTTTCAGGGTCGGTAATTCCAAACGCGCAGTTTCCAAATCGCGCTCGAGCGCCTCAATTTTACTTTGCGCTTCGGGCGACACCCCGCGAGCCTCGAGATCGTCTATCTGGTTTTTCAGCGCCGCGAATTGCTGCATCCCGTCCCGGGTGCGGGCGACCTCGGCGACCGATTCACTCAAGGCCGCGCGAATCTTCTTCTGTGCGGCTTCGGCATCCGAGGCTTTCAAAACAGCCGCGTTCGCCTCACCGAGCAACTTGGCTTTCTCCAGCTCGAGCGCCGCGACTTTGCCCTCGAGTTCAGCCGCTGTGGCCGCTCGCTGCTGGATACCCTCGAAGCCAGCCGTGCGGTTTTTCAGCTCACTCAGCTCGGTCTGTACTGCCTCGAGTCTGGCGCTCAGCGCCACACTGCCCGCCACTTGCGGCCGCGCTCCCTCGAGTTCAGCCGTCGCCGCCTCGAGCCGCATTTTGACCGCATCGAAGCCCTGCAATTGCAAGCGTAAATCCGCGTTGGCCCGCTCGAAACCCTCGAGCTTCGGCAGCCGCACCTTCAACATTTTGACCTCAGCCTCGAGCGCGTCGGATGCTGCGAGCGCCCTAGCCACCTCGAGCTTGCTGTCCTCGAGCGCTGATTTGGCCCGCCCAAGCTGCCCGCGCAGGTCGGCTTCTACGTCGCGCACGGGCGCAGCGCGTTTGGTGCGGCGCGGCCAGAGAAACCCGATGACCAGTCCCAAGCCCAGCCCGAGCGCGATCCACAAAAAAGTTTCAATCATGTTGGCCGCGCATTCTATCTCGAGTCAGCGGCTTCATGGGCGTCGGTCGGCTCGAGCTGTCATACTCTGACGCGTGCCGTACCGATTGGATTTAACGAAACTGGGTAAAGCCGAACTCGAGCGCTTGATCCCGAAGAATCAACTGCTGGCGGTCAGGGCCAGCATCGCCACGTCGCGGCTGTTGCAACGCCCGATGCTGGCCAGCGACCCGTACCCCGAAACCCTCGAGTTGGCGATTGCCGAGGAAGCCGACTGGGATAACCTCGGTGCGAGCGTGCAGGACGCTGTGGCGGTCAAGGCGCAGCGCGATTTGCTGCACAAGATGGGCTTCGTGCAAGTGAACGCGTTCAGGGTGCTGGGCTTGCCGTACCCGCGCAATTTCTTCGCCTACGTCAAAGACGCCGACACCTTCGCGGCGCTGTACCTGAGTGACGCCCAAGGCATCAAGCCGTATGTCGAGATGTACACGCAGTTTCGCTCCCCCCGCGACGGCTTATACGGTATTGTCACCAGCAGCGCGGATTTACTCGAGTTAGACCCGTCACCCGCGTGGGTTTGGCTGCACTTGCCGGGCAAAGACGCCGAGATCGTTTTTCAGCTTCACCGCTCTAAAGTCGTCCAGTACGGCAAAGCCAACAAATCCGCCCGCACTGAAGAAGATTTCAAAGCCGTCTATCTGACGGTGGTACGGGCCAATTACGTGACGTGGCTCGAGCGCGGCGTACTGGTGCGGATGTGACCCGCGAGGAACATGCGGGCGGGCCAATCGCGATGAAACTCTTGCAGGGACACCTCTGGCATCCCAATGGCCTCGAGCCAATCGCACTGCCCGAGACGCTGCCCAGCGGCCCCAGCATATTGCTGGATCAGATCAGACCGCCGTTCGCGTTTTTCGATGACGGCACGTACACGGGAACGCAGACGTTTTACCAGCTCACCGTCATGCAAATCTTCCCAGACTGGCCAGAAAACGACGAGATGGCTGCCGTTGCCTTGACAGCCAGCGCCGAACTCGAGCCGCTGTTGAACGCCACGCCAGCAGGGGTCGGCTGGAACTTGACCGAGGATTTGCGGCCCGTGTGATGCCGGCGCAAGCGGGAATATAAACTGCAAGCAACTATACTCACAGTCTAGACCCGAAAGGAATCAACCACATGGAATATAGGCGATTGGGCAAATCAGGCTTGCAAGTCAGTCAGTTGTCATTCGGCGCTTGGGTGACGTTCGGAACCCAACTCGATGCCAATGCCGCGCTCGAGTTGATGGGGGCCGCCTACGATCAGGGTTGCAATTTTTTCGACAACGCCGAAGTCTACGCACGCGGTCAGGCCGAGACGATCATGGGGCAAGCGCTGACCAAGGCTGGCTGGCGACGCGACAGTTACATCGTCTCGAGCAAGGTGTTTGGCGGTACGATTGACAAGCCCGCGCCGACCCAGCGCGGATTGTCGCGCAAACACGTGGTCGAAGCCTGCTATCAGGCGATTGAGCGACTGCAATGCGACTATCTGGACTTGTACTTCTGCCACCGCCCAGACCGCTCGACGCCGATGGAAGAAACCGTGCGGGCGATGACCGAACTGATCCAGCGTGGCGACGTGCTGTACTGGGGCACGAGCGAGTGGTCAGCGCAGGAACTGATGGAAGCCTACGCCGTGGCGCGTCAGTACAACCTGATTCCGCCAACGATGGAGCAACCGCAGTACAACATGTTCACCCGTTACCGCGTCGAAGTCGAGTACGAGCGCCTGTACCGCCCCGACACGCTCGGTCTGGGCACGACGGTCTGGTCGCCGCTCGCCAGCGGTTTACTGACCGGCAAGTACAACGATGTCGTCCCCGAGGACAGCCGCATGAACCTCCCCGGTTACGGATGGTTGAAGGAACGCTTGGAAAGCCCCGAGGGGCAAGCCAACATCGCCAAGGTCAAAGGACTGGCGGCCATCGCCAGTCAACTCGGCACGACATTGCCGAAGCTGGCCCTCGCGTGGTGCGCGAAAAACGAGCACGTCAGCACCGTCATCACCGGCGCATCGAAAGTCGCGCAGGTCAAAGAGAACTTCGCCGCGCTCGAGATCGTCCCGCAGCTCAGCGACGATGTGATGGCTGCAATTGACATGGTGCTGGACAATAAGGTCACACGCTTGCACGGCTCGAGCGAGTGAGCGCAGGCGAAGGGCAAAGGGCGAAAGGAAAGGCCGTAAGAGCAAGCTCGAGCCTCGAGTTTTTGTACTGTGTGCCTAGCATTGCAAACCGCTCGAGCTGAACGCGCTTTGCTCCCCTCTCCCGCTGTTCGGGAGAGGGGTTGGGG
>JANYHH010000027.1 GCA_025359505.1 Deinococcales bacterium
GTCAAGCGAACTCAGCCTGCTCGAGGTCAAGCGAACTCAGCCTGCTCGAGGTCAAGCGAACTCAGCCTGCTCGAGGTCAAGCGAACGCTTGTGTTGTCTGCCCACAGTTCTTCGCAGGCGCTGACGCAGCGCGTGGCACAGCGACTCGAGCCAACGTCGAGGATTCGCCGCGAGTCTACTTGCGTTTGCTGCGCTCGAGCATGAATTTCAGCGAGTAACGCATCCGTTCCAGCGCTCTGGTCAAATCGCCGATCTCGTCGTTGGCGTGTTGCGCGGTGCAGCCCTCCAAATCCCCCAAGCTGATGCGGTTGGCCGTGCGGGTCGCCTCGAGTACCTTCTGGCTGATGCGAGCCGCCAACCACGTGCCGAGCGCCGCAGCCAGTGCCAGCGCGAGCAGCAGCAACGAGAGCGTCGGCAACAGCGCCTGCCAGACTCGAGCGCCGACCGAAGCAGTCTCGAGGCCGATGTAAACCTTACCTAGGCTGCCCGTGCCATCGTATTTCAGGACGTTTTGCTGCGCGACCACGAAGCGTTCCGTCCCGACTTGCACGAAGGGGAGTTGCAGATCTTCCCGCTCGAGGGCGACCTCCACGGGCTTGCTGCCCAGTCCAGCCCGCGCCGCGACGACGAGAATCGCGTTTGGATCAGCGATGGCGATGAAGGCTCCGCCCGCGATGGCTCGCAGGTTGAACGCGGCCGTCGCGTTTAGATCCGCACGGTTGACGGGGTTGCTGACGCGCTCCAAATCCTCGTAAACGCTCTCGGCGGTCACGCCCGCCACGCTCGAGGCTCGCATTTGCAACGCAGCGATCACGGTACTCGAGGCGGCGAGGCTGGTGTAGACGGTCAGCAGCGTACCGATCAGCAGTAATGGCAGCAACGCGGTCAGGAGAATCTGACGGCGCAGACTGATGCGCCGCGTTACTCGGAGCGCGGTTGTCGAGGGGGCGCTGCTGGGGCTATCGAGCGAGGTTTGATTCATGGCTTTGAGGGTTTAAAACCGCTCGAGATCGGCTCGAGGCAATCGGGCGCAAGCGGTAGGGGTCAGTTAGCTTACACAATGCGCTGCGAAATGAGGAACTTACGCCGGCTCGAGTCCGCTTGGTGTCACCGTGCGCTGGGTTCCTTCCAAACCCAATCGACGCTCGAGTCCACTCAAGCCGCGCACTCGAGCTAAAAAATCTTCACGCAGTTGCGGGTCTTCGATGGTGCGGGCCAGCCCCTGCACGAATTGAGCGAGGTATTTCATCGGCAGAAACTCCAAGCGGAAGTTCAGGCGTTCAGCCGTTTCCTCAAACAGCAGGTCTGCCGCTGGGCCAACCGCTGTCAGATACGCGCCGCGCAGACTTTTGAGCGCTTGATGCGAGACCAGACCCGTGTCGCCCTCGTCGCCGCGCTGCATGGCTGGGTCAGCGGCGACGAACGCGATGTACTCTGGACTCGAGCCGTCGAGCATGTCGGTCAGTACGGTCAGCGCAGCCGTTTGGTCATGCCGGACAATCGCTTCGGTCAGGCTGCGGTGCATCTCGAAATGGGCTTGAATCTGCCCATCTGAGAAAGCGCGGCGCACGCCCTCGCGGAACAGTTGAAACAATGCGGTGTGCATGCTTTTCATCAGCCGCACGATCACGCGGTTGCCCGCGATTTCGGCGATGCCGATGTGAAAAGCAATATCGCTCTCGGCATAAGCGGGCGCATCGTGATCGCGCACCGCTTTGTGCATCTGCGCCAGCAGTGAATACAGCTTCGCCGCATCTTCGCTCGAGGCTGTCTGCGCCGCTTGCTGGACGCTGTGCTGCTCGAGTAACTTGCGGGCTTGGGCGAGTTCCGCCGCCTCCTGCCCACTGCCCAGCACGCCGAGCCAACCCTCGAATTCCGGCGCGGCATCACCGACTGATTTGACGATTGTGCCTTTCCCAGCTTTAGCCTCGAGTAACCCAGCGGCGCTCAGCACGCTGACCGCTTCGCGCACCGACGCGAGGCTCGCGCCGAATTGCAATGCCAGCTCGCGCTGACCGGGCAGCACATCGCCGGGCTTCCAAGTGCCGTCGCGGATGCGTTTTTGCAGCGCCAGCGCGATGTCGCTGCCGAGCGACGAGCGCGATTTGAGCGGCGCGAAAGGTTGAGTCATGAGCAAAGGCTAGCACAGTTACAAAGTTCAGAACACTTGACATTTGAAACATCAACGCCGTAACGTAGCGGCGTTCAAAGCACAACTCAGTTTCTAAAGACACCCTAAAGCGCTCGTCAGCGCTCGAGCCAGTGTTTCAAAGCTGAGACGCTCAAGGAGATCACATGAAGCCAGTCACCCGCAAAATCGCCATCGCCTTCGGGATTCTCGCCGCGACCACCTTCGTCGTCGCGGAAAAAGTCGCCACGCCGATTGCCATTGGTGTCAGCGTCGCGCAGACCTCCAACACCGCGCTCTTGGGGCGCGAACAAGTGATCGGGGCGCAGATCGCCGAGAGCTTCTTCAACTCACGCGGCGGCGTCAACGGCACGCCGTTCAAACTGTTTTTTGAAGACACCGGCGGCGACGAGGCGGGTGCGATCAACGCCTTCCAGACGCAAATCAATAAAAACAACGTCGTGGCAATTGTCGGCCCAACGCTGTCGCAGCAGGCCTTTGCGGCCGATAAAATCGCGGATCGCGCCAAAGTCCCCGTGCTGGGGCCCAGCAACACCGCTAAGGGCATCCCGCAAATCGGTGATTTCATTGCGAGGGTCAGCTCACCAGTGTCGATCGTCGCCCCAAACTCCGTGCGGGCTGCCCTGAAAATCAACCCGGAAATCAAAAAAGTCGCGGTCTTTTACGCGCAGAACGACGCGTTTTCGACCTCAGAAACAGGCACGTTCCAAGAAACTGCCAAAGCGCAGGGTCTCGAGATCACGACCGTGCAACGCTTCCAGACGACCGACTCAGATTTCACCTCGCAGGTCTCGGCTGGCCTCGCCACGAAGCCCGAACTGGTGATCGTCTCTGGTCTGGCCGCCGATGGCGGCAACCTCATCAAGCAACTGCGTTTGGCTGGGTACAAGGGCCTGATTATCGGCGGTAATGGCTTAAACACCGCCAACATGTTCCCCGTCTGCCAGCAGTACTGCGACGGCGTACTGATCGCGCAAGCCTACAGCCCAACGGCAGCGGGCAGCTTGAATGCCGCCTTCCGCACCGTTTACAAGAACACCTACAAAAAAGAACCACCGCAGTTCACCGCCCAAGCCTTCGCGGCCGTGCAAGTCATCGTCGAGGCGCTGCGCCGCGTGGACAAAGCCGCCAAGGTCAGCGGTGCTGAGCTAGCAGACGTGCGCGTCGCACTGAACGACGCGATCCTCGCGGGGACGTACAACACGCCGCTGGGCACGATCAGCTTTGACAAAGAGGGCGAAGTCAACCAGAAACTCTTTTACGTCGCACAGATCAAAATGAATCCCGACAACAAAACCGGCAGCTTCGTGTACCTCAAGTAGCCGTCGCTAAAACAACGCTCGAGCGAGATACTGGGGAGGGTTTACGTAGCCCTCCCCTTTTTCGTGAACCTCGAGCACTGAACCGAAACTGCAATCTCGAGTCATCAGCGTCTCGAGCATCAGCGGCGAGCCTCGAGTCAGACCTGCAACCTCGAGCGCTGTGCATCCCGAGCTGGCTGCACTGTATAGGTGGTCAATGGACATCACTGTTTTCGTTCAAAATTTCCTCAACGGCCTCTCCATCGGCACGGTCTACGCGATCTTCGCGCTCGGGTACACCATCGTCTTTTCAATTTTAGGGATCATCAACTTCTCGCACGGCGCGATTTTCACGTTGGGCGCGTACTTCACGTACTTTCTGATCGGCGGACTCAACAACGGCTCTGGAATTCTGGCGAACGCTGGACTGCCGTTCGGATTGCCATTCGTGCTGGCTATTCTGGTCGGGTCATTGATGGCGGGCTTCTGCGGCGTGCTGATCGAACGCCTCGCCTTCAAGCCACTGCGGACACGCGGCGCTGATCCACTCTTGGCCCTCGTCTCGAGCCTAGGCGTGGCGCTGGTGATCGTCAATCTGGTGCAGTACCTGATCGGCGCGGAGATTCTATCGTTTCCCAGTAACGTCTTCGGGGAATTCGTCAATCAAAACCCGAGCATCAACTTCAACTTCGTTGACCCCTCGAGACCGATTCCAATACGCACCGTGCAGATCATCATTTTCGCGGTGTCACTGGTGATTCTGGTGCTGCTGGCGTACCTGATTAACCGCACCAAGTTTGGCAAGGCGCTGCGGGCGGTCGCTGAAAATCCGATCACCGCGAGCTTGCTGGGCGTGTCGGTGGATCGCTACATTTTCTTGACGTTTTTGCTGAGCGGCTTTCTGGGCGGTCTGGCGGGAACGCTGGTCGGTACATCGTTCAGCATCTCGGGCCCGTACTTCGGCGTGACCTACGGCTTGAAGGGTTTAGCGGTGATCGTGCTGGGCGGTTTGGGCGACATTCCCGGCGCGGTGCTGGGCGGACTGGTAATCGGCTTAGCCGAAGCCTTCGTGCCCGGCGACTTCAGCGCTTACAAAGAAGCCGTTGCGTTCGCGCTGCTGTTCATCATTCTGCTCGTGCGCCCGCAAGGACTCTTGGGTCGCCGATTGATTCAAAAAGTATGAGCCACCCTCTCTCGAGACTCGAGGATCAAGATGTTTGAAAGCTTCTTCAATCAGTACGGTTTTCTGATGGTCTACATGGTTTTGCAAGCGACGCTGGCATTGTCGTTGTACCTGCCGCTGACGGCGGGGCAACTATCGCTCGCCAGCCCCGGCTTCTTCGCGCTCGGCGGCTACATCGCCGCCGTGATGTCCACGACGGTCTGGGCGACGAACGGGATGTTTCCAATTCCGTATCTGCTGCTCGAGATGCTGCTCGGGGGGTTGGCGTCTGGGTTGCTGGCTGTCGTGGTCGGCGTGCCAGCCTTACGACTGCGCGGGATTTATCTGGCGCTGGCCACCATCGCTTTTGTCGAGATTCTGCGCGTCGTGTCGTTAAACCTAACGATCACCGGCGGGGCGGTCGGCATCTTCGGCATTCCACAACCGTTCAACAGCTCCTTGGAGTACATGTGGGTCGCACTCCCACTGCTGATCGCCTGCGTGATCTTCACGGCGCGATTGGAGAAAAGCCGCATTGGACGCGCCTTCGTCGCCATCCGCGAGGACGAGTTAGCCGCCGATGCGATGGGCGTCAATCCGACGTATCACAAGGTGCTGGCCTTCGTGATCGGCGCGATGATCGCGGGCATGGTCGGTGCGATCACCGCGCATTTCCTCAACACGTGGAACGCCCGTCAGGGCACGTTCGACGCCAGCATCAACATTCTGGCCTTCGTACTGATCGGCGGCTCGAGGATGACGTTGGGGCCGGTCGTCGGCGGGATGCTGCTGACCGCACTGCCAGAGATTCTGCGCCCCGTCGGTGACGTGCGCCTGATCGTCAACGGCTTCTTGCTGACGCTCGGCGCTGTGCTGCTGCCGCAAGGCTTAATCTCACCGAGGGTCTTCAAGCGCAAGAAGGTGGACGTATGACCGCCACCGATTTCTCGAATATTGAGACCTCGAGCCACACAACCTCGAGCATTCTCAGCGTCAAAAACGCCACGCGGCGCTTCGGCGGGTTGATCGCGGTCAACGAGGTCAGCTTCGAGGTCACACCCGGCGAAATCTTCGGGCTGATCGGCCCGAACGGCGCGGGCAAAACCACGATGTTCAACCTGCTCAGCGGTCTGACCCCACCCTCGAGCGGCGCGATTTCTTTTGAGGGACGCTGCCTGATCGGATTGCCGCCGTACAAAATCGCGGAATTGGGCGTGGCTCGCACGTTCCAGAACATTCGGCTGTTCGGCAACCTCTCCGCTTTGGAGAACGTCAAAATCGCGCAGCACACGCACACCAAAGCGGGCGTGCTGAGCGGCGTGTTCGGCGCGGGACGCGCAAGAGAAGAAGAACCGAGGGTGCTTGCAAAAGCCACGGAACTCCTCAAGCTCGTCGGACTCGACGACCTCGCGGGCGAGCAAGCCAAGAATTTCTCTTACGGCGACCAGCGCCGCTTGGAGATCGCAAGGGCTTTAGCGCTCGAGCCGAAACTGCTGCTGTTAGACGAGCCAGCGGCCGGCATGAACCCGACCGAGAAACAGGGCTTATCGGATTTCATCCGCATGGTGCGCGACAAATTCAGCCTGACCATCGTGCTGATCGAGCATCACGTGCCGCTGGTGATGGGCTTGTGCGACCGCATCGCGGTGTTGAACTTCGGGCAACTGATCGCGCTCGGCAACCCAGCCGTTGTCGCGGGCGACCCCGCCGTGATCGAAGCGTACTTGGGGGGTGACTAAAAATGCCGATGCTCGAGATCGCGGGACTGAGCGTCAATTACGGCGGCATTCAAGCGCTGGTCGATTTCAATCTGCACATTAACGAAGGCGAAGTCGTCACACTGATCGGCTCCAATGGCGCGGGCAAAACCACGACGCTGCGGGCAATCAGCCGCGTGATCCGCACCAAAAGCGGCACTATTCAGTTTAACGGCAAAGACATCACGCGCTCGGAAGCCTCGAGCGTCGTCAGTGCCGGCATCGCGCAAAGTCCCGAAGGGCGGCAGGTCTTAGCGCGGCAGAGCGTCTACGACAACCTCGAGATGGGCGCGTACATCCGCAATGACCGCAAAGGCATCTTGGAAGACATCGAACTGCAATTTAATCGCTTCCCGCGCCTGCGCGAGCGCAAAGCGCAAATGGCGGGCACGCTCTCGGGCGGCGAGCAGCAGATGTTAGCCATTGCGAGGGCCTTGATGAGCCGCCCGAAGCTGCTGCTGCTCGATGAACCGAGTCTGGGCTTAGCGCCGCTGATCGTGCGCGAGATTTTTGGCATCATCGCGCAGCTCCACGCGCAAGGCGTGACCATATTGCTCGTCGAACAAAACGCCAAGATTGCCTTGCAGCACGCGGATCGCGCGTATGTGCTCGAGGCGGGGCGCGTGGTGCTCGAGGGCGACGCGAAGGAACTGGCGAACAACGAGCGCGTCAAGCAAGCGTATTTGGGTTAGGCTCGAGTGGGTATACAGTTTCGGCTTCGTTGGTGGCCGCTCTCACCCCGCCGCTGACGCGTCGGCCCTCTCTCGTTTCACGAAAGAGGGCGAAAACTTGTGCAACACGGCTCCCTTCTCTCGCTGGCGAGAGAAGGGTTGGGGATGAGAGTGGCGGGGTGAGCAACGCTTTTCATCGTACAGAACAAAAAAGTTCTTAACTTGACACGAATGGGGCGAAGCGAGCTTCGCCCCTACGGTTCCCAGCACGACTCGAGTCTCGAGTTGCGGTTCAAATACTTTCGATTTCCTCGAGCCTCCTACCTCGCGTTACACTGCGTCCCGTGATCGTCATTCTGGATTTCGGTTCTCAATTCACGCGCCTGATCGCTCGGCGCTTCCGCGAGTTGCACGCCTTCAGCGTGATCCTGCCCGGCAATGCGAGTCTCGAGGAAATCAATAAACTCGAGCCGCACGGCATTGTGCTAAGCGGTGGCCCCTCGAGCGTCTATGACGCGGGCGCACCAAGGCCCGCTGATGGCGTGCTCGAGATGCCCTTACCGATCCTCGGAATTTGCTACGGAATGAATTACCTGGCGCAGCATTTGGGAGGCACTGTTGAAGCGTCTCCGGTTCGCGAGTACGGCAAAAGCATCCTAACCAACTACTCGGGTCAATTATTCGAGGGTATCGCAGGCGAGGTCGTCGCGTGGATGAGCCACGGAGATACGGTCAAGAATTTGCCTGCCGAACTCACCGTGACTTGCGCCACATCGGACACGCCGATCGCAGGATTTGAAGATTATAAAACCGAACGCTACGGTATCCAGTTCCATCCCGAGGTCGTCCACACGCCGCAGGGCATCAAGCTGCTCGAGAATTTCTTGAGTATTTGCCAAGCGCCGCGTGACTGGCGGGCGGAAACGATCATCGAGGATTTAATTGCCGACATCCGCGCCAAAGTCGGCGCTGACCGCGTGCTGCTGGCGGTCTCCGGCGGTGTGGACTCGAGCACATTGGCGCTGCTGCTGGCGAAGGCGATTGGCGACCAGCTCACGGCCGTCTTTGTGGATCACGGCTTGCTGCGCTTGAACGAGCGCGATGAGGTCGAAAAAGCGCTCAGACCACTGGGCGACTTACGTGTTGTGGACGCTCGAGATCAGTTTCTGGAAGCGCTAGCGGGCGTGGCTGAACCCGAAGCCAAGCGCAAAATCGTCGGGCGCGAGTTCATCCGCGTGTTTGAAGCGCAAGCCAGAGATCTCGCAGCCGATGGCGTGAAATGGCTGGCGCAGGGCACGCTTTACCCCGATGTGATCGAAAGCGCTGGGGGAACAGGTGCGGCCAATATTAAAAGCCATCACAACGTCGGCGGGCTGCCCGATGACCTCGAGTTCAAGCTCTTGGAGCCGTTCAGGTTGCTGTTCAAAGACGAGGTGCGCGAGGTGGCCAAGCTGCTTGGACTGCCCGAAGCGATTCGGATGCGTCACCCGTTCCCGGGGCCCGGTCTGAGCATCCGCGTGCTTGGTGAAGTTACGCCCGAAAAAGTCGACATCTTACAGCGCGTGGACGCGATTTTCATACAAGCCCTGCGCGAGTACGGCTTGTACGACGGCGTTTCGCAGGCGCTCGCCGTACTGACGCCAGTGCAATCGGTCGGCGTGATGGGTGATTTCAGGACGTACTCGTATTTGGTCGCCTTGCGAGCCGTCACCACCAGCGATTTCATGACCGCTGACTGGGCGCGGCTGCCGCTCGAGTTCTTGGAAGTGGTCGCGCAGCGCATCGTCAACAGCGTGCCCGAGGTCAACCGCGTGGTTTACGACATCACCAGTAAGCCGCCCGCAACGATTGAATGGGAATAGCCGGGGGCTGGACTCAAAGCGAGTGATTGAGATGCTTTTGTATTGCTGTTCTTGGTTCACGTGACTCGAGGATTTCTAATTACCGATCTAAACGTGTTGCACGGCTAAGACGCGTTTAACGTAATCTTGATAAAGTGAAACTTTGGCAGTGGTCAGCTTTCAATGCAAGCATTGGCTTCCTCGCGTTTGGGGCGGCAATTTGGGGCGGTATCTCGTTGCCGAGTTACACCGAGCCAATGCTTTTAGCCGTACTCGTAGCGGCAGCATGGATAGTTTACTGGCTCATTCGGTTCGCAGTGTCATTGGGGAATGAACCCTCACCGATTCGACTGAAATGGTTTTACTCCACTGAAAACGAGCGCTTCACTTGGCGGAACAAGTTTTTCGACGAACACCCATTTTTATTCGCTGTGGCGACTCGTAGCGGTATGCCATTTTTTGCCGCGATGGTCGCGGTCTCCATATCAGTAACTGGGCTAGTTTTGTGGAAAGCCGAGCTTCGTAGCCGTGACCTATGGATATTCCTGATTCCCTTAGTCTTGATACACGGTGCGGTGATTACACTCTTACGAGAAATGGTAACGCAAGCTATTCGTTACCCCGTTAATCACACCGTTCAAATTGATTTGAAAAAGCACACGGTTTACACCAAAGGTATAGGCATACTCGGAGGCTCACTCGAGACCAAGCAGCGATTCACCGAAATCACTGGTATTTCGCATCACACGTTTAAAAGCAGGTATGGAGCAGTGCTCGCGCATCGTCTTTACCTCATCTGCGGTGAACACCGTTTGATGCTTTTCAACATCTTATCGAACGACGATTACGATGCTATCCGTCGGCAAATCGACCAATTTTGCGAACCTTCCCTAAATGAAATCGAGCAACACGCAGATCGTTGGAGTTAAGCCTCGAGCCGCAGCTCTTTACGGCGCGACTTCGTACTGCCCAATGCTGACGCCCGAGTAGTAGTAACTCAGAATCTGCTTGTACGCGTACCCGCTCTGCGCGAACCACCGCGCCCCGTACTGCGACAAACCGACGCCGTGCCCATTGCCGTAACCGACGATCACCAGCGGGTTGCTCGAGGCCAGCCCGATCAGGCTACTTTTCGCGCCGATGGCTCTGGCGAAAGCGTAAACGTTCGTACCCGTGATGCTGACAGCGCCATTGATTAAAATTGCAGCGGGGCGTCCTGAGGCCGTGCGGCTGGTAATGCTCATGGATTTGTATGCGCCGGCTCTGGGGGCGAAGCGGTTGACGGCATTTTGAATCGTCGCGCTTGAGACAGCAATGCGCCACGGTTCTGCGCTGGTGCGGCTGCCGGGATCGGCTCTGGCTTGCAGGTACGGCACACTGCCGCCCCAGATCTCGGCGCTCGAGGCGGTGTAGCCACCGCTGTCGGCGTGAAAGAAGGTTTGCGCGGCGCGTCCCTGCCACGACAGAATCTCGCCGCGTGTGGCTTCGGAAGCGCCGTTGCCGCGTGGCGTTTCGGCGCTCGCGCCCTCGTAGACTTGGCATTGCTCCGAGGCGCAGACATCGTAAGTACCGTTCGGGTTGAGTCGTGAGACCGCATACGTGCGGGCGATCACCGCTTGGGCTTTGAGGGCTTCGTCGGGCCAGCCGCTCGGCATTTCGCGGGGCAGCACGCCGCGCACGTACTCCTCTAAATCCAGCGCGTTCAGCACTTGCAATGTATTGCCTTGGGCGACCACGACGCTCGAGCCTCGGTAAATGCGACCAGCGAACTGGAAATACCCGTCTTGCTGAGTTTGTAGCGTCAGCATCTGGCGACCCGTGTCGTAGACGCCCTGCGCGGTTTCGACCCCGATCTTGCCGCTGGGCGTGGTTGAAAAGCGCCACTCGAGCGCAGCGTCCGATTGCGTGAAGACCGTGCCATCGCTGTAGACCGCGCTGTGCGGCGTAGCGACAGTGACTACTGCTTTACTTTGAGTGGAGAGTAGGACGCGAATCACCAGCGGGCGGGCAGCATTGCCCTGCGCCAGCACGAGTGACGCCCCTAAGAGGGCGCAGCAGATCAATACGACTCGAGTCCACACATTTCGCATCATACAGTGAGCCATCAACTCGAGGCGCGAAAAACCGACATTCCCCTCGAGCTGTACGGAGTTAATACTGCTGTTGAATGCTGCGGGTTTCATCAATGACGCCAAAGACCAGCATCACGCGGCGGTCATCGGGGTAACGCACGAAGCGTTGCACCTGAGCACCCGCGCCGAGCGCCTGCATCTCGAGCAGCAGTGCGTTCGCGGCAGCTTCCTCGCCGTTTTGCCACGGCAGATTGTCAGCCAAGAGGATCGGCGCGGTTTCAGCTTGCGGTGGCAGGGGTGCGCCGCCGCCAGCAGGGTCAGCCAGTGCCCCGTTCACCGCTTCGCCCTCGTTGACACTGGAGGCGAACGGCGCGACGCTCGGCGCAAAGCGCAGTCCCGCGCCAGTCAAACCCGTGGCTCGCAAGGTGTCCAAATCTGGCAACGGATCGGCGGTGCTGATGACCTGCCCCTCGATGATCTCGCGGTGCATCCCTAAACTTTCGGTCATCCCCGGAAACTCGCTCGAGCCAGCCGGAACTTCCTGCGACTCAATCTTTACGGCTTGACTCTGGCGCACTTCGCTGGGGTAGGACTGCCCGTTCAGTTCAATCATGCCCGTCAGGGTAGCAGATGTATCTGAAGGCTGGCTTTGCGCCACGTTGATCGGTAGCTCGAGACAGCGGCTGGGCGTTGTGGCGGGCGAGACGTGTCTCGCCCCTACGGGAATCCATTGCTAGGGCCGTTTGCGCTCGAGCTTGCCGCGCAGTTCTCTGGCTTTGAGCGCGGCGACCTCCTGCGCTCGCTCGAGACTCGCGCCACTGGTGAAGCCCTCCCCTGCCAAGTAAGCCTTCTCGCGCTCGTCATCGGGGATCACGAAATGCACGAACCACCCCCCGCTGCCTGCGTGACGTTTTTGCTTGCGTCTGGCTCGAGGTTCAACGTCTGGCTGTTGCCGCAGAAAAACCAGATAACCCTCGAGAACAGCGCGGTACTGCACAACGTCGGCAACCTCAAACTCGTGCCAGTCACTCACGGTTAATGCTCGAGCAATTTCGCGGGGGCAGTGAGTCCACCGTACAGCGTTTTGACCGCTCTGGTGAACGCCGCGTCATCCCCGAGGCGGTAGTAGCGCACGAAATTCGTGACGCGGTACTGCTCGAGTTCATCGCGCAAGACTTCAGGATTGGTTTTGAAGACCTGTTCGTCGGTCAGTCCACGTACATCGCTCAGCAGCGCCGAAGCTCGAGGCGAGAGTGCGCCGCGCCCTCGCGGGTTGTCGGCCGCCCGCAGACCCTCGAGCGAGCAGTATGGGCTGCGCTCAAGTTCACCCAGCGTCTTCTCGGTCAACGCGAAGCGCAGTCGCGCATCAGCGCGAATCCAGCGCTCGAGCGTGGCCGGTTCCGGCATGGCGATCAGCGTGACCTCATCGGGCGTGTCGCTGTCCGCGACCAGCACCAGCTCGGGATAGCTTTTTTGCACGAACTCGAGCGCGACCGCGTTGGCGTAGAGCTTGCCGCCCTCAATTTTCAGCCGCTCGAGTTCAGCCTTGACCGCAAGGCGTGGGTAAGGCTCGCCCACCTCCAGCAGATCATCCTCGAGCATCAAGAGTTGATTCTGATAGCGCATCTTGGTCGTCATGAACTCTAAACTCGTGCGTCCCTGATAGGTGTTGGCTTCGATCTCGAGCGCGGCGTCCACCGCATCGCCGCCAGAGAACGGTACACCGACGCCCCACTGCTTGCCTTTGATGCCAGCCATGCGGAACTGAAAGTGTTTACCGTCCTTGCCGAGGCTCCCAGCGCTCTCTAAAGACTCGCGCATCCAGAACAGCGGGGCGCGGTGGCCCATGCCGAACGGCTCGAGCGATTGAATGGCTGATAACAGCGCGGGCGTGGCTTCGCTGGCGTGCAGCAACGCGTCGGCGGTCACGCGCTCAGATGCGGCTGGGAACGAAGCGGCGTACTCAAGGATGCTCGCCCTGAAGCCCGATATTCTATCGTCCTCGAGCGCAAAACCACCCGCCGCCGTGTGCCCACCGAAGCGCTTCAAGTGGCTCGAGGCGTGGGTCAAGGCTTTGACCGCACTGATGCCACCGGGGATGCTGCGGACGCTGCCCTTGCCAGCGGCGATGATGAAGACGGGCTTATAGAATTTCTCGAGCAATTTGCTGGCGACAATGCCCATCACGCCCGGATGCCAACCGTCTTTGGTGACGACCAGCGCGGGCGCATCGGGATCGCACAAGGCAATCGCCTCCACGACCATCGCATCCTGAATCTTCTTGCGCTCAATGTTCCGCGCATCCAAATACGTGGACAGCGCCAATGCCCGCTGCATGCTGTCCGTGGTCAGCAACTCCATCGCCACGTCCGCCTCACCCAAGCGCCCAGCCGCATTGATGCGCGGCGCGATCACGAAACCGATGTCCCGCGCCGTCGGCGTGACGATCCGGCTCGCCTCGAGCATCGCCCGCACGCCCGCCCAGCGGCTCTGACGCATCTGGTTTAAGCCAGCTTTGACGAGGGCGCGGTTCTCGCCCAGCAACGGTGCGAGGTCAGCCACCGTGCCAATCGCCGCGAGGTCAGCGTACTCGAGCGGCGGCGGCTTGCCCAGAAGCTGATGCACCGCCCAGAGCAGGTGAAACGCCACGCCGCTGCCCGTCAAACCGGGCAGATCCGCGTGGTAATTCGGCGCGAGCGCCGGGTGAACGATCAGGCAGCCGGGTAAATCATGCCCCGGCGCGTGGTGATCGGTGACAATCGCCTCAGCACCACCCGCGACGATCTTAGAA
The DNA here is from genome assembly GCA_025359505.1 of Deinococcales bacterium. Lineage (GTDB taxonomy): Bacteria > Deinococcota > Deinococci > Deinococcales > JAAFIG01 > JANYHH01. The sequence goes on from JANYHH010000027.1 coordinate 13,745, forward strand.
ATCTCCTCGAGATTGCTGACGCCGCAATCGACGGTGATGAACAGATCACACGCCTCGAGATGCTCCGGCACGCGATCTGGATGCACGCCGTACCCATCGGTCAAGCGGTGCGGGATGAAGGCGTGAACCTTCGCGCCCAATTCGCGCAGCCCCAGCATCAGCACAGCCGCGCCAGTGATGCCGTCCGCATCGTAATCGCCGTGAATCCGAATGCGTTTTTTGGCGTTGATCGCCGCGATAATCCGTTCAGCCGCCTCGAGCAGCGCCGGGTTCGGATTGAGTTCCAGCGGCGGCTCCAAGGCATCCGCGCTGTGAATGCCCCGCGCATACAGCACGGCCGCCAGTTTCGGCGGCAAACCCAGCGTGCGGCTGAACTGCTCTAACGCCTCAATCGGCGCGGGTGCTCGCACGCGCCATTCCACGCTGCGGGCTTTGCTGGTCGGAATCGCGGTCACTGAAGCTAAAGATTACCACTCGAGGCGGTGTGTGTTACCGCTCGAGGCTCGAGACGGATGGAATGCGTCATTGACGAACCGAATGGGTGAGGCACGCCTCACCCAAGCCACCGCGCAGCCCAAGGTCATTCGGATGACCGCCTCGAGTGACTGCCACGCAAATCGCAGTCTCTCGAGCATTCAAAAGAATCCCTTGAAAAACGCCGTGCAAACAGCGATAATATCTGTTTAACACAGCTTCCCCAGCGCGGCAACCCACATGGCTCGAGTGAAAGTCCCAGAGGTAACGTATGACGCAGATGCTCAGCAAGCAAGCCGCCCATCAAGCCATGCACAAGAAATACGTGCTGTCCTCGTGGAGCGCTCAAGCGGCGCTGATGGCTCCCGTGGTGACGAGGGGCGAGGGGCGCTTTTTCTACGACGAGGACGATAACCGCTACTTGGATCTGAGCGCAGGTTTGGTCAGCACCAACCTCGGTCACGGGCATCCAGCGGTCGTCAAAGCCATTCAGGAGCAAGCCGCGAAGCTTTGCTACAGCCCGACGGGGTTCTTTCAAGACAAACGCGCTGAATTAGCCGAAGCGCTGGTCAAGCTCTCGCCGTATGGCGACACCGAGGGCGCAAGGGTCTTCTTCACCAGCGGCGGCGCTGAAGCCAACGACGACGCCGTGCGAATGGCGAGGGCCTTGACGGGTCGCTTCAAGATTCTGGCCGCGTACCGCTCGTATCACGGCAGCACGGGCGTCAGCATGCAACTGACCGGCGAGGATCGGCGCTTTGGGAACGAACCCGCCATCGCGCCGGGCATCGTGCATTTCTGGGCCCCGTACACGTACCGCAGCCCGTTCTACACCCAAGACCCCGCGCTCGAGTGCGACCGCGCTTTGGAACACCTCGAGCGCACGCTCTTGCACGAGAACCCGCGCAACGTCGCCGCGATTCTCGTCGAGCCTATCGTTGGGTCAAACGGCGTGATCGTCTACCCCGACGGGTACTTGGAGGGACTAAGACGCATCACGCAGCAACACGGCATCCTGCTGATCTTCGATGAGGTCATGACGGGCTTCTACCGCACGGGCGAGGCGTTCGCGGCGCAAAAGTTCAATGTCACGCCCGACATCATGACCTTTGCCAAAGGCGTGACCAGCGCCTACATCCCCTTGGGTGGCGTGATCGTCCGTGAGGGACTGGCCCAGTATTTTGACACCAAAGCGCTACCCGTCGGTCACACCTACGCCGGGCATCCGCTGTGCGTCGCCACGGGTCTAGCCGCCGTCAAAGCCTATCAGGACGACGGCATCCGTGAACAAGTGCAGCAGCTCGAGGGTTGGCTGCGCGAGGGCTTGAAAGCGCTCGAGTCGCGTCACCCGCTGTTGGGCGAAGCGAGGGGGATCGGTGGGTTCTGGGCTTTGGAGTTTGTCAAAGACAAGGACACCCGCGAACCGCTCGTGCCGTGGCATGGCGACGGGCCGGGCGTGATGAAGAACTTGTTTGCGGAACTCAAGAAACGCGGCGTGTACAGCTTTGGCAAGTTCAACATTGCGATGGTCACGCCACCGCTGAACATCACACGCGGGGAACTCGACTTCGGTCTCGAGGCGCTGGATTACGCGATCTCGGCACTCGAGGCGGGCGTTTAGAACTTCCGTTGATGCGGGGAGCGAGTGGCCATGGCCACTCGCTTTTTGTTTCAGACACCGCAACTAAATCGTTCGAGCCGCGTAGAAACGATAGGTATGCAAAAACTGTTTTTCAGAAGTACAACGATTCAGGAACGCTCGGATTGCATTATAGTTATGGTTCCTCCGCGCAAAAACTGGGGTTTCATTCTTGGTTTTGTTCCGTGGATGGCATGGGGATTTTTTATCGTCGCAATGATGATGTTCGGTGTAGTGAGAGACTTGCCCAGTATGGTGTCGGCGCGTGACGGATTTCTCGGTACGCTCGCTTTTCTGCTCTGGTTTTGCTTGGCAGTCGGTGGGATAACGTACACGGGTTCCTTCTGGCTACGCATGGTCTTCGGGGTTGAAGTTACGCATTTTTCTGAAAACTCCATTTTAATTGAACAGCGCGTGCTGCGGTTCAAGCGCGAGAATTTGTACACCCGCGAACGCATGATTCACTTGAGGACGCTGCCACTTGAAAAAACCTTGCTTTGGTACAGCAGCAGTCGTTACGTGACAGGCAGCCCTCCAAGCCTTGCATTCGACTACAACGCAGAAACGGTACGCTTCGGCAAGGGCATGAACGAAGCTGAAGCCGCACAAATCCTCGAGTGGGTCGTGACAAAGTTTCCGCAGTACGGTTTCGTTCCAAAAAGTGAGGCTAGGGTAGCGTCGCCAAGCGCTTGGCAATGAGATCAAAATACCCATCCGCATCAACCTTCATCGCCACTCGAGCGTTCTCAGGCAGATTCAGCACGTTGTAAATATCGCAAACCGTGCGCCCAAAACTGGGCCCGTCGCTGATGTCCACCGTCACGTTCATTCCCTCGAGCTTGAATAAGTCTGGCTGGATCAGATACGCGATCACGCAGGGGTCGTGCAGCGCGGGCCCCTCGTAGCCGTAGCGCTGGTGGTACGCGACTTTGAAGAACTCGAGCAGTTCGGCTGCGATCAGGCTGGTGCGGTTGCCGCCTGCGCGAATCGCAGCGATGTGCTGCGGCATAGCCAATGCTTGATGCGTGACGTTCAAGCCGAACATCGTGACATTCGCGCCGCTCGAGAAGATGATGTGCGCCGCGTGCGGGTCGCAGAGGATATTGAACTCGGCGGCGGGCGTCCAGTTGCCCAGTTCCGTGCCGCCGCCCATCAGCACGATTTCTTGAATGAGCGGAATAATTTTCGGCTCCAAACGCATCGCGGTTGCCACGTTCGTCATGGCTCCGATTGGGCAGAGCGTGACCTCGTGCGGATTCTCGAGCACGCTCTGGATGATGAAATCGACGGCTCGAGTCGTTTCAGCGCCGCGACTCGGCAGCGGCAGCGCTGGCCCCTCGAGACCGCTTTTGCCATGCACGAACTCCGCGCTGATGCGGTCACGCACCAGCGGCAGCGACGCGCCGCGATACACCGGCACGTGCGAGCCGCACAGCTCGAGAATTTGCAGGGCGTTGCGGGTCGTGTCGTCCAGCCCGACATTGCCGTAGGTCGTGGTCACGCCCAGCAGCTCGAGTTCCGGACTGGCTACGGTGAGCATGATGGCGAGGGCGTCGTCGTGACCGGGGTCGCAGTCGAGGATAATCTTGCGGCTCATGGGAGCAGTTTAACCGCGCCGCTCGAGGTCAAATGCTCGAGACGCTTTTTCGCCTCTCCCCTCTGGGAGAGGCCGCCCCGCAGGGGCGGGTGAGGGAGGCGAGCGCAGCGAGCTGCCCTTGACCTTCAGCTCGAGGTGGGCAGGCTGCGCCGCAGCAGCGCCAGCCAGTTCTCGCCCAGCACGCCGGCTCGAGCGTGGGCGGGCACAACCTCACCGATGCGCTCGAGGTCGGCGATGGTGTCCATACCGGGGGTTTCACTGCTGCCGAAACCGCCGTCCAGATCGGAGCCGATGCCGAGTTTGTCCCAGCCGATCAGCGCCGCCATGTGTGCGAAATGCGCCTTAACTTGCCCCTCGAGCGTGACTGGGACGCTTCTGTCCTCTCGTGACCAGCGGGCGTCCAGAAAGCTGTTGAACAGCACGACGCCAATCGCGCCATCTCTGTCTCCTATGGCTTGAATCATCGCGTCGGTCAGGTGGCGGTTGGTTGTTGCCCTGAGCGCGAAGGCGTTGCTGTGACTGGCGATCACGCGATGCACGCCGATGGCTAAGGACTCCCAGAACGCTTCCCAACTTTGGTGCGAGGCGTCGAGGATCACGCCGAGCGATTTCATGCCCGCGATCAACTCGCGCCCCGCGACCGTCAACCCGCCGGGGCTTTCCGTGCCGCCCGCGTAGCGCGTCTTACCCCAAGAGGTCGCTATGATCCGCACGCCCCTGTCCCACCATTTGGGTAGGTCATCCGGCGTGACAATCGGGTCTGCGCCTTCCATCAGGATCACCAAGCCCGTTAGCCCGTCCGTGCGCCACAGCTCGAGGTGATGGTCTAGGTCAGCTACGCTTTTGATGATCCGCACGACACCCCTTGCCGCCCAACCTTCGTAGACCGCAAGTTGTGCCAAGCCCTGAATCTCAGCCTCGAGCGGCGTGCTGTACCCGCGTGGATTGATTTGGTCTGGATGCGTCCACGTCACGCTAGGCAGCGCGAACAGCGTGGCAAAAGCCACGGCGACGCCAGCGCGTTTCATTTCGGGCAATGAGACTGTCGCCAAATCACTGTTCGGCTCGAGGGTGCGAATGGCGGTGATACTTTGCTCCAAATTGCGCCCAGATTCGGTGACGTTGAATGCCAGATCGAGATGCCCGTCCACAATGGGTTGCATTGCATCAGCCTATCACTCGAGGTTAGTAGATGATTCCTCGGCGTCCTCGGCTTCGATGGCTTTTTGCTGTACGTACTTGCGGTAGATGTCACTGCGGTAATCCGCAGCCCTCGCACGATTCAGCAGCAGTGCCAGAATGCCGTAACCAAAAACCATTGGGCCCACCAGTTGCAATATCGGGAAGCGCCCGCCCGTCAAGTAAATGATCGGCCCGAAACCAGCCGCCCAGCCTGACAGCGGCAACAGCGTTGGGGCGGGGACGCCCGTCATCTTCTCCAAATCGCGCAGTGGCGTGATCGAAATAGCGTCGCGGGCTTCTTTGAAGGACGCCCAATGCGCGGTCATGGCTTGGTTCATGTCTGGGGAGCAGTTTAAGCCCAAATTGGCTATGCAGACTGCCGCGCGAAGCGAGATTCCAACTCGAGATGCTGTTCAAACCAACTCGAGGGCTACCACTGCGCCGCGAGGCTCGAGATAGAATCACTCATGCCCATTCACGTGCGCGGTCAACCCGGCGATGTCGCCCCATACGTTCTGCTACCCGGCGATCCGAACCGCGCCAAGTACATCGCTGAGACGTTTCTCGAGGGCGCTGCGTTGTACACCGAGCATCGCGGGATGCTGGGGTTTACTGGCACGTACAAGGGCGTGCGGGTCAGCGTGCAGACCTCGATGATGGGTTGCCCGAGCGCGGCGATTGTCACCGAGGAGCTGGTGATGCTCGGCGCGAAGGTCATCATCCGCGTCGGGACGTGTGGCGGCACGAGTCCGAATCTCAAACCCGCCGATCTGGTGATCGCGCAGGCGGCGCTGGCGCGGGACGGCACGACCGCGCAGTATCTGGGCGCGGGCAACCACGCGCCGATCAGTAGTTTTAGAATCGTTCGCGCTGCCGAAGACGCGGCTAAGGCGCTGAACGTGCCACACAGCGTCGGGCTGATCGCCAGCGACGATGCCTTTTACGGCGTGACGCCCGAAGAGGCTCGAGGGTTATACGACTCGAGGGGCGTGCTGGGGATTGAGATGGAGGCCAGCGCGGTTTTCACGGTGGCGACCTTGCGCGGCATCGAGGCGGGCTGCCTCGTCTCGGTCAGCAATTACATCGGTGACGAGAGCCTAGCGCCGATTGATGTGCTGAAAAACGGTGTGGATCGCATGGTGCAGACCGCGCTCGAGACGATCCTCACGCTGGAATCCGAGCGTCCATTGCAGTCTTGATCGCCCGCTCAAACACTTCGAGCGGCTGAGCGCCGGACAGTGCGTAGGCTTGGTCGAAAACGATGAATGGCACGCCGGTCACGCCGAGATCGCTGGCTTCCCGCTGCGCGTCACGCACGTCACTCACGTACAGATCGCTCTCGAGCATCGCGCCGACCCCCTCGAGACCGTGCGCCGTGCCAATTTGCTCGAGCACGGCTGGATCGGTGATGTCCTGCGCTTCGGTGAAGTAAGCCTTGAACAGCGCCTCAGCGACCGTCTGCCCAGCCCCTCGAGCCTGCGCCGCTAAAACCAGTCGGTGTGCGCCCACCGAGTTCGGCGCGACAGGCATTTTCACAAAATCAAAAACGATCCCCTCGAGCCGCCCGCTCTCGACCACGTGCGCGAAGGCAGCGTCGCGCTGGGCTGAGCCGCCGAATTTTTGCACGATGAAGGCTTGCCACTCGAGTCCACGGACGGGCATCTGCGGTTGCAACTGGAAGGCGTGCCAGTGCCAGTCGATCTCGAGGTCGGGGAAGGTTGCCAGCGCTTTCTTCAAGCGGCGCTCGCCGACGTAACACCACGGGCAGGCAATATCGGAAAAGACATCTATTCGCATATCATTCAGTTTACTTTAGTTTAGATAATGAACTGTCGCTTCAATGACGGCAGCCATCACATCAACCGCTCGAGTTCCGCCGCCGTCAAAAACCCGCTCGCGCCGCCGACGCTACCGAGCTTGTGCGACGCGAAACGCACGGCTTTACGAATAGCAAAACGCGCATCGCCAGATTGCCGATGGAAATACGCGAAGCTCGAGCACAGCGCGTCCCCCGCGCCAATCGTACTTTTGAGCGCGGGATTGGGGACACCCGGCTCGAGGTGTGTGGGAGCACCGCGCTCGAACAGCCACGCCCCTCGAGCGCCCGCGCCGACGACGATGATCTGCAATTGCGCGTAGCGGTTAAACGCCTCGAGCGCGAAGTCAATCGGTTCTGTGGGCAGATGCTCGCCGCTGAAAAACAGCACGTCCGCCATCTCCAAGAAATCTCGGTCATACGGATTGTCGAGGTGACGAATCGCGTGCAGATCGGTGTAAATCGGAATTCCAGCCGCTCGAGCCAGTGCCAGCGCGGGGCGGGCGAAGCTGATGTTGCAAATCAGCGCCGCATCTGCGCCATCCAGCGCGACCTCGAGCCGATGTGAATCGAACAACCTGTCCTGCACGTCTTTCAGATCGGTGTAAATGCTGCGCTGACCGTCATTGTCCACCAGCACGACGCTCTGCGGATGCTCTGGAATCGGCTCGAGGTGTAAGTCTGAGCTTAGCCCTTCGAGCCGCTCCCTGACGATGCCGCCCGCGCTGTCCTCACCGATGAAGGCGCACAGACTCACGTTCGCGCCGAGCGTTGACAGCGCCGCCGCGAGGTTCAAACCCACGCCGCTGGCGGCGCTCTGAATCCCAAAAAACGGGTAATGCACGGGCGCGTACTCGAGCGGGAACCCCGAAACCTGTACCGTCGTTTCCGTGTTGACCAGTCCAGCCACGAAGAACTTCAATCGCGTAAGCCCCCGACCAGCCGCTCGAGATCGGCTTTCTCACTGTAATGCAGGATGCTCGCCCGCACCGCGCCACTCACACCGAGCGCTGCCATCGGCATCGTCGCGTAGTAATGCCCAGCCGCCACCCCGACCCCAGAAGCGCCCAGTCTCGAGGCGATCTGCATTGGGTCTTGCCCAGCAAGATTGAAGCAGAACGTACCGACGCGCCCAGCGCTGCTTGGTTGACCGTACAGTTCCAAACCCGGCACATCGCGCAGCAGCTCGAGTCCGAACTCGGTCAGCTCGTGCTCAATCTGTTCGATGCGCTGGTAAGCGCTGACCAATCCAGCCCGGCCGCTCGAGCCATCACCGACATCGTGGCGCAGGTACTCGAGCGTGCCGAGCCAACCGGCCAGACCCTCGTAATTGTTCGTGCCCGGCTCGAGTTTCAAGGGGCTGTCATCGGGAATGAAATGCAACTTATCGGTCGGCAATTGCGGCAGCAAGCCCTCGCGCACGTACATGAACGCAGCGTGCGTGCTGAAGACCTTGTAGCTGCTGAAGACCGCGAAGTCCACCTCAAGCGCCCGCACATCCGGCAGGTGATGCGGCGAGTAATGCACCATATCGGTGATCGTCCACGCACCGACCGATTTAGCGATTGCCGCTGCGCCCGCCACGTCTGGCATGCTTCCTAGCGCATTCGAGGCGCTGGTGACGGCGACCAGCCGCGTGTTTTTGTTCACCAATTCCCGCAGATCCTCGAGCCGCAATTCTCCGTGCGGGAATTGCCCGCGCCAGATTTTCACGGTCACGCCGACCCGCTCGAGGTCGCGCCATGGCGAGGCGTTGGCTTCGTGCTCCAACTCCGAGATGATGATCTCGTCACCCACGCCCCACATGCGCGAAAAGGCTCGAGCGAGTTGGAAGTTCAGCGGGGTCGCGCTCGTGCCGATGATGACCTCACTCGGGGCGCAGTTCATGAACTCAGCCGTCCCCTGCCGCGTCTGATCTTTCACAGCACTGGCTGCTTGCGACCCCGCGTAAGGCATCCCGACGTTGCACGACGCGTTCGTTAGGTATCTCGAGATCGCGTCAATGCAGCGCTTAGGCACTTGAGCGCCAGCGGCGCTGTCCAGAAAAGAGAACCCACCATCGAACGCTGGGAAGTGCGAGCGCAATGAATTGGTCATGCGTGAGTCTAACGCGAGCGGCAAGCGCTTTTCATGCGATTTCGGGTACAATCCCCCGCATGGCCCAACCCAGCAATGGTCGGGAGTTCGTCAGGCAAACGCTGCAAAAACTCGGCGGCTGGTTCGCCTCGAGTTTCAAGGGGTTACTGACGTGGCTGAGCGGCATCGGTGAGCGTCTAAGCCGCGTGCCGTGGAGTACCGTGCGACCCGGTTGGTACGCGATTCTGGCACTGGCAATCTGGGGACTGGTTGCCACGGCGCAGTGGCTGAGTTCAAGCAATGCGCTGCGCGAAGCCACCGCACGGCTCGAGGTGTACGACCGTCAAGCCGCCGTTGAAAACGCCCGTCTGAGCCTGCCGATTGCCGGAGCGAGCTTACCGCGCAGCGCGGATTACCTGCCGAATGCGCCGAGGGTGTACCGCAAAGGCGTGTCGCAGGGCTTCGTCTTCACGGGCGCGGATTCTGGGGTCAACGTTCCGTTCGGCACGCCCGTTTTAGCGGCTGCCGACGGTGAGGTCGTCAAGCTGGATGCCAGTTTCAAAGAGGCAACCGTGCCAGAATTTCTGAAGCTGCTGACCGACGTGAAAAACGGTGCGAGCGACAACGATTTGGAGCGCTTGCGCGGGCGGCAAATCTGGCTTAAACACGCAAACGGTACGGTCACGCGCTACGGTCATCTGTCGAAAATCGCAGCTCAATTGTCTTTCGCCAATCCCGTCAAGCGCGGCGATGTGATCGGCTTCGTCGGCAACAGCGGCACGCTCGAGGGAGCAAGGGGTTCACAGGGCAACGCGCGGTTGCTGTTTGAAGTCTGGCTCGAGCCGGAGCGCTTTTTGGGACTGGGGTTGAAGCCAAGCGAAGTGCGCGTGCAAGCGGCGAAGCTGTTCAAGTCGTTTTAAGTCGCACAACTCGAGGTTGATAATATTGCGGGACGAAAACGCTCGAGCCGCTGCGTGAATACCGTAGCGGCTCGAGGATAAATCGGCTTGAAAACGGTTTAGCGACCACCACTGACTGGGCCACTTGGGAGACCGAGCGAGCTAGCGAAAACTGGCGTCGCGGCAAAAGATAGACCGAGGGTGAGGAAAACGATGCTAAGCTTGAGAAACTTCTTCATGTGACACCTCTGAAAAAGAAGTTACTGAAACTTGTATGAACACACCATTAACAACATTCAACAAACCAGACCAGCGCAGCTATGAGCTGTTGCAGCAGGGCCAATATGCCGCTGCGTTGACAGTGATCCAAGCGCTCGAGACGCCGAGTGCTTACGACCTGCACAACGCTGGCATCTGCTTGTGGGGTTTAGGCGATTTGAGCGAAGCGCTCGAATGGCTGCACCGTGCCCGCGCGGGTGGTCTGATGCTTGCCAGCGTCGATATTGCTGCTTTGCAATATTTGAGGGGACACAAAGCTCATGCGCTAGAGGTACTCGAGACGCTTGATATGACGCAACTCACGCCCTTTGAATGCGTTAGAGCGCTTTACACCCATGCTGAAATTTTGCGGCTAAACGAATTTTTGAGTCAATCGATTTCACGTTTTCACGAGGCATGGTACGCCTGTCAAGTCAATGAAGACACAGAGCGCCGAGAACCAATTGCGATTTCAATGGCGCTCGCTTTACATGCCCAAGGTGACGAAGGCGCAGAAAAATGGCTCTCGAGAGCTGAAAAATACGCCCAACCAAGCCGTAAAACATATATTAAACTTCAGAAAGCAATTATACTCAGCTATCGCGATCATCAACAGTACGGTAAAGACGTACTTCGAGAGACGAAGATTCAATGCGAACCGCCGTTCAATCAAGTTCTGTACCACTACCTCGAAGGGCTGGTTTGGACTGACAACGCAGACAGAGCCATCGCAGCGCTCGAGCGAGCCGCCACCGAAGCGGCTAGCGCGGAATTCCGCGAATTTGAAATTCTCGCTCGGTTACGGATCAGTGCCTTAGAACTCAAGCGCGGGCAGACCTCGAGCGCCAGAGCGCAACTAGCCCGCATCGAACGCTTACCGATGAGTCGCGTCAACGCCAGCGAGTGGAAAATGCGGCGCGGCAATGTCGCCAACGCCGAGGGCAACGCTGAACTGGCGCTGCGCTTAACCTCAGAAGCGACGAATGAACTGAAAATCCTCGAGTATCACCGCGAATACGCTTGGGCGCAACTGAGCCTCGCACGGGTCGAAGTCAATCACGGTTCTGAGGCTGGTCAGCGGCTGGACGAGCTGGCGGACACCTGCCAGTTCATTGGTTTGAAGTTGCTCAGCAGCGAACTGAGCCTGACTCCCGAGTTGGAGCAGCTTGCGCCGCACTGCTCGGATTACGCGCTGCAATCGCTGGGATTAACGCGCAAAGCCCAGAAGCAGGGCGTCAAACGCTACGACCTGAAGCTATTTGGAAATGCTGAACTCCACGCTGACGGGCGAGCGGTGCGGCTTCGCAGCGTCAGGATGCTCGATTTGATCGCGTACTTGCACACGCACCCGGAAGCCAAGCTCGACGAGGTGATCGCGGCCGTGTTCACTCAAACCACTGACCGCCAGTCGGCGCAGAACCACTTCGCGCAGCTCAGGCACTTGGTGGGTAAGCAACTGCCGGGCTTACACATTGAACCGAACAAACGCTTGAAAACGTACCGCCTGTACAGCGATATTGCTTTTGAGAGCGATTTCGAGCGAGCGCAGACGCTGCTTGCCAGCGGCGACGGGCAGTCGCTGAAAGCGGCGCTGGCCCTGCGAACCGGGCCGCTGCTGCACCACGTCGAAGGTGAATGGGCGAGTGAGTTACGCAGCGAACTCGACCACCGATTCACCAAAGCGGGTTTCCGGGCGATGGCGCGGCTCTACGACGAGGGCAACGTCAGCGACGCGCTCGAGATCGGCGAGCGGCTTTTGGAGGTTGACCCGTTCGACCGAATGGTCGCGGCGTACTGCGTGGAGATCGTGCGCGAGTTGCACGGCCCTTGGGCAGCCCGTCAGCAGCTCGAGGGCTACATCGCGCTTTACCGCGATGAGCAGTTGCCACCGCCGGAGAATCTATTGGCGCTGAGGAATAATTTGACGGCGATCAATTGACGACTGCTCGAGCAGGTTGCTCTCGGTCACGCCTCGAGCATCGCTTCTAATGCCGTGTGGTCGCTGATCCACACGCGGCGTTTTGTCAGGCGAATGAAGCCCATGCGGTAGAACTCGCCGAGTTTGCGGCTGACCAGTTCTGGGACTGTGCCGAGTTCTGCGGCGAGCAGCGTATTGCGTGGCAGTAGCCAGCCATTCACGTCGGCATTGACGAGCAACAGCCTCGCAAAGCGCGAATTGAGGTCAGCCAAGAAAACCTCGTTGACGCGGCGCATCAGTGCGCTGGAACGTGAAACCGCAAAGCGCAGCAACGCATTGGCCAGTTCAGCGCTCTGCAAAGTCAGGCGCTCGAGGGTTCGCGCTTCGAGGCAGAGCACCTCCCCCGTCTCGAGCATCGCGGCGCTCGTGGCAGACGATTTCATCGGTTGAAACAAGGCTTGGATGCCGAGCACGGCTCGAGATGAATGCACCTCAACTGTGAACTCTCGCGCATGCTTGGTCAGGTAGAACGTGCGACTCGCACCCGAAACCAGCACGTAAATCCAAGCCACCACTTCACCATGGAGAAACAGGTGTTCGCCGCGCTTGACCACCCTCGCGTGACTGCCCTCGAGCACTTGCTCCAGTGTTGCGTCTGCAACGCCGCGAAAGGCGACGGTTGCTCGGAGCGCGACAATTTTTTCCTCGAGCCTCACAGCGTCAATCTACACGGTGAGTTTAGATCGCAAAATGCGTTTTGGCTTTGGCGATGAACTCAGTCCACTCGTCTGGCACATCAGCGACTGAGAAAATCGCGCCCGTTGGACAGACCATGAAGCACGCCCCGCAATCGATGCACTCGTCGGGGTGGATGAAAAATTGATCGTCGCCTTCGTAAATACATTCGATTGGGCAGGCTTCGACGCACGCGCCGTCTTTGACGCCGACGCAGGGCTGGGTAATCACCGCGAATGAGTTATTCACACTGACCAGCTTGCCTCGAGCGATCACTGAGTTCCATGACCTGAGTCAACCTTTGCACGGCATCGCGTAAACTGCATTCCATGCTCGAGCTTGTACTGCGACAACAGGAATTGCGATTGCGCGTGATGGTCGCGCTCTACGAGGGCTTCACCAGCGATCCGCACGCCTTCTGGGATGTGATGACGCTGGATTTGCGCGTCGCGCCGAACCTCGAGCGGGAGGAGAGTGAAGGCGATTCACTCCAACAGACCGCACCCGATTTTGCCAGAAATCCGCCAGCCATTGCCGAGGCTCGAGCGGCCGCGTTTTACTTGTTGGAGCGCGGGTTGTGCGTGCATTTACCGAGCGAGGCAGCGCAGATGCCAGAACCGCTCAGCCTGATGGTGCGGATCACCGCCAGCGGCATCGACGCGCTGGAGGGCATTGTGCTGAGTGGTCACGCGCAGGCGGCGGAGCGACCGATTGGCTTTAACGCCCTCGAGTCAGGGCCGGTCGGGATGTCTCGAGTTGCGGCTGTGAAACAGTGAACGCGTTTACAGTCGTCTGGCGAAACGCATACGTGCGCGTGGTGATCTACATATTGGTGGCGGTCGCCGCGTACTTGATGCTGAGTGAACTCTCGAGCGTGCTGCTGCTGGCGGGCTTGGCGTACTTATTCGCGTACCTGTTTCACCCGCTGGTGGTGTGGTTGCAAAAACGCCGCTTACCGCGCGGGCTGGGATTGGCGGTCGCGTTTTTGACGGTGCTGATTTTCCTCACCGTCTCCGGCGTGCTGATCGGCAACATCGTTTCTGAATTGGTGCAGTTCACGCAGAAACTCCCGCAGTTGGTGCAGAGCGCCCAAACGCAGATCAACGTCTGGCTCGATCAGCTCGAGCAGGTCAGGGGACAGAACGAGAGTTTGAGGGGTGTGATTGACCAAGCCACCAAAGCCGTGCAAGAAGCCTTGTCACGGATCGTCTCGAGTCTGCTGGGGTTCATCCAGAACCTCGGCGGTGGGCTGGTGACGCGCACCTTGGGTGTGCTGGGCGGCGTGGTGCAGTTCTTCTTGGTGCTGGTGATTGGCGTGTACATGCTCGGGAGTTTCAAGGAAATCGGCGAAACGGCTTTGGAGCTGTTCCCGAAGGGCTGGCAATCAGCCGTGCTGGATTTTTCCAAGGATGTCAGCACGGCCGTCGGCGGTTACGTGCGCGGGCAGTTGCTGATCGCAGCGGCGGTCGGTGTGATGGTCGGGATTGGACTGGCGATTTTGGGGATTCCGTTGGCATTGGCGCTGGGGTTTCTCAGTGCGGTCTTCAACGTCGTGCCGTACTTGGGCGTGATTATCAGCATCGCACCCGCGCTGCTGCTGGCCAGTCAGTTTGGGCTGGTCAAGGTGCTGCTGGTGATTGTGGTCTTCATCATCGCCAATCAGGTCGAGGCACAGGTTTTATCGCCCAATATCCTCGCCCGCACGACCGATCTGCACCCGATCACGGTGATCCTGACGATTCTGGTCGGCGCGAGTCTGCTGGGAATTTTCGGCGGCTTATTAGCCGTACCGCTGGTTGCCCTAGCGAAACTCTTGATCCGCAAACACTGGATCGGCTCGAGGTTGCACAATGACGGTGGAGTGGGGGACGGCGCACCAGTCGCGTTACTACCACCGCCGCTCGAGCCGGATGCGCCGCTCGAGACCTAATCATTCAGCCTCGAGCAAGGCCAGCAAGCCTTGCCAGTCGAGCGCTTCCGTGACCATCTTCAGATTGCCGTTCACATCGCGCGGGTACTCACTCGGTTGGCGGTCAACGTACAGCTCAACCCCATTGCCATCGGGATCGCGCAGGTACAGCGCCTCACTGACGCCGTGATCGCTCGCGCCTTCAAACTCGGTTTTGGCGTCCAGCAAAGTCTTGAACGCCCGGGCCAGCTCGAGGCGGTTTGGGTAGAGGATCGCCACGTGGTACAGCCCAGTGCTGCGCGGCGGCGGGGCGCTGCCGCCCGCGCTCTCCCACGTGTTCAGCCCGATGTGATGGTGGTAGCCGCCCGCGCTCAGGAAAGCGGCGCTGCTGCCCATGCGCTGCGTGACCTCGAAACCGAGCAGATCGCGGTAGAAATGCAGGCTGCGCTCGAGATCAGCGACTTTCAGGTGGACGTGCCCGATGCGAACCGCTGGGTGGATGCTCATGACTGACTCCAAAAATAGCGCCTCGAGACTAAAATCTCGAGGCGCGTGTCAAAACTGGCTGGGTTTAGAACGTCGCGGCGAGTGCCACGGCGCGGTTCGTTGCTTCAGCAATGATCTCGTCGCGCTTTTCTGGCGTCTGGTTCATGCCCTCGGCGCTGATGAAGCTGACGTCCTCAATGCCGACGAAGCCCATGATGCCCTTCAGGTGGCTGTTGGAGTGCGTGTAGGGTTCCATCGGCGTGCCGGTGTAAACGCCGCCGCTGGCCTCGAGAATCAGGGCTTTCTTGCCTTTGCCTTTGAGTAAGCCAACTGGGCCCTGCGGGGTGTACTGGAAGGTTTTGCCTTGCGCGACGACGCCGGTGTCAATGTAGGCTTTGACCATCGACGGGTAGCCGAAGTTCCACATCGGCGCGGCGAAGATGATTTTGTCGCTGGCGACGAACTGGTCAGAAAGCTGGTTGATGCGGGCGACCTTGACGTTCTCTTCGGCTGTCACTTCACTGGCCCGTCCGCTCTGGAATTTGCTATACGCGTTCAGCACATCGGCGTCGATGTGTGGAATATTGTCCTTGTACAAGTCCAGCACCGTCACGGTGTCGTTCGGGTTGCTGGCTTTGTAGGCTTCCAAAAAGCGCTCGGCGAGGTAAAGAGAGACGCTGGTGTCGGCGGTGCTGGGGTGGCCTTTGACGAAGAGTACGTTTGACATGGTGATCTCCTTGTAGCTCGAGGGGACGGGTTGACGAGATGACGGCGTTGAACGCGGCTCGAGTCGTGCCGAGTAGCTGTGCTCGAGTCGATCTGGGTGGTTGTCTGCGCGAGGTTGAATCGCGGTGAACCTGAAAAGCAGTATACATTTCATAGCGATATTTTTTGTCAACTGGATAACATGCACCCTGTGCTACAATTTTCGGCAATGAAAGCGCTCGAGTTACAACCAAACGCGATCCTCGAGCAGACTGCCTTCAAAAACAGTCATCTCGAGACCGCTCACCTCGAGCCATGCGAATCAGCTCACGGCGCGATGTGCCCTGCGATTCAAGCCATCGAACTGCTGCAAGAGAAATGGGTGCTTTTCATCGTGCGCTCGCTTTTGGAGGGCGCGAAGGGCTTCAACGAACTGCGCCGCGAGGTCGGCGGCTGTAACCCCAGCACCTTATCCGAGCGCTTGGACACTTTAGAAAAACGCGGAATCATCACCAAAACCGTGTGCAGCACCATGCCGCCGCGCACCAGCTACCAACTGACATCAGCAGGCGTCGCGTTGCAAAACGTGATCCTCGAGATCGACGCTTGGTCGCGCCAGCACCTGAAGCCTGCCAGCTAAATCCCGTATACTGCGCGGCTGTGGCTCGAGCTGCTTATCAGTACATGGTCGTCGGGCTGTTGCACGGGCGAACACGAGGTTCGCCCCTACGAGTTGACAGAAAACGCTGATTCGTTGACGTTCATTGAAAACTGTTGATCTGTGCGGTTGCCGTGACTCGAGATGCTTTTGGAGATTTTATGACCGCTATTTCAACCAACAAAAAAGTCGGATTCGTCAGCCTCGGCTGCCCCAAAGCGCTGGTGGATTCTGAACGCATCCTGACGCAGATTCGCGCCGAGGGTTACGAAGTGGCCGCCGATTACAGCGACGCCGATGTCGTCGTCGTCAACACCTGCGGCTTCATCACGCCCGCCATCGAAGAAAGTCTGGGCGCAATCGGCGAGGCGCTCGAGCAATCGGGCAAGGTCATCGTCACGGGTTGCCTCGGCGAGCGCCCCGAGACGATCATGGCGCGTCACCCCGGCGTGCTGTCCGTGACCGGGCCCGGCGATACGGCTGGCGTGATGGATGCGCTGCACAAAGTCATCCCGCCCGATGAGAACCCGTTCACGCAACTCTTGCCGACGGGCGTCAAACTGACGCCGCGCCATTACAGTTACCTGAAAATCGCCGAGGGCTGCAACCACACGTGCAGCTTTTGCATCATCCCCAAATTGCGCGGTTTGCAAGACTCGAGGGGCGCCGGGGAGATTTTGTACGAAGCTTACCGACTGGTCGCCAGCGGCACGAAGGAGCTGCTGGTGATCGCGCAGGACTCGAGCGCGTATGGCGTGGACATCCGCCACATTGAGAGCGAATTTCAGGGCGAGCAAGTCGCGGCGCACCTGACCGACTTAGCCACCAAACTCGGTGAGATGGGCGCTTGGGTGCGGCTGCATTACGTCTACCCGTACCCGCACGTGGATCGGGTCGTCGAACTGATGGCGGCGGGCAAGATTCTGCCGTATCTGGACGTGCCGCTCCAGCACGCCAGCCCGAAGATTCTGCGTGCGATGCGACGCCCCGGCTCGAGCAAGGACGGCATCAGCTCCACGCAGCTCGAGACGATCCAGCGTTGGCGCGGGATTTGCCCCGAGATCGTTTTACGCAGCACCTTCATCGTCGGCTTCCCCGGCGAGACCGAGGCTGACTTTCAGTTGCTGCTGGATTTTTTAAGCAAAGCGCGACTGGATCGCGTTGGCGCGTTCACCTACAGCGTCGTAGACGGTGCGGACGCTAACAAATTAGAGGGACACGTGCCCGAAGACGTGAAGACTGAACGGCTCGAGCGGCTGATGGCGTTGCAGCAGCAGATCAGCTTGGAGAAGAGTCTCGAGAAAGTCGGGCGGACGCTCGAGGTGATTATTGACGAGTTCAACGACGACGAAGGCGACGCGCCGGGCAGCAAACTGATCGGGCGCACCAAGGGCGACGCGCCGGGCATTGACGGACAGGTTTATATCGCGGCTGGATCATTCGCGGGGCAAGTCAAGATTGGCGATATCGTCAATGTACTCATTGAGGACGCCGACGAGTACGACCTCTACGGCGAAGTCTCGAGCCTTGTGAATTGGCAGCCGAACGTGATTCAAATGCCGACCCTCATTCAACTGTAATGGTGAGGCACGCC
>JANYHH010000107.1 GCA_025359505.1 Deinococcales bacterium
GGTTGAAAGCGTTGATGAGCGATGATTATTTGCGCTCGTTGCTTGGACTGACGGCTTGACTTGGTGCGTTTGCCCTGGATCCCACCCTCAAACCCTTGTTTCGTGGCGATATGACCCAACAGGGCCAGAAGTTGATGACCATGCTTGGGGTGGCGGTCGCCAACCTGACCAAACCAGACGTGGTGCTGCCCGCCCTGAAACAGCTCGGTGCTCGCCACGCTGGATACGGTGTGCGCGAAGCACATTACGTCACGGTCGGCGCGGCGTTGCTGTGGACGCTCGAGCGCGGACTGGGTGATTCGTTCACCAATGAGCTTCGTCAGGCTTGGACGGCCGTGTACACGCTGGTGGCGGACGCGATGAAAACGGCCGCGAAAGAACAGCAGGAAACTCAGACCAGCCTTGCAAATCAGGCTTCAGGACTTGAAAGAAACACAGCGTAAACGAGCGCTTCGTCATGCTCGCAGCGTTGCTCGTCTCGACATTATTCGGCTGCCTCAAGCCCCGCTCGAGCCACACCCCAAAGGAACCCATGCGAAACGTTTTTCCGACCCTCTTCACCCTACTCGCACTAACCCTCGTCGCTTGCGGCGGCGCTGATCCCACCGCGCCAGCCGCCGACTTCTTGCCGACGCTCTCAGTGGGCAGCACCAGCTTGACCCAAGGGCAACAAACAGCACTCAACCTTCACCTCGAGCGTCAACACGGCTTCGCGGATGCGGTCAGTGTCGCGCTGACTGATCCTCCAGCGGGCATCACGATGGCGGCGCTGACGATCTCCAGCGGCTCGAGCGCCGCGCTCGGGCCGTTCAATCCTCAGCCGCCATTGCTGACGGCTGCAACGCGCTCCGACCAGCGAGGAACGCCAAGAGATTGACGTTTCAATCCTCAGCCGCCCTCTCGAGCGGCTGCAACTCGCTCGAGCGGGCATCACGCTGGAAGTCGCTTCATGTTTCAATCCTCAGCCGCCCTCTCGAGCGGCTGCAACCTCAAGCGCCGCGAACGCGCTTGTGGCGCAACTCGCAGTTTCAATCCTCAGCCGCCCTCTCGAGCGGCTGCAACAGGTGGCGAGGTGCTAGCCGCATCAAATGTGATTGCGTTTCAATCCTCAGCCGCCCTCTCGAGCGGCTGCAACACAGCAACGCTGGCAGTTTGAACACGGCATCATTGTTTCAATCCTCAGCCGCCCTCTCGAGCGGCTGCAACGCGCGGATCGTGCCGCTCGAGGGTACGTGCAAGCGTTTCAATCCTCAGCCGCCCTCTCGAGCGGCTGCAACCTGCCAACTCGAGCACCGCGTCGCTCGTATCGTCGTTTCAATCCTCAGCCGCCCTCTCGAGCGGCTGCAACTTACGTTCCAAAATATAGCGTATTTCACGACGTTCAACCCGCCTCCAGCGCGAACCTCGTCTCGAGACGCTTTTATGCAGTGAAGTGTTGTGGGTTGAGTTTTCAAAGAACTCAGTCTGGCACGGCGCTGCGGTGTTTGCGCGAACCTCACGGGGTTTTGTCAAGCACTGCACGTCCGCGCTGAGCCGAAATGCCCGTAAATGCTCGAGGCGTTTTTTCTGCGCTCAGTCTACGTCACGTTACTTCGTTTTTGAAAGAGCGATAACGCTGTCCTGAACAGAATTTTCTTTGCGTCAATGAATGGCCGATGCGTCGCTCATCATTTCTCACAACAAGGGGGTGGTGCGGCTGGCGGATGTGGTGGCGTGGCGTGCGGACGTGCGAATTCAAAGCGGAGCGCGATGGTCTTGGCGGGCAACCGCGCTCCGGCCCCTGTTCGGAGGCGATATGAAGTTTATGCGTTTTGCGAGAACGGTTTTGGCGCTCGGACTCTTGGTTTTGTCGGTGTATAGCGTCGTACCTCATGCTGTGCAGCCGCCGAGCACGCTGGTTGCGGACGACCCGAAGCCGGGCACTGGCGGCGGCTGAGGTTTGAAGCTGAGGATGCGGGTTCGTCCCGCATCCTCTTAGAATGTCAAATGTGCCGCGTACACCGATCATCGATCACCTCGAGACTGTCCCGGATTTGATTCGCTTCAAGCGCTGGGATCACTTGCTGGTGACGTTCAGGCAAGCCTTACTGCTCGCCTCGAGTCGTGCGGATGGGATCGAGGTGCAACGTGCAATGCGGGCCGTGCCATTGGAGCTGCGTGCGAGCGCCCAGTGGCGTCGCTTGGCTGCGAGGGCCGCGTACCGCAGTGGCGACGCGCTTTCCTGCGCGGAAATTGTGGGCGCACTGATTGACGAACCGCTGCTCATTGCGTTCCGGGCGTGGGTGCTGGCAGAGCGGGAGGATTTTCAAGGTGCGTTTTCGCTGAGCCAAACGGCTTTAAATGGTGATGACGCGGATGTCGCGCTGCGGGTGCGGGCGTTTGCGAATGCGAAACTGCAAAACGCCGATTGGTTGGCGGTGTACGCGGATGTCTTGCCGCGTTTGAATGGTCGGCAGCGCGGGTTGAGCTTGGTGGAACTCGGGGCGTTTCAGTCCTTCAAGGGCGATAACGCGGCCGCTCGGAGTGCGTATGCCGAGGCTTTGACGGAATTGCGCGGCGATCAGTATTTTGCGGCCCAGCTTCATTACAACTTGGCGATTGCGTGCCTGCGCTTGGATTTGCCAGACGAAGCCTTGGGACACGCTGAGCAATCCAGACGCCACGCCGATCACCCGGACGGCTGGCGGTTCCGGGGTCGCTCGTGGAGCGGTTTGGGAGCGGTGCAGCGTGCTCGAGGTGAGTGGCCGAGGTCGCTGCACGCGTATCGCAACGCGGTCGCGTTTTCCTCCGAAGCCGATGATCGCATCCAGAGCTGGCGGGGTTTGGCGTGCACCTTGCGGGTGTGTGGTCGCGTGCCGGAAGCGCTGACGGAGCTGTACGAGGTTGTGAAGTTTGACCAGCGCTTCACGCGGGTCTGGGCGGACATCGCGGCGGCGAAGCTGCAAAACCGCGATGTGACTGGTGCTCGAGCAGCGCTGGTTGCCTTTCACGGGGATGGTTTCGAGGAAGAATGCCAACGTGCTGCCATCGTCCGGGCTGAACTCGAGCGGCTGGCTGGTCACGAGTCGGCGCGTGCCAGACTGCTCGAAGCGGGCGTTTCGGCGGCGCTGATGCGCGAGGAGCGTTTCTGCTTCCCGCAACTGTTCGCGCTGCTTGGGTACGCGGTGCAGACGCCAACGCCGATGCGCCTGCGCGTTTCGATGGACGGTGCGGTGCGGGTTTCCATCGGCCAGCGCGAACTCTCAGCGTTGCTGACGAGGCGCGAGACCGCCGTTTTAGCTTGCCTCGTTCATGGGCACGGTTCGATGACGACCGAGCGATTGCTCGATGCGGTGACGACGATCGGTGGTTCTTCGCAGCGCCTGCGGGCGCAAACCCTCAGCCGCGTGGCTGGTGAATTGCGGGTCTCGCTGGGCTGGCCCGAAGCCGTCACGGTCGAACGCTCGAGGAGCGTTTATCGGCTCGATCCGCAGGTGGCTTGGCATGCGGTTTACCCGCAGCCAGACAGGGCTGATGTGTTCTGCGACGGTCTGAATGACCGCTGGGTCGAGGAGTGGCGGCAGTCGCAACCCACCGCGTGATCGCTTTAGGCCAAACCTGACCAGTCCTCACTCAGCTTTCATGATCCTAAGTTGGCACATGCTGACTGTGCGACAGCGCAGCGACACGAGTTTGCTAACGTCGCCGCATGGCCGCACTGGTTCAGCAGCAAAAAAAGAAAGACGAGTGGTTCAAATCGCGCCGCATCCTCGTGATGACCGAATTGCTGCGCGACCGCGAACACACGACCGACCAACTCTGCAAGTTCTTCCAACCCGAAGCCACGCGCCGCGACGTGCAGCGCGACCTCGAGCAGATCGAATCCTGTATCGACGATTTCAGACGCATTCCAGCCCGTCCGCCGCGTTACTGCATCCGCACCCAAGCCAACAGCCTGCACCCGGTCGAAACACTGGCGGTCTACGCCGCGACGCGCCTCGTGTACCACCGCGCCAGCGGACACAGTTCACACTGCGCGAGACGATGGCCCGGATGCTTTCGGGCAGCCACTGCTCGAGGAGTTTCAGGGCCATCGTCTCGCGCAGTGTGAACGGCATAGGCAAGCAGCGCAAAAGTTTTGAGAGCAGCGCCTTGGAGAAAGTCGCCAAAGCTTGGTTCGCGGGCAATCGCCTGCAATTCCAGTACCAAGCTGTCAACGGGCGCGGCGGGCCGCGCACCAACGAACTCGAGGTCTACTTCATCGAGGTACACCCAGAAAACCTCGCGCTGTACGCCATCGGCAAGGAAACGACCTACCACAAGGGCGTGCGTACCTTCAAACTGGCCCGCATGAAAAACCTGCAAGTCCTGCGCGATACGAGCTACATCACGCCCGAGGATTTTGACCCGCAGGCCTTCCTGAAACACGCTTGGGGCATCACCGGTCAAAGCGACGGTGCGACCGCCAACATCACGCTGCGTTTCCAAAAAAGCGTCGCCGCTCGCATCGAAGAGGGTGGCTACCCGAACATGGAAAAACGCGTGCTGCCCGACGAACGCATTGAAGTCAACTTCAAAGCCGGAACCGACAAAACCGGCCTGCCGCTCGAGGTGCTGGTCTGGGTCAGAGGCTGGGGCGCGAACGTCGAAGTGATCGAACCAGCAGCGCTGCGCGAGCGTTGGCTCGAGGATTGCCGGGACGTTGTAGCGCGGTACGGTGGGGGATGAGCAAATACTTTGGACATACGCACGAGACGCTGCCGTGGCAAACAATGCTCGAGCATAGTAGTGAAGTTGCAAGACTCGCAAAGGGTAAAGCCGCTTTCTTCGGTGAGGAGACAAAAGCTCAGCTCGCAGGAGATTTGCACGACATTGGCAAATACGGCGATCTTTTTCAGAGGCGCTTACAAGGACTCGAGAAAGGATTGGATCATTGGTCGGCTGGGGCGCACATCGCGTTGTTTGAACACCGTTTGATTGACGTAGCGCTCGCCATTCAAGGGCATCACATCGGATTACAAAGCGGCGCTCAGCAGAGTCTGCGCGAGCTGAACTTACTACAGGTCGCCCAAAACCACCCGCTTGGACTGCGGTTGTCGGAGACCGATGTTGAACTGCTGAAAACCCGCCTCGAAGCGGACGGCGTGCAACTGCCCACGCCGACGACCGAGCGGCAGAAACTACCCTCGAGCGCGGGCGATATGTTGAACACGCGAATGCTGTTTTCAGCGCTTGTAGACGCCGATTTTCTGGACACCGAGCGCACGATGAACCGAGGCAATCCCAAGTTTGTCCCGCGCCCCGGTACGCCCGCACTACAAGCCGCTCGAGCGCTCGAGTTGCTGGAAAACCGACTGGCTGAGCTGAATGCGAACGCAGAGATTCCCGCCCATACTCGAGCCTTGAGAAAAACCTTGGCTGACGCCTGCCAAGCTAGCGCCTTGAAACCCGAACGCATTTTCACGCTGACCGCACCGACGGGCACGGGCAAGACGCTAGGGATGTTGCGTTTTGCATTGACTCGAGCCGCACAGGATCAGCGCATCCGCCGCATCATTATCGTGCTGCCGTTTCTAACGATTCTCGATCAGACCGTGGACATTTATCGTCAGTTGTTCAAAGAGCTGGGCGAGTACTACATCTTGGAGCATCACAGCCTGACGGGGATTCGCGCCGAGCGATCACCGTCGCAACCAGATCAGCAGGCTCGAGGCGATAAAGAGCAGCGGCTGCTGACCGAGAACTGGGACGCGCCGATTGTGATTACCACCAGCGTGCAGTTTTTAGAGAGCTTGCACGCCAACCGCCCGAGCGCTTGCCGCAAGCTGCACAACATCACAGCCAGTATCGTGCTGTTCGACGAGGTGCAAACGCTGCCCGTCAACTTGGCTGTGCCGACGCTCAAGACGCTTTCAAAACTCGCCTCGGATAAATATGGTTGCAGTGTCGTGTTCTCAACCGCCACGCAACCCGCGTTTGACACGCTGCACAGTGCGATTGCTAGAGGCGAACCGAGCAGCGCTGGCTGGCAACCGACCGAGATCGTGTCAGACCACGCGGCGTTATTCGCTCGAGCCAAGCGCGTCACCGTTCACTGGAAGATCGCTCAACCCACACCGTGGAGCGAAGTGTTGCACTGGCTGGGGGCGGATCGGCAAGTGCTGTGCATCGTCAACCTCAAACGCCACGCCTTAGAACTCGCGCAGCTCGCTCGAGTGCAGGGACTCGAGCAGGTTTATCACCTTTCGACCGCGCTCTGCCCACAGCACCGCCGTGATTTATTGGCGCGGATCGTCGCTGACCTGCACGCGGGCAATCCGTGCCGCGTGATCGCCACGCAATGCGTCGAAGCGGGTGTGGACTTGGATTTCCCCAAGGTTTACCGCGCTCTCGCGCCGCTGGACGCCATCGCGCAGGCCGCTGGACGCTGCAACCGCAATGACCGCCTCGACAGCAAGGGTTTACTGACCGTCTTCGTCCCCGAAGCCGAGCGTTACCCGACCAAAAGCTATCAGCAAGCCACTGAACTAACCCGAATGCAGTTGCAATTGGGTAACGGTCAGCTTGATCTGGACGACCCCGCCACGTACCGCCAATATTTTAAAAGCCTCTACAGCATCAGCGCCACAACTGACCCTGAACTCGAGGGGTACATCCTCAGCCAAAATTTTGAGAAATTCGCCGAGCACTACACGCTGATCGAGAACGATGCGGTGAACGTCGTCGTGCCATACAACCAAGCCGCCAGAAGTTTGATGCAAGAAGCCCGTCAGGATGGTATCACCGGCGATTGGATGCGCCGCTCCAGAGGCTATACCGTCTCGGCGTTTCTCAACCCCAAAAAGCCGCAACCTTTTTTCCTCGAGCCAGTCAAATTCAGGTTTGGCAAGAACGACGGCTTTGCCGATACGTGGTTTTTATGCCGTGAACCCGACGAGTACAACACGGCAACGTTTTACGACCCGACGTTTGGACTGCTGCCCGAAGAAGGAGGACTATGAACGCACACGCCTTGCATCCACCCGCCCGCGATCAAAGGAGGTCTGCCCCGTGAAAACCTTCACGCTCGAGGTCTGGGGCGACTTGGCTTGCTTCACCCGCCCCGAATTCAAGGTCGAGCGCTTCAGTTACCCCGTCATTACGCCCAGCGCCGCGAGGGCCATTTTTGATGCGATTTACATCGACTTCACCAAAGACGCCCCGAAGCGCCCCGTGATGCACTGGCAAATCAGCCGCATTGAAATCATCAACCCCGTGCAGTACATCGCACTGATGCGAAACGAAGTCAAGGAGAAAATCAGCGAAGCGGCTGTGAAGAAGTACATGAAAAACCCCAGTCTGCTCGAGCCGATCTACGCCGATGCCACACAGAGCGAATCTGGCACAGACACGAAGGGCCGCACGCAGCGCCAAACGATGGCGCTCAAAAACGTGCGCTACCGCCTGCATGCCCACGTCGCGCTGTACGTGGAGCACCTAGAACTGCGCCAGAAAATCGAGCGCAGCTTCGAGCGCCGTGCCAAGAACGGACAGTGCTTTTACCAACCGTACTTGGGTTGCCGCGAGTTTGGCGCGTATTTTGAACTGCTAGAAGAACCCGCCACGACCCCCGCGTGTGACTCGAGCGAAGATGTCGGACTGATGCTTTACGACGTTTTTGACTTGTCACGCCCCGGCTCGAGCAGTGATGCGCCGAGCATCAGCTTGTTCCACGCGGACATCAAACACGGCATCCTCGAGATTCCCGCGTATGGCAGCAGCGCCGTCAAGAAACCCAAAGGCGGTGCGTGATGCTGACCGCACTGGTGGACTACGCGGATCGCAAAGTAGGGAACGTCGAATCTGGGTTTACGACCAAAGAAATTCGCTGGCTTGCAGGCGTCAGCTCAGATGGGCGATTCACGGGCTTGATTCCGCTCGAGAACGCAGACAAAACTGCGCCCGACCTCGGTCAACCCGAAATGGTCGGGATGCCCAAAGCGCTACGTGCATTCGGACACACGCTCGAGCAGGCTTCGCATTTCCTCGCCGATACCTGCGCGGTGATCTTCAAACTGCCCGAACTCGACCGCGACGGCAACATCAAAAAACCCGACGATCACAGTAAAAACCTGCAAAAGCACGAAACTTTCAAACTGCTGATGCGCCTCGCCAGCGCCGACGTACCCAACCTCATGCCGATTTACAAGGCGCTCAGTGACGAAACCCAGATGCTCGAGTTTCACACGCGCTTGATCGAACAAACCCAGAAGGCCGCGAAGGAAAAACTCAAAGTCACCGATAAAATCTCGTTCTTTGTGGACGGTGGTTGCATTTTGGACACACTCGAGTGGCGCGATTGGTGGCGAGCATTCCGCAGTCAAACCTTCGGGCGGCCCGAGAGTGACGAGGGCGAATCTGGCGGCTCGAGGATGCTGTCACTCGTCACGGGCGAGCCGTCCCAACCCGCCAAGACGCACCCGAAAGTCATGAACCTAGGCGGCAGCGCATTTGGATTCGCGTTCGTGACCTTTGATAAAGAGGCTTTCGAGTCTTACGGCTTATTGCAAGGCGAGAACGGCGCGGTGGATCAGCCGTCTGCCACCGCGTACCGCGCCGCGCTCGACGCGATGCTGAGCAGCGCCAAACAACTCGGCGAAATGAAAATCGCGCTGTGGTTTGACAAAGACATGCCGATAGAAGATGACTTCTTCTCAACACTGTTTGAACCCAACCCCGAAGGCGCTGAGCAAGACGCGCTCGAGCGGGCGAAAAGCCTGCTGGAAGCCATCCGAACGGGCGAGAAACCGCGTAGCCTCGCCAACAGCCGCTACAGCGCCATCGCCATGAGCGGCGCAGCCGGGCGCGTGATGGTGCGCGACTGGCAAACCGGATCGCTCGAGGAGTTTGTTGAAGCCGTCACCGCGTGGTTTGAAGACCTGAGCATCATAAACGCTCGAGGCTCGAGGAACGCGAATCTACCCGGTTTGAACCGCTTACTGCTGAGCTTGCAACGCCCCAAGTCGCTCGAGACGAAACTGGACGATTACGTCAAACCCGTGAAGAACCTGCAAATCCCGTTCTGGCGAGCCGCACTTGACCCCGTTGTGCGAATCCCACTGACTGCGGTCATCAGGATCACCGAATCTCACCGCGCCGAAGTGATGACGGGCAAGTTCGATGAGATCCTGAAATCCATCAAAAGCGATGGCTCGGGTTTAGGCAGAATCTATGCCCGCATGGGCTTACTCAAGGCGTACCACAACCGCAAAGGAGCACACCGCATGACCCCAGCCCTAGACCCAAACCATCCCAGCAAGGCTTACCACTGCGGTCGGCTGATGAGCCTGCTGGCGATGGTGCAAGAAAAAGCCCTCGGTGACGACCTGAACGCAGGCGTCGTGCAACGGTACTACGGCGCGGCCAGCAGCACGCCCGCGTTGGTGCTGGGGAGACTCACGCGCCTGAGCCAGCATCATTTGAGCAAAATTTCCAGAGATTCTGGCGGACTTGGATACTGGCTGAACATGCAACTCGCCGAGGTCTGGAACGCGATCGGCAAGGACTTACCCGTGACCCTGACGCTCGAGGAGCAAAGCCTGTTTGCACTGGGGTACTACCAGCAATTCGCGTTTAACCGCACGAAACGCAGTGGCAACCCCGACGTCAAAGACGAACCCGAAATCATTGTTCCGCCCGATCCGCAGCAAAACCTGTTCTGAACCGTCCAGCACGCCTCACGCCCCCTTTGGCCAGTCGAAAGGAATCACCCATGTCAGAGATCATCGCCAACCGCTACGAATTCATGCTCATTTTCGATTGCGAGAACGGCAACCCCAACGGCGATCCAGACAGCGGCAACGCGCCAAGGGTAGACCCGCAAGACGGTCACGGTTTGGTCAGCGATGTGGCCCTGAAGCGTCGCATTCGCAATTACGCGCAGGCAGCAGGGCAGAACATTTTCATTCAGCACGGCACAAACCTGAATCGCCCAATCTTTGAATCACACGAGAAAACCGCTGGCGGCTTCACAGGCGCAAAAACCAAAGCGAAAGTCGGACTGGCTAAAGATTGGATGTGCGAGCATTTTTTCGACGTGCGAACCTTCGGCGCAGTCATGAGCACTGGCGCGAACGCTGGACAGGTGCGCGGCCCCGTGCAAGTCACCTTCGCCCGCAGCGCCAATCCAATCCTCAGTATGGAAACCAGCATCACACGCGGCGCGGTCGCAGACGACGCTGGCAAAGCCAAAACTTTAGCCGAATTTGAGAAATGGGAAGCCGATCAAGACGAGGACAAGCTCCGCACGATGGGACGCAAAAGCCTGATCCCATACGGGTTATTTATCGCCAAGGGCTTCATCAGCGCTCACCTCGCGCAAGGCACGAAATTTACTGAAAGCGACCTGAGTGTGCTTTTGGAGAGCCTGATGAACATGTACGATTTTGACCGCAGTGCCAGCAAAGGCTTGATGGCCACGCGACGACTGATCGTCTTCAAACACGTTGGCACAGATAATGGCAACGCCGAAGACCAGAAGCGCCAAGCGATGCTCGGTTGCGCTCCCGCCCAGCGCTTGCTGGACTTAGGGCAGATCGTTACCGTGAACCTGAACGACCCTGACAAGTCCCCTCGAGCCTACAGCGATTACCAGATCACCACGGACGCCACGAAACTCCCAAAGGGCGTGCAGATGCTCGAGCTGGAATACTGGGACGCCAGTGCGCTTCAGTCTGGCTGGAAGAGCGCGTAAAGTCCGTGTCAGACCTCGAGCCGATTGCGTTGAGCGCATTATCGCAATTCGCGTACTGCCCACGACGTTGCGCTTTGATTCATATTGAAAGCATCTGGGAGGACAACGAATTCACTGCAAAAGGCACGCGCAGCCACGAACGCGCCGACGAAGCCACCACCGATCTGCTCGAGGGCGTGCGCGTGGAACGTGCCCTACCGCTGTTCAGCGATGCTTTGGAGCTGACGGGCAGAGCGGACATCGTGGAGTTTTTAGCCGACGGCACGCCGTTCCCGGTGGAGTACAAAAGCGGCAAGCGCAAACGCAGCCCAGATCCGCAAACCGCGCTGCTGGAAAAGCTGTGCGACGACGTGCAACTCTGCGCTCAGGGACTGTGCTTGGAGGAGATGTTCAATGCTCGAGTCCCAAAGGGCGCGATTTTTCACATCGCCAGCAAGCGCCGCCGCGATGTCGAATTCACGCCCAGTTTGCGGGAACGCACGCTAGAGGTGATCCAAGCCGTGCGCCAGCAACTCGAGACTGGCGTGACGCCCGCGCCGGTCAACGATGCGCGTTGCACGCACTGCTCGCTCAACAGCGCGTGCATGCCCAGCGTGCGGGCGCTCGAGGTCAGCGACCCGTTTAGACTCGAGGGGACGTTATGACGCAAGCGTTGAATACTCTGTTCGTGCAAACCCAAGGCGCGTACCTGCATTTGGAGCACGACGCGGTGAAAATTGAGGTCGAGCGCGTGACCGTCGCTCGAGTCCCGCTGCATCACTTGGCAAGCATCGCGGTGTTTGGCAATGTGCTCATCAGCCCGTACCTGATGGCGCGGTGCGCCGACGAGGGGCGTGACATCAGCGTGCTGACCCAATACGGGCGCTTCAAAGCCCGCATTCACGGCGGCACAAGCGGCAACGTGCTGCTGCGCCGCGCTCAGCACGCGGCGCTGGATGATACAGGCCAGCGGCTCGAGATCTCCAAGCGCTTCATTGCCGGGAAAATCCAGAACGCACGCGGCACGCTGATGCGGGCCGCCCGCGAGAGCAACGACCCAGAAGATTGGAAAACCCTGCGCGACGCCACCGCGCTACTCGAGGCGAGCCTCAGATACGCCCGCGACGCGCCGAGCGTGGACGAGTTGCGCGGCTGTGAAGGCAACGCCGCCCGCGTGTACTTCGCGGCGTTCACCAGTTTAGTGCGAACCAACCGCGCTGACTTTGAATTCCTCGAGCGCAGCAAACGCCCGCCGAGGGATCCAATTAACGCCTTACTCAGTTTCATCTACGCCTTGCTGACCGGCGATTGCGTCGCGGCGCTCGAGGGTGTCGGTTTAGACCCGCAAGTCGGGTTTCTGCACGCATTGCGCCCCGGACGCCCCGCGCTGGCACTTGATCTGATCGAGGAATTCAGGAGTTACATCGCGGATCGCTTGGCGCTGACACTCATCAACCGCGCTCAGATCACCCTGAAAGACTTCGACGAGCGCACGGGCGGCGCGTGGAGTTTGAACGAAGCGGGCCGCAAAACCGTGCTGGTCGAGTACCAAAACCGCAAGAAACAAGAACTGACGCATCCCGTCACGCAAAGCCAGATTCCGCTGGGCTTAGCGCCGCACATCCAAGCGAGGCTGCTGGCTCGTCACCTGCGCGGCGATCTGCCCGCCTACCCGCCGTTCATCCCCAAGGTCTGAGCATGGACATACTGGTCTGCTACGATGTCAACACCGAAGAGCGCGAGGGGCGCAGGCGCTTACGGCACGTCGCCAACGCCTGCAAAAGCTACGGGCAACGCGTGCAAAAAAGCATTTTCGAGTGCCGCGTGAACGAAATGCAATACCAAGCCTTCTGCGCGAAGCTCAGCAAGATCATCGACAAGAACACCGATTCGCTGCGCCTGTACCGCCTGCGTTCCCCGAGGGAAGATCACATCGACGTGTTCGGCATCGACAGTTACGTCGATTTCGATGAACCGCTGATCGTTTAATCCCCTTATGCGCGAACCCAAAGTGCCACCCAAAACCCCGTGAGGTTCGCGGATGACCAGAATCACCGTGCGGCACGTGCTCCTTGACAAGTTAGAGGTAAAGGATGGAGACTGAATATGATGCAAACGGTGAGGTTCGCGGATGAAACGGCGAAAATAGCGTGCAGCACGTCATGCGCGAACCCTACTGTCGGGCGCGGCTTCGGTCGCGCTCGAGGATTGAAACGATCTGTGCGGTTGGAAAGTGCGCTTCGGTGATCCGTCGGGCGCGGCTTCGGTCGCGCTCGAGGATTGAAACGAGGATTACCTCAGTCACCGTGCAATGCCTGCTCCGTCGGGCGCGGCTTCGGTCGCGCTCGAGGATTGAAACGCTTGCGAAGATCATTCAAACTCCCTCGAGCATCAGTCGGGCGCGGCTTCGGTCGCGCTCGAGGATTGAAACTGCCAATTCACCGATCAGCGCTTTAAGCTGCTCGAGTCGGGCGCGGCTTCGGTCGCGCTCGAGGATTGAAACCGGATCGCTTCCCATCATGAGTGGCACGCGAAGTCGGGCGCGGCTTCGGTCGCG
>JANYHH010000008.1 GCA_025359505.1 Deinococcales bacterium
CCCGCTTTTGTAACGCTTCACTTCTACTCGTCTTGGTCGCGCAATCCGTAGATCACGTCTTCTAAAGCGGCTGGGTTCAGCAGCGAGATCATACCGGGACGGGTTTTGATGATGCCGTCGCGCTCCAAGTCCTTCAAAACTCTGGTGATCGTCTCGCGGCTGTTGCCCGTGCGGTTGGCCAAGTCCTGATGCGTGAACTCGAGGGTCGGCAAGCCCTCGCGGCCGGGCTTGAACGCGCCGCGCAGGTGCAGGCTTTGCAGGGCGTAAGCGACGCAAGCGGCGGTGGATGAAAACGACAGCATCTCGACCTCACGGTTCATGTCCGCTAAACGCTTGACGAGGATGCCGGCCAGATTCCACAACACGCCCGGGTGACGCTCCATGATGGCTCGCAAGTCATCGCGGTAGAGCACGACCGTGGTCACGCGATCCAAGCAGTGCGCGGTGGCCGTGCGCGGCGAGTGGTTGATGACGGCCATTTCGCCCAGTACCTCGGGCGGGGTCAGGATCGTGAAAATCCGCTCACGGCCCTCCAGATTCGCGCGGGATACTTTAATGCGACCCTCGGTAATCAGGTAGACCGCTTCGCCGGGGTCGTCCTCGTGGAAAATATCGGTTTCAGCCGCGTAACTGCGGATCGTGGCCGCCTCGAGCGCCATTTGCACGGCCGCATCGAGCACCCCGATGAAGAGTGGTGAGTGCGTGAGCGCGGCTTTGACGTTATCTTTGACCACAAACTCAATGTTAGCATCAAAGCCGCAATTGCGCCTTGTGCAAAGCTTACAGTCGTCTACCACGTGATAGGCTGCGAAAAAGATGATTGCGCTCAAAGTTGAAGATTTACAGCACGGTTACGCTTTGCCCGCTGGTCGGCTCGAGGTGCTGCGCGGTTTGTCGTTCACGCTGCTGTCCGGGCAGGTTCTGGCAGTGTTGGGCCCAAGCGGCAGCGGTAAAAGCACATTGCTGCACCTGCTGGGCGGCTTGGAGACGCCCTCGAGCGGCGAGATCTCGTGGGGTGCGGAACGCATTGGCGGCTTATCGCAGGAGCGCTTAGCAGCACGGCGTTCCGTCGAAGTCGGGCTGATCTTCCAGCATCATTACTTGCTAGAAGATTTAACAACCCTGCAAAACGTGATGCTGCCCGGCATGATCGCGGGCGACTGGAGCGAAGTGAGCGCGAAATCACTGCTCGAGCGCGTGGGCTTGTCGGGCAAAGCAGCCGCGTTCCCGAGGGTTTTGTCCGGCGGCGAGCGCCAACGGGTCGCGCTGGCAAGGGCGCTCAGCACCAAGCCGCGCTTGGTCTTAGCCGACGAACCGACCGGCAGTTTAGATCGCCACAACGCCGAGCTGGTCT
Organism: Deinococcales bacterium; assembly: GCA_025359505.1. Classification (GTDB taxonomy): domain Bacteria; phylum Deinococcota; class Deinococci; order Deinococcales; family JAAFIG01; genus JANYHH01. The sequence continues at coordinate 1,355 of JANYHH010000008.1, forward strand.
TCGGCATGCTGATCGAACTGGCGCACAGTGAGGGCGCTGGCGTGGTCGTGGTCACGCACGACGAGGGCTTGGCTAAAAAAACCGATGCGATCATGCGATTAGAAGACGGGCGGATCGTCGAGTGACTCGAGCCGCTCAGTCCAGCAAGCGATCTCGAGTCGTGCCGATTCAGCAAGCAGTCTCGAGCTGGCTGCCCAACCGCTCATTGACTTTCGCTGGCTGTTCAGCTTTAAAGGCAACGTGCGATTTTTAGGCTCGAGGCTGCCAGCCTTCGCTTATGATGACACTCAATGCGATCACGCCCCCATCCAAGAGACTTCAGGCGACCGTTCATCATCCTCGCGGCCATCATCGTTTGCTCGAGCTTCGCGGGGGCGCAGGACGTGCGCGGTCTGGGTTTGGGCGGCGCACTCGTGCCGGGCCCGAGCCTCGGCGCGTTCAACCCAGCCTTTGGCGCGTACCCCAGCGATGGGCGCGGCGGCGGGCTGGTGCTGCCGCTGGGACTGCTGAATTTTTTGATCAACCCGCAGCTCAACCTGATCGGACTGCTGACCAATCCAGCGCAGTACAACGACCCCAGCAACCCAAACTCACCTGAATTCAACGTCTTGGCGGCTTTGGATCAAGTCACGCACCTGAACACGTTGATCCTCAATCCAGTGCCCGCGCCGCGCCAGATCAACGTCAACGTCTCCGCCAGCGGCGTGACGCTGACCGATCAAGATGGCAGACCGCTCGAGACGAACTTTTCAACCAGCCTCTCAAACTCGAGGGGGACATCGGCCGTCGGCGTATCGCCACTGTTTAGAATTCCGTTCGGGATTGGCCCCGTGCAATTTGGGCTGGGCGTGTTCATCAGTGCGGGCGGCCCCAGTCTGGCGATCGACCCGAAATTACAGGCGGATCTGCTGGCGGGAAGCGGTCAATTGCCGCCCAACACCATGTACTCGAGCGCGGTCTCTGGGGCGGCCAAAGCCTCGGCTGGAATCGCGTTTGATGTCGCCTTCGCTGTCCCCGTTCCGTTGCCCGGTGCGACGCTCTACGCGGGCGGGCGCGGTAGCGGCTTTTACGGTTTAGCCTTGGTGGATGTCAGTGCCCTCGGTTCACTGAAAACCGACTCGAGCGGCAACCTGACCAGCGCTACGCCCGATTACAGCGTCACGGTTTTTCGCGCTGACCCGACCAATGGCGGGTTCGGTTACGGCCTGAACGTCGATCTGGGCGTGGCGGTTGATCTGCCCGGCGCGACGCTCGGCGTCTCCGAACTCGAGCGCTTGAACGTTGGGCTGGGTGTGGTCGGCGCGGTGGATTACTACAGTTGGTCAGGTACGGAGCAAACCGTCACTAGCGCGGGTACGTCTGTTCCCGTCGCCTCGAGCCGCTCTGGAGGCGGGGTTGACCCGCTCGTGACGGTCAATGTCGCTGGCACGTTCAGCTTGGCTGGGGGCTTGCGCGTGCTGGCCCTGACCGACGCGCAGTTCGGGCGCGGCCGACTGGCGCTGCATCTGGGCGCGGAAGCGCAGTTCGGGCTGTTCACCTTACGCGGCGGGCTGGGGTTGGACAACGGCTTCAAGTTTGGGCTGGGCGCGAGTTTTGATGTTTCAAATAATTTCGGCTTTGACTTGGCGCTGACCACGCACCAAGCGCCGTTTTACAACCACACCAATTACGGCATCGCGCTCGCGCTGCGGTTGGGATTCTAACCATGACGAAATTACTCGTGATCTTCGCAACACTCCTCGTTTTCACCGCGTGCAGCACCAAAACGCTGATTAACCTGAATGTGGATGCCGACAGCTTCATTCCCGCCGCCACCAAGTCTGGACAGGTGAGCGTCATCGCTGGGGCCATCGATTACCGCTTTCCAGACGACGACGGCGACGCGATCAACGGCAACGACCCCAACGGCGCAATCATCACCATTCCCAGCGTTAAATTCATCGCTTCTGCCGCACTGACCGTCAAACTCACCATCAACACCACCGCCACTGGATCGCTTGAGGTCTACATCGCGCCCGGCAGTACCACCGCCCTTTACCAAGCGCAGTACCGCGTGCTGCAAGCCACCACCAGCGGCTCGAGCTTCGCGGGCAGTGTCAACCTTTCGGCTGGCTCGAGCGACCCGGCGCAGGCGCAGGCCTTCGCGGCGATTCAAAGCGGCAGCTTTCGCATCGGAGCGCGGGTTCAGGGATCAGCCATCGCTGGAACCAGCGTGCAATACAGCGTGGATGACTTGACGATTTCGGTGGCTGGATATCCGATCAAGGCGTTGTTTTGAGGCTGGGTGAAGGTTAAAAACTCAGTACTTGGTTGTCGCCGCAAGGCTCGAGCCGATTGCACGACTTGCAACGCACGAGACAGGTCAGGCATTCCTTCCCGAGCAAGGCTCAAGGTTGGCTCAAGCCGCTTCGTCACATGTCAGCGCTGAACATTGCTGTAACCTCAATGTATGAAATTCACAGCCAAGCACGGTCTGGTACTGGCGGCGCTGCTGACCGCAACGTTTGCGTTCACCAGTTCAGTCACCGCCAAGAACCAGTACCGCCTCGCCGCAGTCGTGCAGTACAAACTCGAGCCAGACCGCGACGATGGTACGCGGGCCGTGGCTTGCACGTTTTGCCACATCAACAGCACGGGCGCAGCGCCGTGGAATCCGTTTGGCCTGAACCTGCGCGAAACGTTCAGGAAGGAAAGCAGCTTGCAACCGGCTGAGGCACGCATTAAGGCAGCCCTGTACAAAGTGTTGGTCAAGAAACTCGACAGCGATGGTGACGGGTACAACGACGCTCTAGAAATCTATGCGGGTACATTGCCCGGTAACGCGCTCAGCACCCCGAAACGCGACGTGGACGAACTCGAGAAAGCGTTCACGGCCGCTGGCGGTTACGCGCAATTCAAAGCACCCGAAACCAAGTAACCGCAGCGCGGTGAGAGCGGCGGGTCTCGAGGATGAGACCCACCGCTTTTTTGTCGAGCAATCTGCTTCGACTGCGAACTTCACGCTCGAGGTTGATGCACGTTCGATGGCTCGAGTCTGCGCTATCGCTCGTCCCAGAGCACATCCGGCATCGTCACGACCGCATCGGCGGCTAAGTCTGTGAAGACTCCGTATTGCACGGTGTAAATCCCCGGTGCGAGTCGCCCAAGGTTGAACGTGTTGCCGTCCAAACGCCAGTTGACGGCTACCGCCTGATTGTTCACCAAGCCCGTCACGGTCTGGGTCGGGCGGCGCACGGCTGGGTTCGTTCCACCGACGGGCAGCGGGTCGATCACGCGCAGGTTTTCGACCACGCGCTCGATGGTGATGCTCAGCGTCACGATGTACCCGAGGCTGTCTTGCTGGTAGCTCTTCACCACCCGCACCGCGCCTTTTTGCGTGTCCGTCACGCGTGAAACCGTCACGCCGGCTGGGGGAAGGACGCGAATCGCACCCTCGGTCGCCAGCCCGCTGGGATCGAGCGTGGCTTTGACCGGGCCGCCCTCACAGACCCGCAGCGGTGCGGACAGCAACGCGGGGCGGCCAGCGCTCATCGTCAGTGCCGCCTCGAGCGGGGCCTGCGAGGTCATGCCCTTGGGGACGATCAGTTTCAAATTCGCTGGAACTTCATACGGGAAATCCGTGCTGGCCGTGGCGGTCAGCAGGCTCTGGGCGCAGGTGGCCACGACGTTCGGCGTAACCTCCAGTTTCAAATTGACGCTGACGCGGTACTCGAGCACCGCTTTACCGGTCTGGTTATCGACGACCACGCCCGTGGCGTCCCTGACCGTGCTGCCGGGCAGCGGCGTGGCTTTGACGGGGTACTCACCGGGCCCAAGCGGCAACGTGACTGGGCTTTTCAGGGTTCGACCCGCGACGGTGAACGGGATGCCCGTCAGTGGCACGCGGCTGTTGCCGATCAGCGCGACGGTCGTGACCTCGAGCGCACCCTGAATCGGGCGGGCCACGAAGCGCACTCTGGACGCGCCGGGCGGCGTGTTGACTTGCGTCGGGCTGACGACTGCACCCTTACCCTCGAGCACCGTGGCGCTGACCGCCTGATAGCCGGCCGGCAGGGTCGGGGCGAGGGTGAACTCGTCCTCGCCGGTGATGGTATAACTCGCACCGGGAATCGGGCGTCCTTGCGGATCGACGACCTCGACGGTTGGTGACTCGAGCAGCGTCGCGTCGCTCGGCGGGGTGAAGGCGGGCAGGGTGGCGTAAACGGGGTTCGCACCGCTGCGTAAACGCAGGTTGAAGGCGTTACTGTACTGCTTGGTGGTGCTGACGATTCGCGCCAGAATCGTCCACTCGCCGACCAGCGGGCCAGTGATGTCAAAGGAATTGGTGGCGCTGTTGGCGTTTTCCGAAGCCGTCAAGCGGCGGCGCTGACCATCGGGCGAAACCGCGTACAGCTCTAACTCCGCTGCGCCGTCCGCGTCGTAATTGGTGATGTCCAAGCGCTTACCGACCAGATCAGTCGGCACGATCACTTTGGCGGCCAGCAGATCACTGCCAAAAGGGCCGCGGGCGTTGACGGTGAACTGCGAGGCTTGCACCGCATACGGCGCGTTGACGCGCAGCGCGAAGGCGTTCTTGCCGTTACCGCTCGAGGTCACGCGCAGGTTGTACGTGCCCGCTGGCAAGCGAGCGTTCAGCAGCCGCTCCCAGACGTGGCGCTGCGCGGTGTCGAAGCGCCGCTCCAGCACCTTCGCGCCCTGTGCGTCTTTCAACGTGAAGACCGTGCTGAACGGCAGATTGCGCCCGTAGATCTCGTCGCCGTAATAGCCAGTTGTGGCGCGACCATTGACGTAATCATTCAAGTTCAGGTGCGGGCTGTAAACCTCTAATTGCACTGGGGCAGTCGCACCCGCTGGCACGACGAACCGCACGTCCTCGCCTTGCGTAGCCCAAGTAATGCCACTGCCGATGCTCGCCAACGGCAATGCGCCACCGCTCTGCGCGTTCACCGATCCCGTCAGTACCGCGCAAACCGCCAGTACTGCCCCCCAACCATTTGAAAATTTCATCGCCGCCAAGCATACCCGAATTGAATGAGCGCAAGCACTAGCTATTGAAGGTTATAGCGTCTCGGGCGCAAGATCTGGTATCGCTCGAGATCACACGTTCTGGTATCGCTCGAGATCACACGGTCTGGCGCAGCTCGAGGTCTGGCATGTCCGGCAGTTGGTAGAAAAAATATTCGGATCAATTCTTATGTAGACTGCTCTTCATGGCTATCACATATCCGCTGACCCTGACCTTCAAACTCGTGACGCTTTCGCCAGAGGTGCAAGTGACCGACGCGAACGGGCAATTGCTGCTGCAAGTCAAACAAAAACTCCTCACCTTGCGCGAGGACACCACCGTTTTCGCCGATCAGCAAAAAACCGTGCCGCTGTTCAAAATGGTCGCTGACCGCATCATCGGCTTTCGGGCCGTGCATCACATCACGCGCCTTGCGGACAACGCCCGCATTGGCAACGTCAAAGCGCAGGGTTTCAGAAGCTGGTGGGCGGCCCGCTACGAGATCACCGACAGCAATGACAAATTAGCGTTCAATTTCAAAGAGGAAAACCCTTGGATCACGTTTCTGGATTACTTCCTTGAAAGCATCGAGCTGATCGGCTGGCTGCTGGCATACTTCGTCAATCCGACGTTTCTACTGATCGACGAAAAAGGCGTGCAGCGTTACCGCATTTTCAAGAAACGCAGCTTCATCGAGCGGCGCTTTTTCATCGAGGAGATCGCGCCAAACGACGATCCGGATTTGGACGAGCGCTTGGTGGCATTGGCGCTGATTCAGATTGTGATGCTCGAGCGTCGCCGGGGGTAAAGAGGTAGCGGCTTGCAGAAGCAAGCCGTGCCACAAGCCGCTACTTGCGCTTGCGCTTCGGGGCTTGCGGCAGATCCACGCGCACGATGTGCGGCTTGGCGGCAGCGTACTGCACCCGCGCCCCGAGCGCGTTGGCTTTGCGCTCCACTTGCACGGCCCGGCGCAGGTTCAATTGCCGCAAGGCTTCAATCGCCTCGAGTTCTTGCTTGGATAAGCGCAATTCGTTGCGTTGCACGATCACGCGCTCACTGACTTCACCAGCCAGCGCCGCCAATTTGGTGCGGGCCGCCTCGAGCTTAGTTTTGGCCACCTCGAGTTCCGCCATCAGTTGCGCTTCGCTCTTGACAGCCGGCAAGACCTGCGTTTTCATTTCCTCGAGCGACGCGCCGGAAGCTTTCAGGGTTTTGACGCGCTCGATCGCTTCAAGAGCTGCTGCGCCGTACAGCTTTTTCGTGGTGTTGGCATGCAGCGGCACGAGACCGTCTTTTTCTAGACCGCGCAATACAGCCGCGCTGATCCCAGCCAGTTCCGCCATGCGCGTCTGCGTGACGCCACCCTCGAGTTCAGTGATGAGTTCTTGACTGAGTTCCACGCCCCAGAGTTTACCCTGACCCAAAGCTTTTATCACGACTCGAGCCTAAAAGTTCATCAGATGGTCAACAGGTGAACTTTTAGGCGCTTGCCCTAGCAAACCTACACAGCCGCGCAGCCTTACGGCTAAAAACGAGGGAAACCTCGAGCAGCGAAGTTGAACCATATCGAATCTGAAGCGCGGTACAAGCCTACGTTGACAGAATTTCAGCAAACCCACAGCGACTCGAGCGTAAACTAATTGGCAGTGTGACGCCAAGCCAGCCCAGAGACGCCGATTACGTCAAATCCCCGGATCCACCGCGCTTCCTCGAGCCAGTGATCGCCAGTTTCCAGCAGCGCTTCGGGTGGAATCGCAACTTCAGCTTCGGCGTGTTGAACGGCTGGTTCGTCGCCTTAGGTGACGGCTTCATGAACGCTGGGCTGGTGCTGAGCAGCTTCGCGGCGGCGCTCAACGCTCCGAATTTGGTGATTGCTTTACTGCCCGCAATCACGGTCGGCGGGTGGTTGCTGCCGCAGATCATCGTCGCCGCGCAGATTCAGCACATCCGCCAAAAAGTCATCGTCTACCGCGCCGCGAGTGCGATTCGCATGAGCGCCTTCGCGCTGATCGTCGCCTCTTGCATTGTGTTCCAGTCGCAACCGAGCTGGCTGCTGATCGCGTTCTTGATCGGGTTGATCGTCAATGCGCTGGCCAGCGGCGCGAGCGGCCTGCCGTGGATGGAAACCGTTTCCAAAACCGTTCCCGCGCAGTCTCGAGCCGCTTTTTTCGGCACGCGCAATTTATACGGCGGGCTGCTGACGCTGGTCGCGGGCATCACCGTGCGGGCGCTGCTCGGCTCTACGTTGACTTTCCCGTGGGACTACACGATCATCTTTGCGCTGGGCGGTATCGCCTTTGCCATCGGCTACCGCGCTCAGGGCTTCATCGAAGAGCCGCAAGACCCGGTGAAACCCAAGGGCAACATTCTGGCGGAATTCAAATCCATCCTGCCAACGCTGCGCGACAATTCGGATTTCCGGCACTTCGTCACGTACCGCATGCTCTACGCCGCCAGCACGATCGGCGACGCGTTCTTCACGGCGCACGCGCTGAAAAACGTCGGCGTGGACAAGGCCAGCATCGGCACGTTCCTGATCGTCGTCGGCGTGATCGCACCGCTCTCGAACGCGATCTGGACGCGGGTGGCCTTGCGCTACGGCTCGAGGCGGATTCTGCGATTGGCGCTGTCCATCGCACTGCTCGCGCCGATCACGGCGGCGCTGATGCCGAGGGGAGCGGGAGCGTGGTTTGGACTGGTGTTCGTGCTCCAGCAAATCGCGGTGGCGGGCTTCAATCTGGGCAACGCCAATTACCTGCTGGGGATCATCCCCGCTCACTCGAGGGGGCGCTTCATCGGCATTGCCAATACGCTCGTCGGCGTGGCGGTTTTCACGCCCGTGTTGGGTGGGTTTCTGGCCGACGCAAGGGGGTACAACGCGGTTTTCGTCGTCGGTGCGGTGCTGTACGCGCTGACGTGGTGGCGGGCGGGCACGTTGCGCCGCGATTTGTAGCGGCTCGAGAGAACACACGGTCTGCGAAGCTCGAGAGAACACACGGTCTGCGAGAACCGAGGGGATTCGGGAACGTTTTTTGGCGAAGCATCGTACTCTCAGGCTAGAGTACGTTTCACGGAGCCGCAGCTTGGCCCGAGGAGAGCAAACATGAATGTAAAGCATTTGATTCTCGGTGGCACGTTGGCGTTTGGGTTCATGGCGTGCAGCGCCGAGCAGCAGAACAACCTCGGACGCGATGTCTTAAACCTGTCCAACACCAAGCATTACATTGTGATTTACAGCTTGAGCGGCACGGAAATATTTCGTGGCGAAGTGCGCGGCAAGGTCACGCGAGCCGAGAAAAGCGCCGACGGCGGCGCGGGCGGCGAGTACGTCTACTGGTTCGACCCAGCCAACGGCAAGTACTGGCAGACGAACATGCCGTACCTCGTCACGACCGACGAGAACCGCACGGGCGTGCTGAGCAACCCTCTCAAACGCTAAGCTTTGCAAGTCAATCACCCCTCGAGACATCGCGCTCGAGGGGTGATTTCATGTTGTGGCTGCCCAACCCTGAGGCGTCCGGCCGGACGCCCCTACGACTCCGGTTGGCTCGAGGTTTTTTGCATCAGCAATTCCTCGAGCGTCGCTTCGGAGAGCACAGGAATCTTTAACTCGGTCGCTTTCTCGAGTTTGCTACCCGCGTTTTCACCGGCGATCAAGTAACTGGTTTTCTTGGTGACGCTGCCCGTGACCCGCGCCCCCAGCCCCTCGAGCTTGGATTGCAATGCGTCTCTGGCTTGCGACAGCGAGCCGGTGATGACGAAATTCAGCCCTGAGAGCTGCGTGCCAATTGGCTGCGCGGTGCTGACCGTGTTCAGTCCAGCCGCGATTAAACGCTGGATCAGATCGGCGACTCGAGGCAACTTCAAGCCCGTGACGACGTTCTCCGCCAGTCCCTTGCCAATGCCGGAAATGCTGGCGATATCGTCCAGCTCAGCCTGTAAAATCACCTCGAGCGTGCCGTACTTGCGCTCTAAGGACTGCGAGACTTTCTCGCCGACGTGCCGCATCCCCAGCGCGTAAATGAAGCGGGCCAGCGATTGGGTTTTGCTGCTCTCAATTTGCGCCAGTAAATTCTGAGCGCTTTTCTCGCCCATGCGCTCCAACGCCGCGACTGGCTCGAGGGTCAGGTCGTACAGATCAGCCGCGTCGCGGATCAGTCCCACCGTTTGCAATTGCTTGATGCGCTCGTCGCCCAAGCCCTGAATGTCCATCGCGTCGCGGCTGACGAAGTAGCGGATGCGCTCGAACTCTTTAGCGACGCAGGCATCGTTGACGCAGTACGTGTGCGCTCCGTCTCTGACCAGCTCAGACCCGCAGGCGGGGCAATGCGTCGGGAACGCGAACGGGACGCTATCGGCGGGGCGCTCCTCGAGCAGCACGCGGATGATTTCCGGGATCACACCGCCTGCCTTACGCAGCAGCACGCGATCCCCGACGCGCAGATCCAGTGCGGTGACAAAATCCTCGTTGTGCAGCGTAGCGCGGCCTACCACGCTGCCCTCGAGTAAACGCGGCTCGAGTTCGGCGACGGGCGTGATCTTGCCGGTGCGCCCGACCTGCACGGTGATGCCCAGCAGCGTCGTGGCGACTTCTTCAGCCGGGAACTTGAACGCAATCGCCCAGCGCGGCGCTCGGGAAGTCAGACCCAACTCGTCTTGCAAGAACAGATCGTCGATCTTGGCGACAGAGCCATCGGCGTCAAACTCCAAGGTATGGCGAATCTCGGTCATCTTCGTGTGATATGCGGCGATGCCCGCGACGCCCTCGACGGTCTCAAATTGCTTGGAGATCGGCAAGCCCAGACTGCTGAGATACTCGAGCAGCTCCGCTTGGGTTTTGACCGGCAGCCCGCGATGCGAACCGACCGCGTAGAGGTACGCTTTGAGGTTGCGACTGGCGGTAACGCTCGAGTCCTTCTGGCGCAGCGTTCCAGCCGCCGCATTGCGCGGATTCTTGAAGGCGGGCAGCGCGTTCTCCTCGAGTTCCGCGTTGATGCGGGCGAACTCGGCGCGGCTAAGGAACACCTCGCCGCGCACCTCGAGATCGAGCGGTTGCGACAATTCCTTTGGAATCTCGGGGATGGTCAGCACGTTGTGCGTCACGTCCTCGCCCGTCTCGCCGTCCCCCCTCGTTGCCGCCCAGACCAGTTTGCCAGCGCGGTAGAGGATATTGATGCTCAGACCGTCGATTTTCAGCTCGCAAGTGTAACGGCGACTGATCTCCTTGACGCCCATGACGTTGTTGAGCTTTTCCTCAAAACCCTGCAAGTCGTCATCGTTGAACGCGTTGTCCAAGCTCATCAGCGGCGTCGGGTGCTTGATCGGCGCGAAGCCCGTCTGCTGAACCGCGCCGCTCGAACCGACGCGCTGCGATGGGCTGTCGGGCGTCAGCAAGTGCGGATTGGCTGCCTCGAGCTGCTTGAGTTCGTGCATCAACGCGTCCCATTCAGCATCGCTGATCTCCGGCGCGTCGGAAACGTAGTACAGCGCGTTGGCGCGGTTGATGCGGTCACGAAGCTCGAGCACTCTGGATTCTGGGTTCATTCTGCTGACAGCATAGCGCAAAATGTGACTCGAGGCTCGAGGTGATTGGCAGGGACATGGCGCGGCGCGATTACTGGGCGAGGCATGCCTCGCCCCTGCGATTCGTCTTCAGCACGCCCGTTCAACCTCGCGTCACCTCGAGCTACGGTGCAACACTGTGGCGAATGACTCTCTAAACCCGTGCCACTCGAGTGATAGACTTCACGTCAGGAGTACGACTCATGGCATCAGCATCACACATCAGGAATTTTTCGATCATCGCACACGTGGATCACGGTAAATCCACGCTGGCGGATCGCATCTTGGAAATCTGCGGCGCGATGACCGAGCGCGACAAACGCGCCCAGACGCTCGACACACTTGACCTCGAGCGCGAGCGCGGCATCACAATCAAAGCCACGCCCGTGCGCTTGGATTACACCGCCAAGGACGGGCAGGAGTACGTTTTTCACCTGATCGACACGCCCGGACATGTCGATTTCAATTACGAGGTCAGCCGCTCACTAGCCGCGTGCGAGGGCGTGCTGCTGCTGGTTGATGCGTCGCAAGGCGTCGAAGCGCAAACGATTGTCAACGCGTACTTGGCGGTCGAAAGCAACCTGCTGATCGTGCCCGTCGTCAATAAAATTGATTTGCCGAGCGCGATGCCCGCCGAAAGCGCCCAAGAACTCGAGGATGTGATCGGCATTCCGGCCGAGGACGCGATCTTCGCCAGCGGCAAAACCGGTGAGGGCGTGCGCGATGTGCTCGAGGCGATTGTCGCTCGGATTCCACCGCCGCCCGGCGATCCCGAAGCGCCCTTAAAAGCGCTGGTGTTTGATAGCGTCTACAGCTCGTATCAGGGCGTGATTCCGTTCATCCGCGTTTTAGAAGGCACGATTCAGACCGGCACGAAAATTAAATTCTGGAGCACCGACAAGGAATTTGAAGTCACCGAGGTCGGCGTCTTTCGCCCAGCTTTGGAGAAAACTCAGGTCTTGAAAGCGGGCGAGGTCGGCTGGTTCACGGCTGCAATCCGCGACATTCACGACGCACCCGTCGGCGATACCGTCACCGGCGCGAAAATCTCGACGCTCGAGCCATTTCCCGGCTTCAAGCCCGCGCAGCCCGTGGTTTTCAGCGGACTCTACCCGACCGAAACCAACGATTACCCGAAAATGCGCGAAGCGCTCGAGAAATTGCAACTCAACGACGCCGCCCTCAACTTCGAGCCGGAGACTTCCGAAGCCTTGGGCTTTGGGTTTCGCTGCGGATTTCTCGGATTACTCCACGCCGAAGTCGTGCAGGAACGTCTCGAGCGCGAGTTCGATCTGGATCTCATCGCCACCGCCCCGAGCGTGATTTACAAAGTCACGCTGACCGATGGCACGGTCTTCACGATGCAGAATCCAAGCTTGCTGCCAACGATGGATCGCGTGACCAAAATCGAAGAGCCGTATATCAAACTCGCGGTGATTCTCCCCGAGGAGTACGTCGGCAGTGCCATGCAACTGCTGGTGGAGAAGCGCGGCATCATGAAGGACATGGTGTACGTCGGGCGGCGCGTCGAGCTACGCTATGAAGTGCCATTCGGCGAAATTTTGTACGACTTCCACGACCGCCTGAAATCCTTATCCAGAGGCTACGCCAGCATGGATTACGAGCAGATCGATTACCAAGAGGGCGATTTGGTCAAAGTCGGAATCCTAGTCAACAACGACATCGTGGACGCGCTGGCGATCATCTGTCACCGCGACAAAGCCGATTCCACTGGACGCAGGATCGTCGAGAAAATGGCAGAAGTCATCCCGCGCCAAATGTTCCCTGTACCGATTCAAGCGGCCATCGGCGGCAAAATCATCGCTCGAGCCACGGTCAAGGCCTACCGCAAAGACGTGCTCGCCAAGTGCTACGGTGGCGACATCACCCGCAAGAAAAAGCTACTCGAGAAGCAGAAAAAGGGCCGCAAGCGCATGAAGTCCATCGGCACGGTCGAAGTACCCCAGGAAGCCTTCCTCGCCGTGCTCTCGAGCGGCGAGTAGCGCAGAACAAACCCCGCCACGTGGCGGGGTTTTCGATGGCTCGAGCTTTTCAAGTCACCCCCTGCGAAGTAGGGGGTCGCTCGTTTCGTTAGGAACGGCGGAGGGTCGTGCGACGCTCAAGTGCAAATTCAGCGTCGCACGACC
>JANYHH010000012.1 GCA_025359505.1 Deinococcales bacterium
TCTCGAGAATCCTTGTTTCCTCAGCCGTCGTTTCGACACGAATTTAGCGTGCCAATCTCGAGGGTTTAACGAACCCAGATTCAACGTCGTGCGTTCAGCAAGGACTCTTTAACTCGAGAGAGTTGGTGCGTTTGCCCTACCTGATCGTATGGATGCCATTGACTGGGCTTTACTACGCGCCCTACAAAGGAATGCCAGAGCTTCATATAGTTCCCTAGCGCACGAAGTCAAACTGTCTGTGCCGAGTGTAATCGAGAGAATCCGCAAGCTTGAGGATGCTGGCGTCATCACGGGGTATCAAGCCCAAGTCAACGCAGAAGCGTTAGGAACATGGATCAAAGCGTTGGTGCGGTTTGAAGGAACAGGACAACAAATGTTCGAGATCACTGAAGCGGTGAAACGCCACCCTGAGGTTATCGAGGCATACCGTATGACTGGCGACACCTGCTTTGCCGCCGTCGTTCAAGTTGAATCCACCAAACATCTCGAGCAACTCCTCGATCAACTCGGTCGGTACGGCCGCTCACACACATCAATCATTGTTTCAGAACCCGTTCGCGGGGGTCAGTTAGAGGCAGTCATCGACCGCCGAACTGGCCCCGAGTGATTCCACTGGCGCGTTGAGCGACGCTTGTACCTATGCTTCTTTTTTGATGTACCATCCCCACGGCTTATCGTTCGTCAGATACGTTGTGATTTGCTTCGTCTGCAAATAATTGTTCAGTCCCCACTCGCCGAGTTCCCGCCCGATGCCGCTGCGTTTTAAGCCGCCCCACGGGGCTTCGCAGAAGGTCGGTTGCGAGCAGTTGATCCAGACGATGCCCGCCTCGAGCGCTCTGGCCACGCGGTTGGCACGCTCGAGGTCGCGGCTCATCACGGCTCCAGCCAGACCGTACTGGCTAGCGTTTGCCAAACGCAGCGCTTCTTGTTCGGTGGTGAAACGCGCCACACACAGCACGGGCCCGAAGATCTCCTCGAGCCAGAGTTCGCTATCTTCTGGCACGTCAATAAACACCGTTGGCTCGAGGTAATAGCCATTTGTCAGATGCGCTGGGCGCTGGCCACCCGTCAGCAGCGTCAGTCCAGCCTCGAGTCCGCGCTGAATGAAGCCCGTGACCTTCGCGTACTGACCGTGTGACACGAGCGGCCCGAGCAATACGCCTGCCTCGAGCGGATCGCCGATTTTCACGCGCTCGCACTCGAGTTTCAGCCGCTCCAATAAACGATCCGCGATGCCGTCCTGCACGATCAGGCGGCTGGTGGCGCTACAGACTTCGCCTTTGTTCCAGAAAATTCCGAACATGATCCACTCGACGGCTTGCTCGAGGTCGCAATCGTCAAACACTAGAATCGCGCTCTTGCCGCCCAGCTCGAGGGTCGTATTGGTGACGCGCTCCGAGGCTGCTCGCATCACGCGCTTGCCGGTTTCGAAGCTGCCGGTGAACGCCAGCTTGTCCACATCCGCGTGATTGGTCAGTGCCGCGCCCGCCTCGCGCCCGCCACTGATGACGTTCAGCACGCCCGCTGGCAGCCCCGCGTCGTGCGCGATCTGCGCCAGCTCGAGCGCCGTCAGCGGCGTCAACTCAGAGGGTTTAAGGACACTGGTGCAACCCGCCGCCAGCGCGGGCGCGACCTTCCAGCAGGCCATCAGCAGCGGGTAATTCCACGGCACGATCTGCCCCGCTACGCCAATCGGCTCGAGCCTCGCCAGACTCTTGAAATCATCATGCGGCACAGCAATCTCGCGCTCGTGCCTCGAGTCCAAGTTTTCAGCCAGACCCGCGTAATAGTCAAAGCACGCCGCACAGTCGTCCATGTCCCACAGCGCTTCAGGCAGCGGCTTGCCGTTCTGCATCACCTCGAGCCGCGCCAATTCCTCTTTGCAGTCTCTGATGCCCTGCGCGATGCGCCGCAGAAACTCACCTCGAGCCGCACCACTTAAAGCTGCCCACGTGGGGAACGCGGCTCGAGCGGCTTGCACGGCTGCATCCACCTGCGCGTCGCTGGCGGCGGGCGCATCGTGAAGTAGCGCCCCTGTCGCTGGGTTGATAACGGGAAGCGTCGCGTCCCCCTCGAGCCACTGGCCGCCGATGTACAACTGGGTTTTCATGAAAGCAAGTTTAACGTCTAGCAAAGCTTGATGTAGCGCAGATTGCGCGTTTGTCACTTTGGTGTGCTATAGTCTTCGGCGTCGGGCAGTGAATCTGTGTTGACAAACCCGGGAAGATCTCGGGAGAACAGCGCGAAGTAAAAGAAGTTCGCGTGAGATTGAGGAAATAGTATGCCAGAGGGTGTCGTCAAGTGGTTCAACGGTGAAAAAGGCTTCGGATTCATTACGCCCAACGATGGTGGTAAGGACTTGTTCGTCCACTTCTCCGCTATCAAGGGCAGCGGCTACCGCAACCTAGAAGAAGGTCAGCGCGTCAGCTTCGAGGCCGAAGAAGGCAAGAACGGCAAGGGCCCACAGGCCGCCAACGTCACGGTTCTGTAAAGCAACCAAGACAAACGCAAGACCGCCCCTCGGGGCGGTTTTTTATTTCTTATAATCTCGAGGTAATGACTGCCGTAACCATTAATCACCTCGAGCTATTGGAGTCAGACGCCTTTCACCCCAAAACCTCGAGTCTCGAGGGGGTGACGGTGACGCACGCTCAAGTAGCGTCGCCGGAATTGCAGCGCTTCTTATACCGCGCCGTCGGCGGCGATTACCACTGGACGGACAAACTGAATTGGTCGCGGACGCAATGGCTCGAGGCTTGCCAGCGTTGGGAGCTGCACGTGCTGTACGTCAGCGGCACGATGGCGGGCTACTTCGATCTCGAGCCGCAAGGTGAAGCTGGGGTCGAGATCGTCTACTTTGGGTTGCTGCCAGACTTCGCGGGCAAGGGCTTGGGAGCGCATTTACTCAGCGCCGCTGTGACCCGCGCTCGAGCACTCGGGGCAGCTCGAGTTCACGTCAACACGTGCAGCTTGGACGGCGTGGCAGCCCTACGCAATTACGAGGCTCGAGGGTTCAAGGTCTACAAAACAGAGGTGCTCGAGAAGGAAGTGGCGGCGGTCAGCCCATCTTTCTGGGCGACGACGTTTTAAATCGGCTGGCTCGAGGGGAAGCTCGAGATCAGCGTCTCGAACGTGACTGGCATACGCGTTTTGGAGCGGGCGAACACAAGGTTCGCCCCTACGATTTTCGTGATTGCTCGAGCAACTCGGTTGTACCGATTCAAACGTAATTCTCGAGCTTCAATCCGCCGAGACGAGCGCGGGGATCTCGACCCGCGTCAACCAATGCGCGAATTTCGCATCTTGCCCGCGCACGACTGATTCGAACCTCGAGCGGAGCTGCGTCGTGATCGGGCGGTTGGCATCACCGATCACGCGCTGGTCGATCTGCTCGATCGGCGCGACCTGCGCGGCCGTGCCGCACAGGAACACCTCGTCAGCGATGTACAACTCAGAGCGGTCAATGTCGCGCTCGAGCACCGGAATGCTCATGTCACGCGCCAGTTCAATCACGCTGCGGCGCGTAATTCCCTCGAGCACATCTGAAGTGATGCCCGGCGTTATCAGCACGCCGTCGCGCACCATGAAGAGGTTCGCGGCACTGCCCTCGGCGACCTTACCGAGTTCGTTCATCATGATCGCGTCGTCATAGCCATTGATGACCGCTTCGTCTTTGGCAATCGCGCTGTTGACGTAAGCGCCTCCGATCTTGCCGCGTGCTGGAATCGCACCGTCCGCGACGCGCCGCCAGCTCGAGACTTGCACCCGCAACCCTCGAGATTCGCCGCCGAAGTAATTGCCGAGCGGCAACATGTAAATCGTGAAGCCGCCGCCCGGATGACCGATGCTGGGCCCGAGGCTCAGGTCAGACTTGTACGCGAACGGGCGAAAGTAGCAGTCCGACCCCGGCGCGTTGCGACGCGTCAACTCGAGCGCCGCGTTCATCATGAAATCAATGTCACCCGGCAACGCGATTTTCAGCAACCCCGCCGATCTCGAGAATCGCGTGAAGTGATCGCGCAGCCTGAAGATGTTGATGCTGCCGTCCGGGGCGCGATACCCGCGAATGCCACCGAAGACGCTCAGCCCGTATTGCAGCGCCAGCGTCGCCACGGAGACATTGGCTTGGGAGAACGGTACAACCGCACCGTCGAAATGCGCGAACTCGAGGAATTCATAGGCAGCCATGCGATCAGTTTACAACGCGGCTGGGTGGTCAGTCTCGAGTCTCGCACCCGTTTTCAGGCTCAAGGAATCGTGCGGTCGTAGGGGCGAACGTCACGCCTATGCGTGCGTCACACCCATGTGTGCAAGGGCACAACGCACGACGTGTTCGCCCGCGTCCCACGCGAGAACGACGAACTCGAGGCTCGAGGCTCGGACTTGGCTTTCGGAAATTGCGGCTCGAGGGTCGGCTTGCAGTGGCAAGCCGCTACACGCCGTTCTGTAATTTTGTAATGCGAAACTCGCAATCCCGATGCGAGGCGCGTTACTCTCAGGGCAATGATTCTCGAGTCCGCTGTCACCGCCGCGCTCCGCACCGTCAACGATCCCGAGCTGCACAAGGATCTCGTCAGTTTGGGCATGATCGAACGCGTGCAGATCGAGGGTAATGTCGTTCACGTCAAGGTCGAATTGACCACGCCCGCCTGCCCACTCAAGGGCAAAATCGAGGGCGACGTGCAGGCAGCCGTGCTGAAGATTCCAGAGGTACAGTCCGTCGTCGTGACCTTCGGCGCTCAGGTGCGCCCACCGACGGAAAATCCGATTCCCGGCGTCAAGCACGTGATTCTGGTCGGCAGCGGCAAGGGCGGCGTCGGCAAGAGTACCGTCTCCACGAACATCGCCCTCTCGCTGGCTCGAGATGGAGCGGCTGTGGGACTGCTGGACAGCGACGTGTACGGCCCGAGCATCGCGCACATGCTCGGCGGGGCGGATGAGCGGATGTTCGCCAATGACGATAAGAAAATGCTGCCTTTGGAGCGGCACGGGATTAAGTTCATCAGCATGGCGAACCTGATCGCGCCGGGACAGGCGACCGTCTGGCGCGGGCCGATGTTGCACAGCTTCGTGCGCCAAACATTGATGGACGCTGCGTGGGGCGAGCTAGATTACCTGATCGTTGATCTGCCACCGGGCACGGGCGACGTGCAACTGTCCCTAACGCAACTGGCGACGATCACGGGCGCGGTGATCGTCAGCACGCCGCAGGACGTAGCCTTAATCGACGCGACTCGAGCGATGGACATGTTCCGCAAGGCGGGCGTGTCGGTGCTCGGCATGGTCGAGAACATGAGTTACTTCATCGCGCCAGACACCGGCAAGCGCTACGACATCTTCGGTCACGGCGGCGCGAAGGCGACGGCCGAGCGCATGAACGTGCCGTTTCTGGGCGAAGTCCCCATCGGTTTGCAGGTGCGCGAGGGCGGCGACGCGGGGACGCCCGTCGTGATCGGTCATCCCGAGACGCCCGAAGCTGAAGCGCTGCGCCAGATCGCCCGCAACCTCGCGGGGCGCGTCAGCGTGCAAAGCCTGCAACTGCTGCCGATGGTCTGAGCTTTGAGGGCTGCAAACACCACGGCTCTCGAGCGCTGCAATGAAACAATTGTCACCTCGAGCAGCTTTTTACGTCTGGCACTGCTTTAACTTGGTGCGAATCCCCATGCTGAGACTTCTCAACGACAGCACCAAAAGCCGTGTGCTGCACATCCTGCGCGGTCAGGGCGGCGGCACGGCGCGGGACGTGGCTGGCGCACTCGAGGTCAGCGTGCCCGCCGTGCGGCGTCACCTGATGGATTTGGAAGCCGACGGGTTATTGGAATCGCAAGTTCACCGTCCCGGCGGGCGCGGGCGTCCACAGCACGTCTTCAGGGTGTCTGGCAAGGGCGATTCGCACTTCCCGAAGAACTACGCGGAACTGTGCGGCGATATCCTCGAGCACATCCAATCGCTGTACGGCTCCGGCGCGGTGCTGAGCGTGCTCGGGGAGCGCAACCGCAAGCTTTTGGAGTTGTGGCAGCCGCGCATTCACGGCCATCTCGAGGGGCGCTTGAACGCGCTGTGCGACCTTTTGAACGAACTCGGTTGCGACGCGAGCTTTCAAGCCGACGGTACAGACTGGCTGCTCAGTCAGGGCAACTGCCCGAGTCTCGAGGTGGCCAAGCGCTTCGAGGAGTTGTGCAGCAGCGAAGCTGACCTGTACGCCAGTCTGCTGCAAGCCGCCGTGAAGCGTGAAGCGCGGGTACTCGAGGGCGCGGTCGCGTGTCGGTATCGCGTGTCAACACTCAAAGTCACGTCTGCGTGATGAAGTCCCTCAGCCACGCGCCGCTGGTTTTGAGCGTGCGGGCTTGCGTCTCGAAATCCACGAAGTACAGCCCGAAGCGCTTGGAGTAGCCTTCGGCCCATTCAAAATTGTCCAGCAGCGACCAAGCGAAGTACCCGCGCAGTGGCACGCCGTCGTCGATCAATCTCGCGCATTGCTCGAGGTGCAGTTCAAAGTAGCGTTGCCGCTCGAGATCACGAATTGATCCGTCTGGCTCGAGGATATCAGGGTACGTCGCACCGTTCTCGGTGATGTACAGCGCGGTAGGCTTGTAACGCTCATGGACTCGAGCGATTTGGTTGTGCAAGCCCTGCGGGTAGACTTCCCACCCAAAACCTGTCAAAGGATGACCGCGCTCCGCGTCTGGTACGACCTCGACGGGAATGCCCGCAAAGCGCAGAATCGCACTCAACCCCTCGGGAATCGCGTTGGCTCGAGGTTCGCGCACGACGTGGCGAAAGTAGTAATTGACACCCAGAAAGTCGATAGGCGCGGCAATCGTTTTCAGATCAGCCTCGAAATCTAACGGGAACGCGGGCATGAATGGCTCGAGCAAACTGGGATACCCGCGCCCGAAAATCGGATCGGCGAACATGCCGTTGACCAACTCGTCCATTGCAGCCGCCGCCCGCTCGTCCGCGCTCGAGTCGGTCGCCGGTTCGCAACTGCTCATGCTCAGCGCGATCCCGACGGGCGCATTACACGCCTCGCGGATCGCCGCCACGCCCAAGCCGTGCGCCAGCAATGCGTGATGCACCGCTTTGAACGCGCCGCTCAAATCCGTCTTTCCCGGCGCGTGCGTGCCAAGCGCGTAGCCAAGCAATGTGAAGACCCACGGCTCGTTGAGCGTGATGATCCCAGCCGCTCGAGAACCGATGCGCTCAGCCACAATATGCGCGTACTCCGCGAAGCGCAGCGCCGTATCGCGGTTCGTCCAACCGCCCGCGTCCTCTAATCCCTGCGGTAAATCCCAGTGGTACAGCGTCACCCACGGTGCGATGCCCGCCTCGAGCAAACCATCAATCAGACGGTCATAAAACTCGAGACCGCGATCAACAGCTCTCCCCCGCCCGCTCGGTTGCACTCGAGTCCACGCGACTGAGAAGCGATACGCGTTCATGCCGAGCTGCTGCATTCGTTTGATGTCGTCCGCCCACAGGTGGTAATGGTCGCAAGCGACATCCGCCGTGTCACCGCCCAGAATCCTGCCCTTCGACCTCGAGAACGTGTCCCAGATGCTCAAGCCTTTGCCGTCCGTGAAGGCTGCGCCCTCGATCTGAGTCGCGGCCGTCGCCGTACCCCACGCGAAATCTTTGGGAAAGCTCGAGCGAAACTCTGTCATGCGGCGTATCGTACTCGAGGATTCACGGTTTGACGCGCTTCACGTAAAACACCTCAGGATCAGCTTCATCGAGCGCAGTCACCATGCCGCACGCTGAATATCCCAACCGAGCGAACAGCGCGTGCATCGGCGCATTGCTGAGGTTGGTGCTCGAGAAGAGTTTCGGGCGCTGGCAGAGGTTTTCAAGAAATGCGATCAGTTGCCGAGCCACGCCGCATCGTCTGTACTCAGGAGCGACGTACACCAAAGGCATGAATCCGTTGTCGAAAAACGAATACTCAAGGATGGCGTAACCGAGCAGCGGCGCGTCCTCCGCTGGCGATTCTCGAGCGACAATTGGGAACGTGTTGCCGCTACCTCGGAAGGCACGCCGCAACGTGTCCCGCCGAGCCTCTGACCCTTGAGCCACGGCGTCAATTTGCATAGCGTCTTCGGTATCAAATATAGATCCATGAGTCACGTCCATCGTTCAATGCTAGCGCGTCGTGAGCACAGACGATCTCGAGGCGTGTGAAGAAAGGGCGAACCGTCTGGTTCGCCCCTCGAGCCGCACCAATTTACTTGTCTTCGGCTTCGATGCGGTTGAAGCCTTTGGGCGCTCCGACCTTATCGGCGATCACGTTCTCCAAATACTTCACAACGTTTTTGAGCGGCACGCGGTTCAGCACGTCCTCCAAAAACGCCGTGACGAGCATCTTCTCCGCCACCGGCTTCGTGATGCCCCTCGAGCGCAAGTAGAACAGCTCCTGCGGATCGACCGGCGCGGTGGTGCTGCCGTGCGAGCAGCGCACGTCGTTGGCGTTGATCTCGAGTTGCGGTACGCTGTCGGAACGCGCTTCGTCGGACAGCAGCAACGTGCGGTTTTTCTGGTAGGCATCGGTTTTCTGCGCGTTCAACTCGACTTTGATTAAACCGCTGAACACGCCCCTAGCCCTATCCGCCAGCACGCCCTTGAACAGCAAGTCGCTGTGCGCTCGAGGCTTGAGGTGATGCTGGAGCGTCAAGTGATCGAAATGCTGATCCTTGTCCGCGAAGTAAATCGCCAGCAACTCCGACGACGCGCCCGTGTTCATCGCCGTCTGCACCTCAATGCGGGAGAGCGTCGCGCCCATCGTCACGTACAAACTGTTCAGCGCCGCGTCCGACTCGAGGCTAGATTTAATACGCTGAATGTGCGTGAAGCCGCGCCCCCAGTTCTGAATCGCCACGTAACGCAGTTGTGCCCCGCGCCCCAGTATCAGCTCGACCGCGCCGAAATTCGCGGCTTTGATATCGGGGCTGTCCTGCTCGTCGATGTACGTGACCTTCGCATTATCCTCGAGTACCACCAATGTGCGCGAGGCAGCGAACGTCCCCTCCTGATCCAAGTACCGAAATCCACCCAGCGGCAACTCGAGTTCCACGCCTTTGGGCACGTACAGGAAGAACCCGTTGTCCCAAACCGCCGCGTTCAGCGCCGTGAATTTGTCCTCGTCCAAATGCGGAATATGCTCATACCGCTCGAGCGCCAATGTCGTCGGGGCTGGGTACGCCGCGCCGACAACGCTGTACAGGTACTTCTGCACCAACTCCGGGTGTTGCGTGACCGCAGTCTTCAGATCGGTGAAGATCACGCCCCGCGCCTCGAGTTCAGCAGGCACATCCGCGTAAATCACGCTCGAGCCACTCAGCACGATCCGACCCGCCGCGTCGGTGCTGCTCAACCGATCCCGAATCTTCGCGGGCAGATCAGCAATGCTCGAGACGGCTGGCACGGCTTTGGCAGGCTGAAAGTTCTCGGGTTTGAAGCGCCGCAGGTTCGTGTACTTCCACGCCTCGACCGCTGTCGTCGGAATGGCGCGGTCGTTGTACACCTCGAGCGCTGAGGTGCGGGCGGACTCGAGCCATGCGGGTTCGTTGCGGTTGGGGATAGTCAGGGGAGTGGGGTTTTCATTTATAAAATTGGTCACTTTTCACCTATTCAGCGTGCTTCAGTTCGCTAATTTACTTTTTGCATTTTGCAAATTTCCGGCAAGGGTAGTTCAGATTTGAATAATTTGACAAGATCGTCAGGTTTTCCAAAAAAACCTTTTCCCGAGTAAAAAATTTTACCTGACGGTTCTTGCACCACGCAGAATGAAACCGACTTTTCTTTAATGAAAACGTCAGGATAGCTTGGGTAGTTATCTTCAATATTTCGATTAGGAAAAGTGGTTATTTCAAGAAGAGGGGATTCTGTAGTTACGAAGCCAGCATGTCCATCAGCGTCAGCAGTATACGGTTGAGATTTAGTGTTTAAGATTTTCAAAGTATATGAAAACCCGCCAGAAAAAGTTACTTTCCAAATATCATCAAGCTGCACATGTCTGTCTGGATCAATCATAGTACTTTGAACATTACTAGCTCTTGGCGAGCATGAGATTAGCGAAATTAGAATGAGAAGAAACAGAAATTTTTTCATTTTATTGCACTCCAAGGTAGTATTTTCTAACTTAATTCCGTCAGATCAAGCCGGTTTTATGCCTTAATTCATCAATCGTAATCTTGACGGTTTCCTCACCCCGCGATTCCTCGAGAACCCTACGATGCCACGCATCCTCGAGCAGTCGCTCGTACTCCTCGAGCGGCAGCATCACGAAGGTCGCGCCGGTCTCATCGGTGATTTGTTGATGCGCTGCGATCATGGGTTCACCTGTGTCTTCCCTCGAGTTTAGCTTCTTTCGACCCAATTCTCGAGTCATCACATCATTCTGAGATTTCTTCAGAAATTTGAATTTTAAGGTTTGTTCTCGAAAAGCAAATGTTGTAATGCTTGAAAAAGTTATTTTGTCCGAGCAGCAACCTCGGGCGGTCACTATTTACCCAGACAAAGCCAAGTTGAATTTTCTTTAAATCTGCAATCAAAGCTTGCACAACCAACAATCTGGTTTCTGGCACAGACAAATTCCCTGTCAACGCACCACCTGCCGGGCAAGCAGCCCAATCGAAACCCAAGTCTAATCCAATCTGATACGGCATGACATTCACGGCAGAACCGCTGTCAATCAACGCTTCCACATCTATAACTGTTAAATCATGCTCGAGCCTCATCGGAATAATTGGCATCGTAGAAAACTGGTCAATTTGGCGATACGAAAAAACGGCTTCCTTCACGCTTGACCCTCGAGAAACCGCTCGAGTGAAGCGCTCGCCTCATATGCCTCGATTGGCGTGTTGACCTCTGCGTAATCGCCCAGCGTGGCTCTGAACTCCAATGCCAAGTCGTGTGCTCGCTTCTTCTCGAGCAGCAACCAGAGTTGATTCCACTCCTCGCGGTTGAGCGTTTCTACAGAATTGACGATTTCAGCGACTGACATATCCACCTCTTTCCGCCTCGGTCGTATTTTAGATCATATTCAACACTAGTTCAGACATGGTTTTCGTGGCGCTAACGATCTTTTGCTGCTCTGCTTGATCGTTCCAACACTTATCCCAAGTCAGTTGCCAACGAGCGAGTTGCACCTGAAACTCCACCAGCGTTTCACTGACCTCTGGCATTGTATCCGCCGCGCTCCACTCGATGAACCGTACACTTTCGCTCAGCAGATTTCGCACACTTTCAGCCGAGTTTTTCTCTGCGAACACCCCAATGCGGTTGAGGTTGACTGCCAAGTTACCCAGCCGTCTCGAGATCGGGTCTTTGATGAATCGTTCTTTGCGCGGGTACTCGGTCACGGGTTCACCCCAGCGAAGAAGTTGGTGACGATGCTCGAAACGCGCTCGCGCAGCTTCGGGTCTTCCAACTCGAGGGTGCGGTTTCCCTGCTTGGGTCGGATATTGATGAGCGAATCGAACGTCGCCTGCTGCGTTTGCCACAGCCAACCCGCGCCCCAGATGCTCGAGTGATCGCAGTCCAGTTCAATCAGTACCGCTTCGCAGTCCGCGTGCCACTCTCCACCACCAGCCAGAATGCCTTGCTCGAGGTCGACGGCGAGTTTGATGTACTCGTCGCTCGCGTATTCCTCGAGCATCTGACGCAGTTGTGCAGGGGTGACTTGTTCACGGATCACGAGAATGGACATCTGGCTTTTACCCGACTGAGCCTTCCATCTCCAACTCGATCAAGCGGTTCAGTTCCACCGCGTACTCGAGCGGCAATTCCTTGGCAATCGGTTCGATGAATCCGCGCACGATCAGACCCGTCGCGGCTTCCTCCGACAGCCCTCGAGACATCAGGTAAAAAACCTGCTCGTCGTTGATTTTGGAGACAGTGGCTTCGTGTCCGACCGAAGCGGTTTTCTCTTCGATTTCAATGTACGGGTAGGTGTCGGTTCGGCTGTTGTCGTTGAGCAGCAACGCATCGCATTCGACGTTCGACTTGGCATTGACCGCGCCGTCGTAGATCTTGACCAGCCCTCGGTAGCTCGAGCGACCGTCGTTCTTGGAGATGGATTTGGACACGATGCTGCTTGACGTGTTCGGCGCGAAGTGGACGACTTTACCGCCCGCGTCTTGGTGCTGCCCGGTCGTGGCCATGGCGATGCTGAGGATTTCGCCTCGAGCGCCGGGTTCTAAGAGGTACGTCGCCGGGTATTTCATTGTCACTTTGCTGCCGAGATTGCCGTCGACCCATTCCATGACCGCGCCTTCGTACACGGCGGCGCGTTGCGTGACGAGGTTGTAGACGTTGTGCGACCAATTCTGGATGGTGCTGTAACGCATCCGAGCGCCTTTTTTGACGACGATCTCGATCACGCCACTGTGGAAGCTATCGCTCGAGTAGCTGGGCGCGGTGCAGCCTTCGATGTAGTGCGCGTATGCGCCCTCGTCGATGATGATGAGCGTGCGCTCGAATTGACCGCTGTTTTCGGCGTTGATGCGAAAGTAAGTTTGCAGCGGCACGTCGACCCGAACGCCTTTGGGGACGTAGACGAAGCTGCCGCCCGACCAGACCGCGCTGTTGACGGCGGCGAATTTGTTGTCCTCGGGCGGGATCACCGTGGCGAAGTGTTCACGGAAGAGGTCTGGGTACTCGCGCATGCCGTCTTCGATGCTCAGGAAGACCACGCCGAGCTTCTCCCACTCCTCTTTGAGGTTGTGGTACACCATTTCACTTTCGTACTGAGCGCCGACACCCGCGAGCATGCCGCGCTCGGATTCAGGGATGCCCAATCGCTCGAACGTATCTTTGATCTCCTGTGGCACGTCGTCCCAAGTGCGGGAGTTGAGCATATCCGTGGGCTTGATATAGTAGTAAATATTCTCGAGGTCTAAGCCAGAAAGGTCAGCGCCCCACTTCGGGATTGGCTTGGAGTTGTAAATATCCAACGCCTTCAAGCGAAACTCGAGCATCCACGCGGGTTCGTTCTTCGCTTTGGAGATCATCTCGACGACCTCGCGGGACAAGCCTTTAGGGGCTTTGATCGTGTACTTCTCGGGTTGTGACCAGCCGTACTCGTAGGCTTCGTTGATCTTGGCGACGCTGGGGTCTGGGATGTTGGCGGGTTGGTCGATGAACTGGGTCATGGGCGGATCTCCTTAATTGCTGGCGGGGGTTTTCTCAATGATGGCGATGAGTTGTTCTACTCCGGGATCGTCAGCCATCACTGGCGTTTGGAGTACGCTACGGATTCGTAAACGGTACTTGAAGCCTGGAACGAAGGTGAAGCCCTGAATATCGCGGTGATGGTAGTAGGGTCGGCTCGAGTCGTATCTAACTTGAATGCAGTCACTAATTCGCTCGTTGGGATCGTTGGGATTCGGGTCTCGCGTGCTCAGCCACTCGAAAACGCATTTCTTGGTTTGCGGCGAAACCTCGAGTGTGTACTCGCGGATGATGGGAGCATTGCATGATGCGAGGAACACAGTTCCAACAATCAGAAGCAAGATTTGCAATTTCATCATCTCGAGCCTCCTCAATTCCTGACTGGAGTTTTCTCGAGCGTCTCGAGCAGTTGGTAAGAGCGTCCGATGTAGATTCCGTCGGTCGCCGTTTCAGTGAAGCGAACACGCAGTTTGTACTGAAAACCAGACTCGAAGGTGAAGCCGCCGATTTCATTGAGCCTGAGCGTATACCAAGCAGTGTTCGGGTCGTCTTTGACTTGCAAACAATCAGTTGCACACTGCGGCACGGGCGAGAGTTGAGGCGTGACGAGCTGGGTGCTCGAGGTGGTTATCAGCGTCGGTGCGACGTACAGCAGTTTCTCGGATACTCGAGGCGGACTACTGCAAGAAGCGAGTGCGAATAAAGCAACAAGGGCGAAGATACGCTGAATCACTCGAGCCTCCTTCAATCGGCGGCGTTGAAGTCTGGGGCGGGGTGCTGAGCGGCGATCAGCTTGATCGGTTCGTAACCGTTGGCCTCGAGTTCAATTGCCAATTCCTTATCGCCACTTTTGACGATCCGTCCGTCGACCATGATATGCACCATGTCTGGGACGATGAACTCTAAGAGGCGATTGTAATGCGTAATCATCAGGGCGCTGAAATTCGCGCTTCGCATCGCGTTGACTCCGTTGGCAACGACTTTCAGCGCGTCGATATCCAGTCCAGAATCGGTTTCGTCCATCAGTGCGAAACCCGGCTCGAGCATCAGCATTTGCAGGATTTCGTTGCGCTTTTTCTCACCGCCGCTAAAGCCTTGGTTGAGGTAGCGGTTGACCCAGCTCTCGTCCCAATCCAAAATGGCGAGCGCCTTTTGCAATTTGGCGTAGAACTCCATGAACTGCACTTCTTGTCCCGTGCGGGCTTGAATGGCGAGGCGCAGGAAGTTGGCGACGGTCACGCCGGGAATCTCGACGGGGTACTGGAATGCCAAGTACAAGCCTTTGCGGGCGCGTTCGTCGGGTTCCATCTCCAAGACGTTCTGTCCGTCGTACAGCACTTCGCCGCGCTCGACAGTGTACTCGGGTGCGCCCGCGATGACTTTCACCAGCGTGCTTTTACCGTTGCCGTTCGGGCCCATGATCGCGTGGAACTCGCCCGCTGGGACGGTCAGGTTGACGCCTTTGAGGATCATTTGCCCGTCGATGCTTGCCCACAAATCTTTGATCTCGAGTTTCATGTTTGCCCTTTCAATCTGACTCGAGGTGTTGCCCTCGAGTGCGTCTGCGTGAGATCATTCTTCTATTGAGAATGATTCCTGACTTGGGGGTAGATTACACCTTGCACTCGGGATTCTCAAGTAACTTTGTCAGGATTACTCCAGTGCGTCCGCTCAACGGTAACGCAGCACTGAACCAGTCCTCGAGCGGCGACGTAAAGTACGATATGAGCTTACAAACAGTCACAATTGGCGGCGGGTGCTTCTGGTGCTTGGAAGCGGTTTATTTGGAGATGAAGGGCATCACGCAATCGGTCTCTGGCTACGCAGGCGGACACACGGTCAACCCGACGTACCAGCAGGTCTGCTCCGAGACGACGGGTCATGCCGAAGTCGTACAACTGACCTTCGACGACACAATCACGAGCTTTGATGACATTTTGAAGGTCTTCTTCGTGATTCACGATCCGACCACGCTGAACCGTCAGGGTAACGATGTCGGCGAGTCGTACCGCAGCATCATCTTGTACGAGGGCGACACGCAGCTCGAGATCGCAAAGAAAGCGATTGCCGACGCGCAACTGTTGTGGGACAAACCGCTGGTCACGCAACTCGTACCGCTCGAGATTTTTTACAAGGGCGAGGATTACCACCAGAATTACTACGCCCGCAACCCGTATCAGGGCTACTGCATGGGCGTGGTCGCGCCGAAAGTGGCGAAGTTCAGGAGCAGCTTCCTCGAGCAGGTCAGGCGTTAGGGGTAGGACTGGGAATTCATTGGATACGCGGGTGGCGATTTCGTAGGGACGCTCGAGCGAAGCAAAACCTCATCAACTCGAGACTCATGGTTTAATCCGAGTATGGGGTTTTTGCAAAACCTGTTTAACGGCCCGTTCGGTGCGATTTACGGCGTGCTGGTGATCGTCTGCATCGTGCATCTGTTCGTGCGGCGCAATGACCTGTACTGGCTGGCGATCCTGTTTTTGATCCCGTACATCGGGGCGATTGCGTACTTCATCACGCAAGTCTTACCCGAACTGCGCGGCGCACGGGTGCTCGAGGCGGTGGAAAGCCTGAAGCCCGCTGGGATGCGCGTCAAGGACTTGGAGCGGCAACTCGAGGAGCTGCCCACGGCGCAGAACCGCATTTTGCTGGCGCTGGCGTACCGCGATGCGGGGCAATTGGAGCGGGCGGAAGAATTGCTGACCCAAACGCGGCAAGGCGTTTTCAGGAGCGATCCGCACGTCACGTATGACCTCGCGGATGTCAAATTCAGAGCGGGCAAACTCGAGGAGACGCAGGGGCTGCTCCGCGAACTCTTGGAGGCAGCCCCAGAAGAACTGCGCGGGCGCGGACGGTTGCTACTGGCCCGCACGCTCGAGACATTAGGCAGCACCGAGGAAGCTGAGACGCTGTACAACAGCGCGATCTCGAGTTTCAGCGGCGAGGAAGCGCGGTACTGGTACGCGGCGTTTTTGAAAGCGCAAGGCAAATTAGAGGAGGCTGGTAAGCAGGTCGCTGCGTTGGAGCGCAACGTCAAACGCGCCAGCAATCAGTACCGTTACTCGCAGCGCGAATGGCTCGACAAAGCGCGGAAGCTACCCTAAACCCGTGATCGTCACGGGCTGGCGGGTTGCACTCGAGGTCGCGCTCGGGATCCTGATGCTAATCCTAGCGTTCGCTTCGTGGACTTGGTTTCAAACCGGAGTTTTCAACTTGCTGTTCGGCACTGCACCGCTGCTCGAGCAGATCGTCTTTTGCGCGATGATGTTTGGTGGTATTTTTGTGATCTTCTGGTTCGGTGCGTGGCAACGCATTGAACTCCGCCCAGATACGCAAACACTGCGCGTGGCGAGCATCAATACCCTCTACCGCTGGCGCACGCTGCACGCCAGCGACATTGCCAAAATCGGGTATTACAGCCACTCGAAATCGCTCGGGCAACTGCTGCTGAGCGGTTCATCGGGGACACGTGCGCTGGCGATTCTCGAGGATTCGATGTTTGTGACTGGGCCGTCAAGGTTCATGAAAAAAATCGCCGGATTCATTCGTACCCATAACCCAAACGCAGAAATCGCGGCTGCGCTGACCGACTCGAGCGCGTAATTGCAGATCACTCGAGCGCAACGTTACTCGAGCGCGTAATTGAAATCGCCCGTCGCTTCTTGCATCGTCAGCGTCATCAGGTGCGTACCGGGTTGCAGGATCACGCGCTTGTCAAAATTACCAACGAAATCCGCGATCGTCGCGCCGCCGAGCTTGACCGTGATCCTGCCCTCGCGCAGATTGCCAAACAAATGCAGGCTCGAGACTCTGATGACGGTCAGCGTGCGCTCCAATGGGAAGCGCGTATTGTTCAAAAACGCGGGCGTCACTGGCGGGAAGCCCAAGTAAAAACCGCCGAAGACCTGAAACGTCGCCAGCGTGAAGTAGATCGGCAGAAAAACAGCGATCAGCGCCCACTGCCAGCGTTTGAATCGGTACACGAAGCACCTCTCGAGGTGCTAGTTGTACTCGAGATCGCAGGGCGAAGATGTCCCAGTGGGTAGGCTCGAGCTTCAAGTTGCTCAAGTTTAGCTCCCCGCAATGCCGAGCGGTTATGATGCGTTGCGATGCTCAAGGTGATTGCCATCGGCGATGTCCACGCGGACTGGCGCAACTTGTCAGCGGCGCTAAAAGCCGCTTACGCGATGGACGCGAATGGTCATCCGACGCAGCCAGTGCTGGACGGGCGTTACCGAGTGATTTTGATGGGCGACTTGGTGCACCCCAAGCGCATTGAGGGTTACGAGCTGCTGACGGGGCGAACCGATTACAACTGGCGCGACCCTGAGCACCTGAAAAGCGCCAGCCGAGCGCAGGTCAGGGAGCTGTACAAACTTAAAGATTACGTCGATCAATCGGACGGCAACGTGCAGGTGATTTTGGGCAATCACGACGATGCGGCGCTCGAGCATAAGTTCTTGCTGGGCACGGCGCTGGGCGTGATTCACGCAGAGTTCGACCCGACAAAAGGTGGCGTGCCGCTGCCGGAGGATTTGCAGGCGTGGTTCAGAACGTTCGTGCGGTACGTGCGTTTGAACGGCATTCACTTCGCGCACGCTGGGCCGACGCCGGGAATGATGTATTTTGACGATTTTTTCTATGGCGACCCAGATGCCAAGCGCTGGTGGACTGATAAGCCACATCTGGTGCGCGACGCGGGACATACCTTCGGCGTTTACGGTCACACCGTGATGGAAGACGGGATTTACATTGACTCCACCAATCAATTTGCGATGATCGACGCGCTGGAGAAACGCCAGTATCTCGAGTTGCTGCTGCGCGACGACGAAAGCTTCGATTACCGCATTGAGCAGTTTTAGGCGCAGCGCAGTTTTAGGCGCAGCGCAGTTTTAAACGCAACGCAATTTTAACGTCGACCATGAGGCTCGAGACGATTTTCACGCACGGAAATCCAATTTGCGCTACACTCTGCGGTATCTGCTTCACTTCAGGGGGAAAGTTATGCGTAAATCGTCTTACATGAAACGCGCCGCCAAGAAGTTTCTCGAGGGGACGCGCTTCAGGCATCCTATTGAAGCCGTCGAAAAGGGTGTCCGCACTTTGGAAGAGTGGGTGGATTGCTTGAACGCGGAGCGCGAAATCGACCGCGAGGCTGTGTTCAGCGCTCGAGTCACGCCGCAAACTCGCCCGCAAGCCAAGCCAAGCGCCCAAGCTTAAACACCGTAGCGCTTTAAATACGTTGGACTCGAGACGCGCAGCTTGTTCACGGCTGCGCGTTTTAGTGTCTCGAGCGTTTCGACGGGCGCGTTGCCCACCCTAATGCGCTCGGCGAGGTCGGTGTTCAAATTCGTCACCTCGAGCCGCAATGCCTCGAGCGCATTTGGGATTGGCGCGTCACGCTCGAGCAGATTGCTCAGATCAGCCAGTTCAGCTTTTAGAAATCCCTCCTCGAGCTGATGTTCGCGCTCTACGATGCCGAGCGCGTTGATCGCCACCAGCGTGCGGAACTTCAAGCGGGCGTCGGTGAGTGTAGGAATGATCTCGGTCTCGAGGAAGTCGCGCACGGCGGATAAGAGTTCAGTCGCATCTGGGCGCGGTTGCATCAGCGCAGCCTCGAGTCAGCCCGTGGATTGACGGCTCGAGATGGAATGACAACCTCGAGTTGAGCAGTCCAGAATATCGTCATTCAACCCCTCCCGTTGAGCAAATGCAGCAGTTCAAATTCCATCTCGCTCGAGAGTCGCCCGAGCACGGCCAGTTCCACACTGCGCTCCAAGCCGTCCAAATGGCGCTTGGCTTGGGTGAGTGCGCCGACAGCCCATTTGACGTTGCCCATGACCTCCCAGTAGAACAGCGTCTCAGTCGTGATCGTGCGTCCGGTCAGGGCATTGTAAGTCTCGAGGAACGGCCTTACAGCACTGATGCCACCGAGGTGCTGGTCATCGCGCCCGAAGCGCCACGCCCGGATCAGCGGCCACGCCAGATCCTCGGCTGGATCGCCGATGTGCGCGAATTCCCAGTCGAGCACGCCGACCAAATCTGACTCGCTGACCATCAGGTTGCCGATGCGAAAATCGCCGTGAACGAGGGTGCGGCCGTGGCTGGGCGGCTCGTGCAAGCTCAGCCAGCGCAGCGCCAGTTCGATCACTGGGTGCGGCTGGAGCACGCTGTCGAGTTCAACGTACAAGCGGGCGATGCAATGCGCCACACCTGAACCGACCCGTGCACCGGGCAGGAACTCCAGCCCTTTGATCCCAACGCTGTGAATCCGAGCGAGTTCCTGCGCCATTCGCACCGGCAGCGCCGCTCGAGCCGCGTGTAACTCCGGGCGGCTGACGACGCGCCGCCCGATGGTTTCGCCGTGCAAGCGCTGACTGATGAACGCCTCGCGCCCCATGAGGTCGGGCAGGTAGGTGAATGGCTGGGCGACCGTCACACCAGCCGTCAATGCCGCTTGAATGACCTTGTATTCCCCGTTGAGCGTCAACTGCTCGCTGTACATCGCGCCGCCCCCGGCGCGGCGCACGATGATCTCTTGCACGCCAGCAGCAGTCTCGAGGGTCAATGCCCACGTCTCCTTGGACGCGCCGCCTGCCAGCAAATGAGCAGTCATCACTCGAGCGTCTGGGAAGTGCGGCTGTAACGCCCCCAGCATGGTCGTCTCGAGCGGTGCGGCTTCGGGCACGTCCGCGTTCATGCGACTGGCTCGAGGAGCCTCGCGGCAGCGCGTCTCAATGTGCGGCGGGCGATGCTCATTTTGTGCACCTCGTTCGCGCCGTCGTAAATCCTGAAGGCTCGAGCCTCGCGCCAGAACTGGCTGATCGGCAGGTCTTCACTGATTCCGCTCGAGCCGCAGATTTGCAGGCAACGATCCAGCACCCGGCCCACGGTTTCGCTGACAAAAACTTTGGTCATGCTGGCTTCGTGACGCACGCGCTCATGGCGATCCAGCATCGCACAGGCGTCGCGGATCATCAGGCGACTGGCGTGAATTTCAATGTGGCTCTGCGCGATCATGTCCTGCACCATCTGATGCTCAGACAATTTTGCACCGAAGCTCTGGCGCGTGACGGCGTACTCCTCGGCGATTTCCAAACTGCGTACCGCCGTCCCCAGCCAGCGCATGCAGTGCGTCAACCGCGCTGGATCAAGCCGAATCTGCGCGTACTCGAAGCCCTTGCCGGGCTGCCCGAGCACATCGTCGTCGCTCAACATCACGTTATCAAACTCGAGTTCGCAGTGATGACCGGGCGTGAATTTATCGAGCGTCGGGATGATGCGTTTGATCGTCACGCCGGGCGCGTTCATCGGCAAGATAAAAATCGTCGCGCCGACATCGGTATTGGCCAGCAGCAGCGTGAACTCCGCGCCAACCGCGCCGCTGATGAACCACTTGTCAGCCGATAAGCGCCACCGATTCCCGACGCGCTCGGCGCGGGCCAGCAACATGCTCGGGTCTGACCCCGCGCCGGGCGGCGGCTCGGTCATGCTAAAGCAACTGCGCTTCTCACCGCGCACGAGCGGCTCGAGGTAACGCGTTTGCTGCGCTTGACTGGCGACCGCGTGCAGCAGGTGCATGTTGCCCTCGTCGGGCGCAGCGATGTTCAGGGCTTGAATTCCCAGTAAGCTGCGCCCAGCCTCAATGAACAGCTCACTCGCCTCGAGCCACGCTAAGCCCAGCCCACCGAGCGCGACGGGCAGTTGCGGCGTGAACAGACCACGCGCTTTGGCCTCGAGTTGCAGTTCAACGCGCAGGTGATGAATGTTTTCGGCGTCAGCGGTCAGTTCCGCTTCGCGTGGGATCACGCAGGTGTTGATGAACTCGCGCACGCGTTGCCGCAGCGAGCCGGGTACTGAATTGTCTGACATGCCCGTGAGTCTCCCCTGCTGGGCGCGGGCTGTCAACAATTGTTGCCCGTCCCCTCACGCTGTGCTCGAGAAAAAGCGAAGAATAGAACCATGAAAACCCTCGCTGCCCTGATCTTCGCCTCGAGTCTGACGCTCGGCAGCGTCGCGGCTGCCAGTCCCGCCTCGGATTTGCTGAATCAAGGCGTGCAATTCATGGCGAGCAATTACCACGGCTACAGCGCTGTCCAGCCGCTCGAGCTGGGGGCGCGGTTACAGGCGGATCTGGAAACGGTCTGCGCGGGCAACTTGAATTGCAGTTATGAAATGGCCACACCGTTCTTGCAGCGCTTAGCCAGCGGCATGAACGACGGTCACACCTATTACCTGTCGCCCAGCAATTACCAGCGCACTTTGCAGGAGTTCAGCGGTGTGGCCAGCAACATGAACCCCAGTTACGGCTTTCAGGTCGGGGACAGCAACTCGAGGAATGAGGTGCTGATCGAGGACGTGATCGCCGACGGCCCCGCGTTCAGGGGCGGCTTGCGGCCGTTCGACCGCGTGGTCAGCGTGGGTGGTCAGCCGCTAACGCCACAAAACGCGGTGACGAGCTTCCGGGCGCTGATCCAGACCGACGCGCCGGTCAAGCTGGCTGTGGTGCGCGGCGATCCTCGTACTCCCGCTCGAGCGACCGTGACGATGCAACGCCGCAGATTAGAGAAAACCAATTTGCCGTTCTTGTACCGCCCAGCGGGGGTCGCGGCCAGCACGCTGGTGATGCGCTTTCCGACCTTCGTCGGCAGCAACGACATTGCGCCACGCGCCCACGCCTTGGTCGCGCAAGCGCAGCGCATGGGCGCGAAAAACATCGTGATTGACCTGCGCGGCAACGGCGGCGGCGAGGAAACCGAGTGCTACGGAGCCTCGAGCGCGTTCGTCGGTCGGGCCGTCAACGTCAACGAGACCGTTTCGCAGCAGGTGCTGGTCGGTTTCGATGGCGGGCGCTTCATCGGCAACGACCCACAAGACCCGGTGCGCTATGAGATCACCAGACCCGCCCTGTGGCAGGGCGGCGTCGCGGTGCTGATGGATCAAAGCACCGCCAGTTGCGGCGAGCTGATGGCGTATATCATCCAGCTTTCAGGGCGTGGCCAAATCATCGGCTCGCAGACCTACGGCGTGCTCGACACCGCCACTGAGTTCTGGAAACTGCAAAACGGCAGTGCGCTGGCGATCACCTACGTCCGCACGATCAATGAAGACGGGACTCGAGTGCCCGAGTCCGTCACACCCGACATCGCAGCTAGCTTCGACCCTCGAGCGATCGCTGAAACTGGCAGAGACGCGATGCTCGAGGCGGCGATTCAAACGCTCATGCCTGCGAAAGTCGCGCTGATGCCGCGCTTACCCGCGTTGCTCGAGCCGCTGGTCGGCTTTGATGAGCGCGGTCTTTAACGATCTCGAGGCTGCAATTAAAATAAGCGCTGCTATCATCTGAGGCAAGATGAACAGCGCCCTCAAATTCAGTCTCGTCGCAGCCGCAGTCAGTCTGGCTGCCCTCGGAGCCGTCACCTCGAGCGCCGCCGCGCCGATCCCGATCACCTTCTGGCATTACGTCGGGCAGGAAAGCGGTTCTAAAATCATCGCGGATTTTGCGCGGGAATTTAACGCTTCGCAAGCGCAGTACGCGGTCAAAGTCGTCGAGCCGGGTGATTTCAAAACTATGCAGATCAAATTGCAAGCCGCGCTTGCCTCTAAGGGCGAAGTCCCCAATCTGGTGCAGATCGACAACGGCTTCTTCACGCACCTCGCGGTCGGCGGGGGACTGAACGACCTGACGAGCAACGTCAAAGCGCTGCCGAAAGCCACGCTCGAGGATTACGACCCGACCTTCTGGGAGTACGGCGATGTGGCCGGCAAGCGCTACGGTCTGCCGTGGGCGGGCAGCACACTGGTGCAGTTTTACAACGTCGACGCGTTCAAGCAAAAAGGTTTACTCCCGCCGCGCACGTGGGACGATTACACCAAAGCTGCCAAAGCGCTGACGAGTCGCAGTGCCAAAGGCGCAATTTTCTTCACCGACGGCTGGGTCTTCGCCAGCATGGTCTCGAGTCGCGGCGGGGACATTCTGGACGCGCAGAAGCGCCCGGATTTCGATTCTGACAAAGCCGTGCAGAGCTTGCAGATGATGTACGACCTTTCAAAAGGTGGGCAGGCGATTGTGCGCTCGTTCAGCGAGGCGAACTTCGCGGTGATCGACTGGGTGCGTACCAAAGCGTTCTTGGTCACGCTGCCAACCAGCGCCTACAGCGTTGTCAAGGGTTCGATCTCGTTTCAGGTCGGCGCTGTGCCAATGCCCGGCAAGACGTTGGCGGGCGAATCGCAACTCGTGATCCCACGCGGCAATTCAGCCGATGAAACCGCTGGGGCAGTCGCCTTTTGGTCGTACTTGACGCGCCCAGAGAACACGGCGCGTTTCGCCAAAGCCACCTATTACCTGCCCGTGCGCCAGAGCGCCAAGAAGCTTTTGGGTGACTTCGCAGGTGATCCCGTGATGAAAGCCGGTCTCGAGGCACTGGACAATGCCTACAACCCGCCGCGTTTGAACCTCTACAACGATTGGCGCGGTGTGCTAGAAGCGCAGCTCGAGCGCAGCTTGAAGGGCGGCGTCGATCCGAAAGCCGCGCTGGTCGAAGCGCAGCGCCAAGCCCTGCTGCTCAAGTAGCTTTTCGAGGCTTGGCTCAAAGGGTGAACAGCTCCGAATCTATTTGAGCCAATGTGAGATCACTCGAGCATCGCGCAGAAACTCGCTTTGACCGATTGAGTAGGTATCTATACTCGAGGTGACGCAGACTTGTCACGCCAATCGTTTACAATATGCGGCAATCCATGTCCCCTGCGCCGCGTTACTTCGACAACAAAGGCAGCGCTGGAACGAGTCCGCAATCGGCGACCCCCAGCAGCGCCGACCCGCTGTGGGAAACGATTATCACCACGGCCGCCGCCGATTACCTGTGCAACCCGCGCACGGCTGCGCTGATTGGCCCATTCATCGCCAAAGACAGCACGATCAAACACGCCGCATTGACCCTCGAGATCAGCGCCTTGCGGATGTTTCGTGCGGTGAAAAAAATGGAGGCGCTGGGACTGCTGTGCGTCGCACGGGTTGAGACGCGGCGCGGCCACCCCGTCAAACATTACCGCGCCTCGAGCGACGCGTATTTCGTGCCGTACCGCGTGACGGGCGCGGACAGCTTGGAGGACTTTTTGATGGCGCAGGACACGCAACTGCGCCGCGTGTTCGTGCGCTCCTTCGCCGAGTACTTAAGCGGCGTGCTCAGCGAGCAGGGCAGCGATCCGGGACGGATCATTTACCGCGACGAGCACGGCAACGTCACCACCCACAGCGTCGGCGGGCTGGACGATCCGCGTGGTACTCAAACGCCGATTCTCGAGGGTGAGCAGTACACGGGTTGGAGCAATTACTCGGTGCTGCGGCTTGACTTGGAGCGCAGCCGCGCTCTGAAGAGCGAATTGGTCGCAATATTTGAGAAGTACCGCGCTCACAGCGGCCAGCGCGGGTACATCGTGCGGCTGGGCATGGCCCCGCTCAAAGACAGTGTGATGGAACTGCTCGAGCGGTAGAAGTGACCCTGAACCCTTCACCTCGAGCTAAAACTTGGAGCGTGAACAGCATTGCGGCGTCTCGAGCGTCTGATCTGGAACGCAACTTTTCCGAGCCTTGAAACCAGATCCCTCTGAGCTTGGATTCAGATAAAACTGGCGCTGTCGACGTAATCGCGCAGCGCGGGCAGGTCAATCTCGTACTCGCCACGCGTGCCCGTCACCAAACCCATGTCGCGCAGCTCGCCCAGAGCGTTTGTGACCGTCACCCGCGTGCTGCCGACGAAGGCCGCCAGCTCTTCGTGCGTCAAATCGAGTTTCAGCTTACGCAGATTCGTGCCGTTCTTCTCCCCGAAACGCTCCGCGAAACTCGCCAATGCCCCGCCAACCCGCGCTGTGACTGGCGCTGTCGTCGCTTCCAACTGCGCCTCGAGTTCCTGCACGCGGCTCGCCAACACCCGAGCCAGTGCCAGCGCGACGTTTGGTTGCTTGGCTGTTAGCTCCAGCATTTTGTCCAAGCACACAGGACTAGCAACGACCGGCTCGGTCATGGCGACCGCATCGGTCGTGTGACGCTCCTGACCCGACAGGAACGACTCGCCGAAGAAATCACCGGGCCCCAAAATGCTCAAAATTCGCTCGCCGCCATCGGCGGTCGGCGCGGTGATCTTGACTTTGCCCTCGTGGACGATAAACAGGTCATCTGCCCTGTCCTGATAACGGTAAATCGCCTGCCCCTTCTTGAACTTGCGCGGCGGGCAGATGCGCTCCAAAGCGTTGCGCTCTTCCGGGGCGAGAAATTGCAGCAGTTGCTGGTTCTGAGCGATCACAGGCATACCCTCATCATACGACTCGAGACGGGATGCACGGTCAGTCAGGCTGCTATTGCGAGGCTTTTATCAAAACCTAAATTCAAAATTGTTTGAATTAAAGCGTGAAGCTCGAGAAATATCACGTGTTTGGCATGGGGCTGCGCGGTTGCATGGGCTGCGCGGTTGTAGGGGCGAGCGGCAGAAAAGCCCCTACGGGTACGTCACTCACGCATCCGATGAATTTTTGGACTCGAGTCGTGATAAAAGCCTGTGCTATTGCCGGGGGTGACAAGGCGTGACTCTCGAGGGCTTGATTTGTCTGGGGTGCGGTGATAACCTCTCAAAGCCTTGAAAAAGGTGTGTGGCCCGTTAGCTCAGTCGGTAGAGCAGCTGACTTTTAATCAGTGGGTCGGGGGATCGTGCCCCTCACGGGCCACCAAGTGAAAACCTCGTCATTGACGAGGTTTTCACTTTTACCAAAGCAATGTGACGGGCGTGAAATGGCGGCTTTGAACGCCCGAGATTGATCTGGGATGTGCAGTGCTGAGTTGACTGGCCCGAGACTGATTTGCTGGGCGCGGCGTTGCCCGGGGTCGTGCGACTCGTTCGTATACAGGCGACCGATCTTCGTTCGTCTGTTCAAATCAAGTTGAAACTTACGTGTTTGACTGGTACACTCCTTCACGCCCGAGACGCGGTTTTTGCTCGAGCGACAGCGTGGAGAGGTGTCCGAGCGGTTTAAGGAGCACGCCTGGAAAGCGTGTGTACGGGAAACTGTACCAAGAGTTCGAATCTCTTTCTCTCCGCCATGCAGCCCGTAAAACAAAAGCTCGAGGGTCTACGCGCTCTCGAGCTTTTGTTTTTTCATCTTTGAGTATGACTGAAAATCCGCCTCGAGCAAGTAGAAATAGCGTCAGTTCGGGTTAAAA
This sequence comes from Deinococcales bacterium, assembly GCA_025359505.1. Lineage (GTDB taxonomy): Bacteria > Deinococcota > Deinococci > Deinococcales > JAAFIG01 > JANYHH01. Next base: position 26,381 of record JANYHH010000012.1, read on the forward strand.
ACAGTCTGGAATGTTTACCGAATTGGCAAGCGAGGACACGAACATCTCGAGAGAACCGTATGCACTTTTTCGTGCGGTCAACGATGTTTTCCCGTAGGGGCTGTGCCTACCCGCACAACGTTCAACTCGAATCCAGCCGCGCTCGAGGCTCGAGCGCGGCTGATTTTCCCCTCGCTTTAATCCTTCACCAGTTCAATCCCCGCCAGCTCGTCCACCGGTAAACCCCACTGGTTCATCGCGGCGATAAACGGGTCTGGATCGAGTTGCTCGACGTTCCAGACGCCCGCTTTCTTCCAGACTCCAGTCAGCATCAGCATCGCGCCAATCATCGCGGGGACGCCCGTGGTGTAACTGATGCCCTGCGCTTGCACCTCTTTATAGGTCTGCTCGTGATCGGCGACGTTATAGACGAAATGCACCTTCTCTTTGCCGTCTTTGATGCCTTTGGCTTGCACGCCGATGCAGGTCTGACCCGTGTAATTCGCGGCGAGGCTCGAGGGTTCGGGCAGCACGGCTTTCAAAAATTCAATCGGCGCGACCTGCATCCCGCGAAAGTTGATCGGGGTGATGCTGGTCATGCCGATGCCCTCGAGCACGGACAGGTGCTTGATGTACGCATCGCCAAAAGTCATCCAGAAGCGGGCGCGTTTGATGGTCGGGAAGTTAACGACCAGACTCTCTAACTCTTCGTGGTAAAGCACGTAACTTTTGCGCGTGGCGACTTTCGGGTAGTAAATGTCTTGCGCGATCTCGAGGGGCCTCGTTTCAATCCACTGACCGTCCTGCCAGTAACGCCCGGCAGCGGTGATTTCGCGGATATTGATTTCTGGGTTGAAATTGGTCGCAAACGCCTTGCCGTGCGAACCGTTGTTGCAGTCGATGATATCCAGATAGTGAATCTCGTCAAAGTGGTGCTTGGCTAAATGGGCAGTGAACGCCTGCGTCGCGCCCGGATCGAATCCGCAACCCAAAAGCGCCATGATGCCAGCTTTTTCAAAACGGTCAAAGTACGCCCACTGCCACGAGTATTCAAACTTGGCGACATCCTTGGGTTCGTAATTAGCAGTGTCCAAGTAATGAACGCCAGTCTCCAAACACGCGTCCATGACCGTCAAATCCTGATACGGCAGCGCGACGTTCAACACGAGATCTGGCTTGTAAGACTGAATCAGCGCCACGAGTTCCGGCACGTTGTCTGCGTCAACTTTAGCCGTCGTCACAACGGATTTGGTCGGAATGAACTGCTCGATCTCAGACTTGATCGCATCACATTTACTCAGCGTGCGAGACGCGATCATGAACTCCGTAAAGACCACGTGGTTCTGCGCCATTTTCTTGGCGACCACGCCACCGACGCCACCCGCACCGATCATCAAGACTTTTGCCATGTAAGTACCTCCGTGAAAGCAGTCTGTCACGCTCGAGCCTCGAGTGCGTCACGGCGCAGAATACCGTGTTCGCTCCCGCAACCTCGGGCCGCTTGTTCGATTCAGCAACTTCAGCTCGGGACTTCGCAGCGTTGTTACCGTCGTGTGGCGGGCGAGGCAAGTCTCTCCCGCACAGGGTAAGTCGTGTGGTCTGCGAAGACTGATCGAGCCAGCGCTCGAAACATCCCACGACACTCGAGAGTAGCGTGGAGATTTCCCACTGCAAACCCTGCTCGAGCCACCCGCATGAATCAGCCCTCACGCACTGACCTGTTATCCTGCACGGCGTGAGTCTCCGCGCCGTTCCGGTCAACCATCCGCTCGAGTGGGACGCCTTGGTGCGCGGCTTCGCGCATCACAGCGCGTTACAAGGCTGGGGCTTCGGTGAGGCGCGGCGCGTGACGGCGTGGCAGCCCACCAGATTGCGCTTGGAGCGCGACGGCGTGGCGTTCGGCGCAGCGCAGGTCTTGAAGCGCACGCAGTACGGGCTGGGGTATCTGTACTGCCCGCGTGGGCCAGCCTTGGACAGTTTGAGCGATCTCGAGGATGCGGCGAAGCTACTGAACGATTTCGCGGGGCTGGGCGATGTCAGCATCACGATTGAACCGCCCGTGCCGATTGCCTCGAGCGGCGATCCGAGCGTGATTCCCGTTCAACTGGGGATGTGGCGTCACGCCGCGCCGATACAGCCTGAACACACGGTGCTGATCGACACGACGCGATCAGCCATTGAAATGATGAAAGCCATGCACGAGATGGCGCGGCGCAACACGCGCACCAGCCTCAAAGAGGGTGTGACGGCGGGCGTTGAAACGGATTTCGACGCGTTCTGGAAGCTATTTAGTGAAACCAACTCGCGCTCGAGTTTGCTGCAACGCCAGCGGCGCTATTACGAGGCAATGTACTTTGAGTGCCGCAAATACGGTGGTGAGTCCCAGATCATCACGGCGCGGCAAAACGGCGTGCCGCTGGCGACTGGGCTGGTGATCGGGCTGGGCGACGAGTTGTGCTACCTCTACGGTGGCAGCACGCGCTTGGAGAAGGTTGAAGGCGTCAAAGACCCGAAGGCAAGCAACGGTTTTTATTGGGCGATGCTCAATTACGCGCACGATCACGGTTACAAGCGGCTGGATCTGTTCGGTATCCCGAGGGTCATCAGCAGCGACAAGCACAGCTTCGGTGTCTACGAGTTCAAGATGCGTCTCGGCGGGCAGATGGCGTACTTCCCCGCTTATGAGATGGCGCTCAGCCCACTGTCTGGGCTGGTCAACCGAGCGCTGCGTTTACGCAAGAACCGTCAGAACCTCGCGGCTCGAGGGACGGCGCAGGACGTGTTGTGAACGCTCGAGTTTCAGTTTAGGTCGAAGCGGAAATGCTCTCGGCGAGCATCAGTGGATTGCCGTCTGGATCGAAAAACGTGGCGAGTTTGACCAGTCCGGGAATCACTTGCGTCTCACCGTCGAAGCGCACGCCTTGAATCTCGAGTTGCGTTCGCGCATGTTGAAGGTCTTTTACACCGAAGGTCAGTACGATGCTGCCGTGAGGCGTCACCGTTTCGACTTGCGATAGTCCGATGCTGACGCCGGGAATGATGGTGTCCAGTTCGCTCCAGCCGATCTCGGGGGTTTCGTACAAGTATTTGAAACCGAGCTTTTCTTGATACCATTTCACCGATGCGGCGTAATCACTGACACTGATCGAGCAGGTGAGTTGCGGAATGAATTTCAAATCGATTGGCGAAACTGTGGCTCGAGCGTCAGTCATGGCGATCTCCTTTTTGATACTATTAGTATACTAAATTCAGTCGCATTATGTCAAGAGCAAAATGAAAACCACCCACAAACCCGCCACGCTCGAGACCCTGACCCATCACCGTTGGGCGATTCCGATTATTGCCTTGCTTCACGAAGCGCGTGGCGCAAAATTCGTGCAGATCGTCAACCGCCTGCAACTCAGCCGCGATGCGCTGACGCGCAGCCTGACAGCCTTGAATGAACTCGGTTGGGTGCAGCGCAATGCTGGCTACGGTCATCCACTGCGTCCCGAGTACATCCTGACACCAAGCGGAGCGCAACTCGGCGCACTCTGTCTCGAGTTCAATCACTGGCTCGAGGAAAACGATTTGCGCGAACCCATGCTCAACAAATGGAGTCTGCCCGTGTTGCTCGCGGCACAAAGCGAATCGCGTTTTTCTGATCTGAAACGCGCCCTGCCAAACATCACCGCCCGCGCCCTGACCTCGAGCCTCGAGACGCTTTTAAACCACAATCTCGTGCACGTTCAAAACCGCCGTTACCACCTGACCGCGCTCGGTCAGAACGTGACGCCACACCTGACGAAACTCAGTCAGGCGCTCTCGAGCCAGAAACACGAGAGCGCCTGACGCGCTACGCCCAGCGGATCAAACCAAGCTCGAGCGGTTGCGCCAGATCCGCATGGAACGGCAATGCCCGCACGCCGACTTTGAACTGCCCAGCTTCCGGCACACTCACCGCGCCGCTGTACTCGAGCCAGCCGTCGGGCGTGGTGACGTTCAGCTCGAGCGGCGTGTGCCACAGTGCGATGTGGCCGCTGCTGTCGGGACGGGCCAGCACCGCTTGGACTTGGATGTTATCGGCGTTTTCCGCACCGAGCCAAACCCTCGCGCTGACCGTCACGCTTTCACCGGGCAAAGCTGCGCTGTCCTCTAGCTTCGCCTCCAAACGCACATCGTTCCAGCTTTGGCGCACGGTTTCTTTCCATGCCGCCAGCGCCTTGCTGGGTGCGTACTGGTCGGCGTGCATCTTCGCGCCGCGCATCTGCGCCGGGGCGTAGAGTTGTTGCACGTAATCGATCACTTGGCGCTGCATGCTGAACTTTGGTGCGACCGTGCGAATCGCGCTGCGGACAGTCCCCAGCCACGCGGTGCGGTCGTCGTAGTAGCGCGGTGCGATCTCGAACTCCAAGGTGTCATACAGGCTCTGCGAGTCGTTGTCGTCTTGGGCGCGTAGGCTGGCGTCGTCCGAACCGTACTCGGTTTCGTCGCCGATCGCCCAGCCGTTCGTGCCGTCCCACGCCTCGCGCCACCAGCCATCCAGCACGCTGAAGTTGATGCAGCCGTTCAAGGACGCTTTCTCGCCGCTCGTGCCAGAAGCCTCCAGAGGGCGGCGCGGGTTGTTGAGCCAGATGTCGCAGCCCTGCACGAGGTGCTTGGCGACGTTCATGTCGTAATCCTCTAAGAAAACGACTTTGCCCTTCAGGTCTGGGTCTTGAGAGAATTTGTAAAGCGCTTGGATGAACTCTTTGCCGGGGTTATCGGCCGGATGCGCTTTGCCCGCGAAGATGAACTGCACCGGGCGGGAGCCGCCGACGATGCGTTTCAGACGCTCCAAGTCCTTGAATAACATGGTGGCGCGTTTGTACGTGGCAAAGCGCCGCGCAAAGCCAATCGTCAAGACGTTTGGATCTAAAACGTGTTCGCTCGAGGTCAGCGTGTTGTTGCGGACGTTCTGGCGGTGCAGGCGTGCGCGGGTGAAGGCGATCAGCTCTTTTTTCAGCGTAAGTCGTGCGTCCCACAAAGCGGTGTCGCTGACATGCTCGAGCTGCCACGTGCTCTGAAGCTCAATTTTGTCGTCCCAATCTTTTTGAAACGCCGCATCAAAGAGTTTGGCTAAACTCGGCGCGAGGAAGGTGCGGGTGTGAACGCCGTTGGTGACGTGCGTGATCGGCACTTCTGGCGCGTCCACGCCACCCCACAAAAAGCCCCACATCCCCCTCGAGACTTGCCCGTGCAACTCGGACACGCCGTTGGCGAACCGCGACATCCTGAGCGCCAGCACGGTCATGCTGAAGGTGGGGCCCCAGCTTTGCACGTGCAGCGCGAGGCTCAAGAGTTGATCCTTCGTAACACCGAGCGCGTTCGTCCAATACGGCAGGAGCATTGTTTCCACCAAGGCTTGCGGGAACGCGTCATTGCCCGCTGGCACGGGCGTGTGCGTCGTAAAGATTGAGCTGCTCGAGACGGCCTCGAGCGCGGCATCAAAGCTCAGTCCGGCATCCGTCATTAGTTCGCGCACGCGTTCCAAACCGAGGAACGCGGCGTGACCTTCATTCATGTGAAAAACAGTTGCGGGTACACCAATAGAGCGCAGCAACCGCACGCCACCGACCCCCAACACCAGCTCCTGCGCGACGCGTAGCTCTTGCGCGTCCACGCCACGCCTGCGACCGCTGTCGTAGAGCTGAGCGGTGATGAACTTGTCCTGAGCGCTGTTTTCAACGACGTTGGAATCCAGCAGGTAGACGTTGATCCGCCCGACCGCCAGCCGCCACGCTTGCAAGGTGACGATCCGCCCGCCGACCTCAACTGCGATCTTCACAGCCGCACCTGTGGCATCCGTCACCAGTGTCAGCGGCATGTTGGTGGGCACGATGTCCTCGAAGGTCTCATTCTGCCAGCCGCCCGAGTCGAGTTGCTGGTGGAAGTACCCCTCGCGGTAAAGCAGCCCGACCGCGTTGAACGGCACGCCGAGGTCGCTGGCACTTTTACAGTGGTCGCCGGCCAGCACGCCCAGACCGCCAGAGTAAATCTGGATCGATTCGTGAAACCCGTACTCCATGCTGAAATACGCGACGCTGCCCGCGAAGTCTGGAAGATGACCTTTGAACCACGTGTCCTTGCGGTTCATGTACGCATCAAAATCAGTGAGCACGGCCGCTACTCGAGCCAGATACTCGGCGCTGGCCGCGACCCGCTCCAAGTCGGCTTGATTGCATTCGCTCAGCACCCGCACCGGGTTGTGATTGGAGGCATTCCAGACCGTCGGGCTGATTTCACTGTACAAATCACAGGCGGCGGGCGTCCAAGACCACCAGATGTTGCGCGAGAGGCGCTCGAGACCGAGTAGAGCGGCGGGTAAAGCGGTGGAGACTGTGATCGTCCCGATTGATTGCATGGTTAACCCCCAAGTTGCTCTGCCCCAGCTTTCGTGGGAGCGCTTCAATAAAAACCGCAAGCGCTTACGCAACTGCGCCCGAATGTTATCACGCTCGCAGTTGCTCGTTCATCAAGGCGGGTTGACAAGCCCGCTGGTGTGAAAGGAGCGCCGCAGATCAGCGTGTATCTTTGACAGCAACAAAAAAAGCGCGTTTGAACGGCAATGGCGTGCCGAACGATTGGGCTGGATACGCCTCGAGCAGCCGCTCGCCGTAGGTTCGCAGGAACGCGGCGCGGCGCTCACCCTCGAGCTTAGCGAGTACCGGGCGCAACGCCGTCCCTTTGACCCACTCGAGGACGGGGTTTTGACCGTGCAACACGTGCAAGTACGTGGTTTCCCACGCGTTGACTTGAAACCCCAGATCGCTGAGCGTTTCCACGTACCACCCCAGCGGTTGCGCGTGACGCGGCTCGTTCGCGCCTTGCAATTCCCACTGCGGACGGGAGGTCAGCTCGCGCAGAATCGCGTGCGTTGGGGCATCAAAGTTGGCGGGCATTTGCACCGCCAAGCAGCCAGTGCCGAGGAGCAGCCCCGCTAAACGCGGCATCAGACCAGCGTGATCCGGAACCCATTGCAGGGCCGCATTGGAGACGATCACCTCGAGCGGCTGCGGTGGATTCCACTCGCGAAGATCGCAATGGACAAACTCGAGCCGTTCAGGAATAGCAACTGAATCTTGCAGCATTTCACGGCTCGAATCCACGCCCCAGATGCGAGCATTCGGCGCACGTGCGCTCAGCGCGGCCGTCAAATGACCATCCCCACACCCGAGGTCGGCGATGGTGGCGGCCTGCGCGAGCGGAACCTGCGCGATCAAATCAAAAAACGGTCGGTCGCGCTCATTTGAAAACTGGCTGTACTGCGCTGCGTTCCACATCCCTCGAGCCTAAAGGCTCGCTTGGGTTTACAGTCATTACTCTGGAGGTTACATGTGCAGCTCGAGCGAGAGTGACGTGATTGCCTGCGCTCGAGTTGAGCCTCATCATCGATTGCCTCGACATCACTGAAGCAGGTAATCGGTGAACTCCTCGACCAACGCCTCTGCCAGCGGCACAGTGCGGACGGTCACGAAAATCGTGTCCTGCCCCGCCAGCGTGCCGACGATATCGTCGCGGGAGAGCTTGTCCATCACCAAGGCAATCCCCATCGCGTGCCCGTCCTTGGTTTTCACGACGACGATGTTCTCGCCCCGATCCACGTCGCGCACGAACTCCTTGAAGCGTAAGCGCAGTTCCTCGGTGGTGTCGGAGGTCAACGCATACGGCGCGAGCGCGTAACGGTGCTTGCCCTTGCCCATCGGCAGGCGCACGAGGCGCAGTTCAGTGATGTCGCGGCTGACGGTCGCTTGCGTGACCGCGACACCTTCGACCGTCAAGCGCTCGACGATCTCGGCTTGGGTGGACACGAACTCTCTACTGACGAGTTCTTGAATGCGTTTCTGGCGATGGTCTTTGGTCAGCATAGTGGGCATGGTTTCTAAAAATAGTGGTCTCGAGCCGCCAGCGCGTGTGCGTCAGTATAAGCCACACGCTTTGATTTTCGCGCTTGATCGCGGTAATCTCTACGGCCACTCGAGACAACTCAGCCGAACGCGTTCGCCCGAGGGCGCGTCGCAAGTTTTGACAATTCAGGAGACCATTATGAAAAAAACCGTATTTGCCCTGCTGCTGACCTCGAGCCTCGCCATCGCTGCGGGAACCCTGCAAGACGCGCAGTTACAGTATAAAAACGGTGATTTCACTGGCGCGGTGCAAACGTCCGTGGCGCTGGGCAGCTCGGACGGTTTCGCGCTGGCCGCCAAAAGCAACTCTATTTTCGCCAGTACGCAACCCGACAACAAGCAAGAAGCGATTTACGCGCAAAGCGAAAAGTACGCCCGCAGCGCTGTGACGTTAGATGCCAACAACAGCGACGGGTATTTTGAAACCGCTCGAGCGCTGGGGCGCTTGAGCCAACTGCGCGGCATTCTGGCGGCGTTGACGCAGGGTTTGGGCGGGCAGATCAAAGACAATTTGGATAAAGCCCTGCGTTTAGACCCGCAGTACGCCAACGCATTGGTGGCACTCGGCTTGTGGCACGCCGAAATCGTCGGCAAAGGTGTGGCGTTCCTCTACGGCGCTGACCCAGCCAAAGGTCTGGCCGCTTTCAACCGCGCCATCAAGTTAGAGCCGAAAGTCATCATTCACCGCGTCGAATTCGCACGTGGACTGATGCTGTTGGATGCGGGCAAAAATAAAGATGAGGCAATAGCACAGCTCGAGATCGCGGTGACGCTGACCCCCAGAGACGCAGCCGAAAAGTTAGACCTCGAGCGGGCCAAGCGCGACCTCGCGGCGCTCAAGAAGTAAACCCGATTTAGAGCAAGGCTCGAGACCCGTGAGGCTCGAGCTTGCTTGTTTTACGCGCAACGGTTTTAGGCTTTACGCCCGTGCGAACTCGAGGGCGGCCCCAGCCAGCAACTCGGCCGCCAGCGGCAAGGATTGGTAATCGTCAATGTCAAATTTCGGGTGGTGATGCGCGGCTCTGTCCTCTGGCAACGGTTTGCCGCTGCCGACCAAAAAGTACACGCCGGGGACTCGAGCGAGGAATTCCGCCACGTCATCGCCGCCCATCGTCTGATCGGACAGCGATACCACCGCGATTTCGGCCGCCATCTGCTGGAACCGAGCAGTCAGCGCCGCGTCGTTGACAACCGCCGGTGGGCCGTGCAGCCAAGTGATGGTCGCACTTCCCCCGAGCGCCTGCGATACGCCGTGCGCGACCTCTTCGATGCGGCGCTGCAAATACGGGCGCAACTCTAAATTAAATGTGCGTAAGGTTCCCAATAGCTCCGCCCGCTCTGGGATGATGTTGTGAACGCCATTGCCCGCTCGCAGCGTCGCAATCGTGATGACCGACGCCTCGAGCGGATCGGTTTCGCGGCTGACCAGCGTTTGCAAGGCGCTAATCACCTGAGCGCCGATTGCAATCGGGTCGATGGCGCGGTGCGGCGCGGCCGCGTGACCGCCGCGCCCGTGGATCGTCAGGTTGAACGCGTCGGGCGCAGCGAACGACGGCCCGCTTCGCACCCCCACCCAACCGGCCGCGTGATCGTTCCAGAGGTGCAAGCCAACGACTGCGCCCACCCCCTCGAGCAGATTGGGTGCGTCCTTCAGCATGGCTTTCGCGCCCTGAACGATCTCCTCGGCGGGCTGAAAGACGAAGCGGTACTTGCCGGGTAGTTCACTGCGGTTGTGAGCGAAGACCTGCGCGACGTGCAGCGCGATGCTGGCGTGACCGTCGTGACCACAGGCGTGCATCCGCCCAGCGGTTTGCGAGGCGTATTCCACACCCGTCTCCTCGGTCATCGGCAAAGCGTCAATGTCCGCCCTGACCAGCACCGTCGCGCCGGGCAATGCACCCTCGAGATCAGCAATGACGCCCGTACCACCGACACCACGCTGCACATGCAAGCCCATCTGCTCGAGCCGATCAGCCAAAATGCCCGCCGTGCGGTGCTCCTCGAAAGCGATCTCTGGGTGCTGGTGGAAATCGCGGCGCAGGTCAACCAAGGATGGTGTCAGCGTTGCAAATTCTTGTTTGAGGTTCATCGCCCCAAAATACTCTTTTTTGCGGGGCTTGAATGACCACGCTCGAGAGACGGTTTTGAAGCTGCTCGAGGCTAGGAATTTACCGGGTTCGCAGGCGATCACCCGCTCGAGCAGCACGCTTCAACACCACTAATCTCGAGCCGTCAATCGTCTCGAGCGGTCGTGCTCTCTGCAATAAACGCCTCGAGCAGTGCCAGCAGCGCCTGCGCGGGTTTATCGCCGCCCAACCGCTCGAGGGCGCGGCGCAGTTTCTCGCGGCGCTCGGCCGCGACGCGACCGACCAGTTCGCGCCCGCGCTCGGTCAGGTTGACGCGGATGCTGCGGGCGTCGCCCTCGTCGCGGTGGCGGGCGGCGAGGCCGCGCTCAACCAATCTATCCACGGCTTTGCTGGCGGCTGGGTACGAGATTTTCAGTCCGCTGGCGATGCTGCCAACGGTCAGCGCAGAGACGCTGGCGAGCTGCGCGAGTGTGCGAAGCTGGGCGGCCGTGATCTCCTCGGCATCGCCCAGCAGGCCCTCCAACAAGTGATTGACGTAAACCGTTTCGACCACGCCTGCGAGTGCGGTCAGCGCCGCATCGAGGGCGTTGACCAGCCTCGAGTCTGGCACAGTGTCGCGGTTTGGTTCAGCTTGCGCCATTGCTTGAATTTCGCAGGTGCTCGAGCCAACGCGGGAGGAAAGCGGCGGTGACGAGCGCGGCTCGTTCACAGGCTTGCGGCAGGAAATCGCTGTAAGTCAGCGCGGCCGCGTCGCCCGCACCATCGGAGATCACGCGCAGCAAAACCATCGGCACGCCGTGGTCGTGCGCGATTTGCAGCGCGGCCGCGCCCTCCATTTCCACTGCGTCGCCCGCGAAGGTCTGATGCAGCCACGCGGCTTTGTCGCTGCTCGCCAAAAACGCATCGCCGGTCACGACCCGCCCCGCCCGTGCGTGCAAGCCCAACTCGAGCGCCGCTGCCAGCGCCAGTCTCGAGCCGGTCTGATCCAGCGCGATCGCTCGCCGACCGTCGTTGAGCGTGCCCAGCTCGCCACCGTTCAGAGGCGTGATGTCCACATCCCATTGCAGCGCGTCCGTGGCGATCAGCACCGACAGTTGCTCGAGGTCAGCGGCTAAGCCACCCGCCACGCCGACGAAGACGATGGCTTTCGGCGCGTGGCGAGCGATCACCGTCGCGGTCACAGCGGCTGCGGCGACCTTACCGACGCCCGTACCGAACACGGGAAGGTCAGGCAGGTGACGGGTGAGCGGCGCGACTTCGGAACCCATCGCCGCGAGAATCACGACCTCGTATTGTGCGAATTCTGTCACTGGCTCGAGGCTCCGCTGGGGATCAACACGGTTTCCTGCACGCTCAGTCCAGCCTCCAAAACGCGCCGCGCCCAGTGACGCGCTCCCTCGAGATCGTGATCGCGGTAATTGCCGCATTCCAACGCGCTAACGCCCGGAATGTGATCGGTCGCCGCCACGCGCTGCAAGGTTTGCTCGAGCGCGACTTTTACGGCCGTTTCCTCGAGTTCGCCGTCATGCACGAGGTAAAATCCCGTGCGGCAACCCATCGGCGAGAGGTCGATCACATGCGGCAGAAAATCGCGTAAGTTACCCGCCAGCAAATGCTCCAACGTATGCACCGCGCCAGTCGGCAGCGCATCGGTGTTGGGTTGCGAGAAGCGCAGATCCCATTTGCTGATGACATCGCCATGCGCGGTCACGTGTCGCCCAGCGCGGCGCACGTAAGGTGCGTGAACTTTGGTGTGATCCAGATTGAACGACTCGACTTGGGCCATACCCCAGAGTTTACCGCGCCTTGAGCCTGTGAATCGTAAAGCCTGTGAATCGTAGAGTAATCGCAAAAGCGGCTCGAGAGGGTTATTTGGTGAACGCAGGTGGGCTGGCGCTGCCGCCGCCCGCTGGGAGTGCGGTCAGTAAATCCCAAGCAGCGCCGCTCACCACGGTCATTTCAAAACCGTTCGAGGCAAACTCGCCTTGCAGAATGCTGTAGCCGCGTTTGGCATTCAGCGCGTAGCGGTAGAAATTCTTCGCGCCGCTCGGGTTGTCTTCGCTGCCCGTCAAGCTGGCGTCGTTGCTGAGCAGCAGGATTTTGTACCTGAAATACGCCCGCAGGTTGGGGTCTTTGCCAGCGGGCAGCAGCACCGGCTCTATTCTCGAGTCACCCGCGTCGTAAGCTGCGTTGCGGTTCGCGTCTTGGTAAACCAGCACTTGCACCTCGTCAGCCGTGCCAGTGCCCGTCAAGCGCCCCTCGCCGTGCAGCAGCGTGAGATTGCTGAGCTTACCGCTCGGCGCGGGCACACTGGCGGGCAACTCCAAACGGTACTGACCATCTTTGACGGCGCTGTCCGCGATTCCCCGAGCGCCGAGCAGCGCGGTGACGCGCACGGGCAGGTCACTGGTCGGGGCTTCAACCGCACCGCTCAAAACGAGCGGCGCGACGGTCAGGCTCGAGGGGCTGGTTGAAGGCACTGTGGTTGAAGGCACTGGTGCGCGGCGGCTGAGCATCACCGCGACCACCAACGCGATCAGGATTAAGGCGAAAGGCAGGATGCGTTTCATGCAGCAATCTTAACGTTTGGTTTGCAAGCGAACCGTGACGGCTCGAGGAAAAAAGTGGTGGGGCGTGCTGTCGGTGCTTACTTGCCGAAAACCTCGAGTTGCAAACCGTCCAAGCTGGCGACGCGCTTGGCGTCAATCGCACTGCCCGGCGTGATCGACAGCAGATTCCAGCCTGCTTCCAAAGTGATGTCAAAACCCTTATCGCCCTGCACGCGAAATTTCGCGTCGCTGTAAATCAACGCGAGGTTGCCGCGCCCACGCGTGACGATCGTCTCTAAGTTCGTATCGCTGGCGTTGTTGGTGCTGGAACGGTCATTGTCGCGGTACGCCCGCAAGGTCGCGCGGTCGATTCGCGCCGAGCCGGTCACGGTGATCTTACCGACCAAGAACGGCCAATCCAAGTTGTCATTCACCACAGGCACGAGGCTCGAGGCGGGTGGTGCGGCATCGGGAATGCTCAGCGCGAAATTATTGCCCTGCACGGCGCTCGAGGCGATCTCCTGCGCTGGGTTGCCGCTGCGATCCGTCAGGAACACTCCAACGCGCAAATTGGCGGTTTGCGCCACGTTGGTTTTAATCACGCCAGACACGCCCACGGGCGCGGCGAACGCAAACGTCAGGAGCAGGGCGAGCAGAATCGGCAAACGTGATTTCATGGTTTCATCCATCGTCAGTCACTGGTCGCGGGAGGAGTTAGCCGCGAAACTGGATTGGATGCCTCGAGCGACACTGTAGCACCGCGTTTGCGCCTCACCGGGTTGATTCAACGTTTGCTCAACGCTGTGTGAGAATCACAGCCCCATCAACGGCTTGTGAGTATCATGCTAAGTACAGTGAAGACTCCTGCCCTGACGCGCCAGCAACGCCACGACCTCGTGCAGGTCGCTCGAGGCGAGTTGAGTGCCGACGTACTGATCCAGAATGCGCGGGTCGTGGATGTGCACACGCTGACCGTTTACCGCGCCAGCGTCGCCATTAAGCACGGGTTTATCGCACTGGTTGGCGAGGACGTGGCGGCTTCTGAGACGCTAGACGCGGGCGGTCTGTTTCTCGCACCGGGTTTGATCGACGCGCACATCCACATTGAGAGCAGCCTGATGACGCCGCGCCGCTTCGCGCAAACTGTCGTGCCGCGTGGCACGGTCGGCGTGATCGCCGAGCCGCACGAGATTGTGAACGTCTGCGGTGTCAAAGGTCTCGAGTGGATGCTGGCAAACGGCGCTCAGTCGCCGCTGCATGTCTGGGGCAGCGTGCCAAGCTGCGTGCCCGCCAGCGCGTTTGAGACGGGCAACGCGGTTGTCACCGCCAACGACATCGCCCGTGCTTTGGAGCATCCGCTGGTGCTGGGTCTCGCTGAGATGATGAATTACCCGGGCGTGCTCGGCGGGGACGCGGGCGTCTGGGACATCTTGGAGACGGCTTTGGAAAACGCGCGAGAAACTGGCAAGCGCCTTGATGGTCACGCGGCTGGGCTGGGCGGGCGCGATTATCAGGCGTATGTCAACGCGGGTTTGGAGAGCGACCACGAAGCCGTGACGGAGCGCGAGGCTTTCGAGCGCCTGCGGGCGGGAAGCTGGCTGATGGTGCGCGACGGCAGCGCTGCCCGCAATCTCGAGGTGATTGCGCCGCTGTTGACGCGCCTGAAACCGCCGAGGGCGATGTTCGTGACCGACGATGCCGACGCGGGGGAACTGTTGGAGCGCGGGCATCTGGATCGCATACTGCGCGAAGCCGTGCGCTACGGCGTGCCAGCCACCTACGCGATTCGCGCCGTGACGCTCGCGCCGGCCGACTATTGGCGCTTGCCCATGCGCGGCGCGGTCGCGCCCGGCTGCGTGGCGGACTTGGTGCTGTTCCACGACCTCGAGCAATTCGGGGTGGCGTGGACGATGATCGCGGGTCAGGTTGTGGCCAAAGACGGTCAAATGCTCACCGAGCACGACGCGCCCGCCGCAGCAACCGACGCGATTGGCTTGAACAGCGTTCACCTGCCCGCGACGTGGGGTGCTCGAGACTTGGAGGTCAAACGCCCGCAGCGTCGCCCGGTGATCGGCATTCGCCCACATCAGATTTACACCGATGCCCTACCAGCGCAACGCCTGCTGGTGGCCGACCCGCACCGCGACCTCGTGAAAATCGCCGTCGTTGAGCGGCACAAAGGCACTGGGCGCACCGGCGTGGGCTTCGTCAAGGGGACGGGCTTGCAGCGCGGCGCAATTGCCCAGACGATCGCACACGACCACCACAACATCATCAGCATCGGCGTGGACGACGCGGACATGGAACTCGCAGCGCGGGTGTTGGCGCTGATCGGCGGCGGCGCGGTCGTCGTGCTGAACGGCGAGGTCAAAGCCAGTCTGGAATTGCCGATTGGCGGGTTGATGTCCGACGCGCCCGCGAGAGAGATCGTCGCCGCGCAGCGCGAGTTGGAATCAGCCGCTAAAGACTTAGGATGCGTGTTGGAAAACCCAGTCCTCACGCTATCGTTTCTGGCGTTGACCGTCATCCCCAGCCTGAAAATCACCGATCAGGGGCTGTTTGATGTCAATCAATGGCGTTTGCTGGACGCAGCAAAACCCGCAGCGACCAAGCCAGCGCCAAACGTTCTCGAGGACGCGCTCGAGCCAGCGCCGCGCACGGTAGACCCGCTCAAATCCCCATTGCCGGAATCACTCAAGAAAACCCGTGCGACCTCGAGTAACCCCACGCTGCCAGACGTCGAGCGCTTGCTGAACTAATCGTGCCAAGCAGCGACAACTGAACCCGTCGATACCGCCGAGTATGGTTTTTGATATCATCGACCGTCGCAGATGTGGTTATCTGTCCACGCAAAGGAGTATTTAACGTGAATAAATTTTTCAAATCGCTCGTCACCCTCGCCGCCCTCGCCATCTTCAGTAGCCCAGCAGCCGCGCAGCTCAGCGGGTTCGTATCCCTAGACGGCCCAGCCTTCGGGGTGAGACTCGGACTGAACTACGCGGCCGCGCTCAACACCACAACCAGCCTGACCTTCGGAGCGCGGTACAACCTCAACATCTCACCGTCCAGCCCCTCGAGCGCCACGCTGTTTGGCGGCGCTGCGCTGGCGCTCAGTGATAAGCTCGAGGTTGGTGGCCGCGTTATCCTCGACCTCGACAGCATCGGTTTAGGCAACACGCTCGGTTTGACGCTGCGTCCTTACGCCAGCTTGATCTTGGTGACAGGCAACAACTTCGGTCTGGTCGGCACACTGACGCTGAACGCGCCGATCTTGCCCAGCTTCGCGCTGCAACCGTGGCTGGCGATTGACGGCTCGTATGTCAGCGGCGCGTTGCGGGTCGACTTCGGTGCGGAAGCCGATTTTCAAGTCGTGCCAGCCTTCAGCTTCGACGGCATCTTCGCGTACCTGCACGGCTCGTACCAACTCAGTAACCAAATCGGTCTGTTCGCTGGTACGGCTGTCGCGTTTTCCGGCGGTTCGTTCGGCTTGACCGACGGCTTGTATGGCGCGGATTACCGGGGCATCTACGGCGGTCTGAACTTTGCCCTGAGCAACGCCATCACCATCCGAGCAGTCGGCGGCTACTTCGGCGGTGTGAACTTCACGCTGACCACCGCGTTCAGACTCTAAAGTCAGCTTCGCCCTCGAGTCAGACTCACGAGTTGAGTCTGGCTTTTTCATTCACCTCGAGCGGGTAGAATCAACGCTGTGACCAAGAAAGACGCGCTGAATGCCCTGTCCCAAACGGCTGACCTTTTAGAGCTACTCGGCGGTAACGACTTTCGCGCCGCCGCGTACCGCAAAAGCGAGCGGCTGCTGGAACGCTGGGAGGGCAACTGGGACGCGGCCGTGGACGACGGCTTCAAAGACGCGCCCGGCGTCGGCGTACAAACCGGGCGCAGCCTCGTGCAGTACGCGCAGACGGGCGTGTTCCAGCCGCTCGAGGAACTGCGCGTGCAGGTTCCAAATGGCGTGGTGGATTTATTCAGGGTGCGCGGATTGGGCCCGAAGAAAATCCGGGCGTTGTGGGACGCGGGCGTTGACTCTATTTCCTCGCTGGTGATGAGCGCCAAAGCGGGCGAGTTAGCCAGTTTTAAAGGCTTCGGCAAATCCACGCAAGACAAGCTGCTCGAGGCTGCCCAATTCGTGCTGAACATCGGCGAGCGTCACCGTTTGCACGCGGCTGAAGCGGCGTTTTTAAAGCTCAGCGCGGTGCTCGAGGGGATCGCGTCGGTTCACGCGGCGGGCAGTTACCGACGCGGTTTTGAAACCATTGGCGATTTGGATGCGGTCGCGGTCGGTGACGCGGCGGCGATCCGCGCGGCGCTCGAGCCATTTGGGGTTGCACCAGACGCGACTTACGACTGGTTGCTGGACGCGACGCTCGAGGGTGTGAAGCTGTCACTCGCCATCGCCACGCCCGATACGCTCGGCGCGGCGCTGCTGGTGATGACGGGCAGCAAAGCGTATCTGGAGCGCGTGATGACCGCCTCGAGCGAACGGGGGTTGGAGCTGACCAGTCAGGGTTTGACTCGAGATGCGGTGATCGTACCGACACCGACCGAGCAGGCGGCGTTCGACGCCCTCGAGTTACCGTACCGCATCCCAGAGTGGCGCGAGGCTGAACACGATGCGGTAGCGCTGCCCGACCCGGCAACGTTGGTGCAACTGGGTGACGTGCGCGGGATGCTGCACGTCCACACGACCTACTCCGATGGCGCTCACAGTGTTTTGGAGATGGCGCTGGCCGCCCAGAAACTCGGCATGACGCACTTGGGGATCTGCGATCACAGCCAGAGCGCCTTTTACGCTGGCGGCTTAACCCCGGCGCGGGTGCGCCAGCAGTGGCTCGAGATCGACGCCGTGAACGCCGATTTGCAGGATTTTCGGATTCTCAAGGGGATTGAAAGCGACATCCTCGGGGACGGCTCGCTCGATTACGACGCCGATTTGCTCGAGGGCTTGGATTTCGTTGTCGCCAGCGTCCACAGCAAGTTTGATTTGAGTGAAGCCGACCAGACAAAACGACTGATTAAAGCAGTGCAGAACCCGTTCACGACGATTTTAGGGCATCCAACCGGGCGCTTGCTGCTGCGCCGCCCGTCGTACAAACTAGACATCCCGGCCGTGCTCGAGGCGGCGCGGGAATCTGGCGCGGTGGTCGAAATCAACGCCAGTCCGTACCGCTTGGACTTGGATTGGCGCGAGGTACTCAAAGCCCAAAACCAGTGGTACGCCGTCAACACCGACGCGCACCATTTTAGCGGCTACGACGACCTCAAATACGGTGTTCGCAGCGCCCGCAAAGGCGCGGTCACGAAGGATAGATTCGTCAACGCGCTCAGCGCCTCGGAATTTCTCGAGTTCGCCCGCGCTAAACGCGAACGGTGACGAGACCAGAGATTGCAGTCATTGCTCGAGTTTTGAGATTCATTGGGTGCGTGAGGGACGACCCATGGTGGGGCGAGGCTAGCCTCGCCCCTACGACTGTGCAGCCACAGACCAGAATCGCACCGAGTCTCGAGCCTTCAAATCGCGCCGAGTATTGAGCGCAAAACGCACCGTCAACCCTCGAGCCTCACGGTAGGCTTAAATAGTGAAACGCTGGTTGCTGCTGCTCGTCCCCCTGCTGGTCGGCGCGTATGCCGTCACCAGCCGCTCGGTCGCTCGCATCGCATCGCCAGCCGCCACACCCGCGCAGCTCGAGGGCTTGATGCAAGGCGTATTCATTGCCGCACGTCCCGCGATTGTGCAGTTGCAAACCCTCAGCGTCTCCTCGAGCGCGGCTCAACCCGCCAACACAGCCGATGGCTCGAGGAATGTCACGACCGTCGAGCGCGGGCGGGCGACGGGTTTTTTTATCTCCGCGGACGGGTACGCCTTGACCGCTTATCACGCAGTCGCTGGCGAAGGCCGCTTTCAAGCGCTGACGACGCAGCAGGACTTGCTGCCAGCAGTCGTCGTGGGTTACGACGAATCGCGTGACTTGGCGCTGCTGAAAGTCAGCACTCCGCGCCCCGTGCCGTACCTAGATTTGGAACTGGGCCGCTCACTCAAACTGAACGAGCCATTGGTCGAGATCGGCAACGCTTCGGAAGACCTGATGCAACCGCGTTACGGCGCGGTGCTCGAGTTCGTGCAAGACAGCGGGCTGCTCGTGCCGACGCCGCTTATCTACTCGAGCGTGATCCTCAACCCCGGCGACAGCGGCGGTGCGGTGCTAGATTTTCACGGCAAAGTTGTGGCGATTGGCATTGGCTACGCGATTTCCGAGGTGCGGCGCGTCAGCCTGCTCGTGCCGATGCAGGGCTTGAAAGGCGCGATTGAAGGCATGAAGCGCGGCGCGAAAACGCGGCTCCCCGGCATTGGATTACAGGTGGTTCACAACCCAGACGGCGGCGTGCTGATCGACCGCGTTGAACCAGCCTCGAGCGCTTTTGACGCGGGCATCACGCAAGGGATCGTCACCAGCGTGGACGGGCGCGAGATTGGATGGCAGGACGATTATTACAGCGCGATTCGCGCCAAAGGGCTTGGGCAGCGCACGGTGCTGATGGTCAAGAATGGGACATCGACCCAGCGCTTCACCCTCGAGTTGCGTTGAGCGAAACTCAGCTTGGGATTACGTTGAGCGAAGCTCACTTCGGGCGACGTTAGGCGAAGCTCACCTCGAGCTGTGCGTGAGAATCAAGCTCATTCGAGCCGCTTAACCTGCTCGGCATGACCAATCTCGAGCCGATACCGCACGCGAGGCCGTACACTTCTGCCGTGATCGGTGCTCCAAGCCTCCCCAGAGCCAGCCTCAAATCGCGCTTGTTGCGAGCTGCTCAGAACTGGACTGCGCCGCTGTACCGTTTCTACGAGACGCGTTTGGAGCGCAGCGTCGTCAAAGCTGGGATGCCGCAGCACATCGGCCTGATTCTGGACGGCAACCGCCGCTTTGCCAGAGCACTCGGCTTGGAAGGCAAAGCCGGTCACGAGTTCGGTGTGGACAAAGCCCACGAGGTGCTGGGCTGGTGCTTGGATTACAAGATTCCAGCCGCGACGATCTGGGTGCTGTCGCCGGAAAACTTCAAGAAGCGCGACCCGGACGAGGTGATGCACCTGATGAAACTCTTCGAGCGCGAAGCCAGAAACCTCGCGGTCGACCCGCGCATCCACGCCAATCGCGTGCGCGTTCGCGCCATCGGTCGCCACGACCTGTTCCCCGAGGATGTCTACGCCAGTTTGCGCGATCTCGAGGCGGCAACAGCAAGTTACGACGGCATGAACCTCAACATCGCTGTCGGCTACGGTGGACGCGAGGAGATCGTGGATGCTGTGAAAAACTTACTCGAGACCGCAGCGAAAAACGGTGGCACGCTCGAGTCGGTCGCTGCGACCCTCGAGCCGGACGGGATTGGCAAGCATTTGTACACCGCTGGCATTCCCGACCCTGATTTCATCATCCGCACCAGCGGCGAGATTCGCTTGGGCGGTTTTCTGCTGTGGCAGAGCGCTTTTAGCGAATATTACTTCTGCGAGGCGAACTGGCCGGATTTCAGGCGGATCGATTTCCTCAGGGCGCTCCGCAATTACCAAGCCAGAGACGTGCGGCTCGGTCAGTAAACTCGAGCCTCGAGTGGGACACTTGCCAATGCAAGACCCTAAGCATCAGTTTAAGCGATCAAGCGTCTCTGACACGAGATTTCGACTTCGTTAATGGCCACTCTCACCCTGCCGCGTTGAACCCATGTTCACAAAGCGAAACGCGTCGGCCCTCTCTCGTTTCACGAAAGAGGGCAAAATCTTGTGCAGCTCGGCTCCCTTCTCTCGCTAGCGAGAGAAGGGTTGGGGATGAGAGTGGCCTGCCAAACGTCGTTATTGTCGCAACGGACAAAAAATCTTTCCTTGAACTGATGCGTATGGGACTTGCCAATGCGAGCCTTAGCCAACTAGGGCAAACGCACTAAGCACATTTGTAAAGTAATGCTTTTGAATCGTGTCTCTCGAGAATCCTTGTTTCCTCAGCCGTCGTTTCGACACGAATTTAGCGTGCCAATCTCGAGGGTTTAACGAACCCAGATTCAACGTCG
>JANYHH010000013.1 GCA_025359505.1 Deinococcales bacterium
TCTCGAGAATCCTTGTTTCCTCAGCCGTCGTTTCGACACGAATTTAGCGTGCCAATCTCGAGGGTTTAACGAACCCAGATTCAACGTCGTGCGTTCAGCAAGGACTCTTTAACTCGAGAGAGTTGGTGCGTTTGCCCTACCCTCCAGTCACGCTTGAATTGACAGCCTCAAAAAGTGCGTGTTACACTCCTCGCCGCGCTCGAGTCACCCAACTTGCAGCGTGGAATCAGTACGGCAGCGCGGCGTTGTAGCCAAGTGGTAAGGCAAAGCTCTGCAAAAGCTTCATCCGGCGGTTCGAATCCGCCCAACGCCTCCACAACCTTGTTTCACTTGTTTGGTATCACGTGCAGGCTCGTAGCTCAGGGGTAGAGCACTACATTGACACTGTAGGGGTCAGCGGTTCAAATCCGCTCGAGCCTACCAAAGAAAAGCCCCGTCACAGACGGGGTTTTTTCTTTACGCAGACGGCAACTGGTAACGCGTTTCCCTCGGCGTTTCGCCGATGCGCTCGAGCTGCCCGTCTCTGAGCAGCGTTCTGAGCAAATGGCTGGCTTGCGATAAATTCAAATTGAGCGCGGCTCGCACATCGCGGTTGGCGACGCTACCGAGCGCTCGGGTCAACTCGAGCACCGTCTGGCGCATCGCTACCCTCGAATCTTGCGTGCGGGGGTTGGTGCTTCGCATCGCCAGCGGCGCGACTCGAGCGGCGGCTTTCGGGATCGCTGATGCTCGAGCCGGGGCGGGCCCAGTGCCGAAGGCGGTTTGAGCGGCGCGGCTCAGCAACCAGACATCGCTGGCGATGTTGCGCTCCAGTAGATCAGCCGTCTCGAGCGGACGCATCAAGCGCGGCACGTCGGCTTCGGGCATTTGCAGGGCGCGAGCGAGCTGCGTGCGGGTCGCGTGCTGCTCGCGCTTCAAGTATGCCAGTACGATCAATGCGTCCAAGGTGAACGCGCCCATCTCCTCCTGCTTGCGGGCGACGAAGCGGGCGAAACCCTCGTCGAATTCTGGGTTGCGAATCGCTAGGTTCACACTGTCCGGGTACGAGCGGTACTCGGGCGGCTCTTTGCCGTGCCGCAGCAGCAGGCGGTACATGCGGTCTACGCCAATGCCAGCGCGTTCGATGTAGCCAAGCCGCGCCAGCGCCTCGGCCAGCACGGGATTGCGGCGCTTGGGTTGGTGGCGCAGAATGTTGTCGCTGTTAATGCCACCCGCAAAACCGCCGGGATTGGCGATCTCCAAGCGATCGGGGTAATGGTGAATCTGCACCGTGTCGCGGCTGGTGTAATCGCGGTGAACCAGCGCGTTCAGCACAGCTTCTCGGTAGACGGTCTCGTCAAAATCCCAGACCTCGATCTGGAATAAGCCCACATGTAGGGTCTTGTACTGGTTGCGGGCTTGGATCAGCTCACGCAGTCGCTCGAGCAGCTTCGGGACACTGGCGAGGATCGTTTCGCGGAACTCGAACTCGGTGTCGCCGCTGGCGTGGTGGTAGTAATCGACCTCGGACTGGGGCACGTAGCGGCGCAGCGCCCGTTGCGTACCGCACAGCAAAATGCCTGCGATGTTTGGCTGGTCGCCTTCCAGCAAACCAATCGCCCTCAGCAAATCCATGTCCGGCAGATCCGCCAGTCCAGCGCCGCGCCGCGTCTCCAACACGCCACGCATGCGGTGAACCTCCAATGGGTCGATATCCCCGAGGCTCGAGGTTGGCGGGACGCTGGCGGTGAAATCTGGGTCTGGGGCTGGCTCGAGTTCCAAGGCTCTCAAGGGTGCGAGGCTGCGCCCGTTCCAGTGCAGCACCTCACCTTCCGGTGTGGCCAGCACGACGGGGCTGCGCGGCACGCTGACCACCAACAGCGGCATCCCATTGAGCGTCGCCTGAGCGCAATGCACGGTCAGTTTGCCACTGGTCAGTTCAAACAGCGCGTGGGTCAATTGGAGTGGGTGCAGGTCGTATGCGCCCTCGATGCGCCCGTCGCGCACGCCGACGACCAATGTGCCGCCCTTGGTGTTGGCTAAACCGACCGCGTGCTTGGCCAAATCGGTTGGTGACACCGTTGACCCGAGCAGCACGGTATCGCGGTTGTTGCCTAGCTTGATCAGACTGGATAAATCGGTGGCAGTAGCGGTCACGGTGGCCGTGAGTCTACCCGTTGCGGCTCGAGACTGGTTGGATACAGCGGCGCAGCACCGAAAAAATCGGGCATGCTCTAAATTTTACGTGCGAAGTGCAGGCGAATCGCCCTATCATGGTTGCGTATGAATGATTTGGATGCGGTAGTCGCAGCCCCCGAACACCACCGGGTGCTCTTGGAGAACGAGCACGTGCGAGTGCTGGAAACCATAATCCGCCCCGGTGAGCAGACCGCGCTTCACACGCACGTTTGGTTTGGGACACTGCTGATCCTCAGTTGGAGCGATTTCGAGCGCTTCGACTCAGATGGCAAAGTGATTTTTCGCTCGAGCGACCTGCCGAGCGCACCGCAACCGGGCGCGGTGCTGTGGTCAGCGCCTTTGCCACTGCATTCGTTTCGCAACGTCGGCACGCAAAATTTTCACGTCATCACTACCGAGCTGAAATTAGGGCCGCTCGAGGATTCCTGAGTTCGGCGCGGTTCATGAAGTCTTAGGTCATCGAATGCGTTTGTGATGCGGGCGTGAGGGAGCCGACTCGAGCTGGGTCAGTGAGGGCGCGGCGTGGCAAACACGATCACCCAGTAGTGCTGCAAACCAGCGGCGTCTCGAGGCTCGAAGATGTGACCCACACCGAGTTGCGTGTAAAGCGGATTCATGATGTTTTTGCAATGCACGGGACTATGCAGCCACCACTGCACGGCCTTGCGGGCGCTCGAGCCTAGCCGCTGCCCGCCGAGGATGTTCTCAGAGGCTCGAACAGCGTTGTAGCCCGCTTTCAAAACTCGCTCTTTGACGCCAATGCCCTCGGGCGTGTCGTGCGCGAAGTACCCACGGGCTTGCATGTCGACGGCGTGACCTCGAGCCGCATCGCGCAGCTTTGGGTGTGGGACGAGGGCAGCTATCCGCTTCGCGCCATACGCTTGTTTCGCGCAATCAAAACCGTTCGTGCGGGCGTAGTTGATCCGCCCGATCACCTCGAGTTCGATCGGCTGCCACGGCGCAAATGCAGCGACCGTCAGCAGTGCCGCGAGCGCGATCACCGCCCCGCCAGCCTCGAGTCACGCGGGTTGACGGCGTAGACCGCACCCCACGGGGAGTAAACGCTTTTCAGCGTGTCCTTTTTGACCGTACCATCCTGCATCGTCACACGGCGCGTGATGACCGAGGTCATGCCCTGCATCGGAATATCTATGCGCCTCGAGCTGCCCAGACGCATTGTTGGATCGGCGCTGTAACTGGGTTTGGCGGCTGGTTTGAAAGCGCTGATGACGGATTTGGAGACAACGACCTTGCGGTTTGAGGCGCGACCGAACAGGTAAAACCCGAGCGTCTGCGCTTTTTCGTCCCACTCGGCTTGAATCAGCAGCGTGCCGCCGGAATCGTTTTTGAATTTGAGGTTTTTATCCGGCGCGTAAACGGTAGCTTCAAAACCGACCGGATCGTAGTAGGACACGCGGTGCGAATGCTCAAAGCGCTCGGTAATCGGCAATCCGCTCGAGTACGCGGCGCGAAACAAGGTCGTGCTGACCTGACAAATCCCGCCGCCGTCCTCTTTCTCCAATGTGCCGCCGACGATCACGAAGCCTTTGACGAAGCCTGTCGCCTTGTTGATCGCGCCAACCGAGGTGTTGAAGTCAAGCTCTGCGCCCTTGGCGACATAATCGTTGTCAAGCTTACTCGCGCCGACGACGATGTTGCGAACCCGAAACTCTGGTGAGCCTTTGAAACTGCTGATGCCCTTGCCATACAGCGTCGTGATGCCGGATTCCGCCCAGTTGCGAACGTTGCGCTGCGGAGCCTTGACTTTGAGCGCGATTGTGGCTGAGGACTTCCCGGCTTTTAGGGCCGCCAGCAGATTGGCTCGAGTGGCTTTTTCATCCACCGTCCACGCGCTGCGCTGGCGTGCAACCCACGAGCCGTTCTCGAGGTTGAAGCGGGCGTCTTTGCCTTCGCGGGTCAATAGTTTGAAAATCGCGCTGAGTTTCGGCTCTAAGCTTGAACTGATTTTGCCGAACTTTTGGCTGCGCTTCACCGCTTGAACGTCCAGCGCAAAGCTCTTCTTGATGACCTGCACGTTCAACTTGCCTTTTTGAATGAACGGCTCGCTGACCGTCACGGTCAATAAAAATTTAGCTGTCGTCTTTGGGGCAGTGGTCTTTGGGGCTTGCGCGAGCGTCAGGCTCGAGATGGCGCTGGCGGCGATCACCAGAAAAGCGAGGTTTTTCACATCTCAAAGATTTCGCACGGACTTGAGCGGCCGTTGAGGCTGACCTGAATCCTCGAGTGATGCGGCTCCAGCGTACCGTGCACCACGCAAGGAATGCGGCTGGGAGCAGCTCGACTGGGTTTTCAAAGGCGGGCGGTTCCACGGCTCGAGCGGTCAATCCGACCCGTCTGGCATGAACCGTTGAGCTGCACCTTCGTCGCTCATGACGAATTCATTATGATCCACCATGCTGTAACGCGTTATCACAACGAGTCGCACGTCAACATTTTTACGCGCATTTCGTCGCTCAAGCACAAAACTCGGCTGTTTTCAGATGAGGTAAATGTGAATCACGGATTCGCTCGTATCGGCATCGCCCTGTTCGCCCTCTCGAGCGCACCTGCGCTAGCAGACGGTTTTTCGTTGACGCTCGACGCGCCGATCCTGCCGCAGTTCTCGATCGGGCTGGGCGTCAATTACTCGCTGCAAGTCATTCGCAACTTGTACGTCGGCATCAGCACCGACACGCGCTACACGGCCAGCGCCCCGGCGGACGCGCAGTTCAGCATCGACGTGCGCTTTGGTGGCAAATACATCGACAGCTTGTACGAGCAGTCGCAGTTCTATGTTAAGTGGTACGCGGGCGCGGGCGTCAACATACGCCCGGTCGGAATCAACTCGGGCGCGACAGCCGATTTCAACGGCGGACTGTTCGGGCGCTACGAACTCTCAAAGGTCGCCAAAATTTACGGCGGCGTGGACGGCGGCGTGTTGCTGAATTTCAATCAAGCCAACCCATTGAACCTCTACGCCTCGAGCTTCGCCGGAGTCAAGATTGATCCCAACCCGATTTTGTCGGCTTACTTTCAAGTCGCGGCCGGTTGGAACCGCGTCGAGAACACCGGCGCTCAGGGATTAGGGTATCTGCTGGACGCCCGCATCGGCGGGTACTTCACGGTCGTGCCACAGTTCAGGCTGGGTTTGTTCGTCGGTTACGTCGGCAGCAATGCGGGCAGCGGCGTGATCTTCGGCATCGGTGGACAATTCGCGGAGCGGCCCGGCACGCTGGCCACGCCCGGAAACTACCTGCCATGACCAGACACGTATCGACCAAACGTTTGCTGTGGATGATCGTGCTGGTTTTGAGCTGCTCGAGCCTAGCTAACGCGCAACGCTTCAGCGCGGGCGGCGGCGTGACCTTGTTCAGTCCGGGCGGCGCTCCGCTGGCATTTGGCTTGAGTTTCCAATTCAGTGCGCTGAACCTCGTCAACCTCGGCGCGGTCGGGCTTGACGCCAGAGTCAGCGCCGACATTGATTTCGGCAGCGGTGGAGCGATTGGACTGAGCGGCCTCGGGCGCTTCAACCTCGGCGTGCTGGATTTGTACCTAGGGCCGACGCTGAACGTCTCGTTCACCAGAGGCTTCGGGGTCGGCGCGATTCTGGGGGTTCGCTCTCCGGTCAGCGCCAGCATCGGCGTCTTCGGCGAGGTGGAATTCCTCTTTACGCCCGCGTCGCTGCGCCTGCGCGGTGGCATCGCCATTCCGTTGTGAAGCGCAGCGCGACGGGCTTTACAGGAGCGTCAAGCTCGAGCCAGCCTCCGAATCTGCGGTGAATGGGATTGCTCGAGGTCAGCTTCGTTGCAATGGCGATTGATCCGGCGCACCGCAGTGGCTCGAGTTGCAACCAGCTATGCTCGGCTGACGAGCGATTGAACCTCGAGCTTGAAAAACGCAGCGATGCGCTCGGCAGCAACCATTGGCTCGAGGTCTGAGTTGTCGATCTCGAGCGCCGTGCCGGGGATCGTATCCGCCGTGCCATATTCCTCAAGAGCGACGCGCAGGTCGGCCACGTTATCAATTTTCTTCCCGCGCCTCGAGTCCGTCACGACGCGCTGCTCGAGGATATCGGCGCGGCAATGCAGTTGCACGAAGTGGATCGTGCCGCCCGCGCTTTCGATCACGTCGCGGTAACGCTCCACGCTCGGCATGGAAATGTTCGAGTACCAAAACGTGAAGATCAAATCCACGTTCGCAGCCGCCGCTCGCCGAAACGCCTCGAGCCGCAGGGTTCGCACGTACTCCATGTACTCGGGGCTGCCGTGATTGAACAGACTGGCGGCGAGGTCAACGGTCAGGTGGTTATGGAATAACCTCAAGCCCGTCAACTCTGCCAATGCTCGAGCCACGGTCAGCTTGCCCGTACCCGGCAAGCCGTAGATGAAAACCAGCTTCACAACAGCGTCCGACCCTCGAGCCTCACATCAGCTCCAAGTAACGCTTCAACTCCCAATCGTGGACGGTCGCGGCGTAGAGTTTCCACTCGGCGCGTTTGGCTTCCAAGTAATGCTGGTAAATGTGCTCGCCCAGCGCGTCGCGGATCACGCGGTCGCTCTCCAACTCGTTGAGTGCCTCGCGCAGCGTTGTGGGCAGGTTTTTGACCTTGTGGCGGCGCTTGTCGCGCACGCTCATGTCATACACGTCGCGCTGGATTGGCGGTGGCGGCTCTAATTTCGTGGCTAAGCCGTCCAGTCCAGCCGAGAGGATCGCGCTCAATGCCAGATACGGATTGGCGGTCGGATCGGGAATCCGCAGCTCGGCCCGCGTGCCCGCGCCGCGCCGCGCTGGAACGCGGATCATCGCGCTGCGGCTCGAGGCGCTCCACGCGACGGTCGTCGGCGCTTCGTAACCCGGCACGAGGCGCTTGTAGCTGTTGACCAGCGGATTGGTGATCGCCAGCATCCCCGGTGCGTGCTCCAAGATGCCGTCGATGAAGTACAATCCGGTCTTAGAAAGCCCGAACTGCGCTTTCGGGTCGAAAAAGGCGTTCGCGCCGCTCTTGAAGAGCGATAAATGAAGATGCAGCCCGTTGCCGTTGATGCCCTCAATCGGTTTGGGCATGAAGGTCGCGTGCAGGTTGTGCTCCAAGGCCACGCGCTTGACGATGAATTTGAAGGTGCTGATCGCGTCGGCGGTGGTCAGTGCGTCGGCATACTTGAAATCAATCTCGTGCTGGCCGGGCGCGACTTCGTGGTGGGCCGCTTCGACCTCGAAGCCCAGTTCGGTCAGCGTGTTGACCATATCGCGTCTCGCTTCCTCGCCGCGATCAATCGGCGCGAGGTCAAAGTACCCGGCCGCATCGTTGGTGATGGTCGTGGCTGTGCCACTGGCGGAGCGCTGAAAGAGGAAGAACTCAATTTCTGGCCCAACGAAGGCGTTTTCAAAGCCCGCTTTTTTGACCCGCTCCAAACTGCGTTTCAGTGCGTTGCGCGGATCACCCTCGAACGGCGTACCGTCCGGCAGCGCGATGTCGCAGATCACTCGAGCGACCCGTCCGTGCCTCGCGTCGGCACTGGAAAACGACGGGAACACCCGCAGCGTCGCGTAATCGGGTTGCAGCAGCATGTCCGACTCTTCGCTGCGCGTGAAACCCTCAATCGAAGAGCCATCAATCGTGATCTGCCCATCCAAGGCTTTCTCAAACTGGCTGATCGGCACTTCGACGTTTTTACCCACGCCGAGCAAATCGGTGAATTGCAAGCGCAGGAACTTCACTTCCTCGCTGCGTAGGGTGCGTAAAACCTCGGTTTTGCTGACAGGCATAGTGACCTCACTGGGAAAAGCGTTCGCTCGAGTGGCTTGTGCGTGAATGTACCGTATTTTCACGACTGAGGTTCACAGTCCGGGGGCTGTAGCGCTTTCCTTGCGAAGCTCCAAGCGACAGGTGCTGCTGTACGCGGTTACAAAAGGAGAGCGAAAGAATCCTTGGAGACCGTCATTCACGGTTCCGATGAACCTTCAGGCTCGAGTCACTATTTAAAGCCCGAGTTGACCGTGGATTGTTCACCTTCCTCACCGCGACTTGCTATGCTGGGAAAAATGGCGGAACGGCTCGATGGCAAGTACGAAGTGGTGCGCGAACTCGAGCGCACCGCCCTGCTGCGTAAAGTGGAAGCGCTGGATGCGAACGGTAAATCCGTGCGCGTGGATTGGTTCGCGGTGCTAGACCCCAAAAGCCGCTCTGGTTTTCACCGTTACCGCACGGCCGTCAAAAACGCTGGCTCGCCGCTGCTCTTAGACGCCGTAGCCCGTCCCGGCGCGTATTACACCGTCTGGGAACCCGTGGACGGCATTGACGCCGCGACATGGCTCGAGGGCCACCCGAAAGACGAGGCGTTCAGGCGGGGGTTGAGCGAACTCGGTGATGTCTTGGAGAGTTACGGCTTCGCGCTGCAAGACGCCCACGTGATCGCGCTTCAGGGCGATAAAGAGGTGCGCCCCGCACTGGTCAGTTTGCAAAGCGCTGATCGCAGCAGCACCGATATCAAAGCTCTGAATGCTGGTCTGCTCGAGCCGATCAAGGTCGGGCGCACCAACCGAACAACAGCTAAGCCAGCGCGGGTGGTCAGCAAACCGTCTGTCAAAACACCCGTTGTCGACAGCGCGAAGCCAAATACGCCCAGCTTGCGGCGGCGCTTGACGGTCTGGGGCATCATCCCCGGTGTGGCGCTGCTGGCGCTCTTCGGGTGGCTCGGCGCTCAGGCGGTGGCCACGTTTTTGGAGCCGCCGACGGTCGAAGTTCCCAATGTGCAGGGCAAGAACTTGCAGGACACCCTGAAAATCCTCGCCGATGCCCGCCTGACCCCTCGAGTCAGTGAGGGCAGCGATCAGACGCAGCTTAAAGGGATTGTACTGGCGCAAAACCCAATCGCGGGCACGACCCTGACCGAGCAGCGCATCGTCGAGATCACCGTCAACCGCCCGCGTCCGCTGCTGATGCCGGATTTAGCGGGCAAAACCGTCAGTGAGGCCAAACTCGCGCTGACTGAACTGAACTTATTAATTGGTCGCACGGCCGTGATCCCCGCCCCGGCGGGCATGGCCCCGTCGATGATCGTCGGGCAATCGCCGCCCGCGCAAACCGAAGTTGTCAAAGGTCAGGGCATCACGCTGCTGGTCTCCGGCTCGAGGGCAGCAGCAGGTAAGACCTTCATTCCGGATCTGTCTGGTCTGAACTTCGATGACGCGAAGCTGATTGTCACGGCCGCTGGACTGAGGCTGGTGGAGGTGCGAACGAAACCCAGCAACCTGCCCAGCGGCGTGGTGATCGCGCAAAGCCCGAAGGCATTCAGCACGGTCGCGCTGGACAGTGAGGCGACAGTCACGGTAGCCGTTGCCAGCACCGCTCGCAAGCCGATCATCCCGCAACCCGTGCAGCCCGTGCCGCCACCACCCACACCTCCGACGCCTGCACCTCCGACACCGCCCGTGGTCGATCCAAACAGCGGTACGACCCCCACCGGCCCAAACGGCTTACCGCCAATCACCAACCCGGAGAACCCATCGCCCGCCCCGACTCCACCACCGATTACACCAGAAAACCCACCGCCGCCGTCCACAGCCACAGTCAAACCGCAGTGCCCCGTGCCGTTCTCGTACACCATTCCGGCGGATCTAGGCACGGTCAGCTTGGAAATTCGCGTCACCGACGACGACGGCGAACGGGTGGTGTTGCCCGCCACGTCGCTGCCCGGCGGTCAACCGTGGGAGATCAACGATTACCCCGTGCGCGGCAAGGCGACCTTCACGGTCTTCGTGGATGGCGTCAGTAAAGCCGTCGAAGAGCGCGACCCGAAATGCTAAACGCTTAGAGCCAGCCGACTCGAGCGTTACCATCCCGCAGCCACAGCTCGAGCACGGCTGGTCGAGAGCGCGACCGAGGGCAACCCGATCAGCTCGCTTTGTGCCGACCGCGAGTGATGAAGCGAGCCAGCGCTCGAGGTCAGAGCCGTGTCCAACGCGCAGTTTCAAGCCATCGCTCGAGCGAGTAATCAAATGCCAACCCATTAGGGCTGAAAGTCGCGCCCGACCCGCACTGTGATGTCCGCCCCGAGCACGCCCTCGCCGCTGACGAGTTCACTGCCGACACCCAACTCCAGCTTGACCGCTCGAGCCTCACCGATGCTGCTCGGGCTGAGGATCGTGGTCAGCAGCGGATCGCCGGGTCTCGAGTCTGAAATAAACGTGTTGGTGTACCCCTTGCCGCGCAGTTTGGCGCGGGCCGCGGCGGCTAGAACGTTGTCGCTCGAGACGATGGCCACGCGCAACTCGCGCACGTTGCGCGTGGCGGGCGCAGCCGTGTCGCTCATGGTTTGCCCGACCATCGTTCGGATCGCGGGCGCATCTGGAATCCAGTAACTGACGCCGTACAGGTTACCGAAGCCGCCCGGCAGCAGCAGCGTGTCCACCCTCGGGCGGGAGAGTAAAAACCCCAATAATTGCCCGACCTCGAGCCGCGTCAGGTTGGTGCGCGTGTTTTTTTCGATGACTTTTGCGATCGCGGGAATTTTGGTGATCGTGGCCGGTTCGCGCAGCCGATCCAGCAGCGCCCTGAAGAACGATTGCTGGCGCTGCACGCGCCCGATATCGCCCAAGTTGTCGTAGCGAAAGCGCAAGAAGCCCTCGGCAGCCCGCCCGTTCAGAAGCTGCAAACCGGGCTTCAAATCAATGTTCAGCTTCGCGGCCGTGTCGGTGTATTTCATCTCCTGCGGCACGAACACGCGCACACCGCCGAGCGCGTCCACCAGTTCCCTCGTCCCATCAATCGAGACCATCAGATAACCGCTCAGCCGCATGCCCAGCAAGCCCTCGACTGCCCTCACGCTCGAGTCTGGCCCGCCGGAGATGGCAGCATTGATCTTGTCATTGGCCGTGAAGCCCGCACCGACCCGCGTGTCACGCGGCACGCTCAGCAGTTTAATGGCTTTTTGCGCTGGGTTGAGCTGCACCACAACCATCGTGTCCGTCAAACCGCGCTTGAAGTCATCGTCGATCGAACCGCGCTGGTGGTAATACTTGTAGTAGTGCCCGACGCCCGCCAGCAGAATCGTCACGGGTCGCTGCGGCATGGCCGGCACAGCCGCGAAGCGCGAGATCAGCCCCCACGCGGGCGCGATCCAAAACGCGAAGGCGGCCAGCAGGGCAATCAGTAAAATCGGCAGGAATCGTCTCAAACGCATAAGAGTCTCGAGACGGTCAGGCTCGAGGAGTTGATTCTACGGCGGTACTTTGAGAAAAATGAAATCAGGCTCGAGGTCGTGATGGCCTCGAGCCTAGAAAGAACGGGTTTACTTGCGTTCGGCAAGTGTGATGTTGTTGCCGGGCTTGATCGTCGAACCGTCGTAAACGATGTTGGTGGCGCTGATGCCGAACAGATCGCCGCTATCACATGCTCTGTCGTTAGAGTTTTTATTGACGCAAGCAACGATGCGGTACGTTCCAGCGACCAAGTTCTGTCCAGCGCGGTTGATGGTCACGCTGTAGTTGACCGCGCCTGATTTTGAGGTGAACGTCACCACTGAACGTCCAGTTTGAGGGCTGCCGCTTTCATAACAAGCATCAAGTGCGGTGTTCGTGTTGGTCGCACACGTACCACCTTTAAGCAGATCGGCGTAGACATAAATTGTTGTCGAAATTGCGGCCACCGCTGGGTTTTGCGCTTTTCGGAGCGCCGCACCTGCTTGCATCAGCCCAACGCCCAGACCCACTCCGAGCGGCTTGGCGGTTTCCTTTAAAAACTGGGTCACTTGCGCCCTCGTCAGGCTTGGGCGCTGCGAGATCATCAGTCCTGCAACGGCCGAGACTTGTGGCGCGGCAAACGATGTCCCAGACAACTCACTGTAAGCGTCGCCATAAGTGGAGACAATACCTTTGCCACCACCAGCAACTGGAACGCCACCCGGCGCGAAAATCAGATCTGTTTTGCCCAAGTAAGCGCTGTACGACGTGCGAGCGTTGTTGCCATCGACTGCCCCGACGGCTAATACGT
Organism: Deinococcales bacterium; assembly: GCA_025359505.1. Lineage (GTDB taxonomy): Bacteria > Deinococcota > Deinococci > Deinococcales > JAAFIG01 > JANYHH01. The sequence goes on from JANYHH010000013.1 coordinate 12,170, forward strand.
TATCGTCACTGGCTGGGAAAAAGACGCGGAAATCTCCGTCGCCCACGTTTCCTGCGGCTGCCACGAGCAACGCGCCCTTACCGACCGCGTAATCGATTTGCTTTTTGACAACCACATCAAAATTGCCAGAGCCTTTTTTGGCGAATGGAATACCAAGGCTCAGCGAGATCACTTTCGCGCCCATGTCGGCGGCATAGGTGATGCCGTTGCTGAGTGCGATGCTGTCCGCAGTCGTGAAATCTGGGGCGGGCAATCCCGAATCTGTGCTGTTACCGAAGACTTTGACGACGAGGATTTTGCCCGCGTGGGTGATGCCCGCGATACCAATTCCGTTATTTGTCTTTGCGGCGATCAGCCCAGCAGCGTGTGTACCGTGATTACCACTGTCTCGCCCGACCGCAATATCGGTGCTGTCATTGTCTTGACCGTCGCACGCCTCAGAAGCGGCCAGCTTGGAGCAGAAATCCTTACCATTGTTTAAACGCCCCGCCAGATCAGGGTGATTGAAATTCGCACCCGTATCGAGCACTGCGATTAAATTGTCGCTCGAGAGCGCTGTTTGCACCGCCCAAGCACCCTGTACATCAATTTGCGTCAAGTAGCTTTGTCCACCAGTTGGAGCGCTCAGCAGCGGATCGTTCGGTAAATCCATCGTGCGGTACAGGTAATTGGGCTGCACAACCAAGCCAGTCTCGCTCGCAACTCGAGCCGCGAACACCGCGTCGTTTTCACCGCTCGGCACTTCGACTCGCAGCAGGGATGCGCCGACGCTCAGCACTTTGGCGCGTTGCAAAGCAGGCGAGGCGGACTGAACGCGCACGACGCTGGAAACCGTATCACTGACGATCAGGAACTGCCCTTTGACTCGAGGGGCGCTCCAATCGGGCGTGAAAACCTTTTGAGTATCGGTGCTCACAGCTTGCGTGCTCGCACCGCTACTTGGGTCGCTCAGTAATCCGGCCGGAATATTAATCTCGCCAGCAATACCGCCCTCGTTGACAATCGTGATCTCGAGGAACCCACTCAAGCTTGGAGTTGCGACACTGGTGGCGCGAATGCGGATGTTGGCTGGGCTGGGAACAGTGGCGGGCGCGGTGTACGCGCCAGTCTGTGCATTGATGCTGCCCTTCGCGAGAGTCGGATCGTCGATGCTCCACGTGACGCGCTGGTCGGTAGCGTCTTCAATGGTGGCGTAGAACGTCGCCCCAGTGTTTTTGGCGACGACGAAGCCGTTGGTCGTGCTCTGCACCGTGACCTTCGGGCCACTCGGTGAGACTGGCGCGGGGCACGCCACCATCACAGCACTGAGAAAAAAGGCTAAACCACTCAAAAACCAAGTTCGTTTCATAAACCGGAGTTTGCACCTCAAACCCCAATGCGAGATATGCTCGAGATGAAGGCGAGTTCACGCTGCCAAACATCAATCTCATGAGCTGCGGCTCGAGGTTCATGACTCACCCCGCTCGAGGGCTGCGACTCAGCTCGCCCCAAGTGTTACTTTAGCTTCCATGCCGAGCGGCGCTGTTCACAACGTCATCAACACCCTGAGCTTGCTGGCCGTGGGCAGCGCGGCTGGTTACGCGACGCAGCGCGGACTCATCAGGCTCGAGGCGGGCGCGGTGCTGTCGTTTTGCGGTGCGTTCATGGCGGGCACGTATTTGCTCAGTCCAGATTTGGATTTGGCTGAGCAGCACGTCTCCAGCAAGCGCAATTGGGGCTGGCTGGGGTTTTTGTGGGTTCCTTACGGCTGGGTGTTCTCGCATCGCGGGTTGTCACATACGTGGCTGGTCGGGCCGCTCACCCGGCTGGTGTATCTGGCATTGCTGCTGTGTGGGCCAGTGCTGCTGCTGCGCGATCCAATCTTGCACTGGCAGCTCGATGGGGTAACGCGGGGGCCGCTGTACGATTTGCTCAAGTCATTTCAGGGGTTCTGGTTGCGTCCGCAGGTGGCACGCGACACGCTGATCGCGTTGGCGCTGGGGTATTACCTGTCGCAATGGCTGCATTTGATTGCCGATGGCGTCGCACCGGACATGAACGTCAGGTTCAATCGCCGCCGCTCGAGGTGAAAGACTCAGCCTGCTCGAGGTGATGAACTCAGCCCGCTCGAGGTGATGAACTCAGCCTGCTCGAGGTCAAGCGAACTCAGCCTGCTCGAGGTCAAGCGAACGCAGCCTGCTCGAGGTCAAGCGAACTCAGCCTGCTCGAGGTCAAGCGAACTCAGCCTGCTCGAGGTCAAGCGAACTCAG
>JANYHH010000016.1 GCA_025359505.1 Deinococcales bacterium
CGACCCCCAGCCGTTCCTGTCGGAACGAGCTACCCCCTACTCCGCAGGGGGTGACTTTAAAGCCGTGCTCGAGACCCGTATGGCTCGAGCCTGCATGACTCTCCCCTACTCTCGAGGTTTCGCTTATGACCACAGACACGCCCCTGCAACTGACCGTCAGCGAACTCAGCCCTCGAGACGCCGGGCGCGGCCTCGTGCGGCTCGCCAAAGCGCATTTGGACGCGCTGGGTTTGCGTTCCGGCGGTGTGGTGGAACTGCGCGGCGCTCGAGTCACGGCTGCGCGTGCATTACCTGCCAGAAGTGAGGACAGCGCGAAGGGCTTGATGCTCGACGGTCTGGGGCGACTCAACGCCGGGGTCGCGCTCGGCGAGGCGGTGACGATTCGTGCGGTGCAGCCTGAAATAGCCAAGGCGGTGACGCTCGAGGCGCTGTCGAACGCCGCGCCGAAAATCGCGGATCTGCGAACCCTGCTGCAAGACCGCGTGGTCTGCGCGGGTGATCGCGTGCGGGTGGAACTGTACGGCGCGAAGCCTTTAGAGTTTCTGGTCACGGGTTGCGAACCCAGCGGCGCGGTGCTGATCGGGGCGAACACGCGCTTGGCTTTGGAGAACGCGCCCACTCAACCCTCGAGTGGCGGTGCAGTGCAGATCAGTTACGAGGACATCGGCGGGCTGGCTAAAGAAGTCGCTCGAGTCCGCGAATTGGTCGAGTTGCCGCTGCGTCACCCGCAGGTTTTCGAGCAGCTCGGTATAGAGCCGCCGAGGGGCGTGCTGCTGTACGGCCCGCCGGGCACGGGCAAGACGACGATTGCTCGAGCGGTGGCTCGTGAGACGCAGGCGCATTTCATCAGCGTGGCGGGCCCCGAGATCATCGGCAAGTTTTACGGGGACAGTGAAAAGCGGCTGCGCGAGATTTTTCAGGAAGCTAAATCCAAAGCCCCGAGCATTATTTTCTTAGACGAGATCGACGCGATTGGCCCGAAGAGAAGCGAGGTTCAGGGCGAGGTCGAGAAGCGCGTTGTGGCGCAGCTTTTGTCCTTGATGGACGGGCTGGGCGGGCGCGGTCAGGTTGTGGTGATCGGTGCGACCAACTTGCCGGACAACCTTGACCCGGCGCTGCGCCGCCCCGGTCGTTTCGACCGCGAGGTCGTCATCAACCCGCCGGACGCGAGTGGGCGCTTGGAGATTTTGGAGGTTCACACGCGCGGCATGCCGCTGGCGGCCGACGTGGATTTGCGGCGCTTGGCGTCGGTCACGCACGGCTTCGTCGGCGCAGACCTGACAGCGCTCTGCCGCGAGGCGGCGATGAACCGCGTGCGGGTGCAACTGCCCGCGTGGACGCTGACCGGGCGCGAGCCGAGCGCGGCAGAGTTGTTGCAGCTCGAGGTGCGGATGGAGGATTTTCAGGCGGCGCTGCGCGAGGTCTCACCGAGCCTGATCCGCGAACTCGAGGGGGAGGTCTCGGAGTCGAATTGGGCGGACATCGGCGGCTTGTCGGACGCGAAAGCTGCGCTGAAAGAGGCTGTTGAGCTACCACTGCGCCATCCGGAATTGTTCGCTCAGATGCGGCTCGAGCCACCGCGCGGGATTTTGCTGTCGGGCCCGCCGGGGACGGGTAAGACATTGATCGCAAGGGCCGTGGCCAAGGAGTCCGAGGCGAATTTCATCAGCGTGCGCGGGGCGCAGTTTCTGTCCAAATATTACGGTGAGTCCGAGAAAGCGGTGCGGGAGCTGTTCAAGAAAGCCCGCGCCAGTGCGCCTTGCGTGGTGTTTTTCGACGAGATCGACGCGCTGCTCTCCAAGCGCAGCGCGGACGGTGACGCAGTGTCGATGCGGGTCGTCGGGCAGTTTCTAGCCGAGATGGACGGCGCGAACTCGCTCGGCGGCGTGATTATCTTGGGCGCGACCAACCGCCCGGAGGCGCTCGATCCTGCATTGCTGCGCCCCGGTCGCTTCGAGCGGATCATCGAGTTCGCCTTGCCGACGCTGACGGATCGCTTGGAGATTCTGCGCGTCCACTTGCGCGGTCGCCCGTGCGAGGTTGACCTGCCGCTCGAGGAGATTGCCGCGCAGACGGCAGGGTGGAGCGGGGCTGAGCTGGGTTTGTTGGTGCAGCGCTCTGCGCTGAGTGCCGTGCTGCACACGTTGCAACGCCAGCCAGCGGGGCATGTCTCGAGCGGTCAACCTGAGGTCAGGGCTGGTCAGCCCGCCGACCCAACCCAGAATGTGGTCAGTTCCGACAGTCTCAGCCGTAACTCTCCTGCTACTGTAGACACGATTCGCGGTACTGATCTTCAGCGGGCGCTCAAAGAATTGAGAGGGCTACGCAGAACTTAAACTGTGTAACGGGAGAAAATCGCTTGCGGTACTACATTTACGGAATTGTTCACGACGATGCCACGCTCCCTACGGGATTGCTCGGTCATGCCGATGCGTCGCTCGAGCTTGTGAAATCCAAGGGGCTGAGCGCTGTGGTTTCAAAATTAACAGAGGAGCCGACGCATGATGCCTCGAGCCTGCTGGAGCTTTATCAGGTGCAGCAGCGGGTGTTGACGGGTTTGGATGCTCGGGCGGTGCTGCCGAGCAGACTCGGTTCTCATCTTTCCAGCCGCGAAGCGGTGGCATTTATGTTGCACGTTCACGCCGAGAGTTTGGCGCAGCAACTGGATGGGCTGGTGGGCATCGCGCAATTCAACCTGAGCGTCAAGTGGCATCTAGACCAAGAGATTCAGCTCGCCGCTTTGAGCGCTGACGTGCAGACGCTGCGAGCAGCGCTGCAAACGCAGCCGGAAATCACCATCAGCGATCAGGCGCGGGTTGGCGAGCTGATCGCTCGGCAATTAGAATACGAGCGTCACCGCTTGATGGATCGCGTGTTGCACGCCATCGAAGCTGATTTGACAGAATACGGCGTGGTCGCTCGGGAAACCGACAGCACCGCCTTCAATTTGGTGCTGCTGGCCCCCAAAAATCGGCGCGAGTCGCTGCTCGAGCGGCTCGGGTCAATCGAAGGCCTATCAGGTCGCCTCGAGTGGCAACTGTCAATCGGCTTACCCGCGTCTGCGTTTAGAACTTTGGAGGTCATCGAACCCAGTCTGGCTGACTTGGAGCGGGCGCGAGTGACGCTGCGCTTACCAGTCAGTGCGCCGCTCGTACCGCCGCAGGTGCAACGTGCGTACAAGCAATTGGCGCTTGAAAAACACCCGGATCGTCGTCAGGACGATTCCAATGCCGCCGAGGAAATGCGTGAGTTGGGCTGGGCGAGGGATCTGCTCGAGGTCGCGTACAGCGGCATCGGCGTGCGGGTGCAGAAGGTCGTCTCGAAGTAGCGGGTCAGCGGTGATTTTTTCACCGCGACCAGAGCTGCGCTGTGAAATCGTGAGCGAAGGGGTTTCAACCAAGTTCGGCGGCTGACGGGGGTTAAGTTAAAGTCATGAGGGCGGTGTCTAGGTGAGCGATCCAAACCACAACAACTCGAGCCAACTCGATTCAAGCCAGAGCAACCCCAGCGATCTCGAGGCTCCGTTCTACCTCTACGCGGTCGGTCGCGCCAATGACGCGATTCCGACGTGGCTGGAGGATGCTCCGGTCGACGGCGCGGGAAGGCCGTTTACCTTGACCCACAACGGTCTGACGGTGGTGATGAGCGCGGGCAGTAAGGATCGCTACCCAATCAGCCGCAAGAATTTGATGGCGCATAAAAACATTGTCGAAAACTTCTCTAAGCTCACCCCAACCTTGCCGGTGCGTTTCAACACGGTCGCGCCGTCACTGGATATTCTGCGGCGGCGCTTACTGACTGAAAAAGCAGTCGAGTTGCAGCAAAAAATCAGCAGCGTCGAGGGGCGCATCGAACTCTCGGTACGGGCGACTTGGATTGACGACGCGAAGCTCTTGGAGCGCGTGCTGGAAGAAGAAACCCAGATTCGTGAGTTGCGCGACGCGCTGGCGACGGGCGGCGCGGGGCATCAGCAGCGCATCCGACTCGGGCAGCTCGTCGAAAACGCGATTCTAGAGCGCCGCGACCAACTCGGCGCGAAGCTCGAGGCGTTTTTGAAGCCGCTGGTGGAGGGCTTGTCGCAAGGCACGCTGCCTGACCGCGTGGTGGCCAACCTGTCGCTTTTATTGCCCGAGTCCAAATTTGATGAGGTCGAAGCGGCGATTTACGATTTCGACGCCCAGAACGATCTGACCGTTGTTCGCATCACCGGGCCGCTCGCGCCGTTCACGTTCTCAGAGATGACCGTCACTTGGGCGGATTCGGACGAAGAGCTGGCCAGCGCATGAGTCAGCGCAAGGGCACGGAAGGCATGGAGTTTTTGGGGCCACTGAACTGGATTCTGGGGCCGATCATGTTCGTGGCCGGGCAGATCGCGGATCAGGCGGACGAGGCGCTGATGGACGAGAAACCGATCATCAACGAACTGACCCGCATCGGGGCTGACCTCGACGCTGGGCGGATGGAAGAATCAGAATTCATGGAACTCGAGGCGGAGCTGTTGGAGCGCTTGGAGTGGATCGAAGCGCAAAAGGCCGCGATGATGGCTGAGCGGAACGGCTGAATGACAGGGGTCGTGAAGTGAGCAGCGCCTATTACCTGTACGCCTTCACCCGTCCCGATCTGCGGCTCGAGCCGGGTTTGATGGGCGTGGCGGGTGGGCAGCTCGAGGTCATCGCGGGTCACGGGCTGGGCGTGATCGCTGAGGCAGTGGACGCTGCGGCGTTCAAATCAGCTTTGGGCGCACACGACGACGACCCGACTTGGATCGCGGCCAAAGCCTTGCATCACGATACGGTCATCAATCAGCACCTGACCCAAGGCGTGTTGCCGCTGCGTTTCGGAACGTTACTTGAGGATCGTGCGGGCGTGGAGCGCTTGCTGGGTGAAAGCGCCAGTCTGCGCTCGCGGCTCGAGGCGTTGCGCGGCAAACTGGAATTCACCGTGCGGGTCTGGGCGGATGCCGAGGTGCTCAAAACCCGGTTGGTGCAGAGCAACCCGCGCTTGGAGGACTTGCAAGTGCAACTGGAAAGCGCTGGCACTGGCACGGCGTATTTGTTGCAGCGGCGCTTCAGTGACGGTTTGGCATTGGCGCTGCGCTCTTCGATCCCGCAAATGCGGGTGGTCGCCTGCGCCGGTCTGAGCGATCTGGTGGACGGCTTAAAACCCTTCGAGCGCTTGCCCAAAGCCCAAGGCGAGCACCCCGGCGTCTTAGAGGCGGCGGTGCTGCTGGACGAAAAGGACGAGGGCTTGCTGCTGGGTGAATTGGCGCAGTGGCGGGATCGCTTGGCGCTGATCGCGGAGCTGAGCGGCCCGTTCGCGCCGTACAACTTCGTGCAAGACCCAGACGAGCTTGCGCCGTGAAGAACGAGACCGTCTCCGAGCAAAATGCGACGCGACTCGAGCACCGTCGTGCAATCTTCTCGAGCGCCGTTTGTGTAATGCAGTCCCCTAGAGTACGGTCTCTCGAGCGGCTGGATCACGATTCTCGAGCCATCAACCTTGAGACCAGCTTCGTGAGGTTGAGCTTGTGAAGCTGCCCCCGCTGCCGGATCGCTCGCCGCCATCGCTGCGCGACGATGACGTGACGCTTTTGGAGCTGCTGGATCGGGTGCTCAACACAGGCGTCGTCGTGGTCGGTGATATCACGATCAGCGTCGCCGGAGTGGACTTGGTGTACCTGAGCCTGCGGGCGCTGTTGACGAGCGTCGAATCGGCTAAGTCGCTCAATCACCGCGATCTGAACGCCCCGACCCGCGAATTGGCTGAGGCACTGATACGCGGTGAGGCAGCTCGAGCGGATCTCCCTACAGGAGAACCGTGAAGCTGCCCGTGAAACTGCACCTCTACGCCGTCTCGAGCGCGGCGTCACTCGAGCCGCTGGTGGGTTTGGCGCTGACCGGCATCGGCGACGCATCGGTGCGAGCGATTGCAATCGCCGATTTCACTGCGCTCGTGTCGGACGCGGTGGGTGACGCGGCGCTCGAGGCGAGGGATGCGCTGCTGCACCACGCGGTGGTCGAGGGCGCAATGAAATTTGCGAACGTACTGCCCGCCCGCCACAGCGCCCCGTTGACGCTCGAGGTTTTGACCACACATTTATCGCAGCACCGCGCAGCTTACGAGGGCTTACTGATCAAAATCGGTGATGCGCGGGAGTTTGGGGTGCGGGCTGAACTCCCGCCGCGCTTGGATGAGGTGTCCGCGCCACGCGACAGCGGCACGGCGTACTTGCAGGCGCGTCGCGCTCAATTCGGAACTGACGCCGCTCGACGCGCTGAACTCGAGGTCATCGCACAGGCGCTCGAGGCGCGGTTGATCGCTGTGGTACTCGAGGTGAAGCGCAGCTATCCGAGCAATGATGTGTACCGTGGCAGCTTCTTGGTGCGCGGTGAAAATCTCGAGGCGGCGCAACGCATCGGCTTGGAAGCGGTGCGCGACTTGCGCGGTGTGCGCGGCAGTTGGCACGGGCCGTTCCCGCCGTACAGCTTCGCGGTGCTGGTATGAAGAGTACTGGTGTGAGCGGTACTGGTGTGAGCGGTATTGCTGTGAGCGGTATTGCTGTGAGAGAATGGTGACAAAAGTTTTTTAAAGTATGTGTTTGAGAGCCACTCGCGTTTATCAAAGAAATACCTTTCTGGAACGCAAAGGTTTCGACTAAACAAGTAAGTCTCTAACCCAGACAGCACTGAAGCGGTTTCGACTTGGGCATCAGCCGCGCAAGAGTTCTTCACGCAACAGTTCTTAACACAAGAGTTCCCAAAATGATTCAGGAGAGCCATGACCCACAGCGACAAACGCACTCGAGCGATGCAGGCTTTTGAAACCCCGGCCGCGGCCGCACCAAAAACCGATTTTCGCGCCCGCGCCCGACAAGCCAAACTTCGCAGCGCCTTGGGTTTGCTCGCCGAGGGCAAGCTCAACACCGCCACGGCTGCGCTGCTGGACATTTACCGCGCTCACCGCGACACGCCCGAAGGCAACGAGTCAGGCGAGGCGCTGATCGAACTGGCTGAAAGCTTTGAAACCGCTGGTCGTCACCGCTTGGCGGCCGAGCTGTACGAGAAACTCGCGGAGGACTGAAGATGACGCTTCCTGACCGCTCGAGCCAAGCCGCGCCAGTCGCTCTCGAGCCGCGCCAAGCTCCGACCGGCCCGCTTGCGTTCAGCGCCGAGGATCTGAACGCGCTGGATTTGAGTGCGCTCGGGTTGGGTGCGTTCACCAAAACCAATGAACGCTTAGAGCTTGACCCCGAGGCGGCCCAGAACGGGCTGGCGAAACTGGTGCTGACGGTCGTGGAGTTGCTGCGGCAACTCAGCGAGCGCCAAGCGGTGCGGCGCATGGAGGCCGGGTCACTGACCGACGCTGAAATCGAACGCGTCGGCGGGGCATTGCTGCGGCTCGAGGACAAAATGAAAGAGTTGAAAACGCAATTTGGCTTGAGCGACGAGGATTTGAATCTGGATTTGGGGCCATTGGGGAGGCTTTTGTGACGCAACGCGGAACCAACTTCGCTCCAACCAACTTGGCCGATATTTTAGAGCGCGTGCTGGACAAAGGAATTGTCATCGCCGGGGACATCAGCGTGGCGGTCGGCGGCGTGGATCTGCTGACGATTCGCATCAGACTGGTGATTGCTTCGGTCGAACGCGCCCAGCAAATGGGCATCGACTGGTGGCGGGCTGATCCGACGCTCTCCAGCCAACGCGCTCTTGAAGACGCGGGCGTGCAGCCCTTGGAGCACGAGAACCGCCGCTTGCAGTTGGAATTGGAAAACGCTCGGCTCAGAGCGGAATTACTGCAATTCAAAACCTTGGAACTCGAGCACTGATTTTTGCGATGACCAGCTCATCCGCCCGCAGCGTCAAGCAAAGCTCGAAGCCCGTCACTTCGAGCGCTGAAGTCTTGACGCGTACCGTGCGGGCGCTCGGCGTGGCTTTGGAAGTGCGGGGCTTGGAACCGCCGGGTCACGCGGATCGGGTCGCTACATTGGCGGTCGGCATCGCCACGGAACTGGGTTTGAGTAGCGCCGAGGTTTGGGCGGTACAGCTCGGCGCGTACCTGCACGACCTCGGGAAGTTCGGCGTGCCATCAGCCGTGCTGCTGAAATCCTTGGCGTTGTCTGAAAGCGATTGGTCGTGGATTCGCGCCCATCCAAGCATGGGCTGCACCCTCGCTCACAGCGTCGAAGAACTGCCCACGCAGACGCTGGAACTGATCGAGCTTCATCACGAGCGCTGGGACGGACAGGGGTATCCACACGGCCTGCGCGAACTCGAGATTCCGCTCTCAGCCAGAATTTTTGCCGTGGTGGACGCGTTCGTCACCATGACGGCCGAGCGTTGGAACGGGCGGGCGGTCAGCTCCACGGCCGCGCTTTTAGAACTCTGGTTAGAGCGCGGGCGAGCATACGACGCACGCATCGTGGACGCGCTGTACCGCGTGCAACGCTTCGTCGCGCCGGATATCCACCACTTCCGGGCGGTTGAGACACGGATCGCTTCTGAGCGCACCGCTACCGCGCTATTAACCGCGCCCGCCATGCCGGAGTTGTGCTTCGCGCTGCTCGACGCTCGAGGTCGCACGCTGTACCTCAGCCCGTGCATGTCGGAGCACTCCAGCTTGAACTTGAGCGACCCACCGCTGACCCTGATGCGCGAAGTTCACCCCGATGACCGACGCGCCTTTTTAGGTGCTTTGCAGCCCGTGCAGCGCAACGAGCAGCCCTCCGCATCAATCAACCTGCGCTGGCGCGACGAGGGCGGCTGGCGCGAGGCGAGCTTGGAGCTATTTCACATCTCAGACGACTCGATTACCGATACCGCCGCCAGAGGTTCGCTGCTGGTCTGGCTCGAGTTTGGCATGTCGGCTGTTTCCGGCCACGTTGTTTTGAGTCAGGCGGCGGCGCTGACGCAACCCTCTAATCTGTTCGGCACGATCATGAACACCTCCGTGGCGCTGGTGCTGACCGACGCCGAGGAGCGCATCGTCGATGTCAGCCCGGCCTTCCTGCGCGACAGTGGCTACACCCGCTCCGAGGTACTCGGGCGCACCCCGCGCTTCTTGCAGGGCCCGAAAACCGACCGCGTGGCCCTCGACGTTTTGCGCCACGGCATTGACGCTGGTGTTTCGTGCCAAACGGAGCTACTGAACTACCGCAAGGACGGCTCGGAATTCTGGGTGCAAATCACCGTCGACCCAATCCACGATGCCAGCGGCCGGATCGCCTACTTCGTGGCGGTGCAAAGCGACATCAGTGCCTTCAAGCGCCGACAACTCGATGACCAACGCCTTTTAGAGGTCACGCAGGAGGCGGTCGTCGTCACCGACCTGAGCGGTCTGGTGCTACGCAGCAATTTAGCGGGCTTGGCGGCCCTCAACAGCCCAAGTGGCAACTTGGTGAACCAACCGATCTGGAGTCACTTGCCAGAAGAGAGCCGCGTGGTGATCGGGGAAGTCTTCAAGGCGCTCGCACTGCAACTGCAACCGTTTCAGCTCGAGACCAGCCTCGATTCTCATTTACAGGCACTGCGCTTCTTCGCGTGGAGCGTCACGCCGCACGCACCAGACGGGCGGCTGTACTGGATCGGGCGCGACATCACGGAGCTGCGTAACACCGCGCAGCAACTGCGTTTGGAGCGTGACTTCGCCACCAGCGTGATCGACAACGCTGGTAGTTTGGTATTGGTGGTGGACAGTGAAGGGCGGATCGTGCGTTTCAATTACGCGGCCGAGCAGGCGGTCGGGACGCGTTTTGAAGAGGTGCGCGGTCAGACCTTGGAGTCAGCCTTGCGCCTCGACGAGGTTCAAGCCAAGCGCTTTGGCGACCTGCTCAATCGGGCCCGGCGCGGCGTTCACCGCTCCGTGCTGTTGTTCCCGTTTCACCCCAAGGGCAAAGATCATTTTGTCTCTTGGAGCGCCAGCGTCATCGGCCGCCTCAACGAAGCCCAGCCGTTCACCGTGCTAATCGGGCAGGACATCACCGAACGCATCGAAAACGTCGCCCGTTACCGCGAGCTGTTCCAGTCCAGCGAGCAGCAGCGTCGGCAACTGGAGCTGCTGCTGCGGATCGCCGATTCCGTCGCGCAGGAACTGGACTTGCCGGGCATGGCCCGCGCACTGGTGCATGTCGTCTCGAGCAGCCTCAGTTTCCAGCATGTCAGCGTCTACTACGCACAGGGTGACAGTACGCAGCGCGACAGCTTGCAGCTCGAGGCTCAGAGCGGCTACGAATCGCTGCCGATCAGCCTGAGCGCCAGTCACAGTGCGATGGCGGAGGTTCTGAAGAGTGGCTCGCCGTTGTGGTTGCCAAAAATTTCGCCGCAGGACTGGGTGCTCAGCCCCAACGCCAAATCTGCGATGGTGATCCCGCTCGGGTACGCGGGTCAGGTGATCGGCCTGCTGATTGTCGAAGGCATCGCCAGCGCCCTGACCGCGACCGATTACCAATCGCTCTCGGGCGTGATCGGTCAGTTGGAACTTTCACTCGAGCGAGCGGCGCTGCACGCCGAATCGCAAAAACGCGCCTATCAGTACCGTCTGCTGGTGGAGAACATCAACGACGCTATTGTTCAGGTCAGTGCCACTGGTCTGGTCGCATACGTCAACCCCGCTTGGAGCCACATCAGCGGTCACAGCGCGAGCGCGACGCTCGGCAGTTCTGGACTGAAATTTTTAGATTCAGGCAGCCACTGGTCAATCACGCGTCACCTGCGCCGTCTGATCGCTCTAGAGACCGCCAGTACCCGTTTCGAGACGCGGATTGTCACCCGTCAGGGACGCCTGCGCTGGGTGGCCGCATCCGCCCGCTTGACCTATTTGGACGGGCGCTTCAACGGCGGGACGCTCGTGCTGTCCGACATCACCGACAGCAGAATCGCGCTCGTCAGTCGCCACCTGCGCCAAGGGCAGGAACGCTTCTACCGCTCCGAGGATTTGCAGTCCGCCCTGCACAGCTTGGTGGATTTTCTCGGGGCGACTGGGGCCGCGATTCACTTTGCGGACGGCTCGGCGATAGAAAGCAGCAACTCGAGGCTGCACACCCGCAGCGCACTGGCGCAAATTTCGCCTGAGACGGGTTTTGGTGTGTCGTTGCTGCTGAGCGATGATGTAGGCGCGGCCACGTTGCGGGTGCGTTGGAGCGACAATGACTCCAGCAACGCCAGAAGGATGACCTTGGAGAGCTTCAAGGATGATTTTTCCTCCGCTGTGGCCCGCGCCCGGGCGCACCGCGAACTGATCGCGGCCGAGCAGTCCTCTAGGGAATTCATCGAAGTCAGTCTCCGCGCTCAGGAAGAGGAACGCGAACGCATCGCCATGGATTTGCACGACGGCCCAGCGCAGACGATGGTCTCCGCGATGCGCTTTATCGAGTCCAGCCTCGAAGAACGCGCCCAAGCGACTTCAACCAAGCACGCACAGCGCGGTTTGCAACTGATTTCGCAGTCGATCAAGCAGGTGCGCGACACGATCAACGATTTGATCCCGCCGGATTTGGAGATTCTGGGCTTACGCGAAACCCTGCGCCAGCGTTTGGAGTCAGTCGCCCGTGAGGAGAACTGGCAAGTTTACTTTGAGTGGGATTCAGTGAACTTGAGCAACGAAACCAAAATCACCTTGTACCGGATCTTCGTCGAGGCAATCAACAACATCCGCCATCACGCGAGTGCCAAAAACGTGCAATGCACACTAAAAAAGCACAATCAGCACGCCGTTTTGGACATCATCGACGATGGCGTCGGTTTCAGCCCGCAAGCAGTGACGACGCGCAAATCAACGGCTCGAGGGGTTGGGGCTGGGATCGGGACGATCAGTATGCACAAACGCGCCGAACTGATCGCTTGCGAGCTGAGCATTCTCAGTCAACCGAGTATCGGCACGACCGTGCGCGTCACCATCCCCAAGGAACGGATCTTCAATGCAAACAACTGATGAGTTAGCCACGACGCTGATGATTGTCGACGACCATGCCATCGTGCGCGAGGGACTGTGCGCGATGCTGGAAAACGTTCCTAACTTGCACATCATCTGCGAGGCTGGCGATGGTGAGATGGCCGTGCAACTGGCTCAGGAGCTGCAACCGCGCATCGTGCTGATGGACATCTCCATGCCGCGCATGGACGGCCTTGAAGCGACCGCCCGCATCAAACGCGCACGTCCGCAAACGACCGTTATCATCCTGACGATGCACCGCACCGAAAGCCACGTCTTGCAAGCGATTCGCGCCGGAGCGTCGGGTTACTTACTCAAAGACTCACCGCGCCGCGATGTGCTAGACACGATCCGGGCCGTCTCGAGCGGCGAGGTGTTGATCTCCAGCGAGTTGCTGCGCGGCGCGGTGGATTCACTGCTGTCCCCGAAAGCCACCAGCGAAGTGCTGCCCGAGGATGGTTTGGAGTACGACGCGCTGACCCCACGCGAACTCGAGATTCTGGGTTTCGTCGCTGAAGGCAACACCAACAAGGAAATCGCGCAGCACTTACGCGTCAGTCCCGAGACAATCAAAAAAATGGTGCAGAATATCATTGGTAAACTGCGTGCCAGTGATCGGACGCACGCGGCCGTCAGAGCCTACCGCATTGGACTGATATGAAATACTTTGGTACGAGTCGGCCCACATGATCCCGCCCGAGGCGCGGTGGGTTTTTGAGCTGCGTAGCCTGTGCTTGGAGCTGCGGGCTGATTGCCTCACAGATGGTCAAACCGTCACCGTTCACGCCGAGATGACGGTGCTGCGCCTGACGGACTTTCACGATCACCTGCTGGTCAATGTCGGGCTGAAAACACCGCAAGGCCCGCGCTGGGTGGGTTTTCTGACCCTCGCACGCACTGAACTCCCCGAGTTTTTACGCAACACATTACCGCTGCCAAAAGCCGTTCAATCTAAGCTACGCAAAGACACCGCATGAATGACTCCTACGCCCCCCCGACTACCCTCAGCAACGCCGCCCGCACCCAGCAACTTCTGGAGCAGCTCGAGGTGCTCCACAAGGTCGATATCACGCGCACGTACCACTTCTCCCTGCGGGCGGTCTTGACTGCCCAGAGCATCGGCGATACCTCGTTCGAGGTTCACGCGGCACTCCACGCGGTCAATGCCGCGCTGCAACTCGGCGATTTCCATGAAGCGCGTCACCTGCTGAGCAACGTCTTTGATTTGCTCGAGCAAATTTCCGGGATCCAAGGTAAACCGCTGGACATCAGTTCAAGACGCGCTGTCAACCTGAGCAACGACCGCGACCTCGAGCGGCTGCTGACCCCGCTCGGGCAGGCTTTGGAAGCCAGCGATTTGGAGACGAGCGGCCACATTCAGCGCGTGGTGAATCTGACGCAGGGTTTCGGGCGGTATCTGGGGCTGTCAGCCGATCAACTTTTCAGCTTGAGAATCGGCGCGTACCTGCACGACATCGGCAAAATGGCGATTCCAGCAGACGTGCTGCACAAACCAGCTCGGCTAGATGACGCGGAGCGCCGCGTCGTGCAACGGCACGCGGCTATCGGAGCGCTGATCGCTCAGCTTCTGCCAAACATCCCGCCAGACGCGCTGCAAATCGTTCGCCATCACCACGAATACTGGAACGGTGACGGCTACCCGCAAGGGTTGCGCGACCGCGACATCCCGCTGCTGGTGCGGGTGTTCTCGGTGATTGATGTCTTTGATGCGTTGCGCCACGCCCGCCCGTACAAGTCAGCTTGGTCAATGGAGGATTCGCTGCTTGAAATCCGTGAGCAGAGCGGTAAGCTGTTTGATCCGTCAGTGGTGCAGCATTTCCTAGCGTACCTGCCAACTGCTTCAAATGGTGCTGGAGAGCCGCAGCGATAGACTTTGATCACGTTCAGAATTCAAAACCTTTGCGATCAAAGCGTGATGCTCGAGACTCGTCACGCTCAGCATGTGGCTGCGCGGTGGTAAGGGCGAGCGGCCGCTCACCCCTGCGGAATCGTCCCTCACGCCCCCAATGAATTTCTGGACTCGAGTCATGACAAAAGCTACCGCAGCGCTAGGGCAAGTTGCAAAATGGTTGACCGCTTTTGTCAACCGTTTTCGAGTGATACGAGTAGCAAAGAAGGGCGTTTTGCACACGTTGGGAGCAGATTGCTTCTGGGCGATCTGTGGACAACCTTTGTGCAAAACGCCCTAATCGGTTGCGAGTCGTGATTAGAGCGGTTTGCAAATACGTTGTCGCACTTCTTGACCCTGAAAGCAGCACCTGACGGGCTTGGGTCGCTTCGTGCTCTCACTCCATTGCAAACCACCCGTTGTTTCCACTCGGTTTCCTCGAAAATGGTTGACATAAACCCCGT
>JANYHH010000017.1 GCA_025359505.1 Deinococcales bacterium
ACGGGGTTTATGTCAACCATTTTCGAGGAAACCGAGTGGAAACAACGGGTGGTTTGCAATGGAGTGAGAGCACGAAGCGACCCAAGCCCGTCAGGTGCTGCTTTCAGGGTCAAGAAGTGCGACAACGTATTTGCAAACCGCCCTACGATGCGAACGGATTCGTTTACTACAAAGATGTTTGAAGCTCAAATCGCCGTGAACGATTCCGCGCCTTGGCATCCCGACTGGCCCCGCGAGGATATCCGAACCTCCCCGAACGTTTTTTGGGGCTTGGGCTGGGGACTCGAGTTGACCCCGCGAGGGCGTTGCTGCTGGCAATGGGGCGATAACCCCGGCTTCAAAGCCTTCGCACTGGGATCGCTGGGGACGGGCGATGGCGTTGTGGCACTGACCAACTCGGCGAACGGGGACAAGTTATGGAGTGACCTCGCGCAAGAACTTCTGCCCGGTCAGCACCCAGCCCTGCAATGGCTCGAGAAAATACATGCCCAGATTTGACAGGTCAGACGCACGACTGACTATTGCTCGAGCGGATGCGGTTGACGAATGCTGTATACCGTGCTATATTTTTACTTATCAGCGCCCAGACGGGGCGCGTTTTTATTGCCACTCGAGCCTCACGCGCTCGGGGCGGGTACAGGCGCGACCCGCTCGAGTTCAACGCGGTGCAACTCACCCGCACCGCTCGAGAAAGCAGCGATGTTTTGCAGCGTCGTGCGGGCAATGTTTTCCAGCGCCTCGCGGGTGAAAAAGGCTTGATGTCCCGTAATCAGCACGTTTGGGAAGGTCAGCAGCCGTGAGAACACATCGTCTTGGATTACGGCGTTGGAAAGGTTTTCAAAAAACAGATCGCCCTCTTCTTCGTAGACATCCAGTGCAAGCGCTCCAATCTGCCCGCTTTTCAAAGCTCCAATTGCGGCCGGCGTGTCAATCAGCGCACCGCGTGAGGTATTGACCAACATCGCGCCGCGCTTCAAGAGCGCCAAGCGGCTCGAGTCCATCAGGTGCTGCGTCAGCGGCGTCAATGGGCAGTGCAAACTGACGACATCGCTCTGGCGCAGCAATTCCTCGAGCGTCACGTACTCGACCGCTGTCAGATCGGGATTTGGGTACGGGTCATACGCCAGCACCTGCGTGCCGAAGCCGCGCATGATGTTCGCAAAAATCGCGCCGATCTTGCCCGTGCCGATCACCCCGACCGTTTTACCGTACAGGTCAAAACCCAGCAGTCCCTCGAGCTGAAAATTTCCCTCGCGCACGCGGTTATAAGCGCGGTGAATACAGCGGTTGAGCGTCAAAATCAGTGCGACTGCGTGCTCCGCGACGGCGAACGGCGAGTACGCGGGGACTCGAGCAACGGTCATGCCCAGCCGATCAGCCGCTTTCAAATCCACTTGGTTGAAACCCGCGCAGCGCAGTGCGATCAGCCGCACGCCCAGACCGTGCAGCACTTCAAGCGTCGCGGCGGGCAGCGGATCGTTGACGAAGGTACAGATTGCCTCGCAACCCTGCGCCAGCGTGGCCGTGCGCTCACCTAAGTGCGCTTCCAAAAAAACCAACTCGAAACCGTGAGCGGCGTTGGCGGCCTCGAGAAAGCGCTGGTCGTAAGGCTTGGTGTTGAAAACCGCAATTCGCATGTGACGAAGCTAGACGCGTTGGCTGAGTTGAAACTGAAGTACCTCCAAGGCGAAGTTCTCAGTCGACCTCAAGTTTATCGTGCTACACGGCATCTTTGAACACCTCGCATCGTCAAAGATCCCAGCGTTTTGACCCGCGAATATTCTAAAGCGCCCGAATCCAGTCCAGCTCGAGCCTAAACGCTTCAGCTTTTTTATTGGCGATGATGAAACCAAAATGCTCAAGCTTGCCGCGCTCGAGCGGATAACCGCTCAGGACTTGCCCGAAGCGCGTGGGCTTAAAGTCCGTAAAAGGCAGCTTGACCTCGAGCCACTGACCCGCTTTGGTCTCAAATTCGGCGCGGTACAGCACGCCGCGCACCGTGGTGCTACCGATCTGAAAGCCGTAACGTTTGCCGTCACCGCGCACATGCAAAGTCAGGCCGCTGGCGGAGCTGAGGTTGTAAGTCCCCGCGCTCGAGCGCACCGACGCGAAACCGCCGCCGTGTTCTAAGCTCACCCGCCCGCTGAACTCGAGGACGCCGTTCACGACTTGAGCGCTGCTGCTCGAGACGCCGCCCATCACGCCGTCGTTGATGACGTACCACTGGGTATTGGCGGCTTTCAACTCAAAATTAGGGGAGGCACTGGCGGTCATAAAAACCCCTGTCAATAACGTGGTCAGGATGATTTGAAGCGCGAATCTGTGATTGACTACGCTGCTCATCACTTGGACTTGAGCGACAAGCGGCAGGTTCCCGCCTCCGCAGCGGCTGATGTCCCGGTTTTCCCGCGCCACAGCAGCTCACCCTCGAAGGTCGTATCGCTGAAACTCCAACCATCGAACTCGCAACTCGAGACGAAACCCAAGCCTGTCGGCTCTACGAAAATGGAAAAGAAATTACGGGTGTTGAGTTTCGCCGATAAAAACAGCACGTAACTGCCCCCAGCCACGCTATCGAACCATTGAATGTTGCTGACCGCTGGAGAGTACGTGATGATGTAGCGGCCGACGATGTACGCGTTCGGTCTGCCAGCGGATTGAGCGGGTTGCGAAACGTTATCGACGCGAACATCGATTTGGAAAGGAACAGCGGCAAAGTTTTTATTAAAAGTCAGCTCGAGCGAGTAAATCTTTCCAGCGACCAGAGGCACGCCAGAATTGCGACCCAGTGATCCGGGTGCACAGCCTGAGATGGTCAGCAGCAGCACAGTCATGGCACTGAAGAGAAAAGATTTCATTGACTTGACTTTAACCCAGCCTTGAGGATTGTGTGAATGGCCAGCGGTGATGCATTCTGTGGTCATGTCATCACCGATTAAACGCTCAGGCAACAGTTTGCTCCCGCTCGAGAAGCCTGCTCTAATTCAAGGATCAGCAGACATTGCAATTCTCGAGCAACGCCACAAAGCGGGTTACGAGCGCATCCCAGAAAGCGGCGAATTTGAGGATTTGCTGAACGCTCAGGCTGTGGACGCACTTAGAGTTTCAGACTCGAAAAACGATGAAAGTCTCGTCTCGAGTTTACCGACACTGGGGTTAGACTAAAGACGTGTCCAGACGTTGGAGTGAAGATTACGTCGCGCACGTCTTGCGCCCAAATTTTCAACAGGCTAAGCGCTACTTATTTAAGCCGCTA
Organism: Deinococcales bacterium; assembly: GCA_025359505.1. Lineage (GTDB taxonomy): Bacteria > Deinococcota > Deinococci > Deinococcales > JAAFIG01 > JANYHH01. Next base: position 3,257 of record JANYHH010000017.1, read on the forward strand.
ATCCTGATTAACAAAGCGCACGCGCTGATGCTCTACCGCACGGGGTTGATGCGCCTCGAGCCAGCCGCGAAGTTACTGACCGCGCTCGAGGAGATCGAACGGGCTGGTTCGCGGTCGTACACGTACTCTGAGGTCTACGAGGACTTGTACTTCGCGGTTGAAGCGAGACTGATCGACTTGGCGGGGCCAGAGGCAGGCGGGAACATGCAGCTCGCCCGCAGCCGCAACGACATTGACGCCGCGATGATCCGCATGGTGTTGCGCGAAACGCTGCTGGGCTTCAGCGAAGCGCTGTCCGAACTGCGCGGTGTGCTGCTGGAACGAGCCTTTGAACATCTAGATTCCTTGATGCCCGGTTACACCCACAATCAGCCCGCGCAGCCCACGACGTTGGCGCATTACTTGGGCGGCGTGATCGGCGTGTTGGAGCGCGACTCGAGACGCTTGAGATTTGCGTACAGCAACGTCAACCGCAATCCGCTCGGCGCGGCCGCGATGACGACGACGGGCTTTGCGATTCGGCGCGATTTGACAGCCACATACCTTGGCTTTGAAGGACTGAGTGAGAACGCAATTGACGCCGTGGGCGGCGTGGATCACACGCTCGAGGCGGTCAGTGCGGCGCTTACCTGCTCAGTGACGCTTTCGCGGTTGGTGTTTGATCTGATGACGTGGGCGAGCCGCGAAGTCGGTTTCCTGCGCGTGCCAGACGAATTCGTGCAGATCAGCTCCATCATGCCGCAGAAACGCAACCCAGTCGTGTTGGAGCACACGCGCTCCAAACTGGCCCGTGCACACGGTGCTGGGGAAACGGTTTACACGCTGGCTCGCAACGTGCCATTCGGCGACATCAACGATGTCGGCGAGCAGATGATCGAACCCGCTCTCTCCTGCTTCACCGAAGCCGACGAAGCCATTAACTTACTCAGCGCCGTATTAGAGGGAGCGAAATTCGATACGGGCTTGATGAACCAACGGTCGGGCGAGCATTTCACCACTGCCACGGGACTGGCCGATGCGCTGGTCGCGCAGCTCGGCTTGCCGTTTCGTCAAGCGCATCACGTCGCATCAAAACTGGTGGACATCGCCTACAAAGACGGCATCACACCAGCGCAAGTCACGGCTGCCCACCTCGAGCGAGCTGCATTTGAAACGCTGGGACGCAATTTGGGCGTGACCGACGAGTTCGTGACTCGCGCCCTCGACCCCAGAGCCTTCGTGGATGCCCGCACCTTGCCCGGCGGGCCCGCCAGAGCCGCGATGCAACCGTTCCTAGAGCGGGCGAGGGAAACCTTACTCGAGGACAACACGTGGCACAGAGCCGAGAACTCACGGTTGCGCCGCGCGGTGGACGCGCTTGAGGGTGAGATTGACGCGGTGCTGCGCGAGCAGGTCGCGGTTGGCGTTTAGCGCTCGAGGCTCGAGATGGCGTTGTCTACACGGTTGGAGGTTGTGTCTCGCTCATCACCTGCGCGGGCGACATCGCGCACGCCGCGCCGCCCGAAGCCATGCGCGAGGTCGCGCTCGGTCAGGCGCAGTGCGGTCGGGCGGCCGTGCGGGCAGGCGAATGGCGTTTCGCACATCTGTAACGCCTCGAGCAGTGCGCTCGCATGATCGCTGCTCAGGCGGTGTCCGGCTTTGACGGCCGGGTGACACGCGAGGCGGGCCAGCACCTGCGTTTGCGCGTCGCGCCCAGCGAGCGCATGTGAAACAATTTCGTTCACCAGCCCCTCGAGCGGCAATCCAGCCAGCGCCAGCGGAATCGCCGTCACGCGGTGCAGACCGCCGCCGAACGCCTCGAGCCGCAAGCCCCACGCATGCAATGCCTCGCGTTGCAATTCAAACTGCGTGAGTTGAGCTGGCGACAGCGTGACCAGCTCTGGGTGTGGCAACTCGAGGATTTGCCCGTCAAACGCCCGCTGTAACTCTTCAAAAATCACGCGCTCGTGCGCGGCGTGCTGATCAATCAACCACAGGTCGCCGTCGCCCTCGCTGAGCAGATACGCGTCGCGGTACGCACCGATCAAACGCAGCGGCGGGAAGTGAGAGGTCGCCCGCACAGGCGCAGTCACCACTCGAGGCTCTGGGGCAGCCGCGACCAGCGCGGGTTGGCCTTGCAGCGCGGCGCTGACCGCTTCAAACACCGCCTCCTCGAGCGGCTTGGCTTGCAGCAGCGCCACGCGCAGCTTGCTCGGGTGGACGTTCTGGTTGACCTGCGAGGCGGGCAGCGTCAGATTCAGCACCATGCTGACCGCGTGGTTGCGCGGTAGTAACGTCCCGTAAGCTCTGAGCACCGCGTTCGCCACGCCATCCTCGAGTTCCACCGGGCGACCGTTGACCGCCACGAACATGCGGTCGCGGCGCGGGCGGGTCAGCTCGGGGCGGGAAACCACGCCAGTGACTTGTGGGCTGTGAACCTCGAGCAGCCGATTGGCGGTCATCGCGCCGTAAACGCTGGCCACGCCGGATTTCAGATCACCGCTGGCGTGCGAAAGCTTCAACTCGTCGTCGGCTGTCACGCGCCACGCCACGTGCGGGTGATGCAGCACGTAGCGCTGCACGACGCTCAGGCAACGCCGCGTCTCGAGGGCAGGAGATTCCAGCGCTTGCAACCGCGCTGGGAAATCCGCGAATAAATCCAGCACCTCGACCGTCGTGCCACTCGCGCAGGCCACGCTCGAGACGCCGATCTCATCGCGGTGAACGCTTAAACTCACCCCGCCAAGCTGAGCGCGGGGTCTCGAGTTCACGCGCAGATGCGCGGCGAAGGCGATGCTCCACAGCGCCTCGCCCCTGAAGCCGAGCGTGCTCACCGCGCTCAGATCAGCCGCTAATTTACTGGTGGCAAAGCGCAGCGGCGCGAGCGGCAGATCGACCGCCGCGATCCCCGCGCCATCATCGCTGACGGTCAAGCGCTGAACCCCGCCGCGCTCGAACGTGACCTCGATCCGCGATGCGCCCGCGTCCAGCGCGTTCTCGAGCAGTTCTTTGAGCGCGTCCGCCGGGCGCGTGATGACCTCACCGGCCGCGATTTCGCGCTGGAGCGCGATCGGCAGCACGCGAATCGGAGGCATGACGCATTTTATAGCCTCGAGCGACCCGCAAAAGTGGCTCGAGCAGCGCCATCACCGTAGCCTCGCCCGTGCAACACGCAGTCAACGCACGCTCGAGAGTAATCCATCTCAAAAGTCAGCGCGTCTGAAAAGCCGTGATGCTCAGGTACTGCTCGTCATCCGCTGCTAGCGGCAACGGATCGAGGATCACCTGCATCGGTAACGTGTTCTTGGCGTTCATCACGACCGCCACGCGCCCTTTGCGTTCTAAGGTCGCTCGCATCTGCGCCAGAATCTTCGGGATGCTGACGAACGGCTGCATGGTCGCCCCCGCGCTGGGAACAGAGCCGCGCTGCATCTTGCTGACCGCACCACTGACCAAGAAGCTGGCGCTGGTGAGCCTCGGGGGGCAGAAGCACGAGCGCTCGAGTGTGAAGCTGTAGCGCGTGATCCGCTGCTGTTTCCATGTCGCCTCGAGTTTCGCCATGTCGCGTAACGTTAAATCGCGCGGTTCCGGCGCGGCGCTCGAGGGCATGGCGAGGCTAACGATCACGGTCAAGGCGGCGATAGCGCGTTTCATGCGCTGAGCTTACAGCCTGCCAGCTCGAGTTCCGGTGAGAGGACGCTTTGGATTACTTGAAGGAACTCGGACGTATCCGAAAAGGAACTCGGACGTATCCGAAAAGGAACTCGGGCGTATCCGAAAAGGAACTCGGGCGTATCCGAGAAACCTCGTATAGTCACTTGTTCGGTACAGTGAAGGCGTGACAATGCAGATTTTGGTCGGTGCAGCGGTGCTGGTCACGTACCTTGGCATGGCCATCGGCGGCTGGCCCGGCTGGCGCATGAACCGCGCCAGTCAGCGCGATACTGGCGCGGCGCTGTGCGTGCTGCTCGGTGCATTCCCGATCACCGAGGCGTGGCGAGCGATTGACGCTCAAACCATGGTGCTGCTGCTCTCGATGATGATGCTGAACGCCAACCTCGCGCTGAGCGGTTTTTTCAGATTGGTGGCTCGAGCGATTCTGGAACGCGTGAAGACACCGCGTATGTTGCTGGCGGGAATCGTGATCTCGAGCGGCTGTTTGAGTGCGTTGTTCCTGAACGACACTGTTGTGCTGATGCTGACACCACTGGTGGCGGTCGCCTTGAAGCGCTTGGAGCGCAACCCCGTGCCGTACCTGCTGGCGCTGGCCTTGAGCGCCAACGCGGGCAGCGCGGCGACACTGACCGGCAACCCGCAGAACATTCTGATCGGCTCCTCGAGCGGCATTTCGTTCGCGGCCTTCGCGCTGGCCCTGACCCCAGTCGCGCTGGTGGCGATGGCGTTGTGCTACGCGGTCGTGCTGCTGACCTACCGCAGCGAATTCGCTGGGTCAGCGCGGCTTGAGCTGCGCGGGTCACTGCCGATTGGCCGCGTTCACCGCCCGCATCTGCTGCGGAGCCTCGCGGCGACCGCCGGGATGCTGACGGCGTTCCTGCTCGGTGTGGAAGTCAGCGCGGCCGCGCTCATCGCCGCGAGCTGGTTGCTGGTCACGCGTCGCCTCAAGCCAGAGCGCGTCTTCAGCGAAATTAACTGGGCGTTGCTGGTGCTGTTCGCGGGGATGTTCATCGTCACGCACGCGCTCGAAGTCACGGGGCTATCGAAGCTCGTGTTCGCCGTCCTCGCGCCGCTGATCGGCGCTGGGGCGCTGGCGTTCTCGAGCGCCAGCGCGATCCTCAGCAACCTCGTCTCCAACGTCCCAGCGGTACTGCTGTTCACAAAAGTGATCCCGCAACTTCCAGACCCGACGCGGGCGTGGCTGATGCTGTCCATGAGCAGCACACTGGCAGGCAACCTAACTTTGCTGGGCAGCGTCGCCAACCTGATTGTCGCGGAGGAAGCGGGCAGGCGCGGCATTCGCATCTCGTTCCTCGAGTACCTGCGCGTCGGTGTGCCAGTGACGGTGCTGAGTCTCGCCTTCGGCGCGTGGTGGCTTTCGCGCTGACCATGTGTTCAGGTCAAGCTCAGTTGATCGTCAGCATAGGGCAAACGCACCAACTCTCTCGAGTTAAAGAGTCCTTGCTGAACGCACGACGTTGAATCTGGGTTCGTTAAACCCTCGAGATTGGCACGCTAAATTCGTGTCGAAACGACGGCTGAGGAAACAAGGATTCTCGAGAG
>JANYHH010000058.1 GCA_025359505.1 Deinococcales bacterium
ACACGCCGATCCTCGAGACGATGACGGCATTGAACGACTTGGTGAAGAGCGGGCGCGTGCGCTACATCGGAGCCTCGAGCATGTACGCGTGGCAGTTCGCTAAGATGCAGCGCGTCGCCCGCGAGCATGGCTTGACCGAATTTGTATCCATGCAGAATCACCACAACCTGTTGTACCGCGAAGAGGAACGCGAGATGAACCCGCAATGCGCCGACATGGGCGTCGGCGTGATCCCGTGGAGTCCGTTGGCACGCGGGATGCTGGCGGGCAACCGCACGCGAGCCGGTGAAAAACTCACCACTCGAGCCTCGAGTGATTCCTTCGGCGACACGCTCTACACGCACCCGAGCGACTGGGACGTGATCGACGCTTTGAACGCGGTCGCAGCAGCTCGAGGGGTCTCGCCCGCGACGGTCGCGCTGGCGTGGCTGATGCGAAAACCCGCCGTGACCGCCCCGATCATCGGCGCGAGCAAGATGGCGCATCTCGAGGACGCGCTGCACAGTGTGGAACTGCAACTGATGCCAGCAGAAATCGCGGCGCTCGAGGCAGCGTATGTGCCGCACGCGATCAGTGGGCACGTCTGAACGAAAACGGTGTGCCTCGTGTAATCTCGAGACTTTATGGACAACCATCAACGCATACAAGCTTTCGTGACTACCCTTAACGCTCGAGACTGGACGGCGTTTGGGGCTTTATTACACGAGAATGTCCTGTATGAAGTGCCGCAAACTCGGGAACTGGTGCGTGGCCGCGAGGGGTACTTGGATTTCAACATGACCTTTCCCGGTGACTGGTCGCTGAAAGCCGTGCGCGTGATTGCCGATGATCTGCGCGGCTGCGCGGAAATCACTTTTCTAGTTTCAAATCAGTTGATGCCCGCCGTCGCGTTTTTCGAGTTTGAAGCTGGGCTGATCGTCCGCATCACCGATTACTGGCCCGACAGTTACGAACCACCCGCTCGAACCAGCCAATTCGTCGAACGGCTCGAGCCTGAACTTGCACAGCGTCCAGCTTGACAAGCCTTCACGACTGCGGTTATCGTCTCCGACAATGTTCAGCGCTAAAAAACCGAGTTCGGAGGATGCGAGCGCTTGAAAGCGCGAAATCGCAGACCTCCGGCTTGAGTATTCTCGAGCCGGTTTTTTATTGTCAGAACGCCACGGAGATTCCATGAACGACACAGACACCCGCAACGATCCAGCCGCTCGAGCCAGCCTCGCTATCAATCACTCGAGCTTCAACTGGAACATCATTGACTCCACACTGCGCGAGGGCGAGCAGTTCGCACGCGGCAATTTCAGCCGCGACGATAAACTTGAGATCGCTAAGGCATTGGATGCGTTCGGCGTGGAGTTCATCGAAGTCACCACGCCGATTGCCAGCCCGGAGTCTCGCGCCACCGCCGAGATGCTGTGCGGCGCGGGATTACGCGCCAAGATCATCACGCACACGCGCTGCCACATGGACGACGCTCGAGTCGCCGTCGAAACGGGCGTGGCGGGACTGGATTTACTCTTTGGAACTAGTTCCTACCTGCGCGAGTTCTCGCACGGCAAGTCGATCCCGCAGATCATCGAAGCCGCCCGCGAGGTGATCGAGTTCGTCAAATCGCACGGCGTGCAAACGCGCTTCTCGGCAGAGGACACGTTTAGAAGTGAAGAAGCGGATTTGCTCGAGATTTACCGCGCTGTGGACGCCATCGGCGTCAACCGCGTTGGCTTAGCCGATACCGTCGGCGTCGCCACGCCGCGCCAAGTCTTCACGCTGACCAGCGAAGTGCGCCGTGCGGTGAGTTGCGACATCGAATTCCACGGCCACAACGACACCGGCTGCGCGGTCGCCAACGCCTACGAGTTTCTCGAGGCGGGCGGCACGCACGTGGACACGACGATCCTCGGCATCGGTGAGCGCAACGGCATCACGCCGCTGGGGGGCTTTCTGGCGCGGATGTTCACCGTTGACCCCGAAGGCTTGATGCAAAAGTACCGCCTCGAGCTGCTGCCCGAGCTGGATAACATGATCGCCCGCATGACGGGCTTGCCGATCCCGTGGAACAATTACCTGACAGGCGAATTCGCGTACAACCACAAAGCGGGGATGCACCTGAAAGCGATTTACCTCAACCCCGGCGCATACGAAGCGATTCCGCCCGAGGTTTTCGGCGTCGGACGCACGCTGCAAATCGGTAGCAAAATCACGGGTCGCCACGCCATCGCGCACCGCGCCAAGGAGCTTGGTTTGCACTTTGGTGACGACGCGCTGAAAGCCATCACCGGCAAAATCAAGGCTCTAGCCGATCACGGCGATCTGGACGACGCGCACATCAACGAAATCCTCAAAGGTTGGGTCAGAGCGTGAGCATTACTGTGCGCCATTGGCTCGAGTCAGACATCTCGAGCGTGCTGCCATTGATGCGCGACCTCGCGGTGTTCGAGCAGTACATTGACAGCTTCGCCGTCACCGAAAGCGTGCTGCTCGAGCAGGGCTTTAGAAACTTGCCACCAAACTTCTACTGCCTCGTCGCGGAACAGGGGTCGCAGATTATCGGCGTGCTGGTTTACTACTTCCTGCCATTCAGCGCCAGCGCCAAACCCGTGCTGTACATCAAAGAACTCTTCGTTCATGACACTGCTCGAGGTCATGGAACAGGCAAAATGCTGATGCAACGCGCTGCGCTCGAGGCTCGAGACGCTGGGTGCAGCGGCGTCAAATGGACGGTCGCCAGTTGGAATGAGCCAGCTAAGCGCTTCTACGAATCATTGGGCGCTCGAGCCAATCCTGTCTGGATCGAATACGGTCTGGACAGCGCGAGTCTCGAGACGCTGGCAGGGCAGACGTGATCAGCGCATTGCACCGCAGCAGCATGCGGTTACGTGATTTTGATTACGCCTCGAGCGGCGCGTACTTTGTCACGATTTGCACCGCGCAGCGAGCGCATTTGTTTGGTGAGATTGCAGACGCGCAAATGGTGTTGAATGATGTTGGACAGATCGCGCTCGAGGAATGGCGGGCGTCTGCACAGATTCGCGCTGAACTCGCGCTGGACGAATTCGTCATCATGCCGAACCATCTGCATGGCGTTGTCTGGATTCTCGAGGAAAACCAAACCGTTTTGTCGCACGCATCCGGCGTCTCGGGTGTAGGGGCGAGCGGCCGCTCGCCCCTACGGGGGAACGTCGCAATGGGGCCAGCAAAAAAGTCATTGGGTGCATTCATCGCCAATTTCAAAGCCGCCGCTACGAAACGCGCTCGAGTCACCTCGAGCGATCCCGATTTGCACGTCTGGCAGCGTGGGTTTCACGATTCCCTCGTGCGCGACGACGCCGATCTCGAGCGCATCAGAACGTACATCAGCATCAACCCGCTCGAGTGGCATCTGGACGAGTACGGAGCGGCGGCGTGAGTCTCGAGGTTGGCTGGCTCGAGTACGGCGATGTCAACGTCACGCCGCTCGAGATTCGTGATGTGGTCGCACTGGCGTTGGATCTCGAGGAGTCGGATTTGCACGAGGATTTGCCGGTGATGATGGCGGATGAGATGCTGATTTGCGCCGTCCCAAACACGATGTTTTTGGATGGCGTCGAACCTATTCTCGAGCGATTGAATGCCTTGCAACTCGAGGTGGCGGGCGCATTGGTGTTTAGTTTTCCGGGGCGCGGCGGGTGCTTCACGGACTCGAGATATTTTGCCTTGCAAGGCGATCAGATTCTCGAGCAGGCATCCTCGCCCGACGCGCACGCGGCACTGGCGGCGTATTTATGCGCGAATCAGTTCTTTGACGACGGGTCGCGCTCGTTCACGGGCGCTCAAGGCTACCGTTTGGGTCAGCGCTCGAAGCTCGAGGTGCAATTTCAGGCGGCTGGTAATTTGGCTCGAGATATTCGGGTGAGAGAGGTCACAAGATGAGCGAGTTTAAGCAGTACCGCGTGTTCGGCGCACTGATCGGCTTGTCGGTCACGGGCGGCAAGCGCGTCGCGGTGATGGATGCCTCGAGTGACACGGATTTTGCGGCGGCTGCCACTGCATCGGGTGCGCCACTAACCGCGTTGATCGTGGCTCGAGACGATCAGGGCGTGACTGTGCGCTTCTTCAAGAAGGACGGCTCGGAAAAGCTCGAGAGTGACAGCGGCGCACTGGTCGTCGCGCATCACATCGGCGCGGGTTGCCGCGTCGTGATGACTGATGGCGAACTGACTGTAAAGCTCGAGGATGGTGCGTACTGGTCGGGTCAGGGCGAACATCACGTGCTGCCAGCCAAACGACCGGAAGCCGAATGGCTCGAGGCGCTGCAAATCGCGCAACCGCAGCTCGACACGGCGCTCGAGGTGCTGTGCGCGGGGAGTTTGGCGAAGCACAATCTGATCGTGCCGATCTGGGACGACGCGCTGAATCGCTTAAAGCCAGATTGGGATTTGCTGTCCAATCGGCTCGAGGAATCAGGCATCAACGGCGCGATCGTCGCCGCGTTCGGGGCGAACCGCTCGCACGTCAATTTCAGGTTTTTCGCGCCGCATAAAGGTTTGCGCGAGGACAACGCGGGGTCGTACTCGCTGGCCTCGTTGTGCGGGTATCTCGCGCCGCTGGCGGTGAATGGCGTGTACAACCTCAGCGCTGGGCAGGGCTACGCGACTGGCAAACCCTCGAGCCTCCGCGCCAAGTACATTGTCAGAGACGCCACTGCGCTTGCCGTCAATGTCGGCGGTACGGTCGAGGAGATTCTGTGAGTCCCAAACAGACATTCGATGCACTCTCACGCGCCCTCAACGCGCAGGACGCGGCGATCCTCGAGACATTGCTCTCGGATTCGTTTCGTTTTACTGGCACAGCCGCGCAGCATCAGAACAAGCGCCAGCGCATCCAGCACGTCCTAGAGAATCCCGTCTTTGCCAGCTTGCGCTTACGGAACATCGAATTTGAAATGCTCGAGGCGACCTGTTTGGTGTTCGCGGAGTTCCAGTACGAGGGTTCAGGTGAGCTGTCGGTCTGGTTCGGGCGCAGCACGTTTGTGTTCGTCAAGCAAGCCGAGGTTTGGAAACTCGTCGCGCAGCACAACAGCCACGTGCAGGAGGGCGGATAATGTTAGAGATCGTTCAAATCATCTTCTTGCAAATCGATTTGCTTCAAAATGCCCCGGTACGTACCAGTTTTCAGTTCCTGCCGATGAAACGAAAGTGTGGTGCGGCGACCATCTGGGTGAATGAACTGACGATGACCACCTTTGCTAAAAAATTCTTCGAAACCCAATTTGCGAAGCTTACGAGCCAAGGCTTCCGGTTTAGGCAGCAATCGCATTCACCCCGATTTTTACCTTGGCTTGCCGCGTCAAAAACTCGAGGGCAGACCCTGCGAACAACTCTTCAGCCCAACGCTTGGCGGTTTCCAAATCAAACGCATCCGACGGCAGAGATTCGCCCTGTTCGAGCATCGCCTCGAGCATTCCCTCGAGCGCATCAGTGGTCATCTGCACAGCCTCTTCAAGCGAATCACCGTCCGAAAGCACACCGCGTACTGCTGGGACAACGCCGTACCACGTTCGCGGCTCGAGGGTTTCTCGGTACAGCAGCAAAGTGTAGGTTTTCATCGGTAGATCATAGCAGTGAGGTGACTGAGTGAACCCGCAGACAATGGCAGAGAAAATCCTCTCGAGACGCGGCTCAAAAACCGTCTACGCGGGCGATCTGGCAGTCGTCGAGGTCGACAACGTGATGATCGTGGACAGCATCGCCGAAAGCGTGATCGAGATTCTCGAGACTGAGCTGAAAGCCGTTCCCAAATACCCCGAGCGCGTCAGCATCGTGATCGATCACGTTGCGCCCGCCTCGAGCGTCAACGTCGCCAAAAGCCATCAAGTCTCGAGGAGATTTGCGGCTGAGACGGGCGTCAGGCTGTTCGATGTCGGGCGCGGCATCTGCCATCAGGTGCTGATCGAGGAGCGCTTGGCGTTCCCTGGCGCGATTGTGCTGGGCAGCGACAGCCACAGCACGACGTATGGTGCGGTCGCGGCGTTCGGCACGGGCATGGGCGCGACGGACATCGCGCTCGCCGCCGCCAGCGGCAAAACGTGGCTGCGCGTGCCAGAGAGCGTCAAGGTCACGCTCGAGGGCGAGTTACCCGACGGGGTGAGCGCCAAAGACATCGCGCTCGAGATGATTCGCGTGCTGACCGCTGACGGTGCGACGTACATGAGCGTAGAAATCCACGCGGGAGACAAGTTTTCTCGAGGCGAACGCATGACGCTAGCGAACCTTTGTGTCGAAGCAGGCGCGAAAGCGGGCATGGTCGTGCCCGGCGGCGAAATTTTAACGATGTACGACGTGCCGGACTGGGTGTACCCCGACCCCGACGCGATTTACGCTCGAGCCATCACCATCGATCTGTCACACCTCACGCCGCGCATGAGCGTGCCGAGCTACGTGGACAATGTGGCGGAAGTCTCGAGTCTGCGCGGGATTCGCGTGGATCAGGTCTTCATCGGTACGTGTACCAACGGGCGGCTCGAGGATTTGCAGATCGCGGCGGCGATTTTGAAGGGGCGTAAAGTCGCCGCGCACACGCGTTTACTGGTGATCCCCGCCAGTTCCGAAGTGCTCGAGGCTGCCATGCAGGACGGCACGCTGTTGACGATCATTCAAGCGGGCGGCACGTTGTCCACTCCGGGCTGCGGGCCGTGCATGGGGCGGCATCAGGGCGTGCTCGCGCCGGGCGAGGTTTGCGTCAGCACCAGCAACCGCAATTTCATCGGACGCATGGGCGATAAAGACGCCAAGATTTACTTAGCCAGTCCAGCCGTCGCAGCCGCGACCGCGATTATGGGCGAGATTGCCTTGCCATCGGACGTGCCGTATGCCTGAACCGTTTATCTCCCCAGCCGTCCTCGAGCGCTTCCCGCATTACAGCGGCATCATGATTTACGCCCGCAACCTCGAGAACCGCGCCAGTGACGAGTTCAGTGACGCGCTACTGCGCGAAGCTGAAAGCTTGGCTCGAGCAATGTTCGCGGACTTCAAGCCAGCCGACCATCCGCACATCGCCGCGTGGCGCGAGGCGTTCACGGCGTTCGGCGTCAAACCCAACAAAATGCTGAACTCGAGCGAAGCGCTGATCTCGAGGGTCGTGAAGGCCAGCGAGTTGCCGCGCATCAACTGGCTGGCGGATGTCTACAACGCGCTCAGCGTGCGCCACGTGCTGCCGATTGGCGGCGAGGATTTGGATAAAGCCGTCGGCGCTCAGCGGCTCGAGATTGCTACTGGACTCGAGGTTTTCGACACCATAAAGGACGGATTACCGTTCACAGATCACCCGCAGGTCGGCGAGGTCGTTTGGATGGACGACGCGGGCGTGACGTGTCGGGCGTGGAACTGGCGGCAATGCGTTCGCACACGGTTGACCGAGGAGACGCGCAACGCTTACTTCGTGCTGGACGCCCTCGAGCCGTACTCGCAACTCGAGATGGTCGCATCTGAACTCGAGGGGTATCTGCGGCGACTCAGCCCAGCTTGCACGCTCGAGCGATTGAGAATTGGGCGAGTATGAACGCGAATTTCTGGCATTGCTTAGATCAGCTCGTCTCCTCGAGTCGCATCACGATTGATCGCCCGAAAGGATCGGTTCACCCACGCTTCGCGGACATCGTTTACCCGCTGGATTACGGCTTTCTGGAAGGTACAACAGCCAGCGATGGCGCGGGAATTGACGTGTTTGTTGGCAGCCTCGAGCCAGTCGTCACGGGCGCGGTCATGACCGTGGATTTGCACAAGCGCGATGCTGAGATCAAGGTGTTGATCGGGTGCTCGAGTGAGGAGATGCGTGTGATTCACGAGTTCATGAACTCGGAGTCGTTTGGTGGGGCATTGCTCGTGCGAGAGGAGATCTAAATGGCAAGGGTCTGGAAGTTCAGCGACAGCATCAACACCGACGACATTCTGCCCGGCAAGTACGCGCCGTTCATGGTCGGTGCGGATGTCTTTCACAAATACGCTTTTCATCACTTCCGCCCGGAGTTCGCGCTCGAGGTGCAGCCCGGTGATCTGCTCGTCGGCGGTAAAAACTGGGGGCTGGGCAGCAGCCGCGAGTACGCCCCGAAAGCCTTAAAGCGTTTGGAGATCGGTGGGATCATCGCTAAAAGTTTCGCCCGCATTCACTACCGCAATTTGCTGAACCTTGGCATTCCCGCGTTTGACAGCCTCGAGATTCCGGATTTACTCGAGGATGGCGAGATCGTGACTTACGACCGTGATGCGGGTATCATCACGCGCTCGAGCGGCGAGGTGCTGCGCTTGCCGCCACCACCGGAGTTCCTGCGCGAAGCCCTGAAAGCGGGCAGCATCCTCGAGTATTACAAGCAGTTTCAGAAGTTCCCCGGAGAGTAAACCTTGAACACGCTGATCGTCACCTGCCCCGAATGCAGCGAAGACCTCGAGATTCCAGAGTCCGACTGGCTCGAGTTCGCTGAAGGTGACGTGCTGGTCTGCGATTCCTGCGATACTGAGCTGCTGGTGGTCAGCCTTTCACCGCCCGAATTTGAAGTGCTGGGCGACCTGAGCATCTGTCCGAAGTGCGAAACCGAGTTTGACCTGACCGATGCCGACCTCGAGCATCACCGCGCCACCTGTCCGAGTTGCGGCTTCGCGTTCACGCTCGAGACTTAATTTTTTACTGGCTGCATTGGGATTTAACCCATCAGGAATTTAGGAGGCTGGACAATGGCAAAAGTGGCATTTGAGAACCCCGAAAGCGGCGCGATCATTGAACTCGAGAACCCCGAACTCGGCGAGATCGTGATCGACGACGAGACTGGCGCTGAGTTTGAAGTCGTCAATCTCACACCGCCGACTCTGCAACTCGCGCCGCAAGAAGGCGAGGATTGGGGAGAATAAAGCGTTTTAGCCGCTAGCCACTAGCTACTGGCTTGTTTTTTGGGTTTTGATCGCAATCAAGCGTTACGACTTCTAAAAGACGAACCTCGAGCTAGCAGCTAGAAGCTAGAAGCTGCCCTAACGACTATGGCTGACTTAGCAGTGGTGTACGACCGCGTGCGCGAGGATGAGAAGATGCTCTGGCGGGCGCTGGATGACTTGAGCGTGCCGTATGACAAGGTGTACGCGCCGCACCTGAAATTCGATTTTCACGGCGCAGCCCCGGAGTACAAAGTCGTGATCGAACGTTGCGTCTCGCAGAGCAGGGGATACGCGATTGCCGCGAGTCTCGAGGCTTGGGGCGTGGTGGTGGTCAATCCCTCGAGCGTGATCGCCAATTGCGGCGATAAGCTCGTGACCAACGCGTTGCTCGCTAAGCACGGTGTTCCCACACCGCGCACGCAGGTCGCCTTTGATCCGCAGACGGCGCTCGAGATGATTGACGCCAGCGGCTACCCGTGCGTGATGAAACCGCCGATAGGATCGTGGGGACGCTTGCTCAGCAAGATCAACGACCGCGACGCCGCCGAGACGATCATCGAACACAAAGAGGTGCTGGGCGGGTATCAGCATCAAATCTTCTACGTGCAGGAACTCGTCAACAAACCCGAGCGCGACATCAGATTGTTCATTGCCGACGGCAAAGCGATTGCTGCAATTTACCGTTCGTCAGACCACTGGATCACGAACACCGCAAGGGGCGGCAAGGCTTCAAACTGCGAAGTCACCCCAGAACTCGCCGCCATTGGTGAAGCCGCAGCGAAAGCCGTCGGCGGCGCGGTCGTGGCGATTGACGTGATGGAAGACCCGGAGCGCGGGCTGATGGTGATCGAGGTAAACCACACGATGGAGTTTAAGAACAGCGTGTCCACGACGGGCGTGGATATTCCAAAGAAAATAGCGGAGTACGCGATCTCGAGGCTGTGAATCCTCGAGCGTATACTGTGTGCATGACCCTCGAGCAGATCGTCGCGACGATTGCCACGGAGTTGAAACCCGAGAAGATCATTCTTTTCGGGTCTCACGCGAGGGGTGAGGCGACGCTGGATTCCGATTACGACTTGTTCGTGATCGTGCCATACGAAGGCGACCGAAGTGAACTCAGCGCTCGAGCGCGTGGTTCGGTCAGGGCAGCGGGCGTGCCGATTGATGTGATCGTCTACCCAAAGCGGCAGCTAGAAGAGTTTTTGCTTGACGACGGCAGTGATTTTTTGGATAACGTTTTCAGCGAAGGTAAAACCATGTATGAGACCGCGTTACCAGCGATTGCTTAAGAAAGCACAGCAAGACTTCGAGGCGGCTAAGATTCTCGAGCCGCTGGGTTTATCCAGCCCCGCTGCCTTTCACGTCCAGCAGGGTTTGGAGAAGCTATTAATGAGGTCTGTATAATTCAGTCAAAATATGATTAGTAAAAGCGCATTTAATCGATAAGAATGAGCTTAGGAGGATTTGTGAAAAGATTTTCATTATTGAGTTTAGCTTTTACCTCACTTGTGTTCGCATCCCC
>JANYHH010000038.1 GCA_025359505.1 Deinococcales bacterium
TGCAACGCTCGAGCGCGTACTCGCGTCGCACGACCCCCAGCCGTTCCTGTCGGAACGAGCGCCCCCCTTCTTGCCCTGACAGCAGCACCTCACGGGCTTGGGCGCTTCTTGCCCTTGAAGCAGCACCTCACGGGCTTGGGCGCTTCTTGATCCTAACCATGCACCTGACGGGCAGGATCGCTACTTCGCAGGGGGTGACTTTTTTGTTGCCTCGAGCCGTTTAGCTGTGCAGTTCGCTGAGCGCCTTAAAATCCTCATCATTCAGCTCGAGGCTGGCCGCTGCCGTGTTCTCCTCGAGATGCTTGACGCTGCCCGTGCCGGGGATCGGCAGCATCACGGGTGAGCGTTTCAGCAGCCACGCGAGCGCGACTTGAGATGGTGTGGCGTGGAGCTTGTTGGCGATGGCGTCGAGTTTGCCACCGGGCTTGGCGAGGCTGCCGGTCGCTAGCGGAAACCACGGGATGAAGCCGATGCTGTTCGCCTCGCAGTAATCCAATACATCCTCGTGTTCGCGGTCGGCGAGGTTGTAACGGTTCTGCACGGTCGCCACGGGAAAAACGGCTCGAGCGGCTTCGATCTCTTTGACACTGACCTCGGACAGTCCCAGATGCAGCACTTTGCCCTCGTCCTGAAAGGCTTTGATTGTCTGAAACTGCTCGAGCGCGGGGATTTTGGCGTCGATGCGGTGCAGTTGCCAGAGTGGAATCTGCTCGAGTTTCAAGCGGCGCAGGCTCATCTCCAAGCATTGCCGCAGGTACTCGGGTCGGCCGACGGGCAGCCACTCGTTCGGGCCGGTGCGGGTCAGTGCGCCTTTGGTGGCGACCACCATCCCGGCTGAGTAGGGGTGCAGCGTTTCAGCGATCAGGTCTTCGCTGACGAATGGCCCGTAACTGTCAGCCGTGTCAATCAACTGAATTCCCAGCTCGGGCACGCGCTTCAAGGTGGCTCGAGCCTCGAGTGGGTCTTTCGGGTCGCCCCAAATGCCGTCGCCCGTTACACGCATCGCGCCGAAACCCAAGCGCACGACCTCGAGCGTGCCGCCGATCTTGAATGTGCCGCTTTTACTTGCATCAATCGTTGTTGTCATTGATCCCTGCCTCCGCCTGTGAGTTTAATCTCTGCGGGTTAAACAACGCGTCTGAGTGGCAGTGCTGTCTGCACTGCAATGAAGCAGCCACCCCCTCGAGCGTTCACTGCGGCGGGAGTTTATGGGTCACGAAATCCAGCGCGTCCGCAATGGCGAGGTCGCGCTGATCGCCATTGCCGTGCGCCAAGCGGTCATAGACCAGCAGGTAACGCTGCTCAGACCAAACGGCTTTGGGCAGCGCAGCACCCGTCCACTTCAGTCCTGCGGCTTCGCAACCGCTCGGGGCGCTGGCCACCACGGTATTTGAGGCGTCAATGCGGTAACTACTAAAACCACCGATGTTGGCCGCCAGATCACAGGATTGACTGGGGAGCACAAACCAGTCCTGCACGCCGTGAACGATCAGCAGAGCGCCAGACCAGTTGCTGAGTGACGCAGCGTACTGGCGCGGCGAGCGCAGCGTGTACTGCTGCGGAACCTGAGCGGGCGTACCACCGAGTGCGCTTGTGACCACCGCGTCCAATGCCTTTCCGACGAACTGCTTGGTGGCATCGCTCGAGGCGACGAGCCGCTGAATTTGCTGGTACTCCGCCGCCCAATCGCTCGGGCCGTAAAAATCGACCAGTACTTGCGCGGGCGCTCCGCGCTGCACCGCCCGCAAGCTGATGCAACCGCCGTGCGAACCGCCCATCACGGCCACGCTGGCGGGATTTGTGTAAGGCAAACCGCGCCCCAGCTCGAGCATCCGCAGCACGTCGTCAACCTCGCCTTGACAGACCTCGATTCCCCCTTCGGACGCGTTCTCGCCACGGTAAGACGACATCAGCACTGTGTAGCCAAAACCGGCGAAGACTTGGCAAAACGCCTCATCGCCCGCCTGCAAACCTTCGAAGCCACCGTGATTCCACAGCAGCACGGGAAATCGCCCGGTGCGGTTTGGGTGGCAAACCTGCCCGTTGATCCGCAAGCCGCCTGAGCGATACGAGACTTTTTCGCGCACGACGGTTGCGTCTTGATACGCGACTTGCACCGATTCCCACGGCGTTGCCAGCGGCTGAGCGGGCGTCGTACCCGCGCAGGCGCTCAAGCTGAGGATGATTGCACCAATCCATCTGTTCATGGCTGATCTTGGCACGGCTCAGCGAGCTTCTGGTGAGTCGCCCCGTCACCCAGCGAGCCTCAGAAATTCGCGGTCGGCTGATCCTCGAGCAGCAAGTGCCGTGCCTGCAACTTTGAGCCTCAGAATCCGCCGAGTTCGGAGGTCAATCCTTGGTTTCTTGTCCCTCGAGTGGCTCGAGAAACGACTTGATGTCCTCGGCGTTGTCGTGACCAGCTCGCAGCTCGCCTTGAAAGCCAATTAAGGTTAGTGTGCATGGTTTCACGTCGCCTGTGAGTTGCGGATTGATGTCGTTAATGATCTGGTTCATCTCGCGCAGTAACCGTTTGTACTGTGCCGAAGTCAGATAAACCGTTCGGGCTTGAAAATGCGCTGGGTACGTCTGTACGGCATTTTTCTCGAGCCGCTTGGGTTTCGGCGGTAGACTTGAGGGTTCGACGAAGCCGATGGTGTGATAGTCGGGATCGTTGGCTTCGGCGCACTGCGCTTCGCTGGCTTCGTACGCTGGTAAAAACGCGGCTGATAACAGATTCAGCGCCCCTGCGATTGCCTCTTGGTACTCGAGCAGATTCTTACTATGCGTGAACTCTTTAGCGACCAATTGGTAGTAGATGCGTTTGCCCTCGCGTTTGGTTTCAAACAGCAATCCCAGTTCCAGTCCGCGTTTGACATGGTGATGCACCAGATTGGCGGGCATCCCTAGCTGCTTAGCGACATCGCTCGAGTTGCGTTCATATAAAAATTGATGCAGCACGGGCGTGTCGCGCAGGGTGCGGGCGGCTTCGGGGTTGGTCAGTCTGATGCGGTCTTTTTGCATGGACGTATTGTGGCGCTTGCTATTTCAGTGCGCTACAAGCAGGGCTGAAATAGCCACTCTCGAGTCTCGTCCATAACCGAAATTCGTGAAACTTTCGCCTGCTCGAGCGCGTAATGTGATGTCGGAGGCGCTGCATATGTTTTTGGGGGCGATGGTGTTGGGATTGGTTGGTTTGGTGGCGATGTCACTGCTTGGCTTCACACACGGACACGCGGCGCATGGGCATTCAACGCACGGGCACGCAGGTCACGCGGACGCAGGTCACGGCGCTCAGGGTCACTCGAGCCACGGTCACGACTCGAGCGGTGCGAAATTACTGGCGTTCCTCTCGCCTCGGGTGCTGTTTAGTCTGGCGCTAGGCTTTGGCGCGACGGGTTTGGTGGCGGACGCGTTCTTCCCGCTGTGGGTCGCGGTGATCCTCGCGGCGGTCGGGGCATTGGCGCTCGAGCGGCTGGTCGTCTATCCGTACTGGAATTGGTTGATGCAGTTCGCCAGCGCTCCAGCCGAGATGATGTCTGATACCTTGCGGGCCAAGGGACGGGCGGTGACGCGCTTTGACTCGAGCGGCTCGGGGCTGATTCGTTTGGAGATGGACGGTCAGGTGCGCCAAGTGCTGGGGACGCTGACGTTGGAGCAGCGCGGGATCACCGTGCTGGTCGGCGATGCGGTGCGGGTCGAAGCGGTCGATCAAAACGGTAATTGCACGGTGTCTAAACTGCTGTAATCCAAACAGTGATTGCGGCTTTAGGTCTGCCCCTCGAGCATCGTCTCGAGTGCAGCGCTTCAAACGTGGTGTCTCGAGCGCACTTTCGTTCACGCAGCGTCTCGAGCGAGAAGGAGTTTGTATGGATTTCGGAGTTTTCACGCCCATCATCATCGCGCTGATCGTCATTCTCGTGGCGATTCCACTGATCGTCTCGAGCTTTCTGAGGAACGTCGAAGCCGGTTCGATCCGCATGGTTTCGTGGCTGAACGGCAGCACCCGCATTTATCGCGGGCCCGGCAAGAGTCTCGAGGTTCCGCTGTTCACGCAAGGCACGACGCTCTCCAGTAAGGCCATTAACGTGGATTTGGATATCACCGATCAGACGGCTGATATTGACGATAAGGGCATTCCGCGCCCAATTAAGATTCAGGTGCTGGCGTCAGCGATTGTCAGTGTCGGTGACACCGACGCGTTGATTCGCACGGCTGCCAACAGGTATTTTGCCAAGCCAGACGTGGAGCAACTCAACACGCTCTCTGACCTGCTGACCAGCGCAGGGCGCAGGGCGATCAACCTGCTGACCCACGATCAGTTGTTCAGTGCCAAAACGCCGGGGCAGCGCTCGGAACCAGCGCCTGACAGCGAGGACGACGATCCCTTGGCGATTATTATTCGCAAAGCGTGCAGCAAAGAGTTGACCGATCTGGGTCTGATCTTTAACAGCCTCAACATCAAAGTCGTGCGCTCCGAAGTCGCCGAAGCCCGCCGCCGCCAGAGCGCGGCCGAAGCCCAAGCCAGCGCCGATATCGTCAGCACGCAGCAGGCCCGTCGCGCCCGCGAAGCGCAGCTCGAGGCGGAGCGCACGATCAGCGACAAAACCCGCGAGTTGGAGCAGACCAAGGCCAGCAACGCCGCGCTGGTCGCGCAGGCTGAGGCTTTGAAGCAGGACGCATTGGCGGCTCAGCGCAGCGCCGAGCTTCGCGCCACGCAGATCGCGCAGGCCGACGCCGACGCGGAGCGCGTGAAGATCGCCGCCAAAGCAAGTGCCGAATCCGAGGCGATTAAGATCAGCACGATTGCCACGGCCAACGCCGAGGCGATTCAGAAGGTCAATCAGGCCATCGCCGATGGCGGTGAGTTGTACCTGCGCTACCGTCAGGTCGAGATGCTGCCGCAGCTTGTACCGTTGATTGCCGACGCGTTGGCGCAATCGAAGCTGATTACCGTTTCTGGTGGCGAAAACGGTGGTGCGGGTGGTCAGACCGCCGCGCAGATTCAGAGCGTGATCCAAACCGTGCTGGCCGCGCAGCTCATCACCAAATCGGGCGTGCTCGAGTCAGGCAAAAGCGGCTGATCTCGAGTTGCGAAACCGTGTGACCTCGAGCTTGAAACCTGAGTCTATGTGACTCAGGTTTTTACTTACATCGTTGCTCAAGATACATTGCCTAATTACGCTCGAGGGTTAAGCTTTGCGTCAAGATCAAAACAGGGCTGAAGAGGTCACTGTGCGGTCTCGAGCGCAAAGTTTTTGTCAGGGCGCGGTATGATGTGGCAGTAAGGGTCGAGCGACACCCCTGAACGCGAAGTTTGCTGAGGCTAGACACCGCCTTTAAGCGTGCCAGCGCATTCCCTCGTGGATGCCTCAATAAAGTCATTCACGGTAGGCCAAGCAACAGAACAGGAGACACAATGCGTTGGGAATTACCCGTTTTAGCACTTCGCAACATGGTCATCGCCCCCGGTCACGCGCAGAGCATCGCGGTCGGGCGCGTCAAAAGCCGCCGCAGCGTCGAGGAAGCGCAAACGGCGGATCGCCGCGTGTTGCTCTTAACCCAGCGCGATCAGAACAACGACGATCCGATGGGCGAGGATTTGTACGACATCGGTACGCTCGCGGCGATCAAGCAAGTGGTGCGGATGCCCGATCAGACGCTCGAGGTGCTGGTGGAACCCTTGGAGCGCGTCAAGGTCAGTGCGTACTTGCCATTGCCGTACCTGCGGGCGGTCGCCGAAACTTTGGAGAGCGAACCCGATGCCGACAGCAACACCTTGCGCGTGCTGATGGACGAAGCCAAATCGAGCTTTGACAAGTACGTCGCGCAGAACAAGAACTTGCGCCTCGACAACATCCATTTGGAGCACCTGCGCCAATTGAGCGAACCGAGCCAAGTCGCGGACACCATCGGCTTTCACGCCTCTTGGGAGGTGGCTGAAAAGCAAGACTTGCTCGAGACTTTAAGCATCCGCGAGCGTCTGGAAAAGGTCGTCAAGCTGCTCGAGCGCGACCTCGAGCGTTTTGAAATGGACAAGAAGATTGCCGCCCGCGTCAAAGAGCAGATGGATCAAAACCAGCGCGAGTATTACCTGCGCGAGCAGATGAAAGCCATCGGCAAGGAACTCGGTGGCGGCGAGGACAGTGTCGCAGAAGTCGACGACCTACGCCAGCGCGTCGAAGCTGCTGGCATGCCCGCCAAGGTCAAAGAGAAGGCGCTCAAAGAAGTCGCCCGTTTGGAGCGCACGCCCGGCGGCAGCCCCGAAACGACCGTCGTCCGCAATTACATCGACTGGCTGCTGGACACGCCGTGGAACAAGCGCGACGAGGAAATCTTAGACATCAAACGCACCCGCGATATTCTGGACGAAGATCACCACGGCTTAGATGAGGTCAAGGAGCGCATCCTCGAGTTTCTGGCCGTGCGCCAATTGACGCAGGACATGCGGAAAAACGTCGCCGAGATCGGCGATAAAGACGCCAAGGACAAGCCCGAAGATTTGGAGCTTCGCGCCCCGATCCTCTGCCTCGTCGGCCCTCCGGGCGTCGGCAAGACCAGCCTCGGTAAAAGCGTCGCTCGAGCACTCAACCGCCAGTTCGTCCGCATGAGTCTCGGTGGGGTGCGCGACGAAGCCGAGATTCGCGGTCACAGGCGCACGTACATCGGCTCCATGCCCGGTCGGATCATTCAGAGCATGAAGCAGGCTGGCGTCGTCAACCCGATTATTCTCTTGGACGAGATCGACAAGATGGCTTCTGACTGGCGCGGCGATCCCGCCTCGGCGATGCTCGAGGTGCTCGACCCAGAGCAGAACCACACCTTCCAAGACCATTACTTGGAGGTGCAGTATGACTTGTCGCAGGTGATGTTCATCACGACCGCCAACAGCCTCAACACCATTCCGCGCCCGCTGCTGGATCGCATGGAAGTCATCGAAATCCCCGGCTACACGCTGGATGAGAAACTGGCGATCGCCAAGGGCTTCAGGCTGCCGCGCCAGATTAAATCCCACGGTCTGGGAGACAAACTCGAGATCACCGATGCGGCTTTGAAGCGCTTGATTCAGGAGTACACCAAGGAAAGCGGCGTTCGCAATTTGGATCGCCAAATTCAGAAACTCACCCGCAAAGCCGCTCGAGGCTTATTAGAGAAGCCGTGGGATGGTGTGAAAAGCATTGATGCCGAGGAAGTCGAGGATTACCTCGGCGTGCCGATGTTCGAGATTGAAAGTAAAGAGAAGGTCTCGCAAGTCGGTGTGTCGCAGGGCATGTATTACTCGCCCGTCGGCGGCGGCATTCTGCTGATCGAGACATTGGCTACGCCCGGCACGGGCAAGGTCAGTTACACGGGTAGCTTAGGCGACGTGATGAAGGAAAGCGTGCAGGCGGCGCTGGCGTACTTACGCGCCCACGCAACCGAGTACGGCGCTGACCCGGACTTCTACAAGAATCTGGACATCCACGTTCACTTCCCGTCGGGTGGCACGCCCAAGGATGGCCCGAGTGCGGGCATTGCGATTGCGACCAGCGTCATCAGCGCGATCACCAAGCGCCCCGCCCGGGCAGACGTGGCGATGACCGGCGAGATTTCTTTGCGCGGCAAGGTGCTGATTATCGGCGGTGTCAAAGAGAAGCTGCTCGGCGCGTACCAAGCGGGCATCCGCACGGTGATCCTGCCCAAAGGCGACGCGCCGTTCCTCAAGGACGTGCCGGAAGCGATCAAAAACGACATGGAAATCCACCTCGTCGAAGACGTGCGCGAAGTCCTCGAGATGATGCTCGAGGATCGGGTGGAGGAGACGGACATGCGGCCAACTGCGGGTCTCGAGGGGGTCACGCCCCCGCCCGTCAGTCCCGTGATCCCGCAGCCCGGCGTCTGAGGAAACCCAGTCAAAGCGCAGCCCCGATTCGGGGCTGCGCTTTTTTACGGCTCGAGCGATGAATCTCGGGGGGTGCTGGAGGTCGTGCTCGCCACCAGCAAGCTCGAGTCTCCGAAACGAGAACTCGAGCGACGCTGGCTTTCCCTTTTGCTTACCGTCCTCAGACTTTGCCGTTGACGGTGGGCGCGGGTAGGGCGTGAGCGGTGCTAGCATTCATTTCACTGCGACCGCTGAACACAGCGCCGCTTTCGATATCCAGAGCGCTGGCTTTGACATCACCGAACAAGCGCCCGCTCTTGGTGATCGTGATTTTTCCCTTTGCGACCACGTTGGCTCTGATTTCGCCGTGCAGGATTAGGTTGTCGACTTCCAAGTGCTCACCCGTGACGCTCGCGCCGCTCGAAACTTCTAAATTGCCGACGATTCTAATGTTGCCCTCGAAATGGCCATCTAAACGCACAGAGCCTTTACTGTCCAAATCACCTTTGATGCTCGTGCCCGCCTCGAGATAGGTGTAATTCGCGCCGCTGCTGGCGGGCGTGGCGGCTTTGGCTGGGGTGTTGCGTCCGAGCATATGAAGACCTCTTCTGAGTAAATTGTCAAACACTGGCTATCGCCGAACAGTCAAGATGTCCTCGAGATTGCCACCACCGCTGGGGCGGGCGCGGAATAGGTACGGGCCGGGGCTGATCGGCGTGCCGTTCACGCGCACTTCGTAATGCAGGTGCGGCCCCGACGAGTAGCCAGTGCTGCCTGTCAGTGCGATCAAGTCGTTGACATTTACGCGCTGACCAACTTTGACCAGTATTTTCGAGAGATGCCCGTAGAGCGTCTGATAACCGTAACCGTGGTTGACGACCACGTGAAATCCGTAACCCACGTTCGTCCAGCCAGCCGTTTCGACGATGCCCGGCGCGGTGACGTTGACGGGCGTACCGATGCCCGTGGCGATGTCCCAACCCGTGTGACGTTCAAAACGCCCGCTGGGCCCGAACCTCGAGCCGAATTTGGAGGTGATTCGCCCGCTGGTCGGGAAGCCGGACGGAATTGCGGCTTCAGCCCGCAACTGCCCGCCAAGCGGCTCGAGTGCATTGCCGAAATCGTTATTCACCACGCTCAGTTGCGCGTCTAAGGCGCTGAGCATTGCAAACGGGTCTGTTTCCAGCAGGTCTGGGTTGCCACCGCGTGGCTTGGTGCTGGCCCGCGTAACCTTGACGCCAGCGCGATCCGCGACGGCCTGCACTTGCGCTTCCAAGTTTTGCAGGCGCAATCCCAGTTTGCGCGATTGATCGCTCAGCGCGGCAACCTTGCCTTGCTCGAGGTTAAGCTGTCGCTCCAAATCGGCTTTTTGCGCGGCGAGCTGCTGCTCCAAACCAGCCTTTTGCGCCTCCAGATTGACTTTATCAGCCAAAAGCGCGAAGTTCGTACCGACGCTACCCGCCAGCAACACGGGCGCTCCGAATGCCCCCAAGCCAACGCACAAACCGATCGCGGCCGCGGCGACCAACCAGCCCCAACGCAAGGAAAAGCGTCTCGAGCCGCCGCTGGCCGCATCTGGGATGACGAGTACCGTCATGCCGGAGCGCACGGGTTTGCGTTTGATGATGGCATCATCAGCGGGTTTGCGGGGCCACATCTAAAAGTTAGTTTAGCCGATCTAAACTGGAAACTTGGTGATTTACCGGGTTGACTTGGGTCGAGTGAATTGTGTAAAGGTCTACAAAACTGTTGCGGTAATCTTTGAGCAGTGCTGAGTTCGCTTGTCCTCGAGCAATGCTGAGTTCGCTTGTCCTCGAGCGATTGGGAACGGTCACTGCATTGGGGGCGTACTGTGAAGCTGAGAGCGAGATGAAGCACTGGGGCTGCGCGGCAGCCCCCGATGGACTCGCTCGAGGAGGCGTTATGGGATTTTCAGTTTTAATCATTATCGTCGGAATCGCGGCTGTTGTAGCCAGCGCAGCCCAGAAGCAGTTCGCACGCTTTCGCGTGCCCGGCATGGCGGCGATTGTCCTCGGTGCGGTGCTGTGGATCGTGGCGGCGGCGCTGATCAGCGTTCCCGTCGGTACGGTCGCGGTGATCGTCAACCGCTTTACGGGCCTGAAACCCGATGGTTTGCTGCCCGGTACACACATCATCGTGCCCGGCGTCGAATCACCGTTCTTCTACAACGCCCGTTTGCAGGAACTCACCTTATCTCGGCGCGGCGAGGGCGGCGCGAACATCGACGAGAGCATCAAAGCGCTCAGCAAAGAGGGTTTGGAGATCAGCGTTGACGTGACCGTGCAATACCAGATTATCCCGTCCAAAGCCCCAATCATTCATGAGCAGATCGGCCCAGATTTTGAAACCGTCATCATCCGCCCGCAGGTGAGATCTGAAGTCAGAAACGGTATTGGCCAGTTCAATGCCGCTGAACTGATCAGCACCAAGCGCAAGGAGTTGGAGACGCTGATCGTCAAGAATTTAGAAGCGGCGTTCCAAAAGGCCAACATTGACCTCAAAGCCATCCTGCTGCGCGAAGTACGCATTCCCGACAGCGTTGCCAAAGCCATCGAGGAAAAGCAAACAGCCGAACAGCGTGTGCAGACCGAGCGCAACAACCGCGACGCCGAACGCATCCGCGCTGACACAGCGGTCGTCAAAGCCGAGGGCGAGTCAAAGGCGGCCATTGCCCGTGCGAACGGTGAAGCCCGCTCGATCAGTCTGCGCGGCGCGGCCCTGAAAAGCTTTCCGCAATTGATTCAGTTAACGGTCGCTGAAAAGCTCGCGCCGAGCATTCAAACGGTGATGATTCCGTCCAACGGCAATTTTCTCTTAAACCTGCAAGACCTGACGCGTCCAGCCGCGACGAAATAAGCGACTCGAGATGGCTCGAGTCCAGTTGTCTTCGCAGACGTGAGGGAAGACTCGTAGGGGCATAGCACGCTACGCCCCTACCCACTGTGCAGCGCCACGCCGAATCCCTGATGTAACTCGAGCAATACAGCGAAGTTCAACCACTTTGAATTTGGGAATTGATTGGTTGCCTCACCTTGCTCAAAACTCGTATTTTTTCATCCCGCCCTTGGGTAAACTGCGCTCATGACTGTGCAGCGCAATACGCGGCAACGCGACAAGATCCTCCAAGTGCTTGAAACGGCTGAAGGGCCGCTGACCACGCAGGGCATCCTCGAGCGTGCGCGGGCCGATTTGCCGCAGCTTGGATTGGCGACCGTTTATCGCACGGTGGCACTGTTGCAGGGTGACGGGCGGATCAGCCCCGTGCGCTTGCCCGGTGAGGAACCGCGCTTTGAACCCGTGCGGGCTAAGCACCATCACCATTTCGCCTGCACCAATTGCCAGCGCGTGCTGGAGCTGGATTTCTGCCCAGTGCATCTGCCTTCTGGGACGGTGCTGCCCAACGGCTTGAAGGTGCTGGATCACCATTTGACGCTTTACGGCTTGTGCGATCTGTGCGACGCGGCCGGGCAGGTCGCGTGACTCAAGCTTTTGCATCGCCTCGAGCGTGTGTGTCTCGAGCATTATTCGCTCGAGCATTGCTGGTGATCTGCTTCGTTCTCTTCTCGAGTTTCGCGCTGGCGCAGCAGGTCGCCCCGGTTGAGCCGCTGCCGACGCAGCCGGACTTGCCCCCACCAGCGGTCAGCGGCGTGATCGAGCGCCCGGCCGCGCCGGGCAGTGGCACGGACTTTGAAGTGCGCCTTGCCACGGGCAAACTGGTGAACGTCGTGGATGACCTCGGCAGCGCCAAACTCGGCGCGACCGCCCTAGTGGTGGAGCAGAAACTCTCCAGCGGCATGAGCATTTACAGAATCTCTCCCGGCGAGCAACCCGAGTACATTGAGGGGCGCGTGCAGCGCGTTTCAAACGCCCCGCCTGACAAAAGCACGCCGCAGACGCTCGAGGTCAAACTTGTCAGCGGTAAAACCGTATCCGCGCAGGACGACTCGAGGCGCTTTTTAGCTGGCGATGAGATTCAGGTTTACCCGACTCTGGGGCCCAGCAACGAGTTTTTGTTTTACGCCAACGATTACGTGCGGCGCGGCGGGTTGCTGTGGCTGGTGATCGCGTTTGTAGCGATAGCGGCGCTGGTCGGGCGCGGCAAGGGCTTGCGGGCGGTGATCGGCATGGCGATCAGTTTGGGCGTGATTCTGCTGTTGATCGTCCCGGCGATTGTCGCGGGTTGGAATCCCGTGCTGATCGCCATTCTCGGCTCGAGTTTGATTCTGGCGGCCAGCGTCTACTTCGTGCATGGGTTCAACTGGACTTCGCACAGCAGTCTGGCGGCGACCGTCGCCGCCGCGATCATTACACTGGGCTTAGCCTATTTATTCTCGAGTCTCACCAGTTTGACGGGACTCGGGGCGGAGGAGGGGACGTTCATCTTGCAGCTATCAACGGCGGCGGGTGTGACGGTCAATCTGCGGGCGCTGCTGATTGCGGGCATTTTGATTGGGGCGCTCGGGGCATTGGTCGACAGCACGGTCGCGCAGGCGGCCGTCGTGCGCGAGTTGAGCAACTTAAACCCCAATCTGGACTGGCGGCAACTGTATAAAAGCGGCATGGGCGTCGGCTTCGACCACATCGGTAGCCTCGTCAACACGTTAGTGCTCGCCAATCTCGGATCATCCCTGCCGCTGTGGGTGGTGTTCACGCTCGGCGACGTGAAATTCGCGCAGGCATTAAACCTCGAGTTGGTCGCCACGGAGATCGTTCACGCGCTGGTCGGCTGCATCGGTTTGATTCTGGCTGTGCCACTGGCGACATTATTGGCGGCGCTGCTCTTCAGAGGCGGGCGTCATCCGGGTTCGGACAACGTTCACGGTCACGCGCAGGTTTACAACCCGCAAACCCGCACCGAAGCGCTGATCGACGCCTTGCAAAAACCCGTTGTCGCGGGAACTCGAGCCTCGCGCCTCGATGTCAGCAAACTGCTCGAGCCTCCCAGAGACCAACCTTGAGGCTCGAGTGGTTGCCCGTGCTGGGCTTGGGGCTGTACGCCGCGAACGTCGCGCTCGGGCTGGGGTTGCAATGGCGGCTCTGGAGTCTGCACCGCGCCAAGTGGGTGCATCACGCGCTGTACTTCGCGGTTTGCGTGACGGCGCTGCTGGCTGGTTACGCACTGGTGATCCTCGAGCGGCGCTGGTGGATGCTATTGGTCACGGTTGCGTGCTTGGCGTGGTTGCCCAGAGCGCGGGGCGGCACGCGGTTGCACCGCAGTTTGACGCTAACTGGCCTGCTGGCTTACGTTCTCGCGCTGATCTGAGCGGTTAGTTTAGGTGTCAGCAGCGGTCTCGAGGGTAAACTGAAGCTCGAGTGAGTGAAAGGTTCGCAATATGGATTTCTTCGAGGTCTTACAAGGGCGTAAAACCACCAACGGGCCATTCGATCCTCGAGCGGTCAGCCAAGCCCATCAGCACGCGCTGATGGAAGCCGCCAGCCGCGCCCCGTCGCATTTCAACTCGCAGCCGTGGCGCTTCGTGCTGATCGAGGACAAAACGACGATCTCCAAAGTCGCGCAGGTCGCGGGCGCATCGATGGAGAAGCTGATTCACGATGGGCTATTTTTCGAGCGTTACCGCCCGTACTTTCGATTTTCACAAAAGGAACTCGAGGCTCGGGGTGACGGCATTCACTTTGATCAGTTGCCCGGGCCACTCAAACCCTTCGCCAAGCAGGTGATGAGTCCGACGGGCGTCGGAATCATGCGTAACCTCGGTGTGCCCCGGATGCTCGGGCGCGATAACCACGACCTCGTGGCGGGTAGCCCGCTGCTGATGGGCGTGCTGCTGGATAAAGAGGAGTACAAACCCGGCAAACTGAGCGGTTTCTACAGTGTTTTTGGGATGGGTGCGGCGATGGAGAACATCTGGCTGACCACGCACGCGCTGGGGATGGGGATTCAGTTCATCAGCACGCCGATGGAAATCCCCGAGATGTGGCAGCAACTCGTGACGCTCCTTCGCGTGCCGGACAATCTGGAATTGATGGCGATCTACCGCCTCGGATACGCCAAGGAGGGCAACCGCCGCCCGAGCATCGATTGGAGCAGCCGCCACCGCAAGAAGTTATCGCAGTACGTCTACCGCGAGTCCTGCGACTCACCAGAATC
Source organism: Deinococcales bacterium (assembly GCA_025359505.1). Taxonomy (GTDB): domain Bacteria; phylum Deinococcota; class Deinococci; order Deinococcales; family JAAFIG01; genus JANYHH01. Next base: position 13,989 of record JANYHH010000038.1, read on the forward strand.
GGATACCGACCTCAGTCCACAGCCAGCCGCGCACGGTATACCCCGACGATGAATTCCGCAGCCAACCACTCAATCAATCCCAAAGTCGTCAGCGTCGGTACGGCCTTACCGCAGTACAGCGTCACGCAAGCAGAAGCTCGAGCGCTGACCAGAGCGATTTTCAGCGATCCCAGCCGCGATCTCGAGCGGCTGCTGAGGGTCTTCGACAACGGTCACGTCAAAAAGCGCTACTTGAGTGCGCCTTTGGAATGGTATTACAGCAACCACACGTGGTCTGAGCGCAACGCGATTTACGTCTCGACCGCTTTGGAACTGTCCGAACGCTCGATTCGCATTGCTTTGGAGCGAGCGAATTTATCCCCTCGAGATATGGACGCGATTTTTTACGTCTCCACGACGGGGCTGTCTACGCCGAGCATCGACAGTTTGCTGATGAAGCGACTGGACATGAAGCGCCATGCGACTCGAGTGCCAATCTGGGGCTTGGGCTGCGCGGGTGGTGCATCCGGCCTGAACCGCGCTCTGGATTACGCCCGCGCCTACCCGGGCAGCCGCGTCTTACTGGTGTCGTGCGAAACCAGCAGCCTGACCTTCCAAGCCAACGATCCGAGCCGCGCCAATCTGGTCAGCGTCAGCATCTTCGGTGATGGCTGCGCGGCCGCTGTCGTCTCATCCCATCCCGACGACACTGGTTTCGAGGCATTGCGCGGGCACAGCACACTCTGGGACGACACCGAAGACGTGATGGGCTGGGAGGTTGTGGACAGCGGCATGAAGGTCACGCTCAGCAAAAGCGTGCCAGACGTGGTACAGAAATACATCCGCAGTGACGTTGAACTGGCGCTGAGGCCACTGGGCTTGCGGATTGCCGATTTGACGCATTTTGTCACACACCCCGGCGGCGAGAAAGTGCTGAGCGCCTTTTGCGACGCGCTGGGGATTCTGAGCTGCAAGCTCGAGGATGCGCGGCTGATCTTGGAAGCGCACGGCAACATGAGCAGCCCGACGGTGTTGTTTGCTCTGGAGCGGTTGCTGCTGCGTCAGCCTGCGAGCGGCGAGTACGGTTTGCTGACCGCGATGGGGCCGGGATTCTCGGCTGAGCATCTGGTGTTCAAAACTTAAACCGCCTCGAGCGTGACCGCAACGCTGCGCGGCGGCTCGAGAGCCAAGGCCGTAAAAACGCTTAACTCGAAGACGCCGGTCACGAACTCCTCGAGCGTGTCGAAGTCGTGGCGGTCAATCATCTGGTCGTTGGCTTTAAAGTCTGCGATTTCAAAACCTGTACCCGCGTACTCGAGCACCACGCTGAGGATCACGAAGACCGTGCTGTCCTCATCCAGCGGCTCGAGGGTTCGGCAAACCATGATTTGGTAACCGGTCAGCTCGCCCGCTGTCACGGACTTGAACAGCCCCATGAACCCGCCGTTGCTCGAGTCCGCACCGCGCAGCTCGTCCCACTCTAGGCTCAGCGCGTCCCACTCGGGGTCAACCCAGTCAAACTTGACGTCGCGCTGGAACTCGAGCATGACTTTGAAGGTGCTGCCGAGCGTCAGGGTTTGCAGTGGCAATCCCCGAGCCGCGAGGAAATCCTCAAAAGCACGTTCAATCGCTGCCGAATCGGGCGTCATGACTGACAGAGTCTACGCTCAGACGTTGCTCGAGGCGATGTACGGACGAGCTTGCACTTGCTGCGCCCACGGTGGTGCTTCGACCTGCACGCGGCGCTCGGGCAGCGTCGGGGTGACATTCACCTCCAAGGCGGGCACGCTGTTGGCGCGGATGAACGCGGGTTCGCGCATGATCGCCGCGAGAAAGTCGCGGCTCGAGTCGAACGCTCTGGAATCAAGCTCAAATTCTGTTAAGCCCTGAAAATCCCAGAGTTTGTATTCCAGTTCCAACGCGACCAGTGACTCGTCCAGATCAGCTTCCAAACGCCGGGCGACGCTGACCACGAATCGTCCGGGGCCGATGGGGACGCGCTGCGGACGTTTGAACAAGCCAAACGTGCCGATTTGACGGATTTCAAAATGCGGGCGAACCTCGCCGCTGATGACGATAGCGTCCAATGTATTGACGGTCAGGATCTCGCCGAGAAAATCACTGAGCGTTTCGTCGTCCTCATCCTGCACCCAACCGAGCTGCACCTCGTGCTGAAACTCGAGCATCGTCCGCAGTGCCGCGCCAGCACACAAGCGATCCACGCGCAGCGCGAGCATGTTCAGGTATTCCCTGAATGCCAGTTGCAACTCGAGTTGTTGATACTCGGTGTCACGGATCACTTGTCTATTGTGAAGTGTCTGGGTGAGAGTTCCTTCCCTCAACCCTCACGCGGATCTCAGATTCAGGGCTTCCACAGCCACGGCGCGTTCGACTCGAAGGCTTCAGCCGCGTGGACGCCCGCGAACGCACCCCAGTAGATCATCCGCGCTCGGCGACGTTCCAGAATCAGTGGGCTGACCGTCGCTGAAACTTCCGCGCCCGTGAACTGACTGGCGTGTGCCAACACCGCCCGCTGCCAATCGCCCAGCACGCTCGAGACATCGGTCACTACATTCGCGGCAATGTCCGCGTTGCCCTGATAGTGCAGCACCTGCGACACGCGGTGCGGCCTCCCGTCCAGCGGCGCGTTTTTCAGCGCGGCGAAGTGAACGGCACAAAGCGCTACCCTCGCCGCACCGACGTGATCTGGGTGACGGTCGGACTCGTGCGGTACGAGCAGCACCCGAGGGCGCAACTCGCGCAGCGCGGCCGCCAACTCGAGCCGATACGTCGGCGTGTCCATCACACTGCCGTCCGCCCAACGCAGATTCCCGCGATACGCCAAGCCCAGTATCCGCGCCGCTTCCAGCGCCTCGGCATCGCGGATTTCTGGCGTGCCGAGCGTGCCCAGCTCACCACGGGTCAACTCGAGTATCCCGGTGCGCTTGCCCTGCGCCGCCGCGACCAGCAGCGTGCCGCCGCAACCGATCTCGGCATCGTCCGGGTGCGGTGCAATCGCCAGCAACTCGAGCGGTTCATTGGAGTTACCGTAGGTGCGGGTGCTCACGACCCCTCAGGTGGCGTCGGTGCTGGCTCCTCCGGCTTGACGGCTTCTGGTACAGGGTTTGGTACAGGGATGCGTTGATCGAATGGCCGCTCTTTGCCGTTGCGGATGCGATCTAAGTTCTCGCGGTGCATGAAGATAATCATGCTGAACAGCAGCGACATCATCAGCACGAACCACCACTCGCGCTTCATCGCGATGCCCAAAATGATGCTGACGAAACTAGTCAGCATACTGGCCGCGCTCGTGAAACGCGTAATCAGCACGGTGGCGACGAAGACCGGCAGCAGCGCGATGCCCAAACCAACATCTAAGAGTAAAATCGTGCCGAAGCTCGTGGCCACACCCTTGCCACCGCGAAAGCCCAGAAAAACGCTGTAATTGTGTCCGACGACCGCACAGAACCCGACGACCGCGACCTCCCAGCCCGGCATTCCAAACGCCTGCGCGATCAGCACCGCGATCCCGCCCTTCATGATGTCGGCCAGCGCCACGACCAGCGCGGGGCCCCAACCGGCTGCTCTCAACACATTGTTCGCGCCGATGTTGCCACTGCCGATTTTTTGAATGTCAATGCCGTAAGTACGCATCACCAGCACGCCGACTGGAATCGCGCCAAAAAAGTAAGCGACGATGGCGACCCAGAAGATGTTGAAGTCCACGGCTCAGATCATACGCAAAAACCGTGAACGCACGGTGCGCGAATTCTCGAGTTTGAACAAAGTGTAGCGATAGGCTGCTCGAGGGACACCAGCGCCAGCCGCTGCGCCGTAAAGTGCGAAGCATGAAGCTCCTCGAGCCGCAGAGATCGTCAACGCTCGAGCCAGCACAGCTCGAGACCGCGATTGAGCATCTGTACGCGCACGTGCCGTTCTGCCCGACGATCTGCCCGTACTGCGACTTTCACGTTCTGGAGCGGCGCGGGACGCTGGTCAGTGATTACCTGCGCGAGTTCAAACGCGATGCGGCGCAACTGGAGTTGCTTTACCCGCGCAATCCGTTAAAAACGCTCTACATCGGCGGTGGCACGCCGTCGTTTTTGCGCGATGCGGAAATGACCGCGCTGGTCAGTACGATTCGTCAGCACTTTGGGTGGGCGTCCGAAGCCACGCTCGAGGTCAACCCCGGCACGGTCAGCCCGTCGCGGGTTGCGCTGTGGCGCGATCTGGGGTTCACACGTGCTTCGCTTGGCGTGCAAAGCACGCAAGATCAGGTGCTGAAATTCTTGGGGCGCACGCACGACGCCAAGCAAGCCTTGAGCGCGATTGATGCGCTGCTCGAGGCGGGCTTCGAGGTCAGCGCTGACCTCATCACCGCCGTTCCCGGACAGGATTTAGACCGCGACCTCGAAACGATTGGGCGCACGGGCATCAATCACGTCTCCTGTTACACGCTGACGATCGAGGCGGGCACGCCGTTCCACCGCGCTGGCGTGACCGTGCGCGAAGAAGACGAAGCACTCGCGCTCGAGCGAGCCGAACCCGCGCTGAACGGTTTTGGTCTCGAGCGTTACGAGGTCAGCAATCACGCCCGCAAGGGGTTTGAAAGCAGACACAACACCGCCTACTGGCAGAACCGTTTCTACTACGGACTGGGCGCGGGTGCGGCTGGGCATTACCCAATCAAATCGGCGATCACATCGCCGTTGGATGTGATCGCCCAGCGCCGCACCAACCCGCATTTACATGAATGGCTGCTCGGACAACGTGGAGACCTCGAGCCAGTCACCCGCGAGGACTTCGTGACCGACGCCTTGTTCAATGGTTTGCGCTTAAAACGCGGGATTGACATCGCCTCCGTCAGCGCTCGAGCTGGGCTGGATGCCCGCGAGCATTTCGCGGCTGCGTTCCAAACCTGCGCCGACAAAGGCTGGCTCGAGTGGGACGGGGATGTGGTGCGGGCAACGCGGGCGGGGATGTGGGTGCTGAACAAAGTCGTGATGGAGTTCATGGCGGAGTAGCGGCTCGAGGATTCAGGGATGGCACTGAAACGCTGAACCGTCGGATAACCGATAGACGAAAAAATCGCTATCCAAAGTCAAAATTTGCCGAATTCCAAGACTTTCCGCAGAAGCAACCAGCGATGCGTCTGCTAAGTCCATCGGTAGATCGCGGTACTTGTCCATCAAAACGCTCAATCTGTCAATCTCTACAAGCGTTGGGTCATACAACTCAACTCTGCGAGATTGCAGCAAGTTCCAAAGGCGACGTTGGGCTGAGTAGCCGCCGATTTTTCCCAGAAAATGCATAACTTCAGTGCAGCAGCACCAAGTTGTCAATAACCGTTCATTCGGCAACGACGCTAACGCTGAGAAACAACGTTGGTGGTTTGCATCACGCAGATCAAACAGAGCAATCAATACGCTAGAGTCAATGAGAATCACAAACGCTCGGTGCGGTGTTTTTTTACCATCTCATTGGCAAATTTTTCAGAGGTGTCTTCTGACCAGCTTTCGCCATTGCCTTCGACCGTGCCAATAAATCCCCTGAGTCTATCCAGCAAAGTGTCACCGGGGAAATTTGGTTCGTTTAAAGCCTCGCGGACTCGAGCCACAGCGAACTCTTCAGGCGCAACGCCACTTCGTTTGGCAGCCTCGAGCAGTTGCGTTTCGAGGTCTGGTGGAATCAGCACGAGCATTACTAGATTGTACTGCATCTGTCTCGAGACCGTTGAGCCATTTGGCAGATTTCGGGGTGCTGGCTAAAATGTGAGTTGAACTGTGCCCAAGTGGGTTTGGCACAAGTTGTACGGCGCGGTCGGGGCTAGACTCGACGGTATGATCGAGGTCGTCAATTTCACCAAGCGCTTCGGGCGCGTCGCTGCCGTCAACGATGTGTCACTGACCGTCAAGCCCGGCGAGGTTTTTGGGCTGCTGGGCCCGAACGGCGCGGGCAAAACCACGACGATTCGCGGCATGACGGGTCTGACCCGCCCCACGTCCGGCACGGTGCGCGTCGCAGGTTTCGATGTCTGGCGCGAACCCGTCAAAGCCAAGGGCGCATTCGGTTATATCCCAGATCGTCCGTACCTGTACGGCAAACTGACTGCGAGGGAACTGCTGCGCTTCATCGCTGGGCTGCATAAACTTCCCAAGGCAGACAGTGAAATCGAGCGCTGGCTCGAGTTTTTTGGGTTGACGGATTTCTCAAATGAACTGATCGAGACCTACTCGCACGGCATGAAGCAGAAACTGACGATTATCAGCGCGATGCTGCCCGAGCCGCCCGTGCTGATCGTCGACGAGCCGATGGTCGGACTCGACCCGAGGGCCGCCAAACAAGCGCGGGAGCTGCTGAGCGATTACGCCAAAAAGGGCAAGACTGTGCTGCTGACCACGCACAGCTTGCCCGTGGCGGAAGCCGTCGCGCACCGCATCGCCGTGCTGGACAGGGGTCACGTCCTCGCGGAAGGCACGCTCGAGGAGTTGCAGCGCCGCACTTCCGAGGAGCGCAGCGGCGTCGAGGGCAACACGCTCGAGCGGATTTTCTTCAAACTCGTCGAAGAGGAAGAACTCGAGCGGCAACGCGTCAAGGACGCGGCGTGAGCAGCCTGACAAAAGTTACCCCTCGAGATCGTGTGTATAACGCATCTCTGCTCGAGCTGAAATGGCGCGGGTTGTGGAACAGCGTCACTCGAGGCAACCCGTGGGCGTATGTCGCAGCCGCCGTGTTCGTGGGCGCGGTCGTCTACGGTGAGTGGATCGGCGTTTTCAGGGCGCTCGAGTACGTCTGCAACGCTGGGCGGACGTTTCTGGATGCCAAGGCCTCGTGCAGCATCGTCGGGCGCAGCATCAGCAGTCGCGTCTTAGAGTCCGGCCTGCTGGTGCTGGCGGCGGGCGTGACCTTCAGCGCGATCACCACGGCGATCTCGACGCTGTACGCCTCGGATGACCTGAATTTCTTGCTGGCGCAACCGATCCCGGCGGCTCGGGTTTTCGCGGTCAAGCTGCTGGACACGTACCTGTCGGCGGCTGGCGTACCGAGCGTATTGACGATCCCGCCGCTCTTGGCGATTGGCGCGTTCTTCGGTGCGGCGTGGTGGTATTACCCGCTGGCGATGCTCGCGGCGCTCATCACCTACGCGCTGCCCGTCGCGCTCGGCTCGAGCATCGCTATTTTCCTGATGCGTTTCGCGCCCGCTGGTCGGGTGCGCGAGGTCGCCACTGGGCTGGGCGTGGTGATGAGCGCCAGTCTGGTTTACCTGATTCGCGCTGCCCGCCCCGAGGAGCTGCTGCGGCAGCTCGGTCAGTCAGACAGCGACGCCGCGATTAACAAGCTGCTCGAGGCGCTGGGTGCGCCGAGCAACCCGCTGCTGCCGAGCAGTTGGGCGTCTGACTTCATCTGGACGGCGGCGAGGGGAGACCTCAACCTCAGCATCCTGCTGCTGACTGGCACGGCGGCGATGATGATGCTGATTGCGGGCTGGCTCGCGTCGCGGGCGTACCTTGAAGGCTGGGTGCGAGGTCTCGAGTCCTCACGCGTCAAGTTAGACCCCCGCCCGCGCCGCGCCTCGAGCATGGAGACTGCGCTCGGGCGCTTTGGCGCGGCAGGTCATCTGGTGATGAAAGACGCCCGCTTACTGTTCAGGGACGCGACGCAGTGGTCGCAACTGCTGATTCTGGTCGCGCTCGGTGGCGTTTATGTCGTCTCGGTGCGGGCGTTTCCGATTCCCTTGGACAGTGACCAGAGCTTGATTTTGCGTAACGCGCTGGGTTTCATGACGCTGGCGTTTCAGGGCTTCGTGATCGCGGGCGTCGGCGTTCGCATGGCCTTCCCCAGCGTGTCATCAGAGGGTTACGGCTACTGGTTGCTGCGTACCAGCCCGATCAGCACCGCCAATATTGTCTTGGCTAAATTCTGGGGCGCACTGCCCGCGACGCTGATTCTGGCGCTCTGCCTCGGGTATTTCAGCGCCTCGAGCCTCAACCTATCGCCAGTCATCACGCTCTCGAGCGTGCTGGTCGCCTTCTCGAGCGCCTTTGCGATCACTGCGCTCGGCGTCGGTGTCGGCGCGGCTGTACCGCGCTTCAAGTCTGATAACCCAGCCGAAATCGCCTTCAGCGCGGGTGGGTTGATTTACATGGTGCTGGCATTGTTTTACAGCGGTCTGCTGGTCGTGATCGTCGCCCGTCCCGCGTACCTGAGCGTCATCAACCCGAACGCTTATCCCGGACTGTCGTACTTCGCCACACTCGAGGGGATCGTCGTGCTGGGCGTGTTGGCGCTGGTGACGGTGCTTGGCACGCTGCTGCCGCTGTGGTTTGGCTGGACGCGCTTGGATCGCTTCGAGTAACGCACTCCAGCTCGAGTTCGCTCGAGGGCGACTCAACTGCTTTCGTGGCTGCGGCTATTCAACGCCCGAACAACTCTGTAGATCCTCGAGACTCAAAGGCGTGCTCCTCGAGATTTCTTTTCAAGCGCCGCCGACGGCCAGCGCGGTGACGCGGACGCTCGGTGCGCCCGTGCCCGTCCACGGGGTGAACTCTAAATCATCACCGAGCGCTTCGATGGATTGCAGCAACTCCAAAAAATTGCCCGCGACAGTGAAATTCTCCAGCGCGTGCGTGACCGCGCCGTCCTTAATCCAGAAGCCGTCGGCTTGAAGGCTGAACTCCCCCGTGAAGACGTTGACGCCCGCGTGCGTGCCGTGAACCTCGGTCAGCAGCAGTCCAGTGCTGATGCCGTGCAGCAGTGCGTCGCGGCTGGTATGCCCCGGCTCGAGGAAAAGGTTCGTCGGGCTGACACCGACGATGCCCTGATAGCCGTAGCGCGAGGCGTGGCCCGTGCTGTGCGTATCGTCTTTCGCCGCTGTTTCGCTGTTGTGAAGGAAACTGTGCAGCACACCGTTTTCGATCAGGGTTAGCGGTGCGGATGGGTAGCCTTCGGCGTCGAACGGTTGCGATTGATAGCCGCCTAGCCGGGTCGCATCGTCGCGCAGGGTCACACAGGCTGATCCGATCGGTTCGCCGAGCTTGCCCGCCAATGGGCTTTTACCCTCCTGCACCATCTTGGCGCTGAATAGCGGGCTGAAACTCGAGAGCAGCGTACTCATCGTGCGGGCTTCGATCACTGCTGTGTACGTGCCCGTCGCGGGCAGGGTCGCACCGAGCAGCGCCAAGCTTCTGCTGACCGCCTCGAGCGAGGTCGCGGTTGGATCGAGCGTCTCGAATTCGCGAGTGAACTGCCAGTTGTACGTGGATTTGCTTTGATTGCCCTCACTGACCAGTGGCATCGCGCTTGTGGCAACGTAATTTGATTTGTACGCCCGTGCCAGCCCAGCGGTATTGGCGACACCAATCTCTTCTTCGCCATCGGTGTAAGCGGCGTAGGGAACGCTGACGACCCTGTGGTCGGCACTGCGGGCGGCGCGTTCCAACTCGAGTGCCACAGCGATTTTGCGTTCCACCCCGACGCCGGACAGTCCCTCACCGTACAGATCGCCGATGTGCGGCGGTTCGGCGTGGGCTGACAGCGCTGCGAAACCTTCCGGCGCGACGAGGCTCGCGTTCTCGAGCGCATCGTTGAAGCAGCGCTCCAAGGCGGCTTCGGACAAATTCTCCGTGTAACTGTAGCCCCACGCGCCGCCTTGCAACACGCGCAAACCCACTCCGCTGCGCTTGGCGAGCTTGAACTCCGAGACTTCAGCGGCGAACGCCTCTATGTTGGTGCTCGAGCTTCGCTGCGCGTAGACCTCGAGCTGCACGCCTTTGTCAGTGGCGAGGCGCAGCAGCAAGGCTCGAGCGTCGGGAATGGAAAGTTGCTTCATGGGTTGCTCCTGACATTCGATGGTACTCGAGCTTGCTGCTGGAAGGAGCTGAGTTGCTGTGTAACCGCTCGAGACTGCTTCAAGACCGACCGCCGACGGTGATCTCTGAGATCAGAATGTGCGGCTGCCCGACATCGGTCGGGATGCTGCCGGAAACGCTGCCGCACATGCCCTGCCCACGGGTCAAATCACCCGCTACGCCGACGATGTTCATCAAGTCCCGCGCCCCGTTGCCGACGAGCGCCGCGCCGCGTACCGCTTCGCAGATTTCGCCATCGCGGATGATGTAGCTTTCGTTGACCGAGAAATTGTAATCGCCCGTGCCCGGCGAGACGCTGCCGCCGCCCATCGTGCGGGCGTAGAGACCGTATTTGACTTGTTTGATCAGATTTTCCGGCGTCTCAGGACCGCCCAGAATCTCGGTGCTCCGCATTCTCGAGGCGGGCGCGAAGGTGTAATTTTGGCGGCGACCAGAGCCGGTGCGGGCGTAGCCGGTTTTCATTTCACCGACCTTATCGGACAGGTAGTTCTTCAGAATGCCGTTTTCGATCAACACGGTGCGCTGGCTTGGCATTCCTTCGTCGTCCACGTTGATGCTGCCCCACGCGCCGGGAATCGTGCCGTCGTCCACGGCGCTTAAACTTTCGTGTGCGATGCGCTGACCGATTTTATCCGCGAACACGCTGGCTTTTTTCTCAATCGCGGTCGTCTCCAATATGTGGCCGCAAGCCTCGTGAAAAATCACGCCGCCGAAGCCATTGCCGATCACGACCGGAATCGTGCCAGCGGGCGCGAAGCCCGCGTGGAGCATCGCGTTGGCAATTCGCGCCGCTTCCGCTCCCGTCTGCTCTGGTGCGTCACCCGTGAAGAACTCCATGCCCATGCCCGCGCCGGGCCCGTTGAAGCCGTTGCTGCGCTGCGTACCGTCCTCGGCGATGGCGTTGACCATCAGCCTCGAGTACACGCGCTCGTCCTCGACCCAATCGCCGTCGGAATTAGCAATCAGCACGCGCTGCACCCAGTCGAAGTAACGGGCGTCAACCGTTTTCACCGCGCCGACCCGTGCAGCCGCGCCCGCCCGTCGCGCCAGCGCTAACTTATCGGCTTTGCGTGTCTCGAGCGGATGTTGTGACACGCGGTAAAGCTTTTTTGGATTGGTCACGCGAAAATCAAGTCCGCCCGCGCCGCTCGCATCGACCTCGCCTGCGAAACCGTTGGCTCTGGCGACTGCTTGGGCGACCTCGAGCAGACCCTCGCGGCTCAGGTCGTTGGTGTACGCGTACACGACCTTCGTGCCGTACAGCGCCCGAATCCCCGCGCCGAAATCGTTGCCGCCGCTGATGTCCTTGACATGGCCGTTCAGCAGATGCAGGCGGCTACTGACGCAATCCTCGACGAACAGATCAGCGAACTCCGCCCCACCACCACGGGCGAGACGCAGCACTTCGGAAACCAGATTTTGCTCGAGCATCGCTAAAGTCTAGCGGGTTCAGGTTTCACGGACGGCTCAACATTGAAAGCTCAGCGCCTGCACGACGGCGATTGAACTGGCAAGGCTCGAGGCTTTCGGTTGGATTGAACGCATTTGCTCGAGGCGTGCCTTTGAAAACGCCCCCGCATATGCGGGGGCGTTCGTTGCTGTCCCGAGCTTTACGCGCTGGCTCGGGCTTGTTTAGTCCTCAACGCTCGAGGGGCTTTTTTCGGTGGCGCGTCGGCGATGGCTTGACGCTCCAAACTCTGCAACCCGCCGACCAGTGCGACCTCGAGCACCTGATCGAGCGTTTCGCAGGGGTGAAAGGTCACACTGCGGCGCAGGTGCAGCGGGATGTCGTGCAGATCGGCTTCGTTTTGCTTGGGCATCACGACGTGCTTGATGCCAGCGCGTCGCGCCCCTAAGACCTTCTCTTTCAAGCCGCCGATCGGTAGCACGCGGCCCGTCAACGTGATCTCGCCGGTCATGCTGACATCGTGGCGCACGGGCACACCCGTCAGGGCGCTAATCAGGCTGGTGGCGATCGTCACGCCCGCACTTGGGCCCTCTTTGGGGACTGCGCCCGCTGGGACGTGAACGTGAATCTCGGAATCGTCGAGCTTGGTGAGCGGGATATGGAAACGCTCAGCGTTTTTCTTGGCGTATGAAAGCGCGGCCCTAGCCGATTCCTTCATCACATCGCCCAGTTGACCCGTGAGGATGAGTCCCTTGCCGGGCAGCACGCTGGTTTCGACGAACAGAATGTCGCCGCCGACTGGTGTGTAGAACATGCCCGTGGACACGCCAACCAAATCGTCCTTGTTTTCGGTTTCGACCTGATAGCGTTGGGGCCCGATGTATTTCTCCAAATCAGTTTCGCCGATTCGAACGCGCTTCAGATCGCCGTTGGCCAGTTTGCGAGCGGCTTTTCGCAGCAGCGTCCCAACCTCGCGCTCCAAGTTACGCACGCCCGCCTCGCGGGTGTAATGCTGAATCAGCTTCTGCAATGCGCCGTCGGTCAGCAACACCTGATTGGTTTTCAGACCGTTTTCCTCAGTCTGGCGCGGCAGGATGTACTTCTTGGCGATCTCGAGTTTCTCGGCTTCGATGTAACTTGAAAACTCGATGAACTCCATGCGATCTAAGAGCGGCGCGGGGATCTGATCGGGGTAATTGGCAGTCGCAATGAACATCACTTCACTCAGGTCAAATGGAATGCCCAAGTAGTGATCGGTGAAGCTGCCATTCTGCGCGGGGTCGAGCACCTCGAGCAATGCACTCGAGGGATCGCCCTGATACGACGTGCCGAGCTTGTCCACCTCGTCCAGCAGGAACACTGGGTTCTTCGTGCCAGCGGTTTTCAAGCCCTGAATAATTCTGCCCGGCAGCGCCCCGATGTACGTGCGCCTGTGCCCGCGAATGTCGGCTTCGTCCCTCGCACCGCCCAAAGCGATGCGAACGTATTTGCGTCCCAAGCTGGCGGCGATGCTCTTAGCGATGCTGGTCTTGCCAACGCCCGGAGGGCCCACGAAGACCAGAATCGGGCCCTTGTTGACCTGATCGGTTCCCAACTCGCCTTTTTCAACCCTTGCTTTCCTGAGCTGTCGCACGGCCAGATACTCGAGCACGCGGTCTTTGACTTTCTCGAGACCAAAGTGATCCTCTTCTAAGGTCGCGGCTGCGGCTTTGATGTCCAGTTGATCGTCGCTGCGCGTGTTGAACGGTAGTTCGGTGATCCACGTCAGGTAAGTGCGGATCACGCTGGCTTCGGCGCTGTCTGGGTGCATCCGTGCCAAGCGGTTGAGTTCGCGGTCAACCTCTTTTTGCGAATCCTCGGGCAGCGCGAGCGCCGCGATCTTGGCGCGGAACGCCTCAACCTCGTCGTCGCCCTCTTCCTCACCGCGCAGCTCTTTTTGAATCGCTTTCATCTGCTCGCGCAAAAAATACTCGCGTTGATTGCGGTCAATTTCCTCTTTGACCTGCGTCTGGATGCGCTGCTGGGCCTGCGCCAGCTCCAACTCTGAGACAAGCAACACCAGCACGCGCTTCATGCGCTCTAAAACACTGGTTTCCTCTAGGATCGCTTGGCGGTCTTCGATCGAAAAATCGAAATTGAACGCAATGTGATCCGCCAGTTGCGTGGGGCTTTCCAAGGTTTGAATGAACTGCACGGTGTCCTGCTGCAAGGTCTTGTTTTTGACGACCTCGTTGAAGCGCGTCTCCAACTCGCGTTTCATCGCCAGCATCGAAGCGGGATCGCTGACCACATCCTCGAGCAGTTCAACCTCGGCTTCGATGTACTCCGGCCCGAAGTGGTAACGCAGCACTTTGGCGCGGCTTTGAGCCTGCACCAGCGTGCCGACCGTGCCGTCCGGGTTTTTACGCATCCGCAAAATCGTGCAGACCGTACCGACATCGTACAAGTCGGCGGATTTGGGTTCGTCGATGTCTTTGTCGCGCTGTGAGACGATCAGAATCTGCTTCTCACCGTCGGCGGCCAGTTGCAGCGCCGCGACGCTGATGCTGCGTCCAGCGTCGACGCTCTGGACGATGCTGGGGTAAATCACGCTGCCGCGCACGGGGCAGACTGGAACGCGCAGGGTCTGAGGTTCACCTTGGCTCGAGGGGGGTTGAATGGTGGCTGTTTTCTTTGGTCTTGGCATGGTGACTCCTTTCCCAAAACTTGAGCCTAGTTATATCAAGGATTCTGCTTTTGCGTATGCAGTTTGTGACACCAGTTTGGGTGTCTACGCTCAGCAATGCTACCGCGCCTCGAGCAAATTGGAATGCGAAGTCTACTGAGTGTGCTCGAGGTGCATCATGCTCACGGCACGGGGCTATGCGATCACGCGGGCGCAACATGTATCTTGAGGCGCAACTCATGCACCTTCGGGCTGGGTCGCTGCGCCCCTACGAGCTGCCGTTCACGCTCTGAACTCAAAATATGGTTTTTGCTAACAGCAACTACTGAAGCCTGACTCTCGAACGTTCCATTCCGTAGGGGCTTGCCACTGCAAGCCCCGTGCGACAGCCGGACGACGAAGCGGCAACGATTTACCGCAATGACTTCGCGGTTGCCCTCGAGCCAACATTCTCGAGTCTCGAGCCGAGCGTTATAGACTGACCCGCGTGTCTTCGGTTCAACCTTTCAGCAGCCTCGCCAGTGTCTACGACGCAATTTTTAGCGATATCGATTACGGCGATTGGTGCGCGTTCACGCTGTCGCAAATTCCGGGTTGGGCGGGCGAAACCCTCGAACCGGGCGAAGTGCGCGTGTTGGACTTGGGGTGCGGGACTGGCTCGAGTACGCTGCCTTACGTCGGTTGCGGGTACGACGTGACTGGCGTGGATGCTAGCGCCGAGATGTTAGCGGTCGCTCGAGAAAAATTGCCAGACACCCGCTTCGTGCAGCAGACCTTTCAGACGCTGGCGCTCGAGGGGCGTTTTCATTTGGCGACCTGCGTGTTTGACAGCCTCAACAACTTGACCGACCCGAACGACTTGCTGACGACTTTCGAACGCGTGCTGGCGCACCTCGAGCCGCTGGGCTGGTTTGTTTTTGATTGCAACACGCGAATTGGTGTGCGTGAGCTGTGGGACGACGACCGCTTCGAGGGCGAGGTCATCACTCCAAGCGGCAGCGTGCGCTTTCTGTGGGAACACGAATTTCTCGAGGACAGCCAACTTGGGCAAGTGACGGCGCATTGCTGGGGTGAGGGTTTCTCGTTTATAGAAGTTCACCTCGAGCGCGGTTACGACGCGGGGGAACTGAGCGAGATGCTCACTCAAGTCGGATTTTGCAACATCACTTGCATGGAATACCCCGACGCAGCCGTGCCAGACTCAGATTCGCCGCGCATCTGGATCTTCGCGCAGCACCCTGCATAATCATGAGTAATTTCTGAAGAGTCCGCACAATCTCTTCATCAAGTATTTACCGTTCTGAACGTATGAAATTTCACTTATGACGTAAACCCAGTTCTCATGATCGTTCTCATATAATCGCCCTCAGCAAGATGAGAGACCGCTCGAGCATCGTCAATCAATCGCGGCTCTCGAGACTCAAAGGAGGACATATGGAACGCAAGCCATTGGTGCTGATCGTCGAAGACGAAAAAGACATCGCCCGCTTCATTGAATTGGAACTCAAAGCCGAGAGTTATGACACTGAGGTCGCCTTCGACGGTGTGACGGGTTTGAGCAAATTCCGTGAGGTCAACCCAGACCTGCTGATTCTCGATCTGATGCTGCCCGTGCTGGACGGTCTCGAGGTTGCGCGGCGCGTCAGGAAGACCAGCAACACGCCAATCATCATCCTGACCGCCAAAGACGGCATCAGCGATAAGGTCGAAGGGCTGGATGCGGGCGCGGACGATTACCTCGTCAAACCGTTCAGCATCGAAGAGTTGCTGGCCCGCGTTCGCGCTCACCTGCGCCGCGTCAACCCCGCCGTGACCGGCGAGGTGCGCGTCGCTGATCTGGTGATGAATCTGGATGGCCGCGAGGTTTTCAGAGGCGGACGGCGCGTGGAGCTGAGCGCCAAGGAATTCGAGTTGCTCGAGTTACTCGCCCGCAATCCGGGCAAGGTCTTTAGCCGTTTTGAGATCGAAGAGAAAGTCTGGCCCGAGTACACCGGCGGCAGCAACGTCGTAGATGTCTACATCGGTTACTTGCGCCGCAAGCTCGAGGAGACCGGCGAGCGGAGGCTGATCCACACCGTGCGCGGGGTCGGGTACGTCTTGCGGGAAGAGTAAGCTCCCCACTCGAGCAGTGTTTTTTCGCGGCTCGAGGCTCGAGAGGATGGTTGGCACTTGACGCTGCGTTGGCGCTTGACGCTGTTTTACACTTCGTTGATCGCGGTGCTGCTGGCGGCCGTGTTCACGACCGTCTACTACCTCGTGCGCTCGTCGCTGGTGGATGCCACCAACCGCGAGTTGAACAGCGGATTGACGCAAGTCCTGCGGGCCACGCAGCTTTCACCCACGGCCACGCCGTCGGAAAGCGATTGGGATGCGTTCTCGGCCGATTTGTACGCGCAAGTCGAGCAGCGCCTCGAGCAGCCCAGACAAGCCAGTGACTTCGAGCAGTTGGGGTTCGCTCGGCTCAGTATCGGGCTGCAAAGCGCCAATGGCAACCTCGCCTTGCCGCCCGATGGCTACGCGATATTGGTCAGGACTGGTTCATACCGAGGCGAGGGCTTGCTGCGCGTTAACACCAGCTCGTTCCCCGTCGAGATCACCGTGCAAATGCTGCCGGCCGCGATTCTCGAGTCTGGCAATACGGTCTATCCAGTCGTCTACGTCGCCAAGGATTTCGCGCCGTACCAGAACATCCTCAGCGTGCTGGCCCAGCGCATGATTCTGGTGTCACTACTCGGTATCGTGACGGCTTCTTTGCTGTCGTTCACGCTCGCACGGCAGGCGCTGGGGCCAATCCGTCAAGTGCGCGATGCGGCCGCGCTGATTACGGGCAAAAACTTGAATCGCCGCGTGCCAGAACCCGGTACACGCGACGAAGTGGAAGACCTCGCCCGCACCTTGAACGGGATGCTCGAGCGGTTAGAAAGCAGCTTTGAAACCCAGCGGCGCTTCACAGCCGACGCCAGCCACGAGTTACGCACGCCCGTGACCGCGATTGCGGGTCACGCCAGTTACCTGCTGCGGCGCACGAATCCCACGGAGGGGCAACGCGAATCGCTCGAGGCGATCACCAGCCTGTCCACGCGTTTGGGACGGCTGATTGGGGATCTGTTAGACCTCGCTCGCGCCGATGCTGGCTTTGGTGTCGAGCCGCAGGAAACCAGCCTCGTGGCGCTGGCTGAAGACGTGCATCTCGAGGTCGCGGCGATTGCGGGCAACGCTGAAATAGAGATCATTGGGCCGCGTGACTTGCGCGTCTCGGTCGACCCGCACCGTTTCAGGCAGGTGATTCGCAACCTCGTGCAGAACGCGCTAAAAGCCGGCTCGACTCGCATCACTGTTGAGGTCTCTAAAGCGCTCGATCACGTCTCCATCAGCGTGTCCGACAACGGCAGCGGCATCGCGCCGGAGCATTTGAGTAAACTTTTCGACCGCTTTTACCGCGTGGATTCTTCCCGCGACCGAGGCGCTGGCGGCTCTGGCTTGGGGCTGAGCATCGTCAAATGGATCGTCGAGGCGCATCAAGGTGAGTTGCGCGTGACGAGCACGCTCGGGACTGGCTCGAGGTTCGAGGTCGTGCTGCCCGTGCCCGTCGCCCATCCGACCAGCGTCCGCCGCGAGAAGCAAGCGGTCTGAGTGAACTCTCGAGACTATTCTCGAGTTGCCCCAAAAACTGAACTCGAGCTGACTCAGTGTTTACGGGACTCAAGCTTTTTTCAGTCGCTCGAGCGCTTCGTCTGGGGTCAACTCGCCGCGCTCCAAGGCTTTGATCACATCATCTTTGTCGTCGCTCGGGTCGGCCTCGTATCCAAGCTGGCGCAGTAAGCTGTCGAACCGCGCCCTGACCGTCGGGTAGGAAATGCCCATCACGCGCTCGACCTCTTTGAGGTTGCCGCGCACTTTGATGTAGAGCCGCAGAAACTCGAGTTGCTCTTGCGGCAGCACCGCGAATTCGTTGAGCCTAAACGTGCCTTCGATAGCGATGCCGGACTCTGGGAACAGCAGCTTCGTTACTAGTGGCGCTTCGGCAATGCCGGGGAAATTCGTGGGTAAGTCGTAAATCATCTTGACCTCGAGCCGTTCAAGTGACGCTCATGCGAATTTCATCGCCATCAGCGGTTGAAATATCAATGAAATTGCCGACTGGCAGTTCGTCTCCGCGCAGTGGCTCTTGCAGACTCGCCATGTCTACTCCTTGCTCTTGCAGAATGCGTTGCGCCTCTTTGGGGATCAGTTTCAACGCGAAATTCGCTAATCCGAGCGGGATGTTAACGCGTGCCTCGTCGCCGTTCGAGGTGTCCACTTCAATCTTCAACATTCGCGAAGGGGTGTTTGTACATAGGTCTTCAGCCATATTCATCACCTCTTTAGTTGATGCTTATACGAATCTCGTCGCCATCGGCCGTTGAAATATCGATGAAGTTCCCGTTCGGCAGCTCGTCGCCGCGCAGCATCTCTTGCAAACTCGCCATGTCTAAACCCTGCTCCTGCATGGCGCGTTGCGCCTCTTTTGGGATCAACTTCAGCGCGAAATTGGCCAGCCCGAGCGGGATGTTGACGCGCACCTCATCGCCGCTCGAGGAGTCCACCTCGATTTTCAGCAGTCGCGCCCCACCTTTGGTATCGCCACCTTTGCGTCTGAACGCGTTGTTTATGCGTTCACCAATCATGTCGCCTAGTCCCGCGAAGTCGTCAGCGCCGCCCATGAACGAAAAGCTTTTTTCGTGTCTCGAGTCGCTGCTCGTTTCTGCCTGACCGCCCGCCTCGAGTACCTGCGCGAGCGACGCGGCGTTCATGCCTTCAGACATCAGTTGAAACAGTCGCTCCCACGTTTCCGGCGGGAGTTTCTTCAAGTTGCTGGATAGTGCGGTCAGTAACTTGATCGCATCTTCCTTGCCGATCTTGCCGTCCTTTGCGAGTTGTAAAACGCGCTCTACTTCGCCCATGATTTCATGCTCCTTTGATGCTCGAGCGGTCAATGCTCGAGCCTGTTGCTGATTGAATTGCACGTTGCTCGAGCGTGACAGTGAAGACCTTCGCCTGCCTTGCAAAGTTACTGGCTCGAGCCGCCGATCGCTTCGATGTTCAAATCCCCAGCCGTCAAGCGGCACTCCAAAGTCGCCCGCCCACCACCCAAGCGCCCCTCGAGCGAGCCGCCCGTGATGCGCTTCTCCGTCTGGGTCAGGATGAAACCTTTGGCGCTGACATCGCCTGCGACGGTGCTGGCTTTCAAAGTGACGCTCGAGCCGGATTGCAATTTGAGGCTGATGTTGCCCGCGAGGGCTGATAAGCGGCTGTCGCCCGCGGTCAATGTCGTGCTGACTTTGACATCGCCGGCCTTGGCGCTGATGTCGAAGCTGCCCGCATCGTTCAGCGTCAAATCGCCCGCTTGCAAATCCATGGTCACGCGCCCGGTCACGCCGTTTACGTCCACGTCACCCGCCAAAGCCTTGACTTCTAAAAGCGCGAGGTCGCTGGGTACGGTGATCTCCAAGTTGACGGGCAGGTTGCGGCCGATGGTTTTAAGAACCGTGTTGAGCCAGCCGATTTCGGTCGGGTCATGAATCAGCGTGCTGGCGACGAGGCGCACCTCGTCGCCATTGCGGATGACCTCGAGCCGCCCGTTGTCGCTGTGCGCGGTGATGCCTTGGTGGTTGGGCAGGCCGCGAATGTTGATGTCGCCAGCGGTGATGCTGACGCTCAGTTTGCTGATTGCGCCATCGATCTGAGCGCTGCTGGATTGCGTGGTTGTGCTGGCGGCGGTCGCCGGAGTGGGAGGCGCTGGTGGTGTTTGTGCGGCTCGAGGCGGTGGTGCAGGAGGGGTAACGGGTGTTGGCGGTACGGCTCGCGCTGTCGGGGGCGGTGTAGGCGTTCCGCCGCTACCCGTTAGCGGGGCGCTGGTGGTGTCGCCGGTGTTGTCAAGCGCTTTCAGCAGCTTGTTGGCTTCCTCTGGGCTGATCTTGCCTTGGCGCAGCAGATTTTCGATGCGTTCGCGGAATGGATCCATGATTGACTCCTTTGAGAATCAGATCATGAACTAAATCTTATAAAATGTCAAGTTCAGTTTTCTATTTACAAAATGCTTCGAGTCCACAACTCAGTCATCAGACTCGAGCGTCATCGGGCGGCGGCGCTGCAACTGCATCGTCCCCCCAGAGACATTGTTGGACAACCGCATGTGCTCCCTCGAGCGTGGCGGGTCGCGCTCCAGATACCAGACCGCCAAACTGAAATGCCACAACTTGCGCGATTTGAGCGGCGTCAAGGTCTCGGCAACGCGCCGCACCAGCGGTACGGGAATCGTAAACTCGCGCTCGCCGGGAAGCGCACTGACGCGCAACTCCACCAACCAACCCGTTTCTAAGAGCGCCTCGAGACTCGGCTGTTTGCCCAGAATCGCCTCGAGCGCCCCGCTGTAAACGCTTCCACTGAACAGTGCAGCCGCCGAAAGCGTCTCACGCGCACTGCGCGGCAACTCGTCTAAGCGCCCCAGCACCACCCGCATCACCCCATCCGGCGCTTCGCTGCCCGCGCCAACATCGCCCTCCAACAGTGAGCGCCCGAAACTCTCGAGCAGCCACGGGTTGCCGTTGGCGGCTTCGAACCAGCGCTTGACGAGGCTGATCGGTTGCGGCCCGGCGAAGCTTTCGGTGATGGCTCTGGCTTCGACGAAATTCAGTGGATTGAGTTCCAAGGTGTTGGTGATGTGATCGCTTGGGCGCACGCGATGCTCCAAGATCAGCACCGGCTGTTGACGCTCGCGCTCCAAGCTGGTCAAAAAGGTTTTCGGCAAGCGCTCGGCTTGCTCCAACAAAATCACCAAAGCATCGTGCTGCGACAACCGCGCCAAGGTGTCCTCGGGCAGCGTGGAATGCTTCGGGTGCAGCGTCACGCACCGCGCCCCGCTGCCCTCGAGCAGCGCCATGAAGTGCGTCACCAAACGGCTTTTCCCCACGCCCGGCGCTCCCGTGACCTGCGCGTAGACCAAGGCGTTCTGGGCGCTGGCCCGCAACCACCAACTGTCCAGCAGCGCCAGTTCCGCACTGCGCCCCTGAAACGGCGCGTCGAAGGCCCGTTCCTGCGTGGAATTGAAGCTCAGTAATCGGTACGGCCCGCGCTCCTCGGCGAAATCGCGGATGCTCAGTTCGCTGACCACCGCAAAGCTCGCCCCGCCTGTGATGCTGGCCACGCCGCGCTCCGAGACCAACACCTCGCCCGGCTGCGCGGCGCTGCACAAGCGCCTCGAGAGATTGACGACGCTGCCAAACAACGTGTACTCGTTGCCGACCCAACCCGTCGTGGCGTCGTCCACATCAATTCCAGCGCGACCCTCGAGTTCAAGTCCAAGCTTCGCGCCGTAAGCGGTCACGGCGACCAAGGCCGCTTTCGCGGCCCTGAGCGCCCGCAGCGGATCGTCGCTGTGGGTTTTCACCAGTCCGAACGCCGCCAGCACCGCATCGCCCTGAAACTGCACGACGTGACCGCCCAGAGCCTCGATCTCACCGGCCAGCATGGTCAGGATTTCGCCCATCAAATCAAAATACTCTTCGCTCTGATACGACTTGGCCAATTTCGTGCTGGCGACCAGATCCACGAACAGCACGCTAACGCGCCGCCGCTCGTGAACTTCTGGTGGTAAAAGTACCGTGCCACACGCTGGGCAAAAGCGCCAGCCGGCATCGACGTTCTCCGCGCAGTTTTGACATTTCACAGGGCAAGCACCGTGGACACTCGGGAAAAGACGAGATTTCTCTTGTACTGAACAGCTCCCGATCTTACGCCTCTTCGTACCCGCTAAAAGTAGCAGATTCTCAGGTGTAGCACAATCTCTGCTCACGAAGAAGTCTTCCGCACTAGCCGAGTTTCGCTGCTGCCTCTCCGAACCCGTAACCGCGAACCGCGTACAATCAATCCGACTGTGCAGCCCATCAAACCCCAACCGATCAAACCCGTCGCTTTTTACGGCGCTGACACCCACGCGCTAATTCACCAGCTTTACACCTTGGAGCAGCGCTTCCTACCGATCCAAGTTCCCAGCCACTCCAAGCTCGAGCGCGTCGTGCAGGGACTCGAGCCGCTGGGGTTTTTAGGGCTGGTGTTCACTGAACCCTCGGCAATGGCGCTGGCATTGGTCGACCGTCCAGAACCTAGCGCCACGCGCAGCAATCACGTCGACGCGATCCAAGTCTCCAACGGCGTGATCGGCGCGTACACTCTGGAAGACGCGCTGCTGAGCGTTTTAGAAACTCGAGGCTACCGCCCCGTCGGAGCGCACGCCGTGATCCTCGGCGGCGGCGCGGTTGCCAGTGCGGCCGTGCAACTCGCCCGCGCTGGACTGCGAACCTTGACGATCGCCGCCCCCAACCGCCCAGCCGCTGAACGTTTAGCCCGCACCGCGCCAGCGGGCATCACCGTTCACGCGATCAGCTTGGACGAGCCAACCGTGCTGACCGCCTTAGAAAAAGCCGATCTGATCGTCAGCGCCGACCCGGCGATTGCGCTCGACTCGAGGTTGCTGCAACCGTTCCACACGCTGATCGAAGCAGCAGGGGAGAGCGCTCTCAGCGTCGCCTTGGAGCGAGCAGGCGGGCAGGTCATCCCGTACCGCGAGGTCAGAGCGCAGCACTTGAGCGCTCAACTCGAGTTCGTCACGGGCTGGAAGTACGACCCTCGAGCCTTGATGTTTTAGCGCTCGAGAGTCAACTCGAGGCTCGAGACGGGTGATTTGCAGTTCAAAGTTCACGTCTTCTGTGCTGTCGGTGACGCGTTGTAGGGGCGAACCTCGTGTTCGCCCCTACGAAATCTAATGCACGCTCGAGACTGCTTTACCGACACGGGGGTGCTTCATCGTCGAACTGCCCCGTCACGCCGTCCTCGGACGCGCTGACCACGACATCGTTGCTGTTGAGGTTGTACTCCAAGCGCTGCCCCTTGATCGTGTCTTTCCCGTCACGGCTGGCGGACACGGCTGGGTTGCCAAACAAAATCGCCAAGTTCTTCTTATCGTCGTACTCGACCTTATCGGCGCTCGAGACGCGGCATTTACTTTCTAATGTCACGGTTCCCTCGAGAAAAGTTTTCTCGTTGTCCACGTCCACCGTGATTTTCTGTGACGAGCCGCGCAGCGTGTCGCCTTTGTCCTGCGGTCGCTCGAAGACAATCGGCCCAGCGATCACCGCGATGCCCGTCGCCTCGGTGTAATCGAGCCTCGAGCCAGTCAGTTTGGTTTTGCCTTGCTCGACGAAAACCGTTCCGGGCTTCGGGTCGGCTTTGATGATCGGTAGGCAGGCTTCAGCGTCTTCTGGCTGAGCCGTTGCCACACCGTTGTACGCCTCCAACTCGCCGTCGCCACCGTCTTTTTTGCGAACAAAGACCACGGGTGCGCGAATGATGTTCTTATCAATGAAGACGTGTACCTGATAAGGCGCGAGATCGTAATAAACGAATCGCGTGATTCGGTCTTTATCACCATCGAGTGGCGCACAGTACGTTACCAACCCCGCCTCGTCCGGCCCGTACTTCACTGCCCGAATGACCTTATCGCCGCGCTCGAGGATCACTTCTGGCGGGAACGGAGTCGCGGGCGTCTCTGGGTCAAGCTGCGCCAGTGTCGCGCCGCACAACACCAGCAGCGCTCGAGCGATGTGACCAACTCGAGCGCCAGATTGCTTCATGAACTCAGCTTACTTGTCCGTCGCGCATTTGAACTTATCGAACGGAATCTTAAAAGGGACACCAAGTTGATCGACGCGGTTGTTCTTGGTGTAATTGATGATCGTGCCTGACGAGATCGTCGCGCCGCTTTTACGGTTGACGTTCTTCGCTGGAATTTTCCTAGCGATATCGCCGATCACCCACGCAGTGTCCTTCGCATCGTCGTAATACAGCGCCTCGCCGGTCGTGACGTTATCACCAGCCTCGAGCTTGACGCCGCCACTGGCGATCAACGTGTTGGTGTCGGTGTCGACACGCACGTCCTTCGCCGTAATCACAAGGCGGTTATCGCCCGCTTTTTTAGGTTCGCGCACCACACCCACCGAGCGCGGATCGGACAGGCAGCCTAAACTCGAGTCTTCGTCGTAGACAATCTTGGCGCTGGTGGCGGTTTGTGTGCCGTTGACCAGTTTGACGCTGCCTTCCGACGTGGAGACGTTGGTGTCCACGTCGAAGGTCGCTTTACCCGCCGAGATCAGCACGTCGTCCTCGCCCGCTTTTTGCGGCTTCTGCACGATCTTGGCGGGGCCAGTCAGCACACCCAAACCGCTGGTCTCGCGGTACTCGAGGCTCGGGCCCTGCGCGGTCAAGCGCCCTCTGGTGACGGTCACGCCGCCCAGAAAGGTTGCTGTGCGCTTGCCTTCACTGCCCGCGACGGGCGTACCGTCGGGCGCGGTCAGCGTCGCTTTGTCGCTGGCGATCCCGAGTTTCTGCACACTCCCTTTAACGTTCCCCGTGAACTCGAGGCTCGAGGCTCGAGGCGAACCGTTTTGCTTGTCGGCCTGAATCTCGATCACCCTCGAGCCAGCCGCTAACGCGATGCCGAACGCGAGCAGTGCCGCGATGCTCAGTATCTTTTTCATTTGGTCTCCTTTTTCGTGCCAACCAGCACGCCATCTTTGCAGGATTCCGCGCCGCCATCGACGAAGCTGATTCTTGGTCTGTCCATCGAAAAGCGCTCCTTTAAATCGAAGCTCGCCTCGAGATTCGTCCCAGTCTGCTTGAAATCCGGCGCGATTACTTCGGCATACGGAGCGCGATAACCGCTGTTCTGGTCGATCACCACCGGTACGCTGCCCGCGCCACCGTCGGCGTAGCCTAGCTTGACCGTCGTGCAATCCTTTTTGATGTAGACGACCGCTGTTTGCGTGCGTAAGTTGTCGTTGCCGTCAATCGTCAATTCACGCGCCGATAACTCCAAGTCCGTGACGCCTTTGAAAATCCGCTGCCCCGTCCCCTCGAGCGTGACTTGACTCTCGCGGGTATCGGGGTTGTAGATCACGCTGCTTGCACTGAACTTCCACTGGGCGTCCGGGTCGGCCGCTGGGTACAACTCCAGTTTCACGCCCTCCAAACGCACGTTGCTAAGCGCCACTTGGTTCTGAACCGGCCAGATGCTGACCACCACGCCGAGCAGCAGCAGGATTCCCAGAGCCATGAACGCGAGTCGTGTCACGCGGTGAATATCGCGCTTAATGCCATGAGCTACGTGAAGCAATCCCAAACTTGCGTTGGTCAGCGGCTCGAGTCGCACTCATGCAGTCTGCAAGCTCAGCAGGTTGGCATCCCTGACCAGCAGCCAGTTGCCAGCTCGTCGCTCGAAAACGCTCAAGGTAAGCCCAAAACGGCGCGTCACCGCTCCAGACTCGAGGCGAGTGACAACCAGTGAAAGCTCAGTCCAGCAGTGCGCCACTGCGCCGTGAACGCTGATGTCAAAGACGGTTTGCTGCGCCTCAATCCCGATCTGCTCGAGCGTCCCTGACAGCGCGGTAGCAAACGCCGCCCGATCATTGCGGGCTGCCCAGCCTGCAAAAACACCGCGTTCTCAGCGATCAGTGCCAGCACCAGCGCTGCATCGCCCGCTTTCGTCGCCTCGAGCCACGTCTGCATCAACGCGGCGATTTGCTGTTCGTCAGTTATCGTTTCACCTCATGCCGGGCTGCTCGAGCACACGCGCCAGCACGAATTTCAGGTAACGCCCTTCAAAGAACGTCACGGGGTGATCGACCGCCTGCCCGTTCTCTTGCACGATCTGCACGCGCTTGCCCGCGTCGCCCGCTGATTCCAACAGAATTTCCTTAAACGCATCCGCGCCAATCTGCGATGTGCAGGATGCAGTCGCCAGCATTCCGCCGTCAACCACGCAGCGCAGCGCTAACGAGTTGAGTTTTTTATAGGCTCGAGCGGCTGCGTATTTGTTGTCTTTAGAGCGGGCGAGGCTCGGCGGGTCGAGGATCACCAGATCAAAGCGCTTACCGTCCCGGACGTACTCCTCGAGCAACGTGAAGCAATCGGCGGCGATGAATTCGTGGGCGGCTGGATCAAACCCGTTCAGCGCGAAATTGCGCTCCGCGTCGCGCATCGCCGCTGGCGCGATGTCCACGCTCGAGACCTTGGTCGCGCCGCCCCGTGCCGCGTACAAGCTGAATGCGCCGGTGTACGCGAAGAGGTTCAGCACGGTTTTGCCGCTCGAGACGCGCTCGATCAGGCTGCGGTTATCGCGGTGATCCAGAAACAAGCCCGTCTTTTGCCCCTCGTACAGATTGGCGATAATCTTTAAGCCATTCTCCAAGATCGTCAGTTCCGGCGGCGGCATTGTGCCCCACAGCACCTCGAGCTGCTTGTCCTCGCGCCGCACGATCCCCTTCAAACCCAGATCACTCTTGGCGAGTGCCTGCACCACGTCTGGCACGATCACCTCCAAGCAATCGGCGTAGGTTTGCAGCACCGCATAGCGCTCATAGCGATCCACGGTCACGCCCGGTAGGAAATCGCCCTCGCCGCCGATCAAGCGCTGCGCGTTGGTTTCCGCGCCAAACCAGTTGGCACGTAACTCCAAAGCCCGCGTCACTCGAGCACGGATCATCTCACCGTCCGGCTCGTCGCGCCCAAACAGCCTGAGCGCAATCGGGCTGCGGCGATCAAACAGCCCATACGACCACGCCCGCCCTGCTTGCACCCGCACCCACTCGCCCGTCTCGAGGTCGTGATCGGGCAGGTGATTGTGGTAGACCCACGGGTGGCCGCTGGCGATGCTCGCCTCGAGCTG
This sequence comes from Deinococcales bacterium, assembly GCA_025359505.1. Lineage (GTDB taxonomy): Bacteria > Deinococcota > Deinococci > Deinococcales > JAAFIG01 > JANYHH01. The sequence continues at coordinate 40,670 of JANYHH010000038.1, forward strand.
TGGGTTGAGGGTCAGGGTCGGCAGGTTCATCGAGCGCAGTGTACGCTGCGTGTCACCAGTCACAGTACGATGTAAGACGTGCTCAAACTTCTCGAGAAAATCAATGGAATTGCACAACTCGGGCTGCACTACTCGCAAGATCCATACGACCGTCAACGCTACGAGCAACTGCTCGAACTCGCGGCGCAAGGGTACGGCGACACGCTGGGGATTCCATCCAGTGAAGTCAGAAACCGCCTTGCCAGCGGTCTCGAGCGGCTGTCCGTCTGTCCAGAACTCGGTGCAGACGCGGTGATTTTTGACGATGAGGCCAGAGTGCTGTTGATGAAACGCACCGACAATGCGCGGTGGTGTTTCCCATGTGGCTCCGTCGAAGCGGGCGAGTCGCCCCAGCAAGCGGCGGTTCGTGAAGCGTATGAAGAGACGGGTCTCGAGGTCGAGATCGTGAGCTTAGTCGGGGTGTATACGCGCTTTCCGAGCGTGGAGTACGGACTGTTCACAATGGTCAAAACCGTGTTTCTGTGCCGTGTAATCGGTGGGCAACTGCGCCGCTCGCACGAAGATCTCGGGTTGCAATACTGGCGCATTGAAGACGTTCCGATTTGGCACTGTGAAATGCAGGCGCAAGCGCTCGAAGCTCGAGCAATCTGGCGTGCTGGACGGGTTTAATAATTGTGGCAACTCGAGCGTTGCATGGGCGAAGCGCCCAAGCCCGCAAGGTGCTGCTGTCAGGGCAAGACACATGCAGTTCGCCCCTACGAAACTTATGCTCGAGACTTGTCGCTACTTCAGTCCGCCCTCGAGCGTTTTGGTGACGCGGCGCTCGAAGATGATGTACAGAATCAGAATCGGTAGGCTGGTGACGATGGCGGCCGCGCCGAGCGTTCCCCACGCGTTGGGATTCTTACGCAACAGCTCAGTCAGTGCGACCTGCACCGTCCACCAGTTTGAATCGTTCAGCACGACTCTTGGGTACAGCACCAGATTCCAGTGCGCGGCGAAGCCCAGCACAGCCGCCGCCGTCATCTCGGGACGCAGCAAGGGCGCGATCACTTTGGTGAGGATTTGCAGGTTGCTCGCGCCGTCCAGCCGTGCGGCTTCGACGAACGTCCACGGGACTTTGCTGATGCCGCTGTACAAGAGGAAAACCGTGAATGGACTGGCGAGAAACGGGACGACAAGTGCCAATGGGTTGTTGAGCAGATGCAGGTTTTGCAGTAAGCCGTACAGCGGAATCAGCAGCAACTCGGCTGGGACGCTGAGCAGAAACAAGAAGATCCCGAGCGCGGGTGTGCCGTTCCTGATCGCATACGCCGCTGGCAGCGCAATCACCAATTGCATGAACGCCACGAAGCTCGAGAGCACGAGGCTGAGCAGAAGCGGGCGCAGCAAGGTGTCAAATGGAAGTTTGACGAAATTGTCAAACGTGTAACCATCGCCGATGATCCGCCCTTGCAATGCGGCGTTCGGCGGCAGGAAGGCGCTGTACGCCAGCCAGAGTATCGGCAGCAGCGCGAAGATCGTCAACAGCCCGACGATCACGCGCCCAAAAATCGTCCCGCGTGGCATCACAGCGACCCTCCTCGAGACTCGAGAATCGGCATCTATTCGCTCCTCAGGGCGCGAGCTTGCAGCGCGGCGAAGGTGAACGCCACGGCCAGCACTAGTACGCTCAGCGCTGCGCCGTACCCGAACTCAAACTTCTCAAACGCGGTTTCGTACAAAAAATACCCGAGCACTCGGGTGCTGCCGAACGGCCCGCCCCTCGTCAGCAGGAAGACGGCGGTGTAGCTTTGCAAGGCGTACAAACTGCCAATGACCCCCAAGAAAATTAGGCTCGGGCGCAGCAGCGGCACGATGATTTGCCAGCGCACCTGAGATTCCGACGCGCCGTCTACTCTGGCTGCCTCGAGCACTTCGGACGGGATGCCCTTCAAGCCAGCGCTGACGACCAGCACGGCGTAACCGAGATGCTGCCAGATCGTGAACGCGGCGATCAGCACCAGCGCCGCCCACGCCTTGTCGCCCCACGGCAGCGCCAGCACGCCGCCCGTCAATGTGGACAGCACGCCGTAATCTGGGGCGTAGAGCGTGTACCAACCGATGGCGCTCGCGCCGATCGTCCACAGGCCCGGTAGGAACAGCGCCGCTTTGACGATGCGCTCCAAGCGCGTGCCCTCGAGTTCAATCGCTGTGAGCGCGGATAAACCGACAAAGGCGGGCAGGGTCAGTGCAGCGAAGATCAGCGTTGTAATCAAGGAGCGCCCTAGATCGGGGTCGCTTAACAGATTGGCGTAATTGCCCAGCCCAACGCCTTGACCCGCGATCACGCCGTCCCATTTGAGAGTGCTGATCTGAAAAACCTGAATCAGTGGGTAGCCAACGAAGACTGCCAGCAGCAGCAAACTGGGGACTAGTCCCCACCAGCCCGGACTGAGCTTGAAGCGCGGCGCGACTCGAGGTGATGACGGTGTGGCGTTCACGTTTTCCTCGAGCGCGTTTGGGACAGTTGACTCACAATGTGAATCGCAACCCGAAATTGGCTCTGGCCCAACCGACCGTGTTGTAATCAACGCTCAGATCCAGCGCGAAGACATCGATGTAATAGCGCCCCGCGATGCCCAGATCAAAGCCGAACACACCGTTGGTCAGCGCCAGCAACGACGCGCTGAACGTCAAATACGCCGGCTCGAGGTTAACGGTCAGCATCGGGCCCAGCCCGATCTTGAACGCGCTGACGCTCGAGCCGAGGCTGTACGCGCTGACATCCAGCCACAATCCAGCGGCGAATAATCCGCCGCTGAGCGACGGAAACAGCACGGCTTTGACCGTTGCGCCCGCGTCTACGCCGCCTGCGAACGACACGCCCGCTTTGGCGACGACGCTGGTGTCAATGAACGGCACGATGCTGAACGGCGTTTCAAAGCTCGCGCCCAAGCTGATGACGCTGGCTGGCTGGTACTGATAGCCGAAACTGACGCCGACCGCCGATTCGGACACGATGCCGAGCGGTGCGGCATCGGCGGGTGCAGTACTCAGCATGGCAGCCGTGACCAGTAAAAGCGGAAAAGCTCGAGTTCGCATGTTGATAACCTCCACGAAGCGTTTTGGCAGTATACGACTCGAGCCACTAAGCTCAGGTCAGTGTTGTGTGAAGATCTGTTTTACAACTTGAAATTGACACCAATCGCGCGGCCGTAGTCATAACCCAAATCACCAAACCCGAACGGTCGCACTTTTAGGGCCTGTTGCACAAAGCTTGTTCACTTGTGCCCAGAAGCACAAGCTCGAAGGCGTGTGCTACACGCTCGAGATATTTTTTAGTTCATCAGCCGATCCATCTCGAGCCTACCCAGCGAGGCTGAGCGGCATCTGGCAGACTCGAGTCCATCCTCAGGGTTCGGCGCGGCGACCCGTCAGGCGCGTGTACAGGCGCTTGTACCACGCGGGTCGGTAGTGCTGCACGAAGCTTTGGGTGGCTACGCGGCTGCCGACATCGTGCCCGAACAGTTCGGTCAGGTAGTAACGGTGATCCATCATCCACAGGTACAGGTCAGCCTCGGTACGCAGTGGGAATTTATCCAGTGCGTGCGCCGAACGGATCTCCTCGATCATCCGCGTGTACAGCCGTTCAAACCAACTGGTCACGGCTTCGTCAAAGCCGATATCGCGCTTTAAATTCAAGCCCATGTAGTACTGGCGCTTGGCGATGTGATCCAGCAGCACATCGTAACGCCCCGGTGTGGTGAAGCGAATCTCAAAATGACCGGGGTGCAACTTGTCCAGCTTCGTGACCTCGAGAAACTGTGCGTACTCGCCTTTGATGATGAAATCCTTGATTTCGTCACCCTTTTCGGGGGGAATGGCGACATCGAGTTCGATCACTTCGGCATCGATGAATTTTTGCCCGTCCATGTGGGCTACGGACACGCGGTGATTACCGTCTTTGACGAAAAACGTCTCACCAACTTTGTAAACCTGAATCGCTGGCAACTCTTTGCCGTCCAGCTTCAAGCGGCGGATGTTGCTCCAACGCTCGCTCAAATGCTCAGACCTAGGCAGGAACGCGTCGTCGAAATCGCGGTAACGATCCACCGATCCGATGATCTTATCGACGCTGATGACCTGCAAGCCGACGTAACGCTCGCCAGTCGGATGCAGGTGCTTGACCGCATCGAAGGGCAGTAAATCGTTCTCCTCGCCGCGCAGCCACGCCAAGATATCGTGAAACCACGCTTTACGCATCGCGGATTTCAAATCGAACTCGGCTTGAGATTTATTCCAGTTCATAAGCCCACCCGCAGTACGTCAGGCATCTGCTCTCGAGCCTGCCCGCGAAAACAGGTTACACCGCTGACCGTGAAGCGAGATCAGCTCACGGTCAGAACGCCTTGAGCACGCGTTCATCTACGCCTCGAGCGACGCCGCTCCTGCTGGCTCGAGAGACGGTATTGTATGGACGCCGTGCTAAAAATCGTCTTGTATCAGCCCTTGAACCCACACAACACCGGCGCGATTGCCCGTACCTGCGCGATGCTCGGTAGTGAGCTGCATCTGGTGCGACCGCTTGGGTTTGACTTGCCAAACCGCGATTTGCGCCGCGCCAGCATGGATTACATCTTGGACACGAACGTCAGCGTGCACGAGTCATGGGATCATTTCAAAGCCAGCCTGTCCCCCGCTGCGCGGCTGTGGTTGTTCACCGACGCGGCGCAGCAAACCTACACCGAAGTCGCGTATATCAGCGACGATTACCTCGTCTTCGGGCGCGAGAGCGACGGCATTCCCGCGCAGATTCTGAGCGCACACCCGTGCGTCAGCATCCCAATGCGCGGCGCGAGCGGCGGCCCACGCACCGATCACCGCTTTCACAGTTTGAATGTATCGGTGAGCGCCGCGATTGCGCTCTCAGAAGCGCTGCGGCAAATTCACAGCGTTTCTTGAAGCCCTTGGGCACGCACAGGCAACTCGAGCAATACATAGCCATAAGCGTTGACGACTCGAGTGCCGGCTGGCGTGGTGTACTCGACGCGTCGCCCCTCGTAATTGTGAACGTGGCCGTGCACCAGCAGCGGCGGCGCGTGACGATCCATGAATCGACCGATTTGCTTGCACGGCCGATGCGCGAAATCCGTGCCCGCGTGCGGCCCGGGGGGCGGCGCGTGCGTCAAAAAAATGTCGATGTCGCGCCCCGTGCGGATTTTGCGCCACCAGAGCTGCGGCTCGAGCCGTGCCAAAGCGACTTGGGTTTCAAAGCCCGTGTACTGGCCTTCGGTCGCCTCGTTGTACCTTGGAGCGCCGCCCCAACCGACGATTCGTAAACCGGCCGCTTCGACGATTCGCCCGTGCGCTGCAATCGCGCCGCCCGGCGGCGTGAGATTCCCGAGGTAATCCTTGACTTTTTCCTCGCCGTGGTTGCCATGCACCCAAACGACGGGGCAGGTGACTTTTGTCGCCAGAAACTCAATGTAGTAACCCGGTAAATCGCCAGCGCACAGCACCAAATCAATCTTACCCAGTCCCTTGGGGAAGGTCTCGCGGTAAATGTACGGGCTGATCGCGTCCGCCACCGCTAGGATTCGTTTGACTGCTGACTCCACCCGCACCGCCCTCGCTGACCAGATTGTTTTCGCGTGCTCCCGAGTATGACATGCTGCCCATGGCCGCGTGAAAGCGCGAGTTGCAATTGCGTGAAGCGGCGTGGACTCGAGCCAATTCACACGGTCGCTGAGCTGGTCAGGCTCGAGTTTCAGGCTGAGTCCGCGTTGCGATTGTCCTGTGCGGGGGTTGAGTTTGCCCTCGAATCAGACACCGAGCGCTGACTTGCTGCTCGCATGGCTCGAGGGTGAATGGGGAAGTTGTCATGAACAGGGAGTTTCGCGCCGAACATCAAGTGAACGCTGGTTCAAACCGCCGTCCACAGCAGGCGATTGCGCGTCAATTTGAGTTGCACCAGCCCGCGCTCCTCCAAATCTGTCAGGTGCGCCAGCACCGCCGTTTGATTGAGCACGTAACGCGTCAAATCTGTGATCGTCACCTCGAGCATCGCGCAGACCCGCTCGAGCACCTCCGGCAGCGTCGCGGCTTCACCGCAGGCGATCAGCACAGCGCTGGAGGCTCGCTCGAGCGCCGCGAGGTTCGCGTCGCACAAGTTGTCCACGTCGCCCGTCGGCTCGCCGTGACCGGGCACAACCACTCGAGCCTTATTCGAGCGCACGGTCTCGATTGCCTCGCGGACGTGCTGCACGTCGACCATGAATTGCAGCGGGTATTTTTGCAGAATCACCGCGCCGAAGACCGCATCGGTCGCAAACAATACGTCCCTGACTCGCACCGCGAACTGAATGTGGGCGTGACCGCTGACATCCAGCAGCTCGAGCGCGACCCCAGCGATCTCGCGCAGCCCGGCTTCGTTGAGTATTTTCGTGCCGCTGGCCGGGGCGAGCAACCACTTGTTTTGCAAGGCCACGGGCGGCCGCGCCCCGTTCCACAAGGTGATCGGCTCGAGGATCGGGTAGCGCAGAATCGCCTCTTCAAAAATCGGGCTGTAGGCTGGAATCCCCAGCGCTTCCTGCAAATACGCGTTGCCGCCGTAGTGATCGGCGTGCGAGTGCGTATTGACAATCGCCACCGGCTCGAGGTGGGCAGCGCGGCAGGCTTTGAGGATGCGCTTGGCGTGGTCTTTGTCCGCGCCAGAGTCGATCAGCACGCAGCCGCCACTGCCAGTTCCGACGACGCCGACGTTAACCGCGCCGGGCAGGTAATGAATGCCAGTTGAAAGTGTGACGAGTTGAGCGGATGCCATACGATGCAGATTACCGAGTTTGCCTCGCAGGCCAGTGTGTCAACGGGTTAAGAGATGACGCTGCAATCGTTTGCCGCTTGAGCGTCGCATTCATGGTCTCGAGCGTGGCGCTGATTTTGAAGCACTCGATTTCGAACCGCGCCCCGAGCTTCAGTGCTGCCAACGAACTCGGCTCGAGCGCGAAACGGTCGTTCCGCACGCCGATGCTCGAGTCAAGGTAGGCAGGTCAGTTTTGGTTCACCATTCCACGTGCGGGCGTAACGCTGCGCGGCCAGCGCCAAGAAATCCTCGATGCTGAAACCGAGCGGCTGATCCGCACGGTGCTTCGCGGCTGCTCGAGCGATAATCGCCTCGAGCTGATCTGGCAGCGGCAGATTCGGTGAGGGCGTCCCCCACCAGTTCAGGCGTTCGTTGTACACCCAGACGTACTTGTCGCTGGTCTTGAGTGCCTGATACGTGTGATGCTCCAATACGAGTTGACGCTCGTTCGCATCGCGCAAGTGGCAACCGAGCAAGCCGTTAGCGTTTTGCGCGTTGTAGGTTCCGAGCAGCCCATCAACGAAGACTGCCTGCGACGTTTTGACTTGTGTATCGTATTTGAAGCGGTTTTCGGGTGAGACGAGCGCTCGAGCCGCGTTTTTGAAGTCTTTGAACCCACCGAACTCCTGCGCGTTTGGCAAGTAGTAATAATACGAAGGTTCGTTGCCGTCGATCAGTTCGGCTTTTGCGCCAATCACGTCCAGCATCCCGTCGATGAACGCACCAAGCAGCGCCCACTCGACTTGCTCGAGGGTTCGCCCCTGCTCGAGCTGCTGTTTTAGGTACGTCACCCCAAACAACGTCAGAATTTTCACGTCGGGCAGCTCGAGCTGAATCGCGTCCAGAAACGCCGCCCCGCGCTGGCGCACCTTGGCTCGCACGGCGGCGAAACTCTGGTTTGGGTAGCGGGCTGCGCTGTACGACCACGGGTTCGTGCCGTAAGGTTCTGGATCGAAGAAGAAGCCCTTCACACCGCCCGCCTTGGCTGTTTTGGCGAAGTTGCTGGCGTTCGTCAGGGTCGCTGCCCAGTCCGCATCATTAAACCAACTCCAATTCGCCTCGCTGGCCGCCCAGATGCTGATGAAGTTCTGGTTGAGCTTGGAAATTTTCATCGCGCTCAAATCGCTTCGGTCAGCCGCGAATGCGCTTGGCGGGTACGGCGTTTTGTTAAAAATCGTTTTGCCCGCGTTCAAATGCATCACCACGCCGTCAAAAGGACGTCGCTCCATCTGAGCGATGTTGGCCCGTAGAAAATCGGGGGTCGGTGAATCCCAACCGAGTTCGATCAGTTTCTTGCCCGTCGCTGCTGGAACAGGTGCTGGTGGCGAGGCGGAAAGTGCGAACAGCCCCGCCGTGGGAATCACTTGCCGCATCAAGTCAGGCCCGCTCCACTCAAGCTTCAAACTCGCCTGACCATCGCTTTCAAAATACTCGAGGCTGATCGCCACGCGTTGGTTTGCCCTCAATGTGACTGTGCCGCTCGAGGTGCGGGCCGTGTGATGCGAAAAATCATCCAGCACGCGCTCAGCCCCCACGCTCAGGCGCACGCCGTCATCAGCCGTCGCGTAGAACGTGTACCTTCCAGCGGTCGGAGCGCTCAGCTCACCGCTGTACCGCGCAGTGAACGCATCTGCGGCGATGCCGCTGGCGGGCGCACCAAGTCCCCAATCGAAATCGATGCGCGGCTCGAGGCGGGTCACGGCGGGGCCAGCGAACTCGAGGTTACTGAAGTACGCCCCCGTCAGTCCCGTGCCGATCTCGGCGCTCGGCCCGACACCTTGGTCGAGGTTGCTCGCGCAGGCCGCTAAAAATAAGACTCCAGTGAAAGTCAAAAACAGAATTTGATGACGCATCTGACCTCCATGACCTCAATCAGCGAGTCGCATTTGAGCACGAGCGCGTGAGATTGCAAAGTTCGCCTCCAGCCTGCATCAGATCGCAGTCTTTTAAGTTTAAGTCGTCGATTGCGATATCTTCAACTCAATCTTGCGATGGTCGTCCTTGCTCGAGAGGCTTAGCTCAAGTCGCAACGCTCGAGTGATACTTCAGTGGCTCGAGAAGATTCGAGGCTGTTCATCCCCAAGCTAAGCAGCAGAAGTCCTTGATTGGAAGCCTGTTAAACCACGAGCACTGGTACGCTACCCAGCATGAGCATCGAAGGCGCGGGCGGGCGGCACATCATCATCACCGGAGCCTCGAGCGGCATTGGTGAAGCGACCGCTCGAGCGCTGGCGCAGGCTGGGCATCGGCTGGTGTTGGCGGCGCGGCGCAAGGAACTGCTGGATGCTTTGGTGACGGACTTGAACCCGAGCGGTAAGCGCGTGATCGGCGTGGTTTGCGATGTCACGAAGCCCGATGATCTGGCGGCGCTGGTCACGCGGGCCCGCGCCGAGTTCGGTGCGGTGCAGGTGCTCATCAACAACGCGGGCGTGGATTCTGGCGGGCAGAAATGGTGGCTCGAGGGTGCAGAAGAGGTAGAGAAAGTCATGGCGACCAATGTCACGGCTGTTTTTCACTTGACGCGGCTGGTGCTGCCAGAGATGCTGGAGAATCGCAACGGTCACGTCATCAACATCGGCAGCGTCGCTGGGCGTCTGGCGGTCAGTAGCTTGTACAGCGCCAGTAAATTCGCGGTGCGGGGCATGAGCTTATCGCTCCGCCGCGAGCTGCTGGGGACTGGTGTCAACGTCTCCTTGGTCGCGCCGGGCTTCATTCGCACGGCGATGACCGCCAAGGGCGGCAAGCGCCCCTTGCCGATGCCGGGCCCCGAGGTGATCGCCAATGCGATTCTGGGTTTGCTCGAGCACTCCCGCCCTGAAGTGATCGTGCCCAGCTATTACCGCCTGCTGTGCTGGCTCGAGACGCTGATTCCCGCCTTGGGCGACGCGCTCGTGCAGCGCTCGTGGAAAAAAGACTGAGGCATGGCGAGAACATCGTGTGCCACGCTACTTTGAGCGGTCAGTGGATATTGCGCTGCACGCGTAAGGCGTGCTACTTTGCGTCACAGGCGCAGTTTTTAACCACAGTACCGACGAGCACGGGACTATCGTCACTGGAACATTTGCAATGCGCCAACCACAAGGAGCTGTATGGCTAAGAAAACCGTGAAGAAGACCCTGACCAAATCCGACCTGATCGATGTCCTCGCGGACAAAACCCAAGCCAAGAAAAAAGATGTCAAAACGATGATCGACAGCTTCATCAATGAGGTCGCCGGAGCGCTGGGCAAAGGTGGCAAGGTGCAGATCACGGGCTTCGGTACGTTTGAAGTCCGCAGCCGCAAGGCACGCAGCGGCGTCAAGCCCGGCACGACCACCAAGATCAAAATTCCAGCCAGCAAGTACCCAGCCTTCAAGCCCGGTAAAGCGCTGAAAGATCAAGTCAAAGCCAAGTAATACGAATTCCGGAAAATTCTTTGAAGAATTTTCTGCCCTAGAGGGCATAGGAACAGATACGGATTCCGTGCTGAATGCAATTTATTCGCAAGAATAAATGAAGTGATTAAACGGAATCCGTATAATGACCTCTCGAGCAGCAACGGGTGAGGCTACTTGGCTTCGCCCGTTTTTGCTGCGGCTCAAGATTTGGCGAAACTCTCGAGCACAGTTGCCCCGCGTGCATCCGCCACGCCCTTCGCGGCGCAATTTGGCATCATGGTTTGCGTGACCTTCAAACTGATTTTCGCCCCTGAACCCGACCTGTTCGAGCAGCGCCTCAACCGCTTCATGGCTGATCTGGGCGAGGACGCCGTGAATAGCCCAGTTGCAGTTCTCGACGGTCATGCTGCCCAATGGCGAGGTGATGTTCAGTGCCTTGCTGGGCTTCAAAAAAGCCAAAGGCTGGGACGAATAGGACTGGCTCGAGCGTGAGACAAGGGAGCGCAAACCCCGTGCAGTCAGCGCTTGAACGGTGATCCTCGAGCTGCCATCGGGACTGTTTTTTTCGGTCGGTGATGAAGCGGTGCGGCTCGAGCCAGTTACGGCAGGGGAATGGCGGTGAAGAAGTTGAACCGCACTCCAGCCGGGCCAGCCGCCACATCCGCGCCGAAGTTAAACGGCAAGAACCCAAACCAGCGCCCCGGCACATTGATGCCCAGTCCGACATCCCACAGCCATTGCTGCTCGGATCGGTTGACATCCAGCGCCAGCCCAAAGTCGGCGAAGACGCGCAGCTCTGGATCGGCACTCAGTAGCCCTGCCAAATTGCCGAGGTTCAAGCGATACCCGAGTTCTAAATTGAGAATCAGCGCCTGCGGACTGATCGCGTAATCCAAGGGATACGCCCGCAATAAACTGTTGTAGCCCAAACTAAACCCTGCCGCGCCACCCGTGCCCAAGCCAAATAACGCTCGCGCCCTGAAAAACACTGGCTCGAGGTCGAACCGCGCCGCGAGACTGGCTTCGACGCGCAGACTCGGGGCGTACCCGAAACGCAGGGCGACTCTGGGCTGAAGGGTAACGACTCCGAACTTGAAGGCGCTCGAGCCGCTGATGCTCAACGCGCTCGCGTCCACGCTGGCACTGGCTTTCAGCGCCGCTGTCTCGAGCGTCGCCTCGAGCCGCCACGCTGCGCCAAGGGCGCGACGCGCCGGGTCGTAACTGGCCGTGAGTCTCAGCGGCTGCGCCGCATACGTCAGGCGCACGAACAGCGCGTCACTTGGGCTGTCCAGATTGTTGACGTAGCCCGCGCCAATCGAAAAACCACCCAACGCCCCACCGCCGACATCCAAACCAACGCCGAGGGTCGAAAACCCGCCCAGTGAACCCGGCAACGTACCCGCGTCGTAACTGCTGGGCGCGAGTTCAATCGCGGGCGCGACCGTGAACGGGATTGGTAAGCCTCGAGCGGCGCTCAATCCAGCCTCGAGCCGTGCGCTCCACAGCGCATTGACGGGGTTGTCGGCGTGCGGATCGCCACTGGCGTTCAGCGCAATCCCCTTCACCTCTAAAGTGTGTTTGATGTCAGGCAGCAGCGCTCTGGCCGCCTCGCGCCCGCGCTCCATCAGTTCTTGCACCTTGGAGAAATCAAAGTACAGCGCGTCGAAGGTTTTGACGCGAATCCAGACATCGGGCTGCACCTGCTCGGTTGGGGAGAGCACCACGCTCGTGACCGCGTTCAGCGTGCCGATTAGGTTGGTTGGCGGCGCGTCTGGCTCGGGTTGCCCGCGAATGGCGATCACGACTCCCGCGCCCAGATCCCGCGCCACGCCGACCGGGTATGGATCGCGCAGCCCACCATCGGTGAAATACGCGCCGTCGATCTGCGCGGTTGGGAAAATCAGCGGCAAGCTGATGCTGGCCCGCATGGCGGTCGCTAAATCGCCCGTCTCCAACGTGCGGCGCTTAGCTCCGCGCTCGAGCGGCGTGACCATCACCGCCAGTTTCGGGCTGGTGTCCTCGAGCTGCATATTGCTGACCAAGGCGCGGTAGACGACCTCGAAGCCGCTTGGATCTAAAAGACCGTTCAGCGGCGGGAACAGCACGCGCACCAGCTCGGACTGACGCGCTTGCAACTCTGGCAATCGCTGGCGCAGTGTCTCGAAGCTGTAGCCGCTCGAGTACAGCCCGCCGACCAATGCCCCGGCGCTCGTGCCGACGATGCAGTCCACCGGTACGCCGCTCACGACCAGCTCCTCGAGCGCCCCGAGGAACGCAAAGCCTCTGGCGACGCCGCCCGCGAGGGTCACACACACTTTTTTTTGGGCTGGCTGACCGAGCGCGACGGACGCGAAACACAGACAGACGCTGAGGACGATCAGGAATCTCGAGGCTGACGACACAGCTCAAGATACCGCTTGAATGTCAAGATTGATTGCGATACCGCCCTCGGCTGAGCAAACCTCGAGCCTTTTACGCAATCTTTACCGTGCGAGGCTAGATTCGAGTTCACATGAGCATTGCATTCTTATTGACGGGTTGGCGAGGCTGGGTGCTGACTGGACTGATCGCGTTGGACGCGCTGAGCGTCGCTTTAGCGCTCAGCGCGGGCAGTGGCAACGCGCTTGACCTGACGCGCTTACCGCTTGGCGATGGCAAGCTCAGTGCAGCGCCGCAGCGTGGGTACGTCTACCGTTGCCCGCAACCAATCAGCAATCTGGGCGCGTTCAAGCAGGGCCCGTGGATTCGCAGTGACGGCACTTTTGATTTCACTGCCAAAGCCGTCGTAGACGGCAGCGTCACGCACACCAGCGTCCTCAACCAGACCCTCGAGACCGCTGCACTGAGCTTGACGGGCAACGGCTTGCCGAATCACCCGACGGGCACGTACCCGATCGCCACCACCGACGACGCGTATCAGTACGACCGCAACCCCAACCGCATCAGGGCGCAAAACCTCGAGTACCGCCTGCCCGCGAGTCCAGTGGCTGCCGCGCAGCCCTCGTGTTTACCAAACGGAGCGATTGGCGTGATGCTCAGCGGGGCTGTCTTGTACAACGCGCTCGATGCGGGCGGGCGCGATGCGCTGGCGCATGAGACGCAAGACGCCTGTCAGGGACACCCCGACCCGCGAGGTGCGTACCATTATCACAGCCTGTCAGACTGCGCTGGGGACGGCGGCAGCGGGCCATCGAAACTGCTGGGCTACGCGCTCGACGGTTTCGGGATTTACGGCCCGCGAGACGAGACGGGGCAGATGCTGACCAACGCCGACCTAGACGCCTGCCACGGACGCACCAGCGAGGTCGAATGGCGCGGCAGACTCTTGAAGACCTACCATTACGTGGCGACCCTCGAGTACCCGTACACATTGGGATGCTTCACGGGAACGCCCGTCACTCGGCGCTGAAGCCCGCTTCGATCAGCTTGGCGCGACTCGCGCCGACCAGATACAACGATCCAGCGATCAGTACGCGGCTCCCAGCCTCGAGTGTGGCGCTCAGTGCGGTCTCGAGCGAGTTGTAGGCGACCCCGCCGAACCGCGCTGCCAAGCCGTGCGGATCAGCCCCGAGCGCTCCCGGCGACACGAAATGCAGCGATTCAGCCATCGGTAAAAGCGGCTCGAGTAGCGCTGGAACGTTTTTGCGCTCCATCGCCCCGAACAGCAGCGCGAAGCGTCCCGTCAGACTCGAGGCGAGCGCCAGTGCGCCCGCTGGGTTGTGCGCCCCATCCAGCCAGACGCGCTGTTCCCCGCGTTTGAAAACCTCCAATCGTCCCGGCCACGTCGCCTCGAGCGCCGCGTTCACAGCAGCTTCGTCTTGCCCCAACAGGCGCAGCGCAGCGACTGCCAATCGCGCATTCTCGAGCTGATGTACGCCGCGCAAGCGTGGCGCTCGAGGGAGTGAGAACAGTGGTTGCTCGAGACTCAGTTCATACAGGATTGCCCCGCGTTGTCGAGCCACGTGGCGGATCACTTCCAAGCCTTCGCCTCGAGCGGCAGTGACGACGGGCGTACCACTGCGAATCGCTCCGGCTTTCTCGAGCGCGATGTTTTTCAGGATTGAATCTTCCGGCCCGACGCCGATCACCGCCTCGTGGTCGTAATCCACGTTCGTCAAGACCGTCAGCGCAACCCGCTCGAGGGCGTTACTGGCGTCGTTCGCGCCGCCGACGCCCGCCTCGATCACACCCCAATCAACGTGACGGTCAGCGAAGTACTGCATCGCCAGCAGAAAGCTCAAGTCGAAAAACGCCGCGCCGCCCGCGTGAACCTGCGCCCATTCGACGAACTCGAGCACGACCGCTTTTGGGATCAACTCTGCACCCACCGCGATGCGCTCCCGAAAGTCGGTCAGGTGCGGCGACGTGAACATCCCGACCCTCGAGCCGCCATGTTGTAAGCCCGCTGATAACATTGCGCTGACCGATCCCTTGCCGTTCGTGCCGAGCACGTGAATGCTCAAAAAGTCACGTTCTGGATGACCCAGCACCGCCAGCAGCGCTCGTGAACGCTCGCGGCTGCGCTCGTCCCCAGCGCGGGTGCGGGCAAACAGCCACTCGAGCGCAGCGGCGTAGGGGAGAGGTTCAGGCATTGGTAGGCGTTCATTCTGTCCCGTGGAGCCGCGAAATTGCAATCTCGAGTAAATTAGTTCATGGCTTTGGAGCGCGAACTAAAACTGACTGGCCCGCTGCCCGACTTGAGCACCGTCTCCGAGATCGCGGGGTACGCGCTTAACTTTTCGCGCACCGAGCGGCAAACCAACACGTATTTCGACACGTCCAGCGCGATTTTGAGATCAGCGGGCATCAGTCTGCGCCTGCGCCAGATTGCGGACGGCTCGGGCGTTTACACCTACAAAGGGCGGAGCACCGTCGCTGCTGGCTGGCATCAAAAAACTGAACTCGAGCAGGATGCGGGGAACGCTACGGGTCTCGAGAATCTGAACGATCTCGAAATCGTAAGTCACGTCTCGAGCGTTGCTGAACTGTCCAGTCTCGAGCCAGCCTTCATGTTCAAGACGATCCGCCAAGTGTACGACCTCGAGCGCGTCGGAGAACTCGCGCTGGACAAGGTGACGATTTTGAACTCCAGCTTGGAGCCGATTGAAGCCTTCACCGAACTCGAACTCGAGATCAAATACGCTGTGTCAGATGTTGACCTCGAGCATATTGAAATTGCGTTGCGCCAGTACCCAAACCTCGAGCCGTCGAACCTTTCAAAATCAGCTCGAGCCATCGCCGCATTGAATCGGTCACGCACGAGTTCCTTGCGGCGGTAAGATTCTGAGCATGACTGTCGCCACTTGGGACACCGAACGCCTGCTCGAGCTGGATCTGGCGCACATCCTGCACCCCGTCACCAACCTGCACCGCCACGCTAAATCGGGCCCGCTGATTTTAACGAAGGGTCACGGCGTCCACGTCTGGGACAGCAGCGGTAAATGCTACATTGACGGCTTCGCGGGCTTGTGGAACATCAACGTTGGTCACGGTCGCGCTGTGCTGGCAGAGGCGGCGAGAGATCAGATGAACCAACTGGCCTTCGCGCCGAATTTCTTCGGCATCGCCACGCCGCCCAGCATTGAACTGGCCGCCAAACTCGCGAGTATGATGCCCGGTCATCTCAACCATTTCCAGTTCACCTCCGGCGGCAGTGAAAGCAATGAGAGCGCGATCAAAATCGCACGCTACTACTGGAGCATCCAAGGTCAGACTGAGAGAAACAAAATTATCTCGAGGCACGGCGCGTATCACGGGGTCGGCGGCGTGACCACGACCGCCACGGGCATCCCCGCGTACTGGAAGGATTTCGGGCCCGTCGCGCAAGGCTTCGTCTACGTTAGCTCACCAAATTTGTACCGCAACAAGCCAGTCGGCATGAATCCCCAGCAGTTCATCCAGCACCTCGAGACCGAACTCGAGACGACGATTGCCGCTGAGGGTGCGGGCACGATTGCTGGCTTTATCGGTGAACCGACGCAGGGCGCGGGCGGCGTCTGCGCCGCGCCGGACGGCTACTGGGCGATGGTGCAGCGCGTGTTAAAACGCCACGATATTCTGCTGATCGCCGACGAGGTGATTACCGGCTTCGGGCGCAGCGGGCAGATGTTCGGGCATCAGACCTATGGGTTCATGCCCGATTTGATCTGCATCGCCAAGGGCATCACCAGCGGCTACATTCCCTTGGGCGCGGTCGGGATTTCTGACCAGATCGTCGCGGTGCTGCAAACCCCCGACCGGATGTTCATGCACGGCTTCACGTACAGCGGACATCCCGTCGCCTGCGCGGTCGCGCTGGAAAACATCAAGTTGCTCGAGGATGAGCATCTGCCCGAAAACGCCCGTGTGATGGGCGAGAAATTACTGCACGACATGACAGCGGCTGTCGGAGATCACGCCCACGTTGGCGACATTCGCGCCAAAGGCTTGATGATGCTGGTCGAAGTCGTGCAGGACAAAGCCACCAAAGCCGCTTACCCCGCGCTGAGCATCGGCGGGAAACTCCAAGCGGCCACTCGAGCCAGAGGCCTGATCGTGCGCTGTGGTGACAACGGCATTGCAATCGCGCCACCGCTGACCGTCTCGAGCAGCCAGATCGACCAGATCGTGAATATCGTCAAAGACGCGATTTTTGAGGTGTTTGCTTGAATTCGTACATCCGCATATCAGCCAGATGCATCAATGCAGATGGATCAAGGCTTTCGTTTGGGTAAAACGCTGCCCCGAACGAAACCCTGACTTTGAGATCCGCAATCGCGTCCAAGCGAAACGGCTGCTCGAAAGCGGCTTGAATGCGCCGAGTCACCGTTGCGAGCTGGTCTTCAGACCGCACGTGAGGCAAGTAAAACGCGAATTCGTCACCGCCCAAGCGGGCCACCACATCCCCAGAACGCAGTTGATCGCCCATGCGCTGCGCCACTTGCCGCAGCAGTTCGTCGCCCGCACCGTGCCCGTAACGGTCATTGACTAACTTGAAATCGTCGAGATCCAAAAATCCGACGACGAAATGCGAATCGCTCGGCTGCTCGAGCAATTTCATGAACGCCTCGCGGTTCGGCAATCGGGTGAGCGCGTCGTGAAAAACGCGAAACTCGAGCTGGGTTTGGCGTTTGTATTGCTCGGTGACATCCGTAAACGATCCGACGGCCGCGTAGGGTTTTTGTTCATCAGGCCGAAAGAGCGGTCGCGCAGTGATCGAAATCCAACTCAGTTGATCAAAGCTGTGATGCACACCCATCAAAACGTTGCTGACCGGAACGCCGTCGCGCAGGGCGACTGGCACGGGATGATCCGCACCGACAAACGGCGTGCCGTCTTCGCGCACCGCCCGCCAGCGCGGATCGAAACTCGTGCGCCCCAGCAGTTGATCCATGCTCAACCTGAGCACCCGCGCCGCGCTTGCATTGGCTGAGATGATCTGACCACCAGCGTCCTGCACGACCACGCCTTCCTCGAGCGCGGCGAAGGTTTCGGTCAGCAGATGCTGCTCTTGGTGAACCATCGCTTCGGTCTGTCTAAGGCGAGCGTTGACGCGGCGCAACTCGAGCGCGTCCACCACGGCGGCCGCCAAATCACTCAGATTGGCATTGTCGGTCGTTGAGAAATCGTCGTGCGGCCGGTGATCCACTATACACAGCGTTCCTAGCCTCGAGCCATTGTATGCAACGAGCGGCGCACCAGCGTAGAAGCGTATGTGTGGATGACCGATCACAACCGGGTTATCAAAAAAACGTTCGTCGGTCGCGGCGTTTAGAATCACCATCGGCTGATCGCTGAGAATCGCGTGACCGCAGAAGCTGACCGAACGCTGATCTTCGCCGCTGCTGATTCCAACGCAGGCTTTGGCCCACAGTCGATGCTCGTCAACCAGCGAAATGATGGCGATTGGTACGTGGAACACCCGTGCGGTCAAATTGACGAGCCGCTCGAGCGGCTGTTCTATCGACGTATTCAAGACATCGTATTCGCGCAATGTCTCGAGTCGCAGCGCTTCGTCGTGCGGAACTTGAGCTTCGACCATGCGTTACACAATAAGCGCTGCTACACAAAAACAAAGTGCAGATTTGACCTAGCTGCCCCGGTACGTGCTGTAGCCGTAAGGCGACAACAGCAGCGGCACGTGGTAATGCCCGCTGGCTTCACTGACACAAAAACGAATCACGATCACCTCGAGAAACGCCGGATCGGGCAACTCCAAACCACACGCCCGCAAGTAATCCCCCGCCTGAAACTCGAGTTGATACGCGCCCATCGGGATCGTCTCACCGCTCAGCAGCGCTTCGTCGGTGCGCCCGTCGCTGTTGGTGACGGTCGTTTTCAGGTGAACTCGAGCCTCACTTGAGACGCTGTATAAATCAATCCGCACGCCCGCAGCGGGTTTCCCTCGAGCCGTGTCGAGGATGTGCGTGCTCAGCCGCGCCATTAACGCCTGACCGTCACGCCCAAGATTCCGTAAAACGGTTTCGACACCGTGAACAGCCCAGCCTCCGCGCCGTCCAGCACCATGTCCCACGTGTGGTTCTGCCCCTCGAGTTCGATCTCACGAATCACTGCACTAGCCGCGATGACGTTTTGCCCCATCTTGTAAATCACCTGCTGGATGCTGCCGCTGGTCACGTCGTTGAACGTCTGCTCGAGCGTCGCATTGACGGCTTTCACCAGCTCGAGATCGGTGCGTAACCCGTCACTGACATCGCCGTAGCGCCATGCGACCTCGAGCTTCATTCGCAGTGGGCGGTCTTTCATCTCTGGCAACGTCGTGTACTCGTCGCGCACGAAACCGTAAAACGCGCTGCCGGACAGACGCAGCAGCTCGTACCCATTGATGCTCGAGACGAGATCCTTGACGATCACCGCGCCGTCAGCGTCGCGCTCGAGCCAAATTTGCGCGGCTGATCGCGCTCCGCTCGAGGGTCGCCAGCCCGACGCGCCGACCGCATCGAACGGAACCTGCGTCGCCGTCAGCTCCGCGCCCTCAGCCTGCGGGTATTTCTCCAAGAACTTTTTGCCAAGAAAATAAGTCAGCCCCTCGAGCGATGCGCCGTCGTAATTCAGCGTTTCACGCTGCACGAAGTTCTTCATGCTGTCAGTCGCCACCAAACCCGTGTTGTCGCCCGTCGTGTACGTCGTCCAGAACCCATCGCCCCAGATCACGATCGTGACTGCCGCCGCGAGGATCGGCGCATCGCGCCCGTCGCGGTGCAAGCGGTAAACGATAGTCTCGCCTTTGCCGTAGTAACTGGACTTCTTGCCGCTGAGGAGTTGGCGCATGGGTGATTCTAACTTACAAGGCGAGGCGTGCGTCACGCATTTGTGTGCAAGGCACAACGCCCCTACGGTTCGTTACGCACGCATTCAGCTCGAGATCAGCGCCTCGAGCCGAAACCGCGCAATTTTTTCGATCTCCTCGAGCGCGGTTTGAAACTCCTGTCCCAGATCATGGTGAACGCGAGCCTCGAGCGCAGCGCGAACATCGTTTTTGTCTTTGCCCTTAACCGCCAGAATGAACGGAAATCCAAACCGAGCGCGATACGCACGGTTCAGCCCTAAGAGCGCCGCGTGTTCAGTCGGCGTCAAGCTGTCCAGTCCAGCCCCGCGCTGCTCAGCTACCGAGTCCGAAGTCATGCTGATTCGCGCCGCGAGTTCTGGGTGCGCCCTGATTAACTCGAGCTGCTGGTCGCGTGACGCTGCCCGCATCGCCTTGCACATCGCCGCGTGTAACGCAGTCAGGCTCGAGAATGGGCGCTGGTCGGTGACGCTTGCTGCGACCCACGGCGAATGCTCGAAGATCGCGCCGAGCGCGTCGATGAACGCGTGTGGCTCGAGTGTGTTGAGATTGAAGATGGTCATGTTGTCTCCCTCGAGTGAACGCAGTCACCCTCGATCCAAACCTGCGCGATGCTCTCGCTGCCCGCCAGCGCGAACGCTGCCGACAGCATCCTCTGGAGCGAATCTGCGTGCTGAAAGACTTGCTCGAGCGGATCGCCTTTTCTAGGTTTGACCCAGACGGCATCGAACGATTTGCCGACCGTGAAATCGCCACACGTCCCCTCGAGTCCCAAGGCTTCCGCGCCTGCGAGTGTTGACAGGTACAGCATTTGCGCCGCATTCATCGTCACACCGTCTGGCGCGAGGCGCTGCAAACTGTAGGCTTGCAAGGCTTCTTTTAAGACGCCGTAACCCGTGCCGCCGCCGATATCCGTTCCGAGCGCGACCCTGACGTTGTGCTGCAAATGCCGCCCCAACCCAAAAAATCCACTGCCAATCGCGGCGTTGCTGCACGGGCAATGCGCGACGCTCGAGCCGGCTGCACTTAAGCGCTCGAGTTCAGAGGTCGAGGCGTGCAAGTTATGCGCCAGCAGCGACCTCGAGCCGATCAGGTCGTAGCGCTCGTAAGTCTCGAGGTAATCCCGTGCCCACGGGAACAGCCGTCTGACCGTCGCAATCTCGTCAACGTTCTCGTTGATGTGCGTGTGAAAACGTGCGGTTGGCGTCTCTGTCATGAGCTGCTGGCAAACCTCGAGCATCGCTTCACTAGCGGACAGCGAGAAGCGCGGCATCACCGCGTACTGGGCGCGACCCACACCGTGGAAACGCTGGATCAGAGCGCGTCCGTCCTCGAGCGCTGATGTTGGCGTCTGGTGAAGCTCCGGGCGCAGCAATCGGTCTGACAAGACCTGTCCGCTGACAACCCGCAAGCCCCTTGCTGCGCCCTCCTCGAACAGCGCCGCTTGTGCCCCAGCAAAATGTGCCCCGAAGACCATCGCGCTGGTCGTGCCGTGCATCAACAGCGCCCGCACAAACGCACTGGCGACGCCTCGAGCGTAGCTGACATCTGAGAGCCGCGCCTCCTCGGGGAGCGTGTTCAACTCGAGCCAGTCCAACAGCGTCATCCCCAGCGCCCCGATCACCCGCACCTGCGGGTAATGCACGTGCGCGTCCACCAAACCCGGCAGCAGCAAGCCGCCGCGCAAATCTGTACTCTCGAGATTCGGGTAAAGCGTTCGCAGGCTCGAGAAATCTCCAACTGCCACGATCTTCCCGCTTTGCACCACGATCCCCGCATCCGAGATTGCCTCGAGCGAGCCGCCCTTGAACGGGTTCTGCGGTGTGTGCAGCAGCGAAGCGCGGTACAGCGTGTCTGGCATGGCTGGAAGGTTATCAAAAAAAACGCGGCGAACGTCAATGACCCGTTCGCTGCATTGATTGGTCGCGCTCGAGCGGGGCTTGCAGTGGCAAGCCCCTACGTAGTGGATTGCTATTGAGACTTTACAAGTGGGATCACGTTGAACGTCGGTGAAATTAAAGCTGTTCCCGAATTGACTTCGATTCCACGTACAACACTTCCTTTGCGAACGGTTACGAAAGCGACAACACCGCTGATCCAACCTTTAGCGGACAGCATCTTCGGCTCCTGTCCAAGAACATTCTTTAATGTATTTGCATCCGCTTCTCGAGCTTTGAGAAATGGAGTCATCTTCCCTGACGGTGCGAAACGAATGTAGGTACTGTTTCCAGTCAAGGTTAATTCGACAGAAGTAATTCGGGGCGGATTTGGAGACTTAGGGTCTGCAACATATGTTCCGTAAACTGATGGCGCAACTGCATATGCTTGACCAAGAGTGAGCAACATTATCGTTGCAGCAAATAAAAATCTCGAGATTTTCACTTGGCTGGTTCGTCTGCGATCTCGCCCAGCACGCCCGGCGCGACCCAGCCCATGCTGTTGAGATCGCCGATGCTGGCGACTTTGCCCGCTGGCACGCGCAGGATGCCGTTGCGATCCATGATCGGGCCGGTGTACGGGTCAAACGTCGGCTTGGCGCTGCTCATGTCGGCATTCAGCGCCATCACGCGGTCGTAGACATTGGTTTTCTTGCCTGCGACGGTGATGCTGACGGCTTTCAATCGTGCCATGAACTTCGGGTTGATTGGCATACCGTTCTGAGCGCCCAACTCGACGGCTTTCTCGCGCAGCAACCACCAGTAGTCCACATTCTGCAAGGATTTGGTGTTGTAACCGCCCGCGACGACTTTCTTCATGAAGTCGATGTAGATTTTTTCCCAGTGAACGAGCTGACCGCTGACCACAACGTCGGGGCCAAACTTGTACATGCTGTTGTAATGCGAAAAGACGGGGATGTTCTTCTTGGCGGCCGTTTGCACCACCGTTGCGGTGTCCTCGGTGAAGGCGAGCGCTTCCGCGCCCTCAGAGATCAGGGATTCAGCGGCTTCCCTTGCTTTCACGGGATCGAACCATGCGTTGATCCACTTGACGTTGACGGTCGCCTTTGGATTCACCGCTCGAGCGCCCAGCGCGAATGCGCTGATGTGACGCTTCAGCTCGGGGATTGGAAACGCACCGACATACCCTAATTTGCCGGTTTTGCTCAGCGCCGCCGCCATCATGCCGTTCAAATAGTAAATTTGGTAGAAATCCGCCATGTACGTCGCCATGTTCGGAGCGCGTTTGTAACCGCTGGTGTGCGCGAAGATCACATCGGGGTACTTTTTGGCAGCCTCCAAAGTCTGATCCATGAATCCAAAGCTGGTCGTGAATACAACCTTGCAACCGTCACCGACGAGCTTATCAATCGTGGGCATCGCTTGGGCTTCGGGGACGCTTTCAACAAATTTCGTCTCCAAGCCGGGAATGGCTTTCTCGGTCAGCAGGCGAGCTTCGTTGTGGGCAAACGTCCAGCCGATATCACCGACGGGCCCGACGTAGACGAAACAGGACTTGGGGACGGACGTTTGAGCGCTGCTGTGTAAGCCCACTCCCACGAGTCCCGCGACGGCCGCCAACATCAAAACGTTCTTCATACTTGCCTCCTAAGGACGTTCCCGCCTTGCGAGACGGGTTAAACGAAAATACCAACCCGCTGTTCAAAGGGTGCTGCTCGAGGATTTACTTTCGAGCAGGGAGGTTTGAAACGCGAATCTCGAGCCGAGCTGCTAACGTTCACCACGCCGATACGGTCGTCCGAGGCTTTCGGGCGCATTGCCCTGCTGACCCCGAGCGCCGATCACTGCGAGTACCACAATAACAAGAATGTACGGTAGCGCGGCCAATACTTCTGTGGGGACAGCCACGCTGCCCTGCAACCTGAATTGCAGGTAGTACAGCACGCCAAAGAATAAGCTGCCCAGCACGGCTTTTAATGGATGCCACCCAGTGAAGATCACCAGTGCCACCGCGACCCAACCCAATCCTACGGTCATGCCGTCCGTCCACGACGGGCGGTACGCGAGGCTGAGGAACGCGCCCGCGATGCCCGCGAGTGCTCCGCCGAAGGCAGTCGCCAGCACGCGCACCAACGCGACGTTCATGCCCAAGACATCCGCCGCTGCCGGGTTCTCGCCGACGCTTCTGAGCAGTAATCCAGCTCGAGTGTAGAAAAACACGCCGTACAGCGCAATCGCCAGCAAACCAGCGCCGAGCGTGAACGGCCACTCGAGCGCCGTGTCGGAGAGTGGGAAGCCCTCGTAAGGCTTACCGAGTAAGCCCGCCACGCCCAGCCCCAGCATCGTCAGCGCCAAGCCAGCAATGAACTGATTCGCCCGAAACGTCATCGTCACCAAGGCGTGCAGCAGCGCCGCCGCAACGCCCGCCAGCGCTGCCGCCAGCACCGCGAACCAAAGGCTCGAGCCAGAATACGCGACCGCGAAGCCCGCCAGCGCCCCGAGCGCCATCATGCCCTCGATGCCCAGATTGACCACGCCGCTGCGCTCGCAAACAATTGCGCCGAGGCTCGCCAGCAGCAGCGGCGTGCCGAATGAGGCGGCTCGAGTCAGTGCGTTGAGAATCTCATCCATAACTTATCCCTTCTCGAGCCACGCTCACGACGCACCACCCGAGCCAGTCGGTTTGACTGCTCGAGACCAGACGAGTTTGTTGGTGATGAAAATTTCCGACGCGATCAAGCACAGCAGCATCACGCCGCTGAAGACATCCACGATCCTGAACGGTAGGTTCAGACTGATTTTCAGCACGTCACCGCCTGCCAGAATCACCGCCATCAGCGGCGCGGTCAGCAGCGTCAAGCCCGGATTGCCCCGCGCCAGCCACGCGACGATCACGGCCGTGAAGCCGTACCCCAGTGAAATCTGGCCCGGCTCGAGCAAGCGGTGGTGAATGCCCGCGACCTCACCGACGCCCGCCAGCCCCGCGAGACCACCCGTAATCAGCGCCATGATCGTGACGATGCTCGAGGTTTTCAAACCCGCGTATTTGGCGGCGCTCGAGTTCTCGCCGACCACGCGCAGCTCGAAGCCGAGCGTCGTGCGAGTCAATAGGATTTGCAATGCGATAGCCAGCAAGATTGCCAGCACCAGCGTTGGGTAATGCACGAGGGTGTTGGGAATCATCGGCAGTTGCGCCCCGGCTGCGAATTCGTCGCTGTACATGAAGCCGCGCACGTTCTTGCCTTTCCACGGGCCGCCGATCAGGTACAGCATCAGGTAAAACGCGCCGTAATTGAGCATCAGCGTGCTTAAAATTTCGTTGACCGCGAAGCGCTGCCGCAACCACGCCGCCAGCAGCGCCAGTCCGCCACCCGCCAGTGCCCCAGCCGCGAACATCAGCGGCAGAGTCAGCGGTGTGATCGGCAAAAACAGCGCTACCGCTCCCGCCGCCATTGCACCGAACAGCAGTTGCCCTTCAGCGCCGATGTTAAAAAACTGCGCCCTGAACGCCAGCGTCAACCCAGCACCGATCAGTAGCAGCGGAATCATCCGCCGCGCCACTTCCGCCAAGCCCCTCGAGTCGAGCAATGTGCCGCGCAGCATTTCCCAGTACGCCGTCAGCGGGTTGACGCCGCTTAGTGCGAAGACGATCCCGACGATCAGCAGCGCCACGATCACGGCGAGGCTCGAGACTTGCAAGGTGCGCCAGCGGCTCGGGTTGAGGAGCGGCGTGAAGCGCATCACGCCGCACCCACTGGCTCAAAGTTTGCACCAGTCATCATCAGACCAATCTGCTGCTTGGTGACGCTGTTCACTGGAAACGGGCCGTGCAAGGAGCCGTGGTACAGCACCGCGATTGAATCCGAGAGTGACATCAACTCCTCCAAGTCCTCGCTGACCAGCAGCACGCCCGCGCCTCGTGTCGTGCGCTCGAGCAAGGTGCGATGCACGGAATCGGTCGCACCGATGTCCAAGCCATACGTCGGATGCACCGCCAGAATCAACTTCGGGTTGCCCGCCAGTTCACGCGCCAGAATGACTTTTTGGATGTTGCCGCCCGATAACAGTCGCGCCTGCGTGTGAATGCTCGGCGTGGCAATGTCAAACGTTTTTACCGCCCCCTGCGCGTTCTGGTCAATGGCGTTTGCGTCCTTCCAGAAGCCGTTGGCGAGTGGTGCAGCGCCGTACTCGCGCAGGGTCAGATTCTCCGCGACGCTCATCGTCGGCACGATGCCCATTTGAATGCGGTCTTCGGGGATGTGCGCCACGCCCGCCTTGAAGCGCTGCGCTGCCCCACCCTCGAGCTTGCGCCCGTTGAGCATCACGCGCCCCGTGCTGGGACGCAAACCAGCCAGCACCTCGATCAATTCAGATTGCCCGTTGCCCGCCACGCCCGCCACGCCCAGCACCTCGCCGCGATGCAAGGTGAAACTCAGGTCGCGCAGCGCGGGCAAACCTCGAGCCGATTTCGCACTCAGATCCGTCACCTCGAGCAGCGGCATATCACAGACTGGGGAAACGCGTTTGCGCTCAAAATTCACGCTGCGCCCGACCATTAATTCCGCTAGACCCTCTTTGGTTGCGCCCAGCACAGGCAGATTTCCGACGACCCGCCCGCGCCGCAAAACCGTGATCGTGTCGCAAATCTGAAGCACTTCCTCGAGTTTATGCGAGATAAAGATCAGGCTCTTGCCAGCGCCGCGTAAGCCGCGCATCACGCCAAACAACGACTCGGCTTCCTGCGGCGTCAACACGCTCGTCGGCTCGTCCAGAATCAGCACCTCTGCGCCGCGCAGCAAAGCCCGCAGGATCTCCACGCGCTGCTTCTCGCCCGGCGATAAATCCGAAACCCGCGCCCTCGGGTCAACCGCTAAGCCGTACTCGAGCGCCAACGCCCTGATGCGCGGCTCGAGTCGCTGTGCGGGCATGACAGCCGCGCCGACGCCGAGCGCTAGATTCTCCGCGACCGTGTGCCGACCGACCAACACTGGATGCTGCGGCACGAGTCCAATCCCCATCCTCAGCGCCAGCGCGGGCGAACCGATCTGCACCGGCTGACCAGCCAAGCGAATCTCGCCCTCGTCGGGACGGTACAGCCCGTACAGAATGCTCATCAGCGTGGACTTGCCCGCGCCGTTCTCGCCCAGCAGCGCCAGAATCTCACCGCGCCGCAACTCGAGGTTGACGCCATCATTGGCGATCACACCGGGGAAGCGCTTCGTGATGCCGATCAGCTCGAGCAGGGGAGGGACTGGGGTCAACGTGCGAACCTCGAGCCGAGACGCGATGTCATGCGCGACAATATACCTGTCGGAGGCTGCGGACGGCTCGAGGCTCGAGGGTGAGCGTGGGGCTGCACGGTTGGTAAGGGCGCAGCATGCTGCGCCCCTACGGTTGGTCGCTCACGCATTTGATGTCATTCAACCTCGAGCTTGGGCGGGTTCTCGAGCCTCGAGTGGTCATTCCCGCGTTGCACTGGCGAGCGGCCGCTCGCCCCTACGGGTTGATGCGCTCGAGGTGTTTAGCACGGTTATGAGCTGCGCGGCGACGGCGACGGCGATTTGCTCGGGGCGCTTGCCGTTCACGCCTGCCAGTCCAATCGGGGTCGTCACTCGAGCGAGTTGCCTTGGCGCAATTCCAGCCTCGAGCAGCTTGTGTTGAAAGCGCGTCCATTTCACGCTCGAGCCGATCAGACCGATGAAGCCCGTGTCATCGCGGGCGAGCAATGCTTTGATGACGTGCAGATCCTCAGCGTGGTCGTGGGTCATCACCAAGGCGTGCGCGTGAGGTGGCAGGCTCGAGGCGATGCTGTCCAGCAGGGGATCGTTGAAGACGCGAACCTTGGCGTTCTCACTTTGCAGCCGCTCGAGGCGTTCTGGAGCGAGCATTTCAGGTCTCGAGTCCACCAGCCACAATTCGATGTCGAACAGCGCCAGTATTTTAGCGAGCGCCAAACCGACGTGTCCAACGCCGAAAATCGCCATCACGGGGCGCACGGGCTGCACCGTCTCGAGCAGGATTTCAACCTCGCCGCCGCAGCACTGCACGCCGTAAACGCTCTCCTCGTGGGTCAAGCGCTGCACGAATCTCGAGATTTGCGGCTCACCCGTCTCGAGCAGCGCCCGTGCGCGTTCGATTGCGATGATCTCGAGGTTGCCGCCGCCGACGGTTCCGAACGTTGCCTCGAGCGTCACGATCATCTTCGCGCCAGCTTCTCTGGGCGCGTGACCGCGCACGCTCAGCACGGTCACGATGATGCACGCGACTCGAGTCTCAATCAATTGCTGCAATGTTTCAAACCAGATCATTCAGACCGTTTCCAGCTCGAGCGGCGCAACGGTTTCGCGCTGAGCCTCGAGCGCCCAGTACACCGCTTCGGGCGTCGCGGGTGACGCGAGGCTGACCACTTGTCTCCCGAGGCTGTGAATCGCGTCTTTGAGGGCTTCGCGCACCGAGATCGCCAGCATGAACGGCGGCTCACCGACCGCTTTAGAGCCGTAAATCACGCCGTCCTGACCAGCTCGAGTCAGAAAGTTGACGTTGAAGGTCTCGGGAAGTTCGTGCAGGCTCGGCAGCTTGTAGGTACTCGCGCCGTTCGTCACCAAGCGCCCATCCGCGTTCCAGACCAGCTCCTCGAGCGTCAACCAACCCATGCCCTGATAGAACCCGCCCTCGATCTGACCGCGATCAATCAGCGGCGATAGGCTGTCCCCTACGTCGTGCAGGATGTCCACGCGCCGCGTCTGGTACTCGCCAGTGAAGGTGTTGATCTCGACTTCGGACACGGCCGCGCCGTAGGCGAAGTAATAGAACGCGTCGCCCTTGCCTTTCGCCTTGTCCCAGTGAATGTTCGGCGTGCGGTAGAAGCCGTCGCTGAACAGTTGCACGCGCTGCACATACGCATTCATTACGACCGATTTCCAGTCCACCGCTTTTTCCGGTGCGCCGAGCGGGTAGATCACGCCGTTCTCGAAGACGACATCGGCGGCTGCCGTGCCGAATCGCTGCGCGGCAACGTGTGATAGTCGCGCTTTGAGCGTCTCGCAGGCGTTTCTGACCGCCGCGCCATTCAAATCCGTGCCACTCGAGGCGGCCGTGGCGCTGGTGTTCGGGATTTTATCGGTGCGGGTCGGCGCGAGGCGCACGGTAGTCAGCGGCACGCCCAGCGTCTGCGCGGCGATTTGCAGAATCTTCGTGTGCAGCCCCTGCCCCATCTCCGTGCCGCCGTGATTGACCAGCACACTGCCGTCCTTGTAGATCAGCACCAGTGCGCCCGCCTGATTGTAGAACGTCGCGGTGAACGAAATACCAAACTTGACGGGTGTGATCGCCAGTCCGCGCTTTGCATGCGCGTGGCTCGAGTTGAAGCTGCGAATTTCGTCGCGTCTCGAGGCATACGAAGACGAGACTTTCAGCTCATCCCAGATGCGCCCGATGCGCTCCGCGCCGCCGACGCGCTGCCCGTAATGTGTTTCGTCACCATCAACGTAAAAGTTGCGCTCGCGCACGGCGTCTGGCTCGAGATTGAGGGTTTGCGCGACGCGAGAGATGATCTCCTCGATCATCAACATGCCTTGCGGCCCGCCAAAGCCGCGATAGGCGGTCTGCGAGGTTTTGTGCGTCTTGCAAACCGTGCCGATCACCTGAAAATGCGGGATCAAATAGGCGTTGTCGCTGTGAAACATCGCCCGCCACAGCACAGGATCGGACAAATCCAAGCTCCAACCGCCGTCGCTGAACAACTCGAGCCGCAACCCCTCGAGCTTGCCGCTCGCGTCGAAAGCCACCTCGAATTTTCCTAGAAACGGGTGGCGCTTGCCGGTGAAGGTCATGTCCAGTGTGCGGTTTAATCGCACCCGCACGGGGCGTTTGGTCAGCAGTGCCCCCAATCCCGCCACGCACGCCCAGACGTTCGCCTGCGTTTCCTTGCCGCCAAAACCGCCGCCCATCCGCAGGCATTGCACCGTCACCGCGTGCTTGTCCAGATCGCAGACTCGAGCGACGATTTCCTGCGTCTCGGTCGGGTGCTGCGTGCTGCTCTGCAAAAATAATTGCCCGCTCTCGTCTAAATAAGCCAGCGCCGCGTTGGTCTCCAAATAGAAGTGCTCCTGACCGCCGATAAAAAACTCACCGCTCAAACGCCTTGTCGCCGTCTCGAGCGCCGAATCCGCGTCTCCCCTCGAGATGCCGCCCGCTTCGGTGTGAAAGCTTTTTTGTGCAATCGCATCTTTGAGCGTCACGACGACGGGCAGTACCTCGTACTCCACGACGACTCGAGCCGCGCCGAGCCGTGCGGCTTCCTCAGAGTCCGCCAGCACCCACGCGACCCACATGCCGTGAAACATGATCTCACTTGGGAACAGCGGCTCGTCGCGCTTGCCGGGCCCGGTGTCGTTCTCGCCCGGCACGTCTGCGGCCGTCAGCACCCGCACGACGCCAGCCACCTCGAGCGCTGCTGTCGTCTCGAGCCGCGTCACCAGCGCGTGCGCGTGCGGCGCTTGGACTGGCCACGCGTGCAGTAAATTCGTCAGGCGCACGCCGAGGTCATCGGTGTACAGGGCTGCTCCCGTGACGTGCTCCAATGCCGATTCGTGCGGCACGGCGCGTCCTACGATGCGGCTCACGCGCTGACCTCGAGTCCAGCGATAAATCGCTCGAGCGTCTGCCCGAGCATCGCGCTGCGGTACGCGGCGCTGCCGCGATGATCGGACAGCGGCGTGAACTCCGACTCGAGGATGCGCCCAGCGTCGCGCATCACGCCCAGCTCGAGCGGCTTGCCAACCAAGAACGCTTCGGTGTTGAAGGCTCGAGCCGGAGTCGCGGCGACACCGCCCAACCCGAATTTCGCGTTCCTAATCACGCCACCACTGACCTCGAGCGCAATCGCCACTGAGACCGTGCTGATGTCGTCGCGTCCGCGCTTGGCGATCTTAAAGAAACGCTGATGTGTTGCGGTCGTTGTCGGAATGACAATGGCCGTGACAATCTCTCCAACCTCGAGTGCTGTTTTCCTGAAACCCGTGAAGAACTCTTGGAGTGGCACGGTGCGTTCTCCTCGCACCGACTCGAGCCTGACCGACGCGCCGAGCGCCAGTAAGACTGGTGACGAATCGCCGACCGGCGACGCCGTGCCGAGATTGCCGCCGAGCGTTGCGCGGTTGCGAATCAAACGACTGGCGTACAGCGGGAACAGCTCCGCCAGCAGCGGAATGCGGTTGCCCAGCGCCGCCTCGAGCGTTGAGATGCTGACGCCCGCGCCGATCTCAAGCGCGTCGTCCGTCCAGAGCAGCCGCTGTAACTCTGGAATGCCGTCCAAAGAAACCAAGTGCTGATAGCGGGCGTGGCGGATATTGATTTCGCACAGCACATCGGTTCCGCCTGCGACGAGCTTGGCGTCTGGGTCAGCGGTGAGCGCGGCGAACAAATCTGCGAGGCTCGAGGGTCGGGTCAATCGCCGCCCGTCGTGGGCGTACTCGAGTGCGGGGACTGGCGGTGCGGGCTGCTCGAGCCGGGCGGTGAACGCGCTGGCTTGCGGCAAGCCTAAGCTCAGCGCACCCTCGGCAATCGGGCGGTAGCCCGTGCAGCGGCACAAGTTCCCGCACAGCGCCTCGAGATTGATCGGGCCAGTGCGATCGGTGCGGTGGTACTCGCAAAATAAGGAGACCGCGAAGCCCGGTGTGCAATACCCGCATTGGCTGCCGCCCTGCATCAAAGCCATCTGAGCGGGATGCGGGCTTTCGCTCGAGCCGATGCCTTCGACCGTCAGCACCTCTGCGCCCGCCAAGCCAGCCACGAGGCACAGGCAAGCGTTGACCGCTTCGTATCGGCAGCCGCCATCCGCATCTGGGCGCAGCAGAGCGACCGCGCACGCGCCGCACTCGCCCTCGGCGCAGCCTTCCTTACTGCCCGTCAGCCCCTTCGACCGCACGAAGTTGAGCAGCGTCGTGTTCGGGTCAATCCCAGACGCATCTACCCGTGAGCCATTGATCGTCAACTCGAGCGCGTTCACACCGATTCCCTCGAGCCAGATGTATTGACCGTCTGCATGACGGATTTTATCATCGCTCTCGAGTCCACGGGTAGGGTCACGGTCATGTTCTGTAGGGGCGACCGGCCGGTCGCCCGTGCAACGCTCGAGTCGCGGTACGATTTCAGACATGACGCTCAACGTGGCTGGCCCCGTATCGCCCGATTTCGCTCAGGTGTTGACTCCCGAAGCGCTCGAGTTCGTCAGCGCTTTGCACACGCACTTCAATGACCGTCGGCTCGAGTTACTGGCGGCGAGGATTGCGCGTCAGGTGAGCTTGGATGCGGGCGAAAAGCCCGACTTTCTTGCAGAAACGCGCCAGATCCGCGAGGGTGATTGGACGGTCGTGCCGCCGATGCCCGATCTTTTGGATCGCCGCGTCGAAATCACTGGCCCGACCGACCGCAAGATGGTGATTAACGCGCTCAACAGCGGCGCTCGCGTGTTCATGGCGGATTTCGAGGACGCTAACAGCCCGTCGTGGCAAAATTGTATGCAGGGGCAAATCAATTTGCGCGACGCGAATCAACACACGATCAGCTTGGATCAGAACGGTAAAAGCTACGCCCTGAACGCCGAAATTGCGACGCTGCTGGTTCGCCCTCGCGGGTGGCACTTGCCAGAAAAGCACATCACTTGGAACGGCTCG
>JANYHH010000047.1 GCA_025359505.1 Deinococcales bacterium
CTCGAGACCGTGTGTTCTACGCCGCTCGAGACCGTGTGTTCTACGCCGCTCGAGACCGTGTGTTCTACCCGCCTCGAGCGCTAAAATAAAATTATGATTACCGCTTTTGTACTCGTTCGCGCCGCCCGTGACCGCAATCCCGAAACGGCCGAGGCACTGGCCAGCATGAAATTCGTCGCCGAGGTCTACAGCGTGACCGGTGATTGGGACATTGTGGTCGTGCTGCGCTTCCCGCATTTTGAGGATCTGGACGAGATCGTCACGGGCCACCTGCGAAAAATCCCCGGTATCGAGCGCACGTCCACGATGCTGGCCTTCAAAGCCTTCAATCAGCAGCTCTTGGATCAAGCCTTCAACATCGGTCTCGAGGGGTGACGCCTTGCGAAGCTCGAGCAGTCTCGAGGGCGAGTGGACGCTGACCTCACTGCACTCTTGCGCCCTCGAGTACCCGTGCCGGACGCGCCCAAAGGTTTCGCGGAGATGGAGCGCTACTCCAACATCAAGCGCCTGTGGGACTGGCTCGAGGGCTTGCATTCACAAGGGTACGAGGTGCGCGTTCCAAAGCGCGGATCGCTCGAGCATTGCCGCCGCGAGGTCGTCGGCATCACCAAAACCGGCGCGGGCGGTTTGCTGGACACTTCGGCGCTGATGGAAAAGCTCGGCAAGGACGACGACGCGATTCTCCAAGCGTTCAGCTTGGAACCCGAAGCGTTAGCAGCCGTCAACGCGCTGCTCGAGGGTGACAAATCTGGCGTGGTGGCGCTGCTCAACCGCGATTACCGCATGGTGTTTGCGATTCAACTGTGTTTTACCGCCCGGCGCGAATTGCTGCTGAAAGCCGACTCGAGTTACGAAGCTTACGCAGATCGCCTGCCGATTTTTCCGGTCAGTTGGAACTTGAAACCCGTGCGCTGGCGGCGCGACGATTACCGCCAGTTGCTGGATAAAGCCGCTCGAGGAACGTTGACGCCTTAAACCCGTAGGGGCTTGCCACTGCAAGCCAGTACAAGTAGGGGCTTGCCACTGCAAGCCAGTACAAGTAGGGGCTTGCCACTGCAAGCCAGTACAAGTAGGGGCTTGCCACTGCAAGCCAGTACAAGTAGGGGCTTGCCACTGCAAGCCCTGTGCAGCTCGAGCGTTATCAAACGCGACCCTCGAGCCGCTGGGTACAATCGCTGGAATGAACCTCGAGCAAACCCTAGAACTGTGGCTCGTGCGGCACGGCGAAACCGATTGGAACGCGGAGGGACGCGCTCAGGGTCACGAGGACATCGCGCTGAACTCGAGCGGTGTGCTGCAAGCGCAGCGCCTCGCTGCTCGGTTGGCAGGACAGCATTTCGATGCGGTGATCGCCAGTGACCTCTCGAGGGCACTCCAAACGGCTCGCATCGTCGCCTCGAGCCTCAAAGCTGAGCCGGAAGTTCTGGTTGATCCCAGATGGCGCGAGCAGCACCTCGGTGCGATTCAGGGCTTGACGCACGCGCAGATCGTGGAGCACGGCTGGAAAGCTCCGACGCATCCGCTCGAGGCTTGGGAAGGCGCGGAATCGCGGGCGCAACTGATGGAGCGCGTCACCGCGCCACTCGCGGAGTTGTACGCGCAATTCGCAGGCAAGCGCGTGCTGGTCGTGTCGCACGGCGGTACGCTGCGGGCGGCGATACAACTGCTGATCGGTGATCCAGAGTACCGCCTGAAACTCTACGGCCACGACAACACCGCGATCTCGAGGGTCAAGATGACCAGCGCTGACGTTGGAATGCTGATCGCGCTCAACGATTCCGCGCATCTCGAGCAGATGCTGATGAACGTGTAAGTTTTGACCCTGACGCATTAGTTACTCCCCATATAGTTGATTTGTACGGCTGGCAGGCTTTCCCCTGTTTCCAGCCTCGAGTCAACCAAATGTCGGTGCGAAGGAGCAATTTTGATGAATACCCCAGTGCCAATCAGTGCCTTAGAGGGCAGAATCCACTTTTCGACCAGCGCACTGCAAAATTTCGGGGCTGAACTCGAGGCTCGAGGCTTAGAGTCTCAAGGGCACACGCTGCGCTTGGTGCGCTTGACCGAATCGCTCGGCATGTCACTGCATTTGCCGCCGGAATCTTTAGAGGCGCTGTCTCAAGCCTCGTATTTGCACGACATCGGCAAATTGGTGTTGCCAGAGCAAATCCTGATGAAGCCCGGTAAGCTCGAGCCAGCCGAATGGGACGTGGTACGCACCCACTCGCGTTGGAGCGCGGCGATGGCCGGGGCGATCGTCAACCTCAACCCGCTGACGATCCCCGCGATTTTGCATCACCACGAGCGCTGGGACGGTTCCGGGTATCCAGCCAAGCTCAGCGGCGAGGACATCCCCATCGAGGCTCGCATTTTGGCGGTCTGTGATGTCTACGACACGTTGCAGTACAAACGCGCTTACGGGCGGGCGTGGAGCGTGCAAAGTACCTTGGGCGAGTTGCAGACCCACAGCGGCTCGCATTTCGATCCGAGGGTCATCGAGGCGCTGCTGGATAAAGCGCTGGGCAAGCTGACGATGGCCGGGTGAACAGGGTCGTCGCAGCGCTCGAGCAGCCAGCCCCGAATCTGGTCTAAACCCTCGCCATTTTTTGGCTCGAGGCTTACACTGACCCCATGCCCACCGTTGCCGATTTGACCGTGAACGAGTTGCGTGAAATCATCCGCGAAACGGTGCGCGAAACCTTACTGGAGCGCGATCCAGACGCGGGTCTCGAGTTACGCCCAGAGTTCATTGAATCGCTGTCGCAGCCAGAACCGCTCGAGGGTCGCGTCACGATTGAAGAATTAGCCGCCAAGCACGGTTTTAAGTGGTGAAGCGCAGCTTGGAGATCGGCGCGAGAGCCAATCAAAGCTTCCACGACCTTGACGAGGAGTTACAGCGCAGAGTTTTTGAGAAATTGCAGTGGTTTATCGCAAACGATGTCGCGCCAGAACCGCTTGAGGGCAACCTCAAAGGCTTGTACAAACTGCGCGTCGGTGATTACCGTGTTGTTTTTGAAATCGAAGCCGAAACGCATTTCGTCGTGCGTTTCATCGGGCATCGCTCCAACGCCTACAAAGACCTCGCAAGGGACTGACGGTAATAGGGACAACTGCCTGTCCCAGTCCTCGAGCAGTACAATCTACTCAGCAGGACTCGAGGAGAAAAAATGGATTACGACGTGTTAATCATTGGCGGCGGCCCTGCTGGGCTGACGGCTGGCATCTACGCTGGGCGCGGCAATCTGCGCGTGGGCATCTTGGAGAAAGGCAACCCCGGCGGGCAGATCGCGCAGACCGAGGAAGTCGAAAACTACCCCGGTTTCCCCGACGTGATTAGCGGCCCCGAGTTATCCGAGCGCATGGTCAAGCAAGCCGAGAAGTTCGGTGCGAAGATTCTCTACGATGAAGTCACGGGTCTCGAGCGCAATGGTCACGGGTTTACCATCAAAGGTTACGAGAAAAGTTACACCGCGCACACGATCATCATTGCGACGGGCGCGAACCCGAAGCGTTTGGGCGTCCCCGGCGAGGACACGTTCTACGGGCGCGGCGTCAGCACCTGCGCGACCTGCGACGGTTTTTTCTACCGCAACAAGCGCGTGGTCGTCGTCGGTGGTGGTGACGCCGCAATCGAGGAAGGTACGTTCTTAACAAAATTCGCCTCGAGCGTGACGGTGATTCACCGCCGCGACAGCTTGCGAGCCAACAAAGTCGCGCAGGACAGGGCGTTCGCCAATCCCAAGATGCGCTTCATCTGGGATACGGCTGTCGAAGAAGTGCTGGGCGACGACGGACTGGTCACAGGCGTCAAACTCGAGAACCTCAAATCTGGGGAGAAGTCCACCCTCGAGACGGACGGCGTGTTCATTTACATCGGTCACGAACCGAACACGGGTTTTTTGAGCGGCGTCGTGGAACTCGGACAGACTGGCTATGTCGCCGTGAAGGACGAGATTTACACCAATGTTCCCGGCATCTTCGCAGCGGGCGATGTCAGCGACGAGATTTATCGCCAGCTCAGCACCAGCGTCGGCGCGGGCACGAAAGCCGCGATGCGTTGTGAAAAGTACCTCGTGGAACTCGAGGGGCAACCGCTGCCGCAAGGCACGGAGACCGTTTCGCAACTCGTGGCTGCTGACTAAGATGACGCGCCCTCGAGTCTCGGTGTTTTGGGCGTCAGCCTAGGCGGGTACATCGCGGGCGACGATCACTCGCTCGAGTGGCTGAAGATCGTCGAGACCGACCCGCCCGAGGACACGGGTTACACGCCAAGCGTGGACGCGCTCGTGCTTGGGCGCAACAGCTACGATGCCGTGATCGGTTTCACGCCGTACCCGTACAGCGGCAAGCGCGTGATCGTCCTCACTACGCGCCCCGCTGACTCCAAACACGGCGAAACTTTTTACAACGGTTCGCTCGAGCCACTGCTGGAAACGCTGGCGCTCGAGGGAGTCCAGCGCGTGTACTTGGACGGCGGCAACGCCGTGCGGCAAGGACTCGAGGCGGGCGTCGTGGATGACTTGACGATCAGCACACTGCCAATCATCCTCGGATCGGGCATCGCGCTGTTTGAACGCGGACTCCCGCAAAGCCGCTGGACGCTCGTCTCGAGCCGCAGCTTTGAGAGTGGACTGGTGCAAGCGACGTATCAGCGGCCGTGAGCTGAGCAACGGTTCAGCCTTCAAGCGCGTACTGTAGGCTCGAGGGCTGTATGTTTCGTAAACAGGTTCAGTGCGTTCTCGAGTGGATATCTGCACCTAAGCTTTGACTGACACCAATTCTATTGTTGAGTATTGCTCTCGCATCGCTGGCCCATTCGGAATAGCATTCCGGTAAAAACTCCACTGGCTCCAGCGAAGCCACATTCGCAACGTCGCGATTCAGAATCTCCAGCGCATCCATATTCACGAGAAACTGGGAATTCAATTGGTAACGCCCTTGTTCAAAAACCACAGGGTTGAATTCGACAATCTCGGCCAAACTCGAGCGCAAGCGCCGCACCACGACTTTGAAGTGCTCAATGTCCTCTTGGCGACGCGAACCATCGAACAAAGCTGTCACAATCTGCTCTCTGGAGCCACTGGCGTTCAAAGCGAGCCACGCCAGCAACTCCCGCGAACGGGCGTATGGAATGGTGACGGGTTTGGCGTTGAGCGTCACCGCAAACTGATTGAGTAACTGTACAGACAGCACTGGACGAGGCGCGTCGACAATTTCTGGCGAGCGCCACTCTAACAACGCATGGCAACGCGTTTCAAACCAGTGGTTAGACGCGGAAACCTGAAGCCACCCACGCAAGAAAGGCAAGTCGGGCACGAGTGACAAATCGTGTCCGAGATCGTTCAAAATCGCAAACGTGCGCTTTGCCTGCTCAAATCGTGGCATCGTCTCGAGCGCAGCGAGATACGCTCTGGCCCGCGCCCGATCAGGAGCAGGCAACGCATCAACATCAGCCGCAGCCAAATGCGTGTGCGCTGCGATCAAATCGCCACTAATAAACGCCATCAGACCAGCAGCGAAAGCCCAGCGTGCCTCGGAAACCGCCGAGTGCGACGGCATGGACTGCTTGGCCAGTGCGAGCATCCCATCCGCCGCACGCCCTTGACCGCTCAGCGCCGCAGCTTCCGCGGTCCAAGCGCGACGCATGAACGCCATCGCGGACAAACCGTGGGCCTCGCAAATTTCTAAGCTGCGCTGAAAATCGGGCAGCGCCCGGTCTGGCTGCCCCAGCCCCATCAACGCCAAAGCACGCTTGGAGTACAACATCGCCTGCCACATCGCGGGCGCTGCATCGCACCGCCGCACCGCATCCATGCTGACCTGCAACGCCTCGAGCGGCTTACCCCAGACCATCAAAAAATCCGCGAGGTTGCTCGAGGTTGCCAGCTCCCGCAGGGTCAGACCCGCCGCGCGTGCGACCCGCAGGGCTTCTCGGAACGATGCTTCGCTCTCTGATTGCTGGTTGACTTCGCCCAAAGCCACCCCGAGGTTATCGAGCGCTTGCGCCAACGGCAAGCGTTCACCTAAGCGTGCGGCGATGGTCATGGCTTCCCGCGCATCAACCAAAACCTCTTCCGGTCTGGATAGGCGAATCAACGCCGTGGTCTTGGCGATCAGCAACCGCATCTTCGACAGGTCATCCGTGACGACATCCAGCCCTTCCTGCGTGTACAAAAGTTGCTGATCGTAACGCCCTTGCTTCAGCGCGGTTGCGGACAACGCGACGAACAATCGCGCGTGGCGATACCCGCCCTGGTACAACTCTTCCATCAGCGCCGCCCCTTCCTCCACTGCCCCTGTCTCCGTGAGCGCACGCGCTAAATGCGTCATCAAATCCTCGGTGAGTTCAGTCCTGGGAAACGCTGCAAGGGCCTCGCGCTGCAACTGATACTCACCCTGCTCCGCCCATTGGTTCATCAGCGGTTGCGCCACTTCCAGCGCTTTGACGCTATCGCCCGCCTCGGTGTACAGCTTCAATGCCCTACGCCACTGACCAGCGTGCCACGCGGACTCGGCGGCGCTCGAGTAACTGATTTTGCACTGCGCTGCGTCGAGCTTCAACAGCGAATCCAGCGCCTCCAACAACAGCGCGTGCGGCAAAAATTCGTGTGCATCCGTGCGGGTGAGCGGCAATCCCGCTTGCACCAGCACCTCGAGCCAATCCGCGTTCAAACGTGCTTGCACCGCTTCCGGTGTCGCCTGCGTCCAAACCTCGAACGGCGCGAGATGCGGCAAGACCTCGCGGAGCGGTGACGGCAATCGTTTGATCGCTTCCAACGCCAACGCCGTAGCGCCGAAGTGTCGCGTGCGATTCTGCTTCTTTGCGGAGCTATTTTTTGCGGAGCCATTCAACGCCAATGCCAACGCAGCAGGCCAACCCCCAAGTTGCTCGAGGACAGACGCGGGCACGCTCTCTACGCCACGTTTGTCCATCAGCATATGCGTTTCCTGATCTGTGAACACCAACTCCGCCGCGTCCAAAACGAGCACATCCGAACGCGACTGCCAACGCGCCACTGGCAACACACCCGTGTCAAACCCCGCCAGCAGCACCTGATGCCCCTCCGCCAACGCGTTCACCAGCACCTCGAGCCACGCGGCCGCTGCTGCCCTCAACCACTCGGTTTTGTCCAGCACCAACGTGACATTGACCTCCGCCGCGTTCAAATCCGCCCCGAGCGCCAACGCCAAACGCTCCGAAACCGCCCCGGAAGCTTCCGCCGCCTCCCAAGCCGCCTCCGGTAACTCCGGCACGTCCCGCACGCACGCCGCACGCAACACCTGCGCCAACGCCGCTGGACTGGACGTGTCATCCGTCAGCGTCAACCAAACCAACGCCCGCGCACCTCGCTTGCGGGCCACCGCGCGACAAAATTGCGCCACCAGCGTCGTCTTGCCGTACCCGGACGGCGCGAGCAACGCAATCAACCGCGCGTCCCCAGCAGCCCCCAAGCGTTTCAGCAAGGCTTTGCGCTCCAACTCACCGAGCTGCGCGAGCGGCGCACCCACGCCCGCCCTCCGAGATTTGCGGCGTCGCAGGTCAACCATACCTCAGGATACGACATCAAAGTCACTTTTCGGCACTGCTACACGGCACTGTCCCCGGCGTGTCCCCACCCGTGGCGCATGATCTTCAATGCGTGACCTCAACGGGAGGGGTCGCGCTCTATTCAGGGGGAATGTATGCGATCAACCATCAAGAAATTCGGCTTAGCCGCCCTACTGCTGACGTTCTTCGTCGGTTGCGTCCAACCACCAGCCCCGGTCAACAGCGATTTTGAAGTCAGTGACGAAGAAGGCAACACCGTCACCACGCAAGCCGTGCCGACTAACGGCTTAAAAGGCGATTACTACGACAACATAGATTTCACCGGAACGATGAAAACCCGTTACGACGCCACCGTGAACCGTAACCCCGGCACAGCCGCACCGATCACAGGCATTCAACCCACGACGTACAGCGTGCGCTGGACGGGGCAGATCATGCCCGCCTTCCCTGAAACGTACACCTTCACGCTGAGTTACGCGGACGGTGCGCGATTGATGATTAACGGGCAAGTGCTCGTCAACGACTGGGTAGACGGAGCGAAACGCACGAAAACGGGCACAGTCGTCTTGCAAGCAAACACAAAATATGACATTCGCTTGGAGTATTACCGTAACGCGACGAATCTTGGAACGATCAAGCTCGAGTGGCAAAGCCCGAGTCGCACCAAGCAAGTCGTACCAAAAACAAGTTTGTTTCCGGTCGGATCGAACCTTGACCGCGCTCTCGCTATCGTTAAAGTAAAAGCAAATATTAGTGCAAACTTAACAGAATCATTTGTGATTCTCGCGCAAACTGGGGATATGACGCTTTTTGCTCCCGAGGCAGGGTCGAGAAACTTTTTCTTTGGTGTAATTGATGACCAGAGTCTGATGACACTTTATAAATTAGATCGTAATAATACAGTTTTACGCATGACTGATGTAATCAATAAATCCTCTATAGAAATTGGCGAAGTCGGAGCTTTTGTCAACGCTGACGGCTCTCAATCACAAACGCAAAGAGCAAACTTGCAGGCCAAGATCGCCGCATTCATTGCGGGGCAAACCTCAGCGGGTATTCTGAGAGTTCAAGCTGGAACAATCAGACCGCAAGCTGTTACAGATGATATCGTCTGTCCAGTAGTATTTGCCCTTTTACCAAAACCCGTAGCGCCGGTCTGCAAAAATGGAACATGTCAATCAGAAGCTGACAAATACGTCAAAACGCTTTGCACGATTAGTTCAATTCCAGAAAGGGTATTTTCAGCCGTCGTTGCGGTCGGAGGAGCGGTTGCTGCGGCTACTGTTCCTGGGGTTGGTTGGGTAGTTGGAGGAACAATTATTGCGATTGTAGTGGTAGATAACAGCGATCTTGTAGGTGATGCTATTGTTGGCGGACTCACACGTGATCCTGTTGGTTCTTTCGATGTGGTGGCAAGATGGGCGCAGTACAGAAAATGCGTCACTGTTACTAATCCTGAGAGATGCTTGCTTCAGCTAACACCTATGCCAGTAAATGAAAGAAAAGAAGTGAACTCTTCGGGTGTTGTTGATCCAGGCGTCCGAAATAGTGGTGTTGAAAACGACACCAAGTCACCTGTCGGCGTCGTGATTAGTAAACGGGAATTCGTCCCTGATCCCAACAGCGCCTCGAGCTTCACGCCAGTTGTTTTCCCCATTGATTTAAACAACTATATTTTACCAGGAGACACAAACAGCTTCCCTGTGATCTACACCTGTCCAGCAACGCCAACTACCCTGAGGGGAACAGCGAAATTTTATCATGATGCAAACACGCTGAAAGACTTACTTGGTCAGCCAATCGCCACGTCAAGCCCACTCGAGGTTCTCGTAGTGATCGAATGCTACGGCGCACCCAAAATT
Source organism: Deinococcales bacterium (assembly GCA_025359505.1). Lineage (GTDB taxonomy): Bacteria > Deinococcota > Deinococci > Deinococcales > JAAFIG01 > JANYHH01. The sequence goes on from JANYHH010000047.1 coordinate 9,412, forward strand.
TCCGTATCACCCTCGAGCATCTCTCTCGAGGCGGGGTTGAATGCTTATAGTGACAGAGGATTCTTTAGTGTAACCAATACAGGCAACTCTGATTTAAAAATTACGGGTATAGGCCCTGATACAACATGGGTCAGTATAGAGCGTTACAGTGCGGAAGCTCTGACCTCTACTCCAATCGCCCCAGGGCAAACGAGATACATAGGTTTTACCTTCACATGTGGGCCCTTGATAGAGACTCGAACAGCTAAAATCAGTATTTTCCATGATGATTTAACTTCCCCAAGACCAATGATCGTTGATGCAAGAATAAACTGCATAACAAGTCCGATTTTAATTACGATGGGTGGAACAGATTTTTGGCAGAAGGGCGGATGCCAATCCTCTTACTGTTTTAATCCTCCGCCATTTGAAGGAGATACAGAAACAACATATGCAATAAAAAACAATGGAAGCGTGCCAGTAAGCTTTATAATGAATAATTTAAGGGGTTACTTTATTAGGTTAGACGGAATTAATCAGTATGAGGCTGTTGGCGCATATATGACTCTTCAACCTGGTGAAGAACGTAATTACCGCCTACTTTTTCTAGAGTCATGCTTTAATGTAGGTTATGCTCGATATGATATCGTCGTCAAGCCAGAGGTTTGGAGAAGAGTCGATGTCTTTGACTTTTCTAAAGTCATCATATTGCTTGCTCCTCAGTATGTAATTCACTGCAACGACAGATAAAATTACAATACTTTCACAAAATCGTGTCATCAGGGCGTTTACGATTAGTAAACGCTCCTCCCCCTCGAGCCTCAGCCCAAGCCGGGGAAGACGTTCGCGGTGATGCGGTACGCGCCGTAGACCAGCACCGCTGCACTCAGCACGCCCAGCACGCGACGACGGTCTGGGGATTGCGGGCGGTAAAAGTACCCGAGCGCGATGCCGCTCAGAATCCCGCCGATGTGCGCCCAGTTGTCCACGTTCGGGATAATGAAGCCCAGCCCGAGCAGCAGCACGATGTTCATCACGTTGCGCCGCAGTTGCTCAAATAACTGACCGACGTTGCGTGTGCCGGCCGCGCAGATGAAGCCAAACAACCCGCAGATCGCGCCGCTCGCGCCGATGGAGATGATTCGCGGATCGCCGAGGAACGCGCTGGCGAGCGACCCGACGATGCCGGTGACGACGAACGCCAGCAACACTTCCTCACCGCCGACAATCTCCTCGAGCTGCCCGCCTAAGTTCCACAGCGCGAGGCTATTCATCAGGATATGTACGAAGCCGCCGTGCAACAGCGTCGCAGTCAGCAAGCGCCACAGCTCGAGGTTGTTAAACGTGAGGTCTCGAGCGTTGCCGCCGACCTGCACGAGTTCTGGCACGCCGGGCCCATTGATGAGGCTGGCGAGACTTAAACCGCCGGGAATACAGGACAGCGCGTACAGCACCGCCAATCCAGCCAGCAGCGTGACTGTGACGGGCGCAGCCCTCGAGCGCATTCGCATCATGACGTTAGTCCGCCGCCACAGGCGCGGCGGCGAAGGCAACGCCCAGCGTCTCGAGGGTTCGGCGGATGCCTGCTGCGTCGATGCCCGCTTGGGCGTGCAGGCTAGGAATTTCGGCGTGATCCATGAAGTGATCGGGGATGCCCAGCACGCGCACCTCTGGTTTCAGGTCGTGCGCGGCTAAGAACTCCACGACCGCGCCGCCGAAGCCGCCGACAACCGTGTTGTCCTCGACCGTGATGATCGCCCTCGCAGACCGCGCAATCTGCGTGAGCATCACCGCGTCCAAAGGCTTCACAAACCGCGCATTGACCACGCCGACATTGCTCGCGCCCTGCACCGCCTCGAGCGCGTACTCGAGACCCTTGCCCGTCCCGAGGATCACGATGTCGTCGCCGGAAACCAAACGCTCCCACGTGCCCCACTCGAGCTTGCCCCACTCTCCCGCTGCGACGGGCTGCACGCTGCCCCTTGGGTAACGAATCGCTACCGGGCCCGTCTGCTCGAGGCTCGCTTTTAGCATTCCGCGCAGCTCGAGCGCGTCTTTGGGCACGGCGATCTGCACGTTCGGTACGAGGCGCAGGTAACTCAGGTCAAAGACGCCGTGGTGCGTCGGGCCGTCCGCGCCGACCACGCCAGCGCGGTCGATGGCGAAGACGACGTTCAGATTCTCAATCGCCACGTCATGCACGAGTTGATCGAAGCCGCGTTGCAGGAAGGTTGAGTAAATCGCCACGACGGGTTTGATACCGCGCAGCGCCATGCCAGCGGCCGCCGTCACGGCGACCTCTTCGGCGATGCCAGTATCTAAGTAGCGCTCCGGGTGCTTGGCGGCAAATTCCACCAGCCCAGATCCCTCGCGCATCGCGGGCGTGATGACGTAAACATCCTTGCGCTGAGCGACGATCTCGATCATCGCGTCACCAAAAGCGTTGCTCCACGTATAGCCCTTTTTATTGACCTCGAGCGGGCTGTCGACATCGAATTTGCTCGGGCTATGCCAGTAGATTGGATTGCTTTCCGCGACTTCCATGCCTTTGCCTTTGCGGGTGATGACGTGCAGCACGGTCGGGCCGTCCAGCTCTTTGATTTTCTCGAGCAGGTACACGAGTTCTTTGACGTTGTGGCCGTCGACGGGCCCGACGTAGCGCAGGTTCATCGCGGTGAACGGGTTCTTGCTGTGCGGGTCAAAAAACGTGCGAGCCGCATCTTTCGCCCTCGAGACGAGATCGCCGAGCAGCTTGCCGACGAGTTTCTTGCCGCCTTTTTCGGCGCTCTGAAACCACTTTTGCACCTGCAACGTCCTGAAGTAACCGTTCATCGCGCCGACGTTTTCACTGATGCTCATGTCGTTGTCGTTTAAGACAATCAGCATTTTTGATTGCTTGTAGCCGATGGAGTTCAGCGCTGCCAACGCCATACCGCCCGTCAACGCGCCGTCGCCGATCACAGGGATGACATGGAAACTCTCGCCTTGTGCGTCCCTTGCCAGCGCCATACCGAATGCGTTGGCGAGGCTGGTGCTGGCGTGACCGACGGTGATCGCGTCGTGGACGGACTCACTGACTTTGGTGAAGCCAGATAGACCGCCCTCTTTTTTGATCGTGTCCATCTGCGCCTTGCGCCCGGTCAGAATCTTATGCCCATACGCTTGATGCCCGACATCCCACAGAATGCGGTCGGTTGGGCTGCTAAACACGTAATGCAGCGCGACCGTGAGTTCCACCGTCCCCAAACTCGAGGCCAGATGCAGGCCGCCCCTCGAGCAAATGCGGATGATTTCTTGGCGCACCTCTTGTGATAGCGCGGGCAGGTCTTCAACACTCAATTTTTTCAGATCGGCGGGACTGTCCACGCCCTCGAGCAGCTTGTTATTCATAATAAAGATCAGTCTATTGCGGTTTTGCCTTGAAGTTATAGTTCACGAGCACCAAGCCCTCGCGGGTTTCGACCTCGCCGATGAACGGCACAAAGCGAATGCGTTGAGACTCCAAAATCGGTTGAAACTGCGGCTTTGCTGATTCGGCGGCCGTCAAATCCAGATACTCGAGCCGATTGTCGCGCAGGATCAGGAACGCGTCGTACTCGGTGTCGCGGATCTTGAATTTCTCGCGGGTGACGACTTTAGAAATGTACGTGAAGCGCATTTTGCGCGTGCCTTCTTTGGTGACGAGCGAGGCGGTCGTGCTGCCCGTCCACGTCTTGCCCACAGCCAAGGTTGCCTCGGACGGGTACTCCTGCACGGGCTGGTCATACGTGATCTGGTAAAACTCTGGCGCACCCTCGCCCCAGAGCTTGACGCCCGTCGCATCGAACTCGCGGTAATAGAAGCGCTCCTGACCGCGCCCGATGAAACGCAGCGCCGTCAGCACCTTGGATTGGTAACTGGTCGGGCCCTCGATCCGCACGATGTATGGCGCGGTATCAAGCGGCTCGCCCGGCTTCAAGTACGACCACACCAGCCCGCTCTGCGACGGGTAGTAACTAACCTGATCGGCCGCCACGGTCGTCGTGACGTTCTGAACGGCTGGGGGCACACACGCTGCGACGCTCAGCAGCACCGCCATCAAAGGCAAAATCTTAAAGACACGCATGACCATATGATACCGATTCCCCCTCGAGACAGATGAACCGCTTTTTTCCCCAAGCCTTGACAGCGCACTGGCTTGCCCGTAGGATTCTTTTCGCCCTCGAGCACTTGCCTTGGGACGCGCCGATGTAGCTCAGCGGTAGAGCAGCCGATTCGTAATCGGCAGGTCGTCAGTTCAAATCTGACCATCGGCTCCAAGAAAAACCCCGTCTAGGACGGGGTTTTTTCGTTTTACATTTTAGTCAGGGTTGCCCTTTTGGGGGTGCGTCTGCTTATTTGTTTGCTATAGACCTAGAATCTGCTTAATTCACCGTAACGACTTGCACGTCTCGTTTCGGTAATGGCGTCTCAAATAAATCAACGATGTGCTGACGCTTTTCACTCTCGAGAACATGGCGATAAACGCGGTAGGTCAGCGCAATGTCTGAATGTCCAAGCGTTTTGCTCACCACTTCAATGGGTACGCCGCGACGCAACATCAGGGTTCCAGCGGTGTGGCGTAAGTCGTGGGGCGAGATGCGCGGCAGTGGAGTGCCAGCGCGAATCACAGCCTCGAGCGTGGCGCGGTATTCCCTCGGAATGAGTTTCATGCGCCGCTCGAGCGTGGAGCGTTCCATCTTGAACGTGCGACTTTTAACTTTCGTCTTTGTTCGTTTATCGCGCAGCTTCGTGTCTGGGTTTGACCATTCTACGAGGCTCACAATCGCCCGCTGAAGGTTGTCGGGGTGGGTGAACGCACCTTCGCTCGTCGGAAACACGGGCGCGTCTGAACGCATCGTCACGCCCTTGTGCGCGTACTCCTCGAGCATCGCGTTCTTGTGGTTGCTGAGCATCGCTTTGAGGCTCGAGGGCATCAGCAGGTCACGGTTTCCCGCTTCGGTTTTCGCAGATGGTCGCATCTCGAGCGGGCCGCCCGGCGCGGTGAGGTTCTGGCGAATATGGATCACGCCAGCCTCAATGTCAACGTGTTTCCAAGTCAGCCCCATTGCTTCGCCTTTGCGAAGACCCAAAGAGGCGCACAAGAACAGTGCGGGCCAGAGTCGCGCCGCGCCCGCTTCGTATAGCGCGGTTCCGAGTTCGTGCAACCGCGCAGCCTGATCGAAGTCCAGCGCTACGCCGGGGTGTTCGGTGCGTGCCACTTTCGGGCGTTTAACGTTCGTGGCATGGTTGACGTACATCAAACCGTCTGAGACTGCTTCTCTCAGCACAGCGCGAATGCGTGTCAGGACGCCCGCTAGGGTGCGGCTTGCCATCGTGCGCCCTTTGCCTAGCCCCGTCGTCATCTGACGCTCTGCGAGGGCGCTCATGGCGTCTTTGATGTGCTGGGGGCGAATGTCGCGCACCTTCATTTTCGCCAGATGCTCGAGCGCGTAGCCGATGTCTTGTTTGTAACCGCGCTGCGTGCTGGTCGCTAATCCCTTTTGACGGGTCAGCCATGTTTTGGCGTACTCCTCAAAAGTCGTGCGGTCTGGTGCGGCCAGCATCCCGCGCTCGTGATCGGTGACGGCTTTTGCGGCTGCTTTTTGAGCGGCGGTTTTGTCTGCTGCAATGCCGCTGACCCTGATCTGCTTACCGAGCTTGTAACCAACGGTGACTTGCCAGCACCACCGTTTCCCGTCGCGGTGCTGGTAGATCGTTCCGGTGCTGTTGCCTCGAGCCTTGTTTTTGCCGCGTTTCACTGCGTCGTTTGTTGCGTCAGCCATCGCGCACCACCTCGAGCAAGTCGTTTGGTGTCACGGTCTGGCCGGTCAGTTTCTCGAGTGTGCTGACTATTTTCCCCATCGCTTCAAACCGTAACCCGTCTTGCTTGTCATTACAGATGTCGTAGACAGCGGTTCTCGAGAGTCCTGACGCTTTCCACAGCGCATACGGTGTCTTGCCGTGTGCTTCGAGGTATTGCCTGAGTTTCCATTTCACTTTGACCACCTCTCTATTCTCGAGCATTCCGCTCTAAGCAGAATAGTATCACTACAGACTACGTGCTGTCTATAGTTGACATATGCAGTCTAAAGAAGTAATATAAATGCACTCAAGACCGCCGTCCCTAGAAAAGAGACGGTCTCGAGAATCCCAAGTTGTCAGGAGTCCCATGAACAATAGCATCACAGCCCTCACGCAAGAAATGACCTTCGGCGGCAAACTCGAGAACGGCTACATCACACGCCGCGTACTGGTCACGCACGGTCACGGCGGCGATTGGTACAAACTCGAGATGACCAACGAACACCCGTCACGCCGCACGATCACCTACCACCGCGAGGACTGCACCACCCGTCAGCCGATCACCGAACACGAGGCCCGAGCATGGAAGGCGCGGCTCAAGGATGCCCGCGAGCGTCGCGCCGCGTGAAGCCTGTTCACTCAGGGGGGCGTCAGCCCCCCACCTTCCTTAGCCAAGACGGTGAGCGGGTCAGTGTGACCATCGAGAGAAAAGGATCGCACGCACTGGTCAAGCTCGAGACGCACGACTGGTCTTGCACCTTGCCAGCATCGGCATTCGTTCTGGAGCGCATCGCGCATAAGTTGAAAGGTCAGGTCAACGCATGAATCAACCCGAGTACACCGTAGAGCTAACCGCACCGGATCTGTTCACCCTCGAGTCACTATGCAAGACCCTGCGTGATCTTGGCTCACTGGACTGGGAGGTGGGATTCCCACGAATAAGTGGACTTGATGCAACTCGAGTCGCTCCGAGTCAGAATCAGGAGCGATCATGCCCATCAAGAAACGCACGCAGGAATACCCCGCTGATTTCAGAACCCAATCTGTTCAGCTCGCCCTCACCAGCGGTAAGTCCCGACGCGTTGTTGCTGACGAACTCGGTGTGGGATTGAGTACCCTCTGCAAATGGGTCAAGCAGCATCACCGCACCCCAAACGCAGCGCAGACCATCTCACCCTTGACTGGGCTGACCACGCAGCAAAGCCTCGAACAAGAAGTGCGTCGCTTGAAACGCGAACTCGAGATTGTCCGTCAAGAGCGTGAAATTTTAAAAGCAGCCACGAAATTCTTCGCCAAGGAAAACCAGTGAGATTCGCTTTTATCCGCGATCATAGCGCTTTGTTCGAGGTCGCTATTATGCTGCGCGTTCTTAGAGTCAGCAAAAGCGGCTTCTACGCGTGGCTGAAACGTTTAGTGTCGCCTCGAGCCACGCTGAATGCGGTGCTGCTCGAGGAAATCAAAAGCGTTCACAGCGCCTCCCGAGGGTCGTATGGCAGTCCAAGGGTCACGGCTGCCTTGCGACGCTCCGGATCTCGAGTCTCCAAGCATCGCGTGGCAAGGTTAATGCGAACCGCTGAGCTGTGCGGTAAATCGCATCGCAAGTCACGTGTGTCCACCACGGACAGTAAGCACAGCGAGCCACGAAGTGTGAACCTGCTCGAGCGTGACTTCACAGCCAGTGAACCTGATCAGAAGTGGCTTTCAGACATCACATATCTATCCACTTCAGAAGGCTGGTTATATCTCGCAGTCGTGCTGGACGTATTCTCGAGACGGGTTGTCGGCTGGGCGTTCTCCTCGAGTTTGGAGAGCAGCCTCGTGGTGAGTGCGTTTGATATGGCGTGCCAGTTGCGTAAACCCAGTGAGGGCTTGGTGTTTCACAGCGATCAAGGCATGCAATATGCGAGCCTCGAGTTCAGGCAAACACTTGCGAGGCTCGAGGTGGTGCAAAGCATGTCCAGAAAGGGGGATTGCTGGGACAACTCGCCTTGTGAAAGCTTTTTCTCGACACTGAAACTCGAGCTTGACCTGCGTAAATCACGCGGAGCGAAACTCGAGACGCAAGCAATGGTTTTTGAGTGGATGGAGGTGTTCTATAATCGGCAACGGTTACACTCGAGCTTAGACTTTTTGAGTCCAGCCGAGTTCGAGCAGAGCCGAGCGGCTTGAGAGGACTCGAGTCCACAAAACAGGGGCAACCCCATGGCGTGCCTTTGCAGCGATACGTGTAATCACCAGGCATAGTGTTCACCAGTGGCAAACTCCGACCTTGCCAGCAATAGATTCACGTCCACGCACCACAAGCGGCTCACAGCGCTTGCTCTTCTCGCACCTTGCCATCACACCTTGCCATCACTCGAGAAGGCGGTGTGCCACGTCCCGCGCTGCATCTCTGGGAGTTCATCGCGCACGATGCTCAGCACTGTTTCAACGTCGGGCCATGAATCGGTTTGCTGATCGACTTTGAACTCGAGATTCCAAGCGCCGTCCCCATCGATTCGCACTTCGCACGCGACGCGGTGACGGGCGTACAGCAGGGCTTGCACCTCGAGCGTGTCGCCGTAAGCAAAGCTACTGAAGACCGTGTTGGCACTTGTGGTCATGTCCCCATCCCCTCGAGCAACGCCCGAACCTCGAGTTCGTGCGCTTCTCTGCCATCGGGCCAGAATAAAAGGTGAGCCGCTTGGATCGCCTCGAGTTCAGTGCAGCCCATCGAGGTTGAGATGATCTGCGGGGGCTTCGTCTCCAAGACGACAGCGCACTCCCAGCGGCTCGAGCTTTGCTGCGTTGTGATGACGGTGAAGCCCATGTCCTCAATATCGTTTACCAGATCGGCTTTGACTTGGCTCATGCGCTGATCGCCTTTCGCGTGATGACCTGCCATGCCCGTAGACAATTGCGTAGCTCGAGGAGTGCGTGCGTCTGATCGCCGGTCAGGTACTGCGCTGCGAATGCCAGCACGTAGCGCTCGAGGTCGTAAGTGATGCCACCCTCGAGACTCACCGCACCTTTGGGGAGTGTGCCAGCGCCAGCAGCCCGCACGAGGGTGCGTAGCTCGAGCGGTAAAGGCTCGAGTGCGGCGCTGGTCGGTGCTGTTGGTCTGGTCGGGATCGGTGCGGGTCGTGGCTGATCGGGCGTGACTACTACCCGTGACGAAATAGACGAATTACACGAAAGAACTGTGTCAGACGGTACGGGCGTGCTTTGCGGGTTTACGAAAGAACGATTGCCGCTGATCGGCTCGAGCATCGCTGACCCTTCTTTCGTAACCGCGTTCAATTGCGCGACTTCGTGCCTAACGGTTCTTTCGTCAATTTCGTGTAATTCGTTCTGGGTGGTAGCAACGGGCATTAGTTGTTTGAATCGCTCGAGTAGATTAGCCACGCTGCACCGCCACTAGCTCGAGGTATTGTGGCGCTCGCCCGCCGTTTTTGCGCTCGCCCTTGACCGTGCGAACCTTGCCATCACGCAACAGCAATTGCACAGCGCGGTCAATCGCGCCAGCGGATTGATTCTTCTTGAAAATCTCCGAGACCTGCGTTCTCGTCAGTCGCTTACTGATTCTCAACTGCTCGAGGATCGCATCAGCAATCACATCGCCCGTGCGCCGCCCAAAGATGCCCGCCACAGAATCGGCGCAGTATTGCCACGCCGCCATGCTCGCCTGCAAATGCTCCGGGCGCACCTCGAGCGATTTGTCCAACACCGCGTACAGCCCTGCGAGACGCATCACGTAACTTTCAGCGCGGCTCGTGACCGCGCCCGTCAGACCGCTCGAGCCTTCGCTGAGTTCGCCGTAAATCGCTGCCCACAATGGACGGGTGTCAGTGTGCCACGTCAGCACGCCGTCTGTCTGCGCGACCCATTGCAGCGCGTCGCGCAGACGCTCACCCAAGCGACCCATCGCCAATGCATCGGGGTTGCCACCGAACGGTAATTCGCGCACGCGCCGCGTTCCGACCCATAAAAAGCGGTTCGCAAAGCCGTTTGCGGTCTCCGTATCCTCGAGATAACGCAGTAATTCATCTCGCGTGCAATGCCCGACGATGCCGACGTGAGCGCCCGTCGCGGTCGTGCGAACTTTGGTCAGCACGTTCAGCGCATCGTTCGCGCCGATTTCCCACGCTTGACGAATCACCGCTGACAACGTGCTGCCCTCGCGCTGCATGACTTTCAACGTGCGCCCGAACTCGCTTTCAAGGACGATTAAGCGCTTGTCTTTCACACCTTCGTCTATCGTCGTTTCCTCGGGTGTGTCGCCTTTGCCTTTAACCATCTTTGTGACAGGATCGCGCACAGCGGCGATTAAACCCTCACCGCTGCTTAGCCCGGTGGTCACATGATCTTTGTAAAAATCAGCACCTAGCGCGGTCTCGAGTACACCGCGAATCACGCCCCACGATGTGCCTTTGCGCCCTTTGCCGCTGACGCCGATGAGGACTAAAAATAATCTGAGGCTGTGCGGTACGCCGCCAATTTTCCATGCGACGCCGTTGCCAAGCGCGATACCGACCGCGACGAAAAACGAAAATAGCAAGCTTGCCGGGTGCGCTTCGGTCTGCGGTGCAATCAGTCGCACGACATCACCCGCCAGTCCGTAGAGCGCGGCGTCGTCAAGCTCTGCGGGTGCTTCGCTGTCCAACACTGTGAATTCATCGGGCAAGCTCGCATCATCGGTCAGTGCATCCTCGAGCGTGACCGTTACTGCGCTGCTGATCGCCTCATTGATCCAAGTCTCGAGCGCGTCGTGCGTGAGGTCGCAAAAATCTCGCTCACCCTCGAGCGGTCGCAACACTCGAGCAACGGTCGCGCCCGCCTGCAATGCCGTGTGTGACCACGCTCGAGCCGCCTTGACGCCCGGCGCGTCACCATCGGCGTAAACGAACACCTCACGCTCCGCGACGCGGCTCAGGTCTGGGTGGTTGCTTACGCCCGCGACGCCTTGCACTGCGAAGGTTAAACCGATGTTCTCGAGCGCCATCCTTGCCCGCGCTGCGTTTAGCTCACCCTCGATTATCAGCACCGCGCCGCCGTTGTCCACTTGCTGATCTGGGAGCGCACTTTGACCACTGGCGAGGTACGTGTAGCGCGGCGCATCCCCGAGCGGATCGGGATTGCGAACTTTGTAATTCATGATCGCCCCTTCGTGATTGCGAATCGGGATCACCACTGCGCTCGCCTTTGCGTTCCCTTTGCTGCCTTTCAACTGCCAGTAGTCCGTCAGTGGCAACCCGCGCCGCTCGAGGTCACGCGCTGCGCTCGAGTTCGCTTTGATCGGCTCGAGGTTGCGTTGAATCGCGCCGAGCTGCTGGTCTGAGAGCGGCGCGTAGACTTTCGCGGGTGTCGGTGCTGGTGTTCCTCGAGCGGCGCTGACAGCCCGCACGGGCAATACCGCATCGTCGCTCAGTCCAGCGCGGCGTTTCAATTCGTCGGCCGCCTGCGCTGGGCTGTAATCCAGCACCTCGGTAAAGAACTGATAAGCGTTTCCGCCTTGCCCGGTGGCGAGGTCATTCCACAGCCAGCGGCCGCCGATGTTGGATAGGCTGACACTGGCTGTCTTATCTCCGCGCCAGACGCCTTTCACGCCGCCCGGATGCCCTGCTCGAGCGCCGCTCGAGGGGTACAGGTCAGCAATCAACGCGGGCAGGTCTAGCGCTTCGATCGCACGGTCTAGCGTGTCGCGTGACATCAGCCCTCACCGCGTTTCTTGCCCGGCTTTGAAATCGCGTCGAAACCGAGCGGCTGGTCAGTGCCGGTCTCGAGCGTCGCGCTTTGCAGGTCATCCCAGCGAATCGGCGCGGCACTGCTGATCGGCGTCAAGTCTCGAGCGCGTGGTTTGCTGGTTGCGTCTCGAGCAGTCGGTTTGCGCTGTGGCATCACGCACCACCGCCTAACCGCATCTCGAGCATTTCAGGGTACTCAGATTCGAGGATTTCACGCCTGCACAGGTAATCAGCGATTGCGCTTGTTTCGTCACTGGTCAGTGTGCCGCAAAATCCGCAGTGGTAATTCTGCTCGTTTCGCTGTGAAACTAACCACGGGAAATTACAGCGCGGGCAGTCAACCTCGATCATTTCAAGAGTAGGTGTAGGACGGAGCATCACACACCACCGCCCCTCGAGCGCCAGACGATCACAGCGGCGCACAGCATCTCGAGCGGTCGCAGTGCCAGCAAGGTTAGCGCGTAGCTTCCCAGTACCGTCAGCAATACCGCGCACGGGATCGCGGTCAGTGCTGCGTGTAGAATGCTCGTTAGATCGCTCGAGGGCCACGCATTTGCAGTGCGTGGCTTCATTTTTGTTCCCCGTTAACGAAGCGTTCCAGCGCAGCGCGAGGGATGCGTGGCCGCATATGAGCACCAATGTTTGGTAGCGCTCCATCTCTGACAAGTTGCCTCACGCGGTCGCGCCCGAGTCCTGTCAAAGCTGCTGCTTCAAGGACGTTGACTGTTAACTTCTGGCTGTCTGGCATTGTTCACTCCTCAACACCCCGTTGAGTGCTTCTCAACTGCTTTGGGCGCTATGGGTGAAGCATCGTTCGTTTCCGTCTGAAATCATAACCGAAATAAGTTATATTTGGGTTATGGCCAAGACCACGACGCAAGTAATTCGGGCAGATGGGCAAAGGGGAACTTACGAATGGCTCGAGCGTCCACACCGTGAATCAGGTCAAAATGACCTTTTTTTAGTAAATCGAGGTTCCCCAGATAATCAATTCAGCACGTATGACGCCCTCAAAAAGCCAGAACTGTTTTTGGAATTTGCAATGCTCGAGTCCTCGCCATCGGCTATCCTTGCTTTTGCGAGCGCTTACGGTTCTCTGGGACTTTTAGAAACTTTTGATAGTGACTCAACGGAACCCATCGGTATGCTGCGATGGGATTACAGCGATTCTTTAAGTGGATGGGTTAGAGAAATCGACCTGATGCACGACTACGTGCAGCTTTGGAAAGCAATTGATAAACCGGGTATTCACGAGGGCGATTCTGCATTCCTCGAGCAACGTGTCAAATACTCTGGTAACTCTAATATTTTTGTCTACACCGGGATTCGTGCAAGGCGACAAATCTATTTGCAGCAACCCGATTTAGAATATTCGGTACTTGAGGCAGAAGAGCGAGCGCGTTTTTGTTTGGCTGACGCGATTACCCAGAACCTCTCAAGGCCGCAAGATCGGTGGCACAGCCTTACTCCCCAAGTCGAGGACAGCGGGCACGGATTTACCCTAAATTTTGTCTCGAATAGCTTTCTGACTGTTTTGTGGATTCAGTTTGCTCAGGCGGTTGCTGGAAACACCAAAGTCAATGTATGTGAGGAATGCGGAAATTTGTTTGCGGTTGGCGGTAGGCAAGGGCACACAGACCGCCGTTTTTGCGGTAACAACTGTAAACAGCGCTCTTTTCAAAAAAAGAAACGGGAAGCCCGAAAATTAGAAAACCCGTCTGCTTAAACGTCTGCTATAGGATCAGTTTTAAGTAGTCTCGAGCCGTCGCGTTTAGTTTATCTATATGAGAAAGAAGCGTACTGTACGGGGCTTTCGTGACGAGTCAGTTTCTAGCAGTCCCCTCAATTGGCTTTTCGTAATCGGCAGGTCGTCAGTTCAAATCTGACCATCGGCTCCAGATTGCCCTCGTCCATGATGGGGGCTTTATTTCGCTCGAGCGACAAACACAGCTAACTTCGTAAACACAAGGCAACGAACCGCGCACGGGTTCAAACCTTGGGCGTGACAAACTGATGCCCAAGGTTTGAACATTTTCGAGCGGGGTTCGCTGAAACCAGAGGGTAGTTTGCGAAAAATTGGCATCAGCAAATCCATTGACATGACTACGCGGCTAGCGTAGATTTGGCAGGGGTTCAGCGTGGTTATCGAAGAATTCGCGGTGTTCAAAAAATTAATTGACCATCTGCTCACCGATGAAGAGCGCTTCAAGCTGTTTGACGCGCTGATCGAAAACCCGAAAGCTGGCGCACTCATTGCGGGCGGCGGTGGTCAACGAAAATTGCGTTGGAGTTCGGCGGCAAGCGGCAAGCGGGGTGGGTTGAGAGTCATTTACGCATGGTCGCAAGCTCGAGATCAGGTGCTGTGCATGTACGTCTATCCGAAATCTAAAAAAAGCGATTTGACCCATCAGCAAATCGTTTCGCTCTCCAAAGAGGTGAAAACGTGGCTACAAAAAAAGTAAAAGAGATTGATTGGGACGCAGCCTTTGATGAAATGCTCACCGAATTTGCAGCCTTCAATCGTGGTGAGTTGCAACCCGCACGCGTTACCGTGATGGTCAATCCGCTCGAGGTGCGAAAATCCCTCAAGGTCAACCGTCCGCAGTTCGCAGCGCTCATTGGGGTGTCTGAACGCACTGTAGAAAGTTGGGAGCAAGGGAGAACGCGTCCCACGGGCGCGGCGCGGTCACTGCTTAGAGTTGCGTCCAAGAACCCCAAAGCGGTACTTGAAGCGTTGCGTTGACGCTCGAGAGATTGACCTTTAGCATCGCCGATGTAGCTCAGCAGTCAAGTAGTCGATTTAAGATTGCCCAATGATAACGAGAGTTGATCCCTTACTTGCTCGTGCGTGGTCTACACTTGGCTCTGAACTAATTTCACAAGCGATTCGGTCAAATGTTTCGCAGAGTGACTTACAGGTCATTCTCCACTCCCTGCCCCATAATGCACCTCTTCTTCCCGCGTTTCATGACGTACTTACAGGTATCTGGCGATATGACTTCGGAAATCCGGCTCGAGAAACACTTGCTATTGGCGCTCACACATTCCCAGAAGTTGAGCGCCTGCTAGATGCCCTCGTATGTGCATACGAGAGGATGACAACCCATGATTTTCGACACTGGAACACTCGACTCTGGGAATCATCGCAACACCAAAGCATGCTCGAGGAGCTAGCCCCGATCCTTTGCTTGCAAAGCGATGTAGGGGTGACGCCGAATGTGACTGGGAAATCATCAGGAGGCAGCAGTGCTCATGACATTGATTGGGAGCTTGACATCCCGTCATTTCACGAGAAAAGATTTTTACTCGAAGTCAAACTGCGTCACGGAGATCTAAGTGCCCACCTTGAAGAGATCGTTGCAAGTGCGTCGGGTCTTGTCCACGCACCGCGCACCGACCCAGACAACTTTTTCGCTAATATCGCGCATAAGTTTGAGAACAACAATCCGTGCGATGTCCTACAAGGAGCGTGGGTTGCGACGTGGATCAAACCTGAAAGGTCGGCGATCAATACTGCATTTAACAGATTGCCCGAATGTGTACACTTTGTGCTAATCGTTCCCCCCGGGGTGAGGCAGCGTTCAGCTTATCTGCTATCACGTGACAGCCCAGACGTATCTCGAACACAAATTCTCGAAATCTTTGGCTTACATCATGACCCGAGCTTGTTATTCGAGAGCGAAGACGACACGTATTAACACATTCGTAATTGTGTTAATTCTCCATTGAGCGGACAGCACCTCGAGCGACACCAGCGTCTTGCTCAGTCCTGACATTGCGAGATTAAAACTGACCTCGAGTATCCACTCAGGGGGTTCAGTATGAGTATTCGTCGTTTGGTCATCACCGCCGTCGGTCTGATTGGCGTGGCAACGCTCGGTGCGTTCAGCGCTCGTGAGACGCTGGCGCAGTCCGCCAGCGCACCGTTCAGCTTCATGGCTTTTGGCGATATGCCGTACAGCCTGCCTGCCGATTACCCAGCTTTTGAGCGGCTGCTCGCAGCCATCAACACCAAGAAACCGGCTTTTAGCGTCTTCATCGGCGACATCAAAAGCGGCTCGAGCGTGTGCAGTGACGAGAACATCCTGAAGATCAGGGATTACTTCAATTCGCTCGAGCAGCCGCTGATCTTCACGCCGGGCGATAACGAGTGGACGGATTGCCACCGCGATGCGGCCGGGAAGTTTAACCCTCTGGAGCGCTTGGATTTCGTTCGCAAGAGCTTCTTTGCCAGCAATAAAAGCCTAGGCAAGAACCCAATGACCTTGGAGCGTCAAGCCGATGTCTCGGAATTCAAGCAGATGGTCGAGAACACGCGCTGGACGATGAACAACGTGATGTTCGCAACCTTGCACGTGATCGGTTCCAACAACGGCTTCGAGCGCAATTTGGAGTCGGTCGGCGAGTTCTTCGCCCGCGACACCGCGAACGTCGCTTGGATCAAGGACACGTTTGCGAAGGCCAAAGCGGCGGGCAATGCGGCGGTCGTGTTTGGGTTCCAAGCCGATATGTTCTTCACCTCGACCGCCGTTTATAGCTTGCCGGGCAATGCGGGTGACAACGCCTATGCCAAGTCCGGCTTTACCAAGACCCTTGCGGCGCTCAGCAGTGAATCGGCGGCGTTCGCCAAGCCCGTGCTCTTGGTGCATGGCGATTCGCACGTGCTGGTGATTGACCAACCGCTCGTGGATGCCAAAGGCGCTTTGCTCGAGAACGTCACGCGGCTCGAGGTCATGGGCGCGGCTGGGCGGGTTCACGCGGTCGAGGTGGTTGTCAACCCGAACGACACGGGTGTGTTCAGCTTCCGTCCGATGTGGGTCAAAGAGAACTTCCCAGCCGCGAAGTAAGCGCTCCTCAATCTGTGCCGCCCACTTGAGCTGGGCGGCGTTTTCAATTACCGCTCGAGACTCGAGTTGCCCCCGCATCAGCGGTAATAATTCTTCAACAACTCCTGATACTCCAGCGGCAGCTTTGGATCGAGCACCGCGCCCTCAGCCGCTCGCTTATACGCGGGCGTGCCGGGCGTACCCGTCAGCGGCGCTCGAGGATCGCCGGGCAGTTGCAATGCTCCGCTGCGAACCTGCGTGCCGCGCACCGTACCCGGCAGGTACTCGAGCTTGCCCGATTGCGCGTCCGGGCGCTGCGCCGCCTGCGGGTCGCTAGCGCCGCGTGCCCCTCGAGCGGGCGTGGTTTGGTTGCTGTTGTTGCGGTTGCTGCCCTGACCGTTGCCGCTTTGCCCATCGTCTGGGTTGGGGGTGTTGCCGCGCCCGTTGCGCTGGCCGGATTGACCGGGGCGCGTGCCGTTCTGAGTGCCGTTGCCGTTGCTCGAGTTTGACGGCTGGTTGCCCTGCTGACCGCTTTGATTGCCGCCGCTCGAGTTGGGGTTCTGTTGCTGGGGCTGGTTGCCCTGCCCGCCTTGGTTGGGCTTGTTTTGACCTGAACCGTTTTGACCTGAACCGTTCTGACTGGGTTTGTTTTGATTGGAGCCTTGCGAACCGTTGCCGCTCTGTGAGCCGGATTGATCGCCGTTCGCGCTGCCTTGCTGGGCGGCTTTGGCGTCGTTGTCTTGAACTTGGGGCTGGTTGGGTTTGCCGGTTTGCGGATCGTTGCTGCCCGCATCGCGCACTGCGCCGCGCTCCAGAGCGTTCATGAATTCGCGGCTGATCGCGGCCGGGTCTTCGCTGGCGTTGCCCCCACCGGGTTTGAGATCACCGACGTTCGGTTCACCGATTGAACCGCCACTGGCGGCCTGACCGGGCTTGGCGTCACCGCTGCCTGTTGGTGCGGCCGTGTTGCGGCTCGGGGCATCGAGCACGGGCGGCGCATCGCTGCTCGAGGCTGCGTCTGAGGTGTTGGGGTCTGTGCCTCGCGTCAAAGCTGGGTTGCTGATTTCGCGTGCGGCTGCACGGTCGGCGTTTGACTGCGGCGGGAAAACCAGCAGCAGGCTACACAAGGCGGCGGCTATTCCGCCCTCGAGCCACGGATACGCGGGCAGGTCGGCTTGTTTTTGCTGCGCCAGCGCTTGAGATTCCAAACGCGTTTGAAAGCCGAATTCGTCAGTTGGAGCGACCAGCGCGGTCGTGTACGCGCCGTTCGTCACCTCGAGTTCGCGCAGACTAGCGGCTGGTTTGATTGGGGTCGGTAGTGCAGCCGCCACCAGTGCGAGCAGCAGCCACACTGGGCTGAGCTTCAAGGCGATCACCGCGATCAGCAAGACAACCAACGCAATCAGTGTGACTCGAGCGCGGTATTGCAGCACGCGCCGACTGTGCAGACTGCGGTGCAGCCACAGGCGCGGGTGCGCCCAGCCTTGGGGGAATGTGGGGGTCAAGCGTTTTGTCACGCGGGTGCTCCTTTGTCAAGGTGGCTTTTGCAAAAAGTGAGCAGCCACAACCCAGCGCCGAGGGCGATCACCGCGCTCAGTGCCAGACCCGGCGGCTCGAGTTGCCAGTGTTGCACGAAGAGTGCTGAGAAAATCAGGGTGAAGTAACCCCAGCCGATCACGGGTCGCAAATGCAGCGCCGCGTAAAAACCGAGGCTGAGCGCGATGCTCGAGACCAGCGTCACGGGCAGACCGTTTCTGAGTTCCAGCGCCGCCGCCCAGAGTTCTGGCGGGGCGAGCATCGCTCCCCAGATGCACAACGCGCCCATCGCCTCGAGCGGCTGGGAAATCTGGCGCTGCGTGGCCAGCCAGCCAGCCAGCGCCAGCAAGGTCATCAGCCGCAAGCCTGCGACAGCCGCGAAGCCAACGGGTGCACCGCCGTCGGGCGTGCGCGGCATCAGCGCCCCAAGTAGCAGCAACTCGAGCAGCGCGGCGATCATCACGAGTTGATAAGCGGTCTCGCTCAAAAGTGCGCGTTGCAGGTTCATTGAGAGCTTCATCGCCCCACCTCCTGTTTTGGCGAGGCGATTCGCTCTGGTAAGGCGATCACCAGCGTTTGACCGCGCCGCGCCAAAGCGCTACCCGGTGGTAAAGAGCGGATCAACAACCCGTAGCTGGAGGAGCCGTCACTCGAGAATCCGTTCTCGATCCTCGAGCCGCTGCTGGTGTTGAGCGAGCGTTTGGTGGTCGCGCCCATCGGCTCGAGCGGGCCCGTGCCGACGACGTAGACATCGGTCAGGGGTTCAGTGCCAGTGTTTTCTAGGCTGCTGCTTTTCACCCGCAGTGGCACTCGAGCGGCGGTCGGGGCTGACCAGTACGACACGCTTTGCCATGCGCCCGCTTGGAAAAGCGTCGCGGTTTGGCTGTAACGCGTGCCCGTCAGGCTGAGCAGTTGCACGCCGCTGGGTAACTCCAGCGCAGCAGGTGTGGCGTTGAAGACGCTGGTGACTCGCACCTGTACACCCCAGCCGCCCGCGCCGATCAGCACGGTTTGCTCGGCATTCGCGCTGGCTGATGCCGTGCCACGGGCTTGCAGCGCTGCCCAGCCCACCACGCCAATCGTCAGCATCAATCCAGCCCCCCAAACGGCGACGCGCCCCTCGAGCCTGCGGGCGCTGTACGTGCCGAGCGCGACTACGAACGCGGCGGCGCACCACCACGCCAGCCCCTCGGATGAGCGCGGCGGTGGCTGTGCGACCCGTGCGAGGCTCGAGGCAATGCGCTCTAAATCGAGCGTGACCGCTGGCGATTGCGGCGCGGTGCGGCGCAGCTCACCCAAGCCGAGCGGCCCACTCGGCAAGCGCTCTAAACCGTTCGCATTGGTCAGCACCGCCCCGCCGGCCAGTGCAATCAAAGCGCTCTGCGGCTCGAGGCTACCGATGACGCGGGGCTGGGCGAGGTACGCGGCTGGCGAATCCATTGGTTCATTGAGAATTGCATTTTCACCCAAAGGCTGGATGGTCGCACTCTTCACACCGCTGCTGCTGCTCAGGGTCAGTTTCACGGGTCGCTTGGTGAACAGCGGCAGCCACAGGCGCTGCTCGCGCACGCCCGCTCCAGCGCTGACCTCGAGCTGGGCTGTGAGTGGTTGCAAGCCAGAGCGCAGCGTGCCCGTTTGCGTGCTCAGCTCTAATCTGTACGCGTCGCCGCCCGTGACCCGCAAGTGCAGCAACGACCAAGCACCGCTCGAGTACCCGCCGCCCCAACCGAGCCGCGCTTCAGCGCCCGAGAGGGTCAGATCCGCGCCCTCGAGTGATGACGCTGACGCTGCGCCTTGAATCAGCATCAGCACCGCCAGCATCACCCGCGCTGTAAACATGCGTCATTCTAGGTCTCGAGCGCTCAGGTGTGGTGTCAGGACGGTGACGATTCTGGGATTGCTCGAGCGGGTGTTTCTTCACTCTTTCAAGCCTTTCAAAAGCGTGCTGAGGCTGCGCTCCAAAGCGCTGTGAAAATCAACGGTCAGAACTTGAAACTCTGGACGCTCGAGGGTCACGCCTCTGGCCATCGCTCCTCGAGCCAGACCCAAGCGCATGACCGACCTGCACCGATGCTGGCGCGAAGCGCGGCTGCTGCGCGTGTTCAAAATACCCTCAAGGTCATCGCAAGGGGTGCTACCCTTGCGTCAGGTTTCACGAACAACAACCAATCGCGTGAGGAGCACACAGGCATGGCTAAGATCATCGCAGTAGACGATTCGCTCGCAGACCTCAAACTCGTCGCTTCAATCCTTGGGAATGCAAACCACAACGTTGTGCTGTGCGTCAACGGTGATGGCGTCGAAGAAGTCGCGCAGCGCGAAAACCCGGATTTGATCCTGATGGATGTCGTCATGCCCAACCGCAATGGTTATGAAATCCTTCGCAAGCTCAGGCGCGACCCGGCCACGGCCAGTATTCCCGTCTGCATCGTCAGCAGCAAACAAGAACCCAGCGACATCGAATGGGGCAAGCGCCAAGGTGCTGCCGCTTACCTGCCCAAACCCTACACCCCAGCAGCCCTGATCCAGACCGTAGCCCAACTCGTCACCAAGTAAATCTAACCAAAGGACACGCCTTGAAAACCAGCCCTCGAGCCTGCCTGTTTCGCCTCGGAACGCAATTGTTTGCGCTGCCCGGCGAGTACACGCGCCAAGTGCACACCGTCACCAATCTGCGGCCAGTCCCCAAAGCCCCCGCGATTCTGCGCGGCTTGTTTCCAGTACGCAGCAACGTGCTGCCCTTGGTGAGCCTCGAGCCGCTGCTCGGCATGGACACTGCGCCGCTGCTCGGCATTGAAACTGCGCCGCTGCTCGGCACAGAAACAGCACCGCTCGAGGCTGAGTTGGCCGTGCAAATGGAGTTCGAGGGCCGCGAGCTGGCGTTTGGCGTGACCGAAGTGATCGGCTTCAATCCGCTCGAGCGCGGCGGCCTCAAACCCGTCCCGGCAGAATTGAATCAGATGCGGGAGTTGAGTATCGGCGTGTTCATGCACGCCGGTGAGCCAGTGCTGGTGCTGGACGTAGAGAAATTGATGATGGCGCTGTCTAAATCTTTTGGTGTGGTGCGGGTTGTTGCCTGAAAGCAAAAGTAACAGCGGCTCGAGTAAACGTTTGAAACGAGGAGAACAGGTATGGATGCAGCGAATCAGAAACCGAAATCACCGCTTTTAGGCAAGGATCGTTCGCGGGATCAGGCGCTGAACGCGGGCGCGATGCGACGCGGTTTGAGTGTCGCGCAGCGCTTGCTGGCGATTGCTTTAGTGTTGCTGATCCCGCTGGTGGCGGTGGTGGTCGTGCTGTTCAACCAGCAGCAGGCCAGCATCAACACGGCGATTCGTGAGCGCGATGGCGCGAGGTACGTTAAAGAAATCGGGCAATTGCTGGGAAAAATCGTGTTGCACCGTAGCTTGACCAACTTGCAGCGCCTTGGTGACGCAAAGTCGATTCAGCAGCGCCAAAAAGTCGTCGAGTCCGTCAACGCGGAGTTCGCCAAGCTCGATCAGCTCGACCGTCAACTTGGTGGGGTTTTCAAAAGCGCCACCGAGTACAAGGCTTTGCGCGACGGTTGGGCGAATGTCGAAGGCAACGTCGTGACGCGCACGGCGGCTGAGAATTTTGCGGCGCACAACGTCTTGATTGAGCAGCGATTGTTTGGATTGCTGCGAACCGTGACCAACAACTCTGGCTTGATCCTCGATCCTGCGCTCGACACGTATTACCTGATGGATTTGACGACGCAGCGCTTCCCGAAAGTCATCAATGACATCGGTGAGCTGCGCGGGTTGGGTTCTGGCGTTTTACTCACCAACAAGCAAACGCCGCAGGAGCGTGACCAGATCACCGCGCTGCTGAGCATCGCCAAGGAACAGACGCAAGCGACAACCCTCGCGATGCGTGACGCGTTCAACGCCAATCCTGAGCTGAAACCTCTCTACGACCTAGTGGTCGGCTTTCAGGCGGCGGCGGAGACGACGCTGACCGCCTCGGTGCAGGACGTGCTGGTGGATCGCTTTCAACCGCTCTACCCGGTCGACGCGTATTTCAGCGCACTCAGTCGGCTGGTCAGCACCTACACGGGGGTGTTCGACAGTTCGCTGGGTAAACTCGTCGAGTTGTTGGATCGCCGCGTCAGTAATTTGCAAAACGTTCAGCGGCTCGAGTTGCTGGGTTTGCTGGCGCTGCTGGCATTGGCCGGAATCGCCGTTTTCATCAACATTCGCAGCATCACGCGCCCGCTGTCGGAAATGGCGAGCGTGGCGCAAAAGCTCGGTTCGGGCGATTTGGAGCAGACGATGCCCGTGCGCTCGAGCGACGAGATCGGTCAGCTCGGAACGGCGTTCAACAGCTCGATTGGGCAGTTGCGTGGATTCTTCTCAAAGCAAGACGAGGAGCGCGTCAAGGGTCAACAACTGCAAAAGAACATCGGCGATTTTTTGGACATCGCCATGCAGATCAGCGGTGGTGACTTGACCCAAAAAGGAAAAGTCTCCGAGGATGTCTTGGGTAACGTCGTAGACGCGATTAACCTGATGACCGAAGAGGTCGGATTCCTGCTCAAAGACGTACAGACCACCACCGCGTCGGTCAACTCTGGAGCGCTGGCGCTGACCGATGCCAGCCGCAACATCGTGGAAGGCGCGAGATCGCAAGCCAGCATCGCTGTGCAGACCGAGAGCGATATTCTCGAGGTGTCAAAGCAGATTGAAGAGATGTCCCAGAGTGCCTTGGATTCCTCACTCACGGCAACGCAGGCGCTCGAGGCATCCGTGCAGGGCCGACTTGCGGTGCAGGAAACCTTGACGGGCATGAACGCGATTCGCCGCGAGGTCAGCAACATCTCTAAAGGCGTCAAGTCCCTGTCTGACCGCTCATTGGAGATCGGAGAAATCGTCGATACGATTTCCGGCATCGCGGCGCAGACGAACTTGCTGTCTTTGAACGCCGCGATTGAGGCTTCTGGTGCGGGCGAAGCCGGTGCGCGTTTCGCCATCGTCGCAGACGAAGTGCGTAAACTGGCTGAGGACTCAGCCAAAGCCACGGGTCGCGTGGCCGGACTGATCAAGGGTATTCAAACCGAGATTCAAGGTTTGGTGATCGGCATTGAGGACGGAACCAAAGAGGTGGAGCAGGGCTTTAAAATCGCTTCGCAAGCGGGCGAGCGTTTGGAGCAGATCTCGAGCTTAGCGGAGAAATCGGCTGCGTTCGCTCAAGAAATCTCAACGATTACGCGCAGTCAAGTGGCTCGAGTGCGAAGCGTGTCGCAAGCCGTGCAGACGATTGCCGAAACCGCGCAGGCAACGCAAACCCAGAGCCAGAGCGGTCAGGAATCAGCCGAGCAACTGCGTTCGCTGGCGCAAGCGTTGTCACTCAACCTCGAGCGCTTCAAGTTGCCCGTATGAAAGGAGCCGAGATGAGCGAAGTTAAACGCAGGCCGCTTTTTAAAAGCCGCGCCTCGAGTCTCGAGCGCCCAGACTCGAACACCCGAACACTCACCTTTGGTGGTGTCGCTGTCGCTGGGCCGCTGGATAACTTGCGTTTCATTTGGAAGCAACTGCTGATCGTGGCGGCGTTCACACTGGGTATCGCGGCCGTGCTCATCACGGGACTCTTCGGTATTCAGAGTTTGCAACGCGCCCTGACTGAAAGTTATGAGTTGGTGCTCAATCCAACCAAAGCGCTCGAGGAGGGATTGGTGAGCTTCGCCGATTCGCAGCGTTACTTTGAATTGCTGCGCGATCCCAATTTGCCAAGCGAAAAGCGCACCCAAACGCTCGAGTCCGCCCAGCAAGCCTTGGAAACCGGCAACGCGCAGGTCAACTTGTACTTGAGTCAGTACGCTTCGATCACGCGCCCAGAGTTCAGGCGCACACTGACCGACACCGACCGGCAGGATTTCTTGGTCGACGAGCAAAAAGCGATTGATGAATTGACCCGGCTGACCGAGCAGGCCACATCGCTCGAGCAGTCGTACTTCGAGGAATCCACCAAGCGCTTGCCGCCGGTCAGCCTGGCCGACGGTATCATCAAGTTGCGTGGCGAGTCTCGAGCGCAACTTCAGGCGCTGATCGATGTCAACGATTCGTTCTCGAGCGTGCAGCGCGATCTGGCGAACGCGGCGGCGCGCCGAGCCGTGGTGCAGATGATTGCCGCGTTGATCGTCAGCCTGCTGATCGCAGGTGCATTGGTGTTCTTTGTGACGCGCTCTCAAACCACGCGCTTGGCGGCATTGGAAAAAAGCGCCCGCGAGATTCGCAGCGGCAACTTGGAGATGACCGTTAAAGTGGTTGGCCGCGATGAAATCGGTACGGTCGGCAGCACATTGAACGCCTCGATTCAGCAGCTCAGAGAGTTCGTGGAGTTGCAGCAAGCCGAGCAGCAACGCGGTGTTCAGTTGCAGCACAACGTCTCGAGCTTTTTAGATGTCGCCATGCGAATCGCGCAGGGCGATTTGACGCAAAAAGGCGCAGTGACCGAAGATGCGCTGGGTAATGTCGTCGATGCGATCAACGTGATGACCGAAGAGATTGGTTACTTGCTCAAGGACGTGCAGCAAACCGCGCAGCAGGTGTCATCCAGCGCGTCCAGCATGAACGCGACCTCGCAGGGGATTCTGAGCGAAGCCCAAGCGCAGGCGCAGGTTGCCGACACCGCGCAAGCCCAGACCGCGCAGGTCAGTTTGAGCATCCAGCGCTTGGCACTCACCGCCGAGCGCGGCGCTGAAACCGCTAAGCAGACTCTAAGCGCCTCGAGCGAGGGCACGAAGGCTGTGCAGGACGCGGTGGCGCAGCTTGCCAGCATCCGCAGCGAGATCACCGCGATCACCGCTGGTACGAAATCTTTGTCAGAGCGCAGCGCGGAAATCAGCGAAGTCGTGCGTACCATCTCGCGCTTCGCCTCGCAGACCAACATGCTGGCCCTCGGTGCGTCGCTCGAGGCGGCCGGGGCGGGCGAAGCTGGAGCGCGGTTCGCGGCCGTGGCCTCAGCCGTGCGCGGTCTGGCAGACGAATCTGCCAAGGCGGCGACTCGAGTGAGCTTGCTGGTGCGCGATGTGCAGACCGAGATCACGCAATTGGGCGTGCTGGCGCAATCTGGCTCGGATCAGGCGGCCGCGGGTACGCGGGTCGCGCAGGAAGCCGCGCAGCGTTTGACGCGCATCGCGCAGCTCGCGGACGAATCGGCCGAATCAGCCAAAGAAATCTCACACCTCGCAGGTCAGCAGGTCAAGGGTGTCGAAGCGGTGCGCGGTGACGTGCAACGCATCGCGCAGACCGCGCTGTTGACCGAGAATCAATCACGCGGTGGTCAGGCAACGGCCGAGCAACTGCGGGGACTGTCTGAAAGCTTGACGCGCAGCTTGGAGCGC
Organism: Deinococcales bacterium; assembly: GCA_025359505.1. Lineage (GTDB taxonomy): Bacteria > Deinococcota > Deinococci > Deinococcales > JAAFIG01 > JANYHH01. The sequence continues at coordinate 34,662 of JANYHH010000047.1, forward strand.
TTCAGGTTGCCCGCTTGAGCTGGCTAGACTTTGAAAGCAGACCACACTGATGATTGCCACTCCGACCCTCAACTCAGACCTGATGGACGCGTTCCTCGCCGAGGCGTGGGACACCATTGGCGATCTCGAGCGAGCGCCGCAACTGATTCACAGTTCCGCGCGGCGCTTGATGATGGCCGCGCATCGTTTGCGCGGCTCGGCTGGACTTTACCAGCACCCGGAGATCTCGAGTTTATCGGCGCTTCTGGAGCGGATTTTTGAGACCACCGACGCGCTGAACCCGCAGCAACGCCAACTGGCGCTGGATTTCACCGCGCAAGCCACGGCTGTGCTGACCGAAGCCTTGGAGCGCATTCAAATCAGTGGGCAAGAGGGCGAGGTCGGTCTGGCGCTGGCGGCGCTGGGCGGTGGTGACTTGCTCGAGGAGCTGCTGAGCAGCAGCAAAGTCGAGTTCAGGCGCGGTGGAGCAGTGAGCGCACTGCCCGTCGAGGTGCAGGGCGATTTGACGGCTGAACTGCGGCGTTACTTTCAGAGCAATGCTGAAGTCTGGGAGTATTTCGCGCCAGAAGTCTTGGAGCATCTGGAAGCGGTCACGCAAAGCATAGAAGCGATGAACCCCAGCCAGCCCGATGAAGCGCTGCAAGTGATTTTTCGCGGGATGCACACGATCAAAGGGGCGAGTTATTCCGTCGGTTGCCAACCGCTGGGGATTCTCGCACACCGCTTGGAGGACGCGCTGGTGCAGGTGCGTGACGGAGAACTTGCGTGGTCGCCAAGGCTGACGACGACTGTGCTCGAGGGCGTGGACGCGTTGGGGAGGATGCTGCTGACAGCCGAAGGGCGCGACGTGCGCCTCGTTGACGCGCTGAAAACCGTGGGCGATTCGTTGGATAAGCTGCTCGGGCAGGTGACACTCGAGGTCATCGCGCCAGTCGCGGCTGCTTCAAATCTGCAAACCGGGACGCTGCAAACTCAGACCGTGCAAACCGAGACTGTGCCAGAAACTGTTTCGACGATCCGCGTGGCGGTCGGGCGCTTGGACAGCGTGATGAACCTTTCCGGCGAGGTGCTGCTGACCCGCGCCCGCTTGGAGCGTCTCAGCCGCGAGTACAGCGACCTGACCGAGCTGCTGGAAAACAGCCGTTTGCGCTTGCAAAAAACCAGCAATGAATTCTCTGATCGCTACGCCAACCCGCGCTTCAACTTGCTGGAGACTGAAAAAGCCAGCGTTGATGTCGCGGTCAGTTCAGCTTTCAGTGAGAACGTCAAAGAGGTCTTCTCCGAACTTGAGTTCGACCGCTACGACGACCTTTCCCTGCTGTCGCGTGGCGTGCAGGAGATGACGGCTGACCTGTCCGAAATCGGGGCGCAGCTCGGGAACCTGACCCGCACGTTCAGGCGCGAAACCGAGGTTTTTGAGAAAGTCACGCGCTCACTGCGCCTAGAGGCGGGCCGCTTGCGGCTCGTGCCGGTTGGACGTTTTTACCAGCGCCTGCGCCGTCAGGTGCGCCAGACCGCGTTAGCCACTGGTAAAGGCGTGCGCTTAGAATTGCAAGGCGAAAACGTTGAGGTCGATAACCTCGTGCTGGACGGACTGGTGGATAGCTTGATCCACTTGGTCAACAACGCCGTCGTCCACGGCATCGAAGACGCTGACACGCGCAAGCGGCGCGGCAAGGGCAGCGACGGCGTGATTCGCCTGTCCGCGCGGCGACGCGGCAACAGCTTGATTTTAGAAGTTCAGGACGACGGTGAGGGCATCAACATCGCGGCCGTCAAGGCAAAGGCTGTCGAGCGCGGACTACGCACCCAAGCCGAAACGGACGCCATGACAACAGAGCAAGCGGCGGAACTGATTTTTCTGGCGGGTTTGAGCACGGCCGGCGCACTCAGCGACCGCGCTGGGCGCGGCGTCGGTATGGATGTCGTCGCCACGTCAATCCGCCGCTTGAAAGGCACGGTCAGCATCCAGAGCGAAGTCGGTTTCGGCTCGAGGTTCACGTTAAAAATTCCGGCCACATTGATCGTTTCTGACATCCTCAGCTTCAATCTTGGCGGCGACGACTTCGCCGTGCCCGGTGAGGCGGTCAGAGCACTGCGTAGCGTGACCGAAGCCGATCTGGTGCATGTTGACGACACGCGGTATTTCGATTACCAAGGCGAGCGGCTCGAGGTGGTGTACTTGGCCGATGTGCTGGGTTTACCGCGTGGTGAAACGCAAAAACGCTTCCCGATCATGGTCTTGGAAAACGACCGCGACCGCACTGCGTACCAAGTCGATAGTTTCAGCGGCTTGGAGCAAGCCGTCGTGCGCCCATTAGAAGAGCCATTCACCAGCATCGCGCACCTGTCTGGCGCGACCGTCAACGCCGATGGGCGGGTGGTGATGCTGCTAGAACCTAACGGCTTATTGCGCTTGGAGCGCGGTGAGGTGATCGGGCAAACCCCGACGCGCCCAAGCCAGCGCAGTCAGCGCGTGCTGCTGGTCGACGATTCGCTGTCGGTACGCAAAATCGTCTCCACGATGCTGGGCCGCTTGGGCGCGACTGTCACCACGGCCAGCGACGGTCAGGAAGCGCTGGATCTGATCCTCACGGGACACACCTTCGATGCGGTCATCACCGACTTGGAGATGCCGCGCCTGAGCGGGTTTGAACTGCTTGACGAACTGCGCCGCCGCCCGGCCTTCACCAAACTGCCGATTGCAATGCTCACCACCCGCGCTTCTGATAAGCACCGCGAGTTTGCGCTGGCGCTTGGGGTCAGCGAGTATTTCAGTAAACCGATTGACGACTTTCGCTTGCAGCGCTGGCTCGAGCGGTTGGGGCAGAGGTGAAAGCCCTACTGGTCACGACCCAAACCCCAGCGGCCGCGCAGGTGGCGATGCACCTCGAGACGCAAGGTTTCATCGTCGACATCGCGGCCAGTGCGATGTATGCCACCAGTATGTTCGAGCGTTCGCAACCGGATTTGATCGTGTCGACGCTGGAGTTGCCCGACATGAGCGGCGTTGATTTGTTCGATATCGTGCGCGGCGATCCGAGCCTGCTGGCGACCGCTTTTATTTTGCTGACCGATCACAAACCCGGCGACTTAGAATTGCGTCACCACGACCTGATTCTCTCGCCGACCACCAGTCCAGCCGATATTGCGCTGCTCGCCAAGCGGCTCGTGCAGGGAGTGATGCGTCAGCTTCACTTGGAAACCCGCAACAGCATGGATCGCGCCCCGAGCATCGGCGGTAGCTTAGAGGACGCGGACTTACTCAACCTCGTGCAGTGGCTCGCCAAAAGCAACTCGAGCGGCCGGCTGAGCATCGAAATGGACGGCTCGAGGGGCGCGATTTACTTTCTTAACGGCCGCCCGACCCACGCCGATTACGGCGGACGGATCGGTGAGGAAGCCGTGACGCGGCTGTTTGGGCAGGCGGGCAACGCGAAGTCTGGCGCGTTCAGTTTTGAGAAGTTTGAGACCGACAGTTTGGAGTTGCAAACCAAAACGATTCGCAAATCGCTGTTTCAACTGTTGTTGGACTTAGCGAATTTGGAGAGCGTCGGGCGGTAGGGTTTTTTCAACCCTCGCCCCCGAGCCAGACGCCTGTGCCGTCACTCGAGCTGTTGCTGGTGAAAATGCACTGGTCGAGAGAAACCCAGAAGCTTGGGCCGCAAGTTGACCGCTCGAGCGCGGTTGAGAATTCAACTCTCGCCGCGCAGCTCAGAAGCGGTTGCTCGAGCGAGACGCTTGCCCTGCCGTTCACACCGTATGCTGGGCGCATGGTGGCTTATGGTTGAACGCGTGATTCTGGCGCGACCTCGCGGGTACTGCGCGGGCGTCGTGATGGCGATTGACGCGGTGAAAGACGCGGCTTTGGAGAATAAACAATCTGGCGAAGGTGATCTGGTCGTCTATCACGCGATTGTTCACAACAACACGGTCGTCGAAAGGCTCGAGGCGGATCACGGCGTGCGCTTCGTCGAGGATTTAGCAGAGCTGGACGCGATGACAGGTCAGGGGGAGACCGTGGTGTTCAGCGCTCACGGTATCTCGCCAGTGGTGCGCGACGAAGCGGCGCGGCGCGGCTTGACGACGCTGGACGCGACTTGTCCGCTCGTGACGAAGGTTCACTCTGAATCCAAGCGCTACGCGGCCCTTGGCTACACGATTTTGCTGATCGGCGACAGCGCCACGCACCAAGAGATCATTGGCACGTTCGGCGAAGCGCCGGCCAACACCGTGCTGGTCAATGTGCTGGGCAACCGTAAACTCGACTCAGCGATGCAGGACGCTATGAGCGTGACCGTCCCAGACCCAGAGCGCGTGATCGTGCTGACGCAGACCACATTGTCGGTCGACGACACGGATCGCACCATCGAAATCCTCAAGCAGCGCTTCCCAAAGCTGGTGATCCCCGGTCGCAGCGATCTGTGCTACGCCACCAAAAACCGCCAAGCGGCCGTCAAGCAAATCGCGGCGCACGTGGAAGCGTTCTTGGTCGTCTCGAGCAATTACTCCTCCAATGGGATGCGGCTGGTGGAGTTGGCAGAGGAACTCGTCGCAAACGCTCACCGTATCGAAAGCGTCGCGGACATCCAACCCGCGTGGCTCGAGGGTGTGACCAGCTTGGGGATCACCAGCGCGGCCAGCACGCCAGACGATCTGGTGCAGGAAATCGTTGCTTACTTGCGCCAACTCAATCCCGATGTACAAGTCAGCGAAGAGGGCGGCGAACTCGAGGAGATCGAATTTAGAGCGCCGACTCGAGTTCCGGCCTTGTCGGCTGAAAAAGCCCGATAACGGTTTCGCACTTGCGAATTGCGGTGAAGGCGTTAGACTAAGAGTAATGGAACTGTCGGGAGCGGTCATTCATTCGGGCGGTGAGCTGCTGGCAGTTCAGAACGGCTGGGTGCATGGCTTTCATCAGGATCGGCGCACCCCGTGGGCGGAAACCCGCGTTGGTGAAGCCGCACGTCGCCGCAAGCCACCGCCAGAGATGGTCGCGCTGGTCGGCACGGGACGCTTGTGGGTCGCTAAAGGCGAGTTTGAAATCCTGATTTCCGACGCCAGACGCCACGCCAAAGGGCAAACCATGCGGCTCGAGATTCGCGGCTTAAAAATGTACGTCTCGCATTTGAAAGCCTCGCCGCTGAGCGGTTCAGATTGCCAGCGCTGGGTTTTCGCCGCGCTCTTCGAGCCATCGCCGCAGCAACTGCTGTTCATTCGTGGCGACCAACCGCCGACGCTGGCAAGCAGTGCAGGCAAGCCGATGTCCGATAAGGACTCACTGATGGATTTCCTGCGCGAACTGGCCTACCCCGAAGACGACCTGCGCGATGTGAAAAGCACGAAGTCCTCGTGAATGGGTTTTGCCCAAACACCAAATTGATGGCGGTCATGATGGTCTCGAGCATCAACGCTGTGAGGCGATTCGCTCGAGCCAGATTTGCCACTGACCAAGCAGATCCTGCGGCTGACACGGCGCATTGATCTGCCAACTCAAGCCCAGCGCTACATCCCTGAGCAGCGCTTTCGGGTCAGCGCCGCCCTCGCGCATCTGGCGCAGGCTGAGTGCGCCGCTGCGCTTGGCGAGCCGCGCACCGTTCGCGTCGGTCAGCAGCGGCGCGTGCCAGAAGCGCGGTCGGTTTGCCCCGAGCGCATCGAACAGCAGCGCTTGGCGTGCGGTGCTGCTCAGTAAATCCGCGCCGCGCACGACATCGGTGATGCCCATGTCCGCGTCGTCGACCACGCAAGCCAATTGATACGCCCACGCGCCATCGTTGCGCCGAACGGTGATATCGCCCACCACTCGAGCGACGTTCTCTTTGACCTCGCCATTGAAGCCGTCCATGACGTGCACCTCTAGATCGGGAACGCGCCAGCGCAGGGCTGCCTTGCGATGCGCGTGCGTCACGCCTGATCTGCACGTGCCCGGATAACGCACCTCGACCCCGTGCGGGGCACTGACAGCTTGTAACACCTCGAGCCTCGAGCAGGTGCAGGGGTACGTCTCGAGTTTTGAAGCGGCTGCTTCGTACAGGTCTTGGCGCTCGGATTGCCTGTACGGCCCGTGTGGGCCGCCGATGTCCCAACCCTCGTCCCAATTTAAACCCAGCCACGCCAGATCGCGCAGTATGCCGTCACTCGAGCCGCTTCTGACGCGCCCGCTGTCCAAGTCCTCTAAGCGCAAAATAAACTGCCCGCCTGATTCGCGCACCTGCAACCACGCCAGCAGCGCGGTGCGGGCGTGACCGAGGTGCAATTCACCTGTTGGACTGGGTGCGAAACGCCCGCGAATCACTCGAGCCTTGAGCGGTGAACCCTCGAGCTGCGGCTGCTGAGGAACCGCGCTTTGAGGTGCTGCACCAGAATGAAGCTGATGATGACCAGCAGCATCCACGAGCTGACTTTGGAAGCGTCCACGATCCGCCAGCCGCCCTGCTGATTGGGGTAGACCCACGCGCCGAGGAAGGTGGCGAGGTTTTCGGCCAACCAGATCAGACCGCCAGCCAGTGCAAAGAAGACCACCAGTGGCACGCGGTAGGATCTACCCAGCACCGTGTACACGAGGCTCGAGCGCCAATACAGCCCGAGTACCGCAGTCATCAGCAGGTAGCGCACGTCGGGCAGGAAGTGATTGCTGAAAAAGTTGACGTAGATCAGGACTGATAACACCCAGCCAAAAGCGGCTCGAGGTGGGTGCTCGAGCGTTAGTCCGTACAAGCGCCACGACTGCGCGATGTAACTGCCGACCGCCGCGTACATGAAGCCGCTGTACAGCGGCACGTCGGCGATTTTTGAGTAGCTAAATTCCGGGTACGCCCACGAACCGACGTGGGTTTTGAATTGCTCCAGCACAAAGCCGACGAGGTGAAAGATGGTGATGAACTTGATTTCCTCGAGTGTCTCGAGCTTAGTCAGATACATCCCGAGTTGCACCAGCACCAGCACTGCGAAGATGAAATCGTAGCGCGGCCAACCCAGCGTCGTGACGTGCGACAGCGCCAGCGTCGCAAAAACCGCACCCGCGAAGATGCAGGCTCTGACCTGAAACCACAGAAACACGGCTGCGCGGTGCAGCCCTGAGGCTCGAGTTGGTGAGGAGCTGGTCACGCCTTTGAGTGTACTGGACTGCGTGAGTGGGCTTCTCATCACCTGAGCGGCTGACGAAAACTCGGCTCGAGGGCGAGGTTTGCGTCTACAGCCGCCTGCTCGAGCTTCACGGCATCTGCGGGCAGCAGCGCTAGGGTCGAAAGCTTGGCGGCTGCCCCAACAGGCGAAACGCCCGTCAACGCGTAGAAGATCGTGGCGGCCGACGCGTATGACCCAGCGAGGGTCGCGTGATTGCCGTCGCTGTCTTGCAGTCGCAGCCCCAACGCTGGATCGCGGCGTTTGACAGATAGCCACGCCTCGCCGACGGGTGCGACGCCCGCCTGAATAGCTCGAGCGACGCGCAAGGCGCTGTCCGTCCAGTTCTGCTGCGTGTAACCGTTAGATTCAACCAAATCTTGCCGCGTCCAGCCCATGTGGATGAACACGCGGGTCTTGCGAGCGCGGGCCAACGCGGCCAGCTTCCGGGCGGACGCCTCGTACTGGTCAACCTCGAGCACCTGACGGCCGCTTTGCTCTTGGAGAATAACGGCTGAGAAACCACCACTCTCGAGCCGCTTTTGGACTGTCCCCGTTTTGAGGTGATCCTCTAAGGTCGCGCCGCCAGCCGTGATGCTGTCGACCTCAAATTGCACGCCTTTGGTTGTGGCGATCTGACGCACCAAATCGGGCACGTCGTTCCCGTAGGTGTGACTGTTGCCGACGAACAGCACGCGCAGCGGGCCCGGTGCGGCGCAGACGCTTAGGATGAGTAAAGCGGGTAGTACGAGCGATGTGATCCAAAAGTGCTTCATAGTTTCCCCCGAGTCTACCGAGTTTGCAGCGGCGAATAAGCATGAGAACTTGAGTAGAGTTGACTCAAGTCTCTTGACTGATTGATGACTAGCGCACTATACTCTTAAGCGTATTAGCACTCACGCAAGGCGAGTGCTAAAAATCAAAACACTGTTGTGGAGGCACAAATGGCACTGAAACCCCTAGGCGACCGCATCGTCATCGAAGTTCTCGAGGAAGCCGAGCAGAAAACGGCCGGTGGGCTGTTCGTCCCCGACAGCGCCAAAGAGAAAAGCCAGCGCGGGAAGGTCATCGCCGTCGGCGCGGGCAAAACTTTGGACAACGGCACGAAGCAGCCCGTCGAAGTCAAGGCCGGCGACACCGTGTATTTCGCCAAGTACGGCGGCACGGAACTGATGGACGGCGGCAAAACCTACACGATCCTCAGTGAACGCGACATCCTCGCAGTGATTGATTAAACGTCAGGCAAAAGGCAAAGGGCGCAAGCCTCGAGCTAAAAAGCAGGCAAAGGGCGAAGGGCAAAAGGTAGATGCTCGAGCCAAGACAGGGCAGAGGCGTTCAGCCTCGAGCCGCACCAACACCTCTAAAAGCTAATGGCTAAAAGCCAAAAGCTGCAATTTAAGGAGCAACAACAATGGCTAAACAACTGGTTTTTGATGAACAAGCCCGCCGCTCGCTCGAGCGTGGCGTCAACGCCGTCGCCAACGCGGTCAAAGTCACCCTCGGGCCCCGTGGTCGCAATGTGGTCTTGGAAAAGAAGTTCGGTAGCCCGACGATCACCAAGGACGGCGTTTCCGTCGCCAAGGAAATCGAATTAGAAGACAAGCTCGAGAACATCGGCGCGAAGCTGCTGATCGAGATCGCCACCAAGACCAACGACATCACCGGTGACGGCACGACCACCGCGACCGTCTTGGGTCAAGCGATTGTCCGCGAGGGCCTACGCAACGTCGTCGGCGGCGCGAATCCACTGGCGCTCAAGCGTGGCATCGAAAAAGCCGTCGAAGCGGCCGTGGAGAGCATCAAAGCCATGAGCGTGCCCGTCAATGACCGCAAGGGCATCAACGAGGTCGCCAGCATCAGCGCCAACGATGCGGGCATCGGCGAGCAGATCGCCGACGCGATGGAACGCGTTGGACACCAGAACGGCGTTATCTCTATCGAAGAGAGCAAGACCTTGGAGACCGAAGTCGAGGTCGTCGAAGGCATGCAATTCGACAAGGGTTACATCAGCGCGTACTTCATCAACAACAACGACGCGATGGAAGTAATCTTGGAAGATCCGTACATTCTGATCAACGAGAAGAAGGTCACTGCTCTCAAAGACCTGCTGCCTGTCCTCGAGCCAGTCGCACAAAGCGGTAAGCCGCTGCTGATTATCGCCGAAGATGTCGAAGGCGAAGCATTGGCAACCTTGATCGTCAACAAGCTGCGCGGCACACTCAATGTCGCCGCCGTCAAAGCCCCCGGCTTTGGTGATCGCCGCAAGGAAATGCTTAAGGACATCGCCGCCGTCACTGGCGGACAACTGATCGCCGAAGAGTTGGGCTTTAAGTTGGAGAATGCGACCGTCGGCATGCTGGGCCGCGCCAAGCGCGTCCGCATCACCAAGGACGAGACCACGATCATCGACGGTCTGGGCAAGAAGGACGAGATCGACTCGCGCATCAACGCGATCAAGCGCGAGATCGAAACCACCGACTCTGACTACAGCAAAGAGAAGCTCAACGAACGTCTGGCGAAGCTCGCCGGCGGCGTCGCCGTGATCCGCGTCGGCGCAGCCACCGAAACCGAACTGAAAGAGAAAAAGCACCGCTACGAGGACGCCTTGAGCACCGCCAGGGCCGCTGTCGAAGAGGGCATGGTTCCCGGAGGCGGCGTCACGCTGCTCCGCGCCATCAAAGCCGTCAAAGCCTTCGCGGAGAAGCTCGAGGGCGACGAAGCCACCGGCGCTCGGATCGTCATTCGCGCCCTTGAAGAGCCAGCCCGTCAGATCGCGATCAACGCGGGTTTTGAAGGCAGCGTCGTCGTCAACGCGATTCTGTCCAACAACGACAACAGCTACGGCTTCAACGCCGCGACTGGTGAGTACGGCGACATGATGAAAGCCGGTATCGTCGACCCAGCCAAGGTCACGCGCACCGCGCTGCAAAATGCCGCGAGCATCGGCGCACTGATCCTGACGACCGAGGCGATCATCGCTGACCGCCCCGAGAAGAAGGAAGGTCACAGCCACGCCCCAGCCGGAGGCCCCGGCGGCATGGGCGGAGACATGGATTTCTAAGCATCACCAATCTAGGAAAGAGCGGC
>JANYHH010000083.1 GCA_025359505.1 Deinococcales bacterium
GAGGAGGTGATCGTGCCCTGTGCAAGTGCGGCACTGATGCTTTTGCGATGCCGGTTGAGTTCCCGTTCGAGTGCCTCACGTAAATTCTTTAACAAATGCCAGCGCGAATAGCCCGTTAGGTGCTGTCTTGTGAGCAAGAAGCGGTCGAGGACATGCGGTCGGGCAGGAGATCAATCGGTTTGTGGGTTTCGAGGTTCACTTTTCACCGTGCTGTACTTGCGACCTCTGAGAAAAGCGAAGTCGTCCACGCCGATAATTTTCGGTGCGCTGGTGACAGGAGATTGTGTTTGTTTAGCAGCGGTCAGCAACGCGTCTGGACTAACTGAGCAACCGAGCGGTTTGAGCAAGCGATGACCAAGTTCACCACCGACGGTCAACGCGACGTGTTCAAGGGCACGTTTAAAGCGGTTGGTGCGGCGAGCGAACGGATGGAGAACGTCAGGGAGGCGTTCGGTAAACACTTTGCACGCGCCAGTGGGTTCGCGGCAACGAAAGCGGCGCACTGCGATTCGCAAGAGAGCAGGAATTCCTGACTATGGCAAGTCGGTGACTTGACGCTCGTACCGACTATGCAAACTCGAGCTGATCGTGTCGCAGACAGGGCAGTGGACGCTTGGGTGCGTGCTGGTCAGGTGAATCGTTGCTTGCTGATCGGTCACGTCGAGGTTAGTGAGTTCGAGTCCAGTGCTGGCGGGGAATATCGTTTTAAGTAAGGCGGTGAGCATGGTACGCAGTCTAGGACAGTGTTACCCGCCTCGTTGCACCAAGAAAGCGGGAGAACCACTGAACCTTGACAAGCCCAAGCTGCGAATGGCGGAGTTGCGCCTCAAACAATGATTTGACTGAGTGTGGTTGTGTTACTAACTTTACTTTTTGCATCAAGGGAAGTGGTAACCCATTCCTTACGCGAGCAACGCGGAATTCGAAGGGAAAGTGCTCGAGTTGCTGGGCGATATTGAACGCATCGCTTACGAGCAGCGTCGCAGAGTGGCGGCGGCTGGCGGGGTCTCTACAACACACTTGAGCGCGAGGCGGCGATGAGGCAGACGCTGCTCAGGCGCAGGGATCGCGGCGACCCCTTCCCAGCATCCACGTTTTTGACAGGGCAGCGGTGCACCCCTCACACCACGAATGGCTCGAGCAAGCACGGGTGGCCAAGCTCGAGGCAGTACTCGAGCGCTTGCTGGCGGCAGCGTAACGGGTAAGGATTCGCACGAAACCGACGATCCCCTACGACATGGCTGTCGCCCAACGGTCGCTCAGTGGGTTCGAGGCGCAGCGCGATCACAAAACTTGCGTGTTTAACCGTCAAGCTACGCCCGTAAGCAGACTCGAGCAGTTTGCCCCTGCTCGAGTCTGCCGAACCTCGGAAGGCTCAACGTTCACGGTGCTGGCGCTCGAGCCAGCACCGTGCGTCCACCCACCGAACCGGACAGGCTCGCGGTCGCGCCGCGCTGCGTGTCGTCCCACGTCACTGCGATGGCTGCCGAGACCGCGCTCGGCCCACTGATGGTCAGATTCGCCTCGACAATTCCGGTGGTTGCATTCTCTGTGATTTGACCGCTGACGCTCGCGTCGTTCGTCCACTTGACGCCAGTGAGCTGCAATCTGGTGATCGTGTCGGTACTCGAGGCGAGTTTCTTCCACGTGCCACCGCGCAGCCCGACGCCGTTGTCACCGAAGACGTTTTGGTAACGAAACAGCGCGTCACCAGCGGCGGCGCTCGCAACGGCGGCGAGTTTCAATTCGTTTGGCGTTGCTTGGTTGCCAGCTTGTGCGCTGGCTGGAGTGGCGTCCGCGACGCGGGCGATGAAATCGCCAACCGCGTGAATCTCCGGGGTTTGCGTGGTGCAAGACGTATCCAGCGCGGCGAGGGCGTTGGGTTGGCGCACGAAGGCCCGGATTAGCACCGCACCGCAATCGAAATTGTTGGCGTACGCGGTCACGTGCAGGCTGTTTTCAATTCGCACCAAGCGGGCGCTCATTCCCATCTGTTGCTGAACGCGCTGATTGTCGGCCGGCGGTGTGATGCTGTCCAAATCGCCGGAAAGCACCAGCACTGGCAGCGTAGTCGGCGCGATGGGCGTGCCACCCGTAATTGGCGGGTCGTCGCGCAGCGGCGCGGGCCACGCCAAGCAGGTGTACAGCGGTTGCGTGTCGAACGCGCCGGGGGTTGAAAATGCCCACTCGCGCACCGTGAACGGCGCGAAGTCCTGCGGCGTGGGATAGCTGTTGATTGCCGCCTCGAATTGAGCCTCGCGGGTCGCTCTGGACGCGGTTTTGGAGTAGAGCTGCGGGTAATCCGCGCAGGTCGAAGCCGCGAAGGTCGCGCTCGAGAACCCGCTATACGGGCCAGAATCCTGCTCGAGGTTCGTTTCGGTGTAAAGCCGCAGCAGCGGCACGGGATCGTTGCGCTGCAAGTAGGCTCGAGCGGCGGCCGTGAGGTCGCGGTAAACGGTGCGGTCTGCGCCAGCAACCGTGACCATCGTCAGCAGCGCTTGGATATCTACCGTGCGAGAGACGGGCGCGGCGCTGAGCGGATCGCGGTAGACGCCCGCGACGGGTTTGACCCGCAGGCTCAGGGCGAGGTCAGCTAAGTCCTTCGCGGCGTCAGCGCCGATAGCCGCGCAGGCGGCGCTGCGCTCGCAAACGAGTTTGAAGGCGTCGCGCACCGTTGCTAACGTGCTGGGATACCACGGGTTCAAACCGAGCACGCTGTAGCTCGAGTCGAGTACCACCGACCGCAGCAGTTGCGGGTAGCGAGCCGTGAACGCTTGCGCGAAGTACGTGCCGTACGAATCGCCGTAGAGGTCAACCCGCCCGAGTTGCAAGGCCAGCAGCGTCGCCGCGAGGTCGCGCACCGCGCTCCCTGTGCCAAACAGGCCGCTGGCGCGAACGAACTGACCCTTGCGGCTGCCGCTGGTGTATTTGTAGCTTTGATCGAGCTGCCGACCGCAGGCCTCGACCGCGCTGAGATACACCGCTCGAGACGAGGCGTTGGTGAAGCGCTGGAGGGATTGGCATTTCAGCACGCTGGAGCGCCCCGTGCCGCGCCGGTCGAACAGCAATACGTTGCGGTTGCCGCGCAGCTCGCCGTACACACCTAGAAACGCGTCTCGAGAATCGGTGCTGGCGTAACCGGGGCCGCCCTCGATTGGGACGACCGTGCCCACGGCTGTACCGCTGGCGGGGTAAAACTCGAAACCAACGCTGATGTCGGGCGCGTTCGCGTCCGCCCAATCGAGCGGCACGTGGACAGTGCCGCAGAGCGCCCCGAGTGACCCGCTCTGACCGCCGCAGGCGCTGAGCTTCAATGTGCCAACCGTGCGCGACCCAGTACCCAGCGGCGCGAGACTCGCTGCGCTTGAAGGATTATCGCTGAAGTCCGCTGCGCTCGAGCCGGGCGGCGTGATCTCGAGGTTCTGGCGGGCGGCGACTTCGGCGGGTTCTGTGAAGGTCACGCTGGCTGGTTCCTGAGTGCTCGTGGCGGGAGCCGGGTTCTGTGCGTTGCAAGCGGCGAGGGCGATCAGCGCGAGCGGCAGCAGCCACAGGCGGCTCAAAGCCGAAGTGAGGGTTGCGCTCGAGGTTTTTAGATTCATGGTTCCTCCGCTGGCTGAGATTCCAACCGATGCTACTGGTTTGTTGGCGCGACTGGGTGAAGGGTATATTCTGCACCATCCACAGCCAAAAATTCACCGTCACAGGATCGCAGCAGCAGGAGGTCATCGCATGAGGAAAACAACGACAGGCGCACTGGTGGTTCTCGGGTTGGTCGCGGGTTCAATGCTCGCCTTGGCGGCCGTTCCAAAAAACACGATGGTCTGGCACATCGCCGAAGACCCGAGCACGTTAGACCCGCACCAGGCTTACGACACCGTGGCGCTGCTGCCGCTGGACAACCTCTACGAAACACTGGTCACCTTCGAGGGCAGCGGTCAGAACCCCGCGAAGTTCGCACCGATGCTCGCCACCGCGTGGACAACCTCGAGCGACGGCCTGAAGTACGGCTTCACACTGCGTCAGGGCGTGAAATTTCACTCCGGGAACCCGATGACCTGCGACGATGCCGCGTACTCGTTTCGGCGCTTGCTGGTCTCGAACAACGGCGAATCGCCCGCTTGGTTCGTGTCGCTGCCGCTGTTGGGCTTTGATTACTTCGACGATCAGACCAAAGCCAAGCTGCGGTTCGCTGACCTCGAGAAAGCTGTGGTCTGCGACAAAGACGGCAAGCTGAATTTCACGCTGAAAACCCGCGATCCAGCGTTTTTAGCCAAGCTCCGCGTCAGCTCCAACGCCATCGTTGACAGCAAATACGCCATCGCGGGCGGCGAGTGGAGCGGAACCTCGAGCGATTTGAAGACGTGGATCGGCAAGAACCTAGCTGATTCCTACCTCAGTAAAAATCCCAGCGGCACGGGCGCGTACCGCTTACTGAAACGCGACCCGGAGCAACTGATTTTTCGCGCTTTCGACGCGTACTGGGGCGGGAAACCGAAGATCGAAAACGTGATCCTCAAAAAAGTCGAGAACGAAGCCGGGCGCATCATCGCGCTCCAAAAGGGCGACGCGGATCTGATCGCGCTCGACGCTCGAGCCTCCTTGAAGCAACTGATCGGCGCGGCGGGCGTGCGAATTGTGGACAACGTGCCGAGCGCCACAGCGGTGCGGATGATTACGATGAACCAGAACGTCGTCGCCTCTGACCTGCTCGGCAGCGGCAAACTCGACGGCAAGGGCATCACGGCGAAATTCTTTAGCGACATTCACGTCCGGCGCGGCTTCGCGTCCGCCTTTGACAACGGGCGCTACATCAAAGAAGTCTTGGGCGGCAAAGGGCAGAACCGCACGATGGGGCTGCCCGAGGGCGACCTTGGGTACGACAAAAGCCTCAAACCGCTGACCTTCAATTTAGAACGCGCCAAAGCGGAGTTCAAGCTCGCTTGGGGCGGTCAGGTCTGGAAGAACGGCTTCACGCTCGTCGCCAGTCACTCGGCGGGCGTGCAGATTTACCAGTCTGGCTTGGAACTCCTCAAAAGCACCTTGGAGCAGATCAACCCGAAGTTCAAGCTGACCGTTCGCGCCCGTCAGACCGGCGCGGAATCAGAGGACGGCGCGGCTGGCAAAGTGCCGATGTCGTTCACGAGTTGGCTGGCCGATTACCCGGACAGCGACAACATGTTGCGCTCCATCTACGCCACGAAGGGCGGTTATTACTCGAGGTGGCTCAACCACGGCGACGCCAAGATTGACGCGTTGCTGGCGCAAGCCTACGCGACGGGCGACGCGGCCAAACGTGCGGCCTTGTACGCGCAGATTGGGCAGCGCACCAACGACGCGGTGACGACGATCCTCGTGCCGGCCGATCTGGGCTTCCGCGCGATTCGCAGCGACTTATTGGGCTTCGCGGACTCGATCAACCCGCTGCTGTCCACGGACGTGCGCTGGAAGGACTTGAGCAAATAAACTGCTTGAAAGCGAGAGGCCGCTCGAGGTTCGATGGCGTCTCGAGTTACCGCTGCGAATTGACTCGAGGCACGATTTCGAGGGATGGATGCCCGACGCCGCTCGAAACTGTTCGCTCGAGGTCAACCGCGTGATGCTCAGATTCGATGCCCGAAGGCTCAGAAGGCTGCATCTCGCAGGTGAATCAGCGCTCACGGTCAAACTTCTACTCGAGCGGTGGGTGTGGGTCGCTGTGATTCACACCTCGAGCATTCCACGCGCCAGCGCCTTGAGGATGGAATGCTGATTTTTTTGCTGCGCCGCCTCGCCTCGCTGCCACTGGTGCTGCTGGCGATCACGCTACTGATCGTGCTGACGATGCAGCTTTTATCGCCCGAAAAACGCGCCGGGGCGTTCATCCGCGACCCGCGCCAGTTCAGGAACATCCAGCAGGTCATCCGCGAGAACGGCCTCGATCAGCCGTTTTACGTGCAGTACGGGCGCTGGCTGTCACAGGCGGCCAGTGGCAACTTGGGGTTCAGCAAAGCCAGCAATCAACCCGTGCTGGACACGATCCTCGAGCGGCTGCCAGCGACGATAGAGCTGACGGTGCTGGCGAGCCTGCCGATCATCGCTTTCGGCGTGTGGTTGGGGACGCTGGCGGCGCTCCAGAAAAATCGCTTGGTAGATCAGATCGCGCGGGTACTGGCGGTGCTCAGTTACAGCCTGCCAACCTTCGTGCTGGGCATCTGGTTGCTGGTGATTTTTTACGGCGGGCTGAACCTGCTGCCCGGCGCGGGGCGCGTTTCGGACGAAACGTCAATTTTGCTGGCGACCGGCGACCTGAAGTCCTACACGGGCTTCATCACGCTGGACGCGCTGCTGAGCGGGCGGCTGGACGTGCTGTTTGATGCGCTGGCGCATTTGCTGCTGCCGGTCGTGACGCTGACCGTCGTGTCGTCCGCGCAGATCCTCAAAGCCATGCGAGCGGCGATGCTCGAGGTGCTGGCGGCCGATTACGTCCGCACCGCCCACGCCAAGGGTTTATCGCCCGGTCGTGTCAACCTCAAGCACGCGCGGCGCAACGCGCTGCTGACCGTCGTGACCTTGGCGGGCGTGACGGTCTCGGGACTATTACAAGGCGCGATTCTGGTCGAGGCGATTTTCGCTTACCCCGGCATCGGCTCGTGGGGCGCGAAGGCCGCGACGATGTTGGATTTCCCCGGAGTGCTCGGTTTCGCGCTGGTCGCGGCCCTGCTGACCGTCACGGCGAACACCGTGGTGGACGTGCTGTACGCGCTGATTGACCCTCGAGTGAGGTTTGAGTGACGCGCACCGCGCCCGATCCAAACCAAGCAAAGCGCCCGAGCCTCTGGCGCTCGAGACCGTGGCGGCGTTTTCGGCGCAGCCGTTTGGCGATCTTTGGCGCGAGCATCGTGATCGCTTTCCTGACGCTGGCGGTGTTCGCGCCGCTGTTTGCGACGCCCAACCCGAACTGCCTGCGCGACCTCGGCGTGGCCGAGGGACACACGCCGACCATCCTCGAGGGAACACTGTGGCGGGCGGTCGTGTTCGCGCCTGACTCGTGCTACACGATCACGCGTTACAGCTTCTCGAGCGAACCGACACCGCCCGGCGCGACGGCGCTGCTCGGAACGGTGCGCGGTTACGATATTCGCTACGGGCTGATCTGGGGCACGCGCACGATGCTGACGCTGGGCTTTGTCGTGGTCGGTGCGACCGCGATCATTGGCGCACTGGTCGGGCTGATCGCAGGGTTCTTCGGCGGGATCGTCGACACGCTGCTAATGCGTTTGACCGACATCATCTTCGCCTTTCCGAGTTTAGTGATGAACATCGTGCTGGTGGCGATCTTCGGGCCCAGTCTGTGGAACATCGCGCTGTCGTTCGTGATTGTTGGCTGGCCCGGATACGCCCGCGTCGTGCGCGGCGAGGTGCTGCGCGTGCGGGCGCTGGAGTACATCGACGCCGCCCACGCGCTCGGGGCGACACCGTGGCGGATCATGCTGCGTCACGTGCTGCCCAACAGCGTCGGTGCTCTGACCGTGCTGACGGTGCTGGACATGGGCACGATCCCGTTGTTCGCCGGGGCGTTGTCGTTTCTGGGTCTCGGCACGCCGCTTGGCTACGCCGACTGGGGTCAGCTCGTGCAATTCGCGCAAGCCTGGATTCAAGGTCCGCCCGGCGCTCCGTTCGCGTACTGGTACGTGTCATTCTTTCCGGGGTTGACGATTTTGCTGTTCAGCCTCGGCTGGAATTTGCTTGGCGACGCGCTGCAAGACGCCTTCGATCCTCGAGCGAGCTGAGCAATTGAAGCGTCTCGAGGCTTGATGATTGTCGCGTTTTCATCGGTTTTTCTGAACGTGCTTTCCAGCTCGTGTTTCTTGCTATTCTTTAGCACTTCTTTGTTCCCCGTAAAGCCTGTTTGCATTCGTGTGTGACAGTGTTTCCGTCTCGAGGGGTCTAACGGGTAAGCTTGAGTTTTCGATGCAAACTTACCCAACTGATCTTACCCAATCCCAGTTCGCTCTGAAAAGAACCTCACCTCCCCAAGCTGCAACCACACCCGCGCCGTCAATGGGAGTACCCGATGATCTTCAACGCTATTTTCTACGTACTCGACAACGGTATCAAGTGGTGAGCGATGCCGGTCAACTTCCCACCTTGTCTTGATCCAACCCATGCACCTGACGGGCAGGATCGCTGGCAAACGGTGTATGGGTACTGGCGATCATGGGTCAAGAGTGACCTTTGGGAGAATTTGAATACTGTTTTACGGGAACAAGTTCGTAACTCCGAAGGGCGTGAAGCTCAACCAAGTGCGTGTATCATGGATTCTCAGAGTGTCAAAGCCAGTGAATATGCGGCTGAACGAGGTTTCGACGGAGCGAGGTAGTGGCTCACGTTAGAATGTCCGCATCATGGCAATCACGACCATTACAACAATAACCTGTCCACACTGCACCAGCACGCAGCTCGTCAAATACGGCTTCGCGCCCGACGGCAGGCAACGCTACAAATGCCGCACCTGCGGCAGGCAGCACCGCGAACACCCACGCAGCAATGCCTATACCCCCGAGGAGCAAGAAACCATCCTCAACGCCGCACAAGAACGCTCGAGTCTACGCGGTCTGACGCGAACCTTCGGGGTCAGCCGCCAAACGGTGACGAAGTGGATCAAAAAAAGCAGCTCAACTCCCCAAGCTGAACACCACCCTCAAACCACCCCCGCCAGCGAAGCGGATTCTCGAGCTGGACGAACTGTGGTCGTTCGTGCATGATAAAAAGCGTCAATGCTGGGTGTGGGTTGCACTCTGTGCGGTGACTCGGCAAGTCGTGGCGTTCGTGACTGGGGATCGTGGTGAACAAGCGTGTCGGCGGTTATGGCGGGCAGTGCCGTGGCGGTACAAGCAGGCGTTGTGCTACTCGGACTTTTGGAGTGCGTACCGGGCAGTGATCCCTGAGGAGCAGCACGAAGCGGTGGGGAAGGAATCGGGGAAGACGAATCATGTGGAGCGTTGGAATAATACGTTGCGGCAGCGTGTGGGACGGTTCGTGCGGAAGTCACTGTCGTTCTCAAAATGCTGGGTGATGCATGAGGCGTGTTTAGCGTTGTTCGTGCATCGGTACAATTTAGATCGGGCAGAAATAATTTTAAGTTGAGCCACTACCAAAGCCTACTTGATGCTTTGAGCAGCCGGTTTACGCTGATGGTCGGCGCAAACCTCCGATCAGCAGGGTAACCAGTCGGCGGACATCGTAGCGGGGATCAGTGCCCACGCCGATACAGAGGTTACCAACGCCGTACATCAGCTCGAAGGCTTCCACCCGCTGATGGATTTCGCCAGCCGCCACGCCAGCGGCGAGCAACTCTGCACAGACCGGCAGTAGTCGATCTAAGAAGGACACTTGCAGCACAGCGAAGCCGGGCTTGCCGGATCGCATCGCGGTGGCAAGCCCGTGCTTAGTGATGAGGAAATCAACGAATAGCCCCATCCACCGCTCGAGCGCGGCATAAGGGCTAGAACTGCTGGTGAGCAGTTCTGGCCCAGCCTGTACGCAGGCCTCGACTTGGTAGCGGTAGACGGCGACGATCAAATCAGCGCGGGTGGGAAAGTGGCGGTAAATCGTCGCGGTGCCCACCCCAGCTTTCGCGGCGATGTCGCGGATTGGCACATCGACTCCAGCCGTCACGAACAGCGTGGCGGCGGCGTCGAGCAGGGTCTGTTCATTGAGTCGGGCATCCGCCCGCTTCGAGCGGGTCAGCGGTTTCGCGTGTTCGTCACTGGTGCTCACTGATTTGCAACCTCCATCGCTGCATTTGACAAACGGTACATTGTCCCGTATCTTTCTGGGACATTGTTTCGTTTAGACAGTGTACCGCAACGGACGTTCGACACCCACTCCACTTCGGACGGAGGGGAGAACTCGATGGATTGGACGACCGAGAGCAGTCGCCTCAATCGCCTAGTGACGTTCAGCAAGGGAATCGAAGAGGAGAATGCTATGGACAGCAAAGTCTGGTTGATCACTGGCGCATCTCGCGGATTCGGACGAATCTGGACTGAGGCCGCCCTCGAGCGCGGCGACAAGGTCGCGGCGACCGCCCGCGATGTGGCCAGCCTCGCCGAGATCAAGGCGCGTTTCGGTGACGCTGTGCTGCCGCTCGCGCTCGATGTGACGGACGCCGGACAGGTGCGACACGCCGTTGGTCAGGCTCATGCACACTTCGGTAGGCTGGATGTGATCCTCAACAATGCCGGCTACTCCCTCCTCGGAACCATTGAGGAGGGCAGTGAGGACGAGGTTCGCGCGATGTTTGACACGAATTACTTCGGCACGCTCCGAGTCATTCAAGCCGCGCTGCCTTTCCTGCGACAGCAAGGCGGCGGACATATTCTCGGCGTCTCGAGCACCGTGGGTTTGACGGCGTTTCCGGTGATCGGTTCGTATTGCGCCAGCAAATGGGCGATTGAAGCACTCCATGAAAGCCTCGCGCAGGAGGTCAGACCGTTTGGGATCAAGGTAACGCTGATCGAACCGGGCGCGTACGCCACGGAATTCGGCAGCCCTCAGTCGCTGAAAGTCGCCTCAGCGATGGAACCGTACACGGCGCTCAGGCAGCAGGTGTTCGAGCGTCTCTCAACCGCGAAAAGAGGCGACCCACGAGCGACCGCAGCAGCGGTTCTCGAGCTTGTCGACGCACCGAATCCGCCGCTGCGTCTGATGCTCGGTAACGAGGGCTTACCGATGATGCGTGGGGTTTACGCAGACCGCCTGGCCACCTGGGAGGCATGGGAAGCGATCTCGAGCGCCGCGCAGGGCGACGCGCTTTAAGCACGGTTGGATTGCTTTTATGGCTCTCGAGTGAGACTAGCATTCTTGCTGCCGATGTCGTTGCCGCCGTCTTGAGGTGTTTCAATGAGGCGATAGACGATCTCGGCGCAGTGCTCCCAGTAACTGGGCTACCGCAGGCGCAAGACGGCCTGTGCCCTTCACCGATGATACAGCTAAAGAAAGCGTGACCTCATGACACACAAGCAACATCCCCTTCACACCGGATTTCCCGCCGCCTCAACCGCCGACGAGGTGCTCGCGGGCATCGACCTGTCCGGCAAAAACGTCATCGTCACTGGCGGTCACGCCGGGATCGGTCTGGAAACCACCCGAGCGCTGAGCAAGGCTGGGGCCTTCGTCACCGTCGGCTCGCGCAACCCGGAACAGGCCGCGCTCGCCCTGGTTGGCATCGAGCGCGTCGAGGTCAGCCAGCTCGACCTCCTTGATCCTCACTCAATCGACGCCTTCGCCGCCCGCTGGCTGCGCTCAGAGCGTCCGCTGCACATCCTGATCAACGGCGCGGGGGCCTCCGGTGGGCCAGCTCGAGATGCGCGTGGCTTTGAAAAGCACTTCGCCACCAACCACCTCGGACATTTCCAACTCACCCTGGGGCTGCTGCCCGCCCTGCGTGCCGCCCACGGGGCCCGCGTGGTCAACGTGTCGTCGGGTGCTCAGCGCTTCGCCGATATCCAGTGGGATGACCCGAATTTCACGGACGGGCGCAACCTCAACTTGGCCTACGCCCAGTCTAAAACCGCCAACGTGCTGTTCGCCGTTGAACTTGACCGCCGCTGGGCACAGGACGGGATACGTGGCTACGCTGTGCATCCCGGTGTGGTCGCCAGCACGAAACTGAACAGCTCGGTGGGCGCAGAAGCGCTGCGGGCGATGGGATTGATCGATGAATCCGGTCAGCCGATCATCGACCCTGAAGTCGGCAAGAAGACGCCGCAACAGGGGGCCAGCACGATTGTCTTCGCGGCGACCAGCCCGCTGCTGGCTAAGATTGGCGGCGTTTATCTGAAGGACAATGATATTTCAAGGCTGGATGATGAACCCAGAACCCTCACCGCTCAGAGTATTCCCGCCGAGGTCGTATCGCACTCGATTGACCCGCAATCCGCCGAGCGGCTCTGGCAGCTCAGTGAGCGGCTGCTCGAGGCGTGATCAGTTTTTCACGTCCACATTAGCCTCCAGATAGAGCAAACTCTAAGAAACAGGCTAATACAGCATCAAGCGCTATTTTGCGGGTATAACCCCTTGAGTTTCACCCGCGCATCAACCGTCCTAAACTGCCAATCCACCCGCACCTGCCGCGCCCGCCGATCCAACACCCAGCGATCCAGTCGAGCGCGATCTCCAACCCGCTCCCCCAAGCGCCTGCCGTGCCAACGCGCTCCACTCGAGTTCCTGAACATTAGACCTCCTGCGAAAGTCGGTGTTTTTCAGGCACAATAGTTGTCATGCCCGAATCCTCCACGCGTCTCGAGCGAGCGCAAACCATGAAACCCAGTGATTTCCGTCGTCACTACGGCGTTCACTGGCAAACCTTCACCAACATGCTCGCCGCGTACCAAGCCGCGCAAGCCAACAAGAAGAAAAGCGGTCGCCCATCCGCCTTAACGCTCGAGGAGCAAATTCTGTTCACGCTCGAATTCTGGCGCGAGTATCCAACGATGTTCCATCATGGCTTTGATTGGGGATTCACGAGACCACAGCGATTCGCACCGTCAGACGTGTTGAAGATGCGCTGATCGCCTCTGGATTGTTCAGCCTGCCGAGTAAACGCGCCTTGCGCGAAGACGTTGATTTCGAGGTGGTGATTGTTGACGTGGCGGAAACGCCGATTGAACGCCCCAAGAAAGCGGCTAAGCCCGTAAGGTGCTCGGGTAGAGCCAAGACAGCAGCGGCAGTATTACAGCGGGAAGAAGAAGCGGCACACCCTGAAAAGTCAGGTCATGGTCGATGCGAAAAGTTTACAGATCATTGCGACCGCGCATGGCAAGGGGCGCGAGCATGATTTCAAATTGTTCAAACGCAGTCACTGTTCATGCCGTGCGGGTCTCGAGCTGCTGGGCGATGGTGGGTATCAGGGTGTAAAAAAGCTTATTCAGAACAGTCGAACGCCGCATAAACGCTGGCGGGGTCGGGTGTTGACGGTTGAGCAGCGACTCGAGAATCGTGAATTAGCCAGTGAGCGAGTGGTGGTGGAGCACGTGATTCGGCGTTTGAAGGTCTTTCGGGTGTTGAAGGAAACGTATCGTCATCGGCGGCGTAGGTTTGGGTTGCGGTTGAATCTGATCGCGGGGTTGTACAGCGCGGACTTGAAAATCACAATATGACTTTCGCAGAAGGTCTATTATCGTAATTTCAACCCCGCTTATCCAACCAATTCCACAAACTCGTCAATCCGCACGCGAATCTGATCTAAGCTGGACGCCCAGAACTCCTCACGGCGGATATCAAACCCAAACCGTCCCGCGAGCGTCGCCGCGTCGAACATCCCGGTACTCGAGAGCAAATCGTCATAGCTGGCTTTGAAAGTATCAGGATTTTTGGTGTACTGTGCGTACAAGCCCAGCCCGAACAGTAGCCCGAACGTATACGGGTAATTGTAAAAACTGCTGCCGTAGTAATGCGGTTTCATCGCCCACATGTACGGGTGCAATGTGGACTCATCCAGCCCGTCGCCATACGTCGCGCGTTGCCCCTCGAGCATCAGGGCGCACAACTCCTCCACACTCAGTTCTCGAGCTTCACGCTGCTTGAAGACGGCGGATTCAAACAGGAAGCGGCTGTGAATGTCGACGACGACCTGCGCTTGACCCTGCAATTCGGTCTCGAGGATGTGAATGCGCTCTAATCGGTCGGTGGTTTGGTTGAGCGTGGCGTTGCTGACGATGGTCTCGCAGAAAATACTGGCAGTCTCGGCTAACGTCATCGGCGTCTGGCGTTGAAGTGGCGTGCGCTTTGCTAGCTGGACGTTGTGGTAGGCGTGACCCAACTCGTGCGCCAGCGTGGATAAGCTGTCCAAACTGGGGTTGAAATTCATCATCACCCTTGATTCCGTGCCGCGCACGCCCATGCAGAACGCGCCGTCGCGCTTGCCGTCTCGAGGCTCGGCGTCCGTCCAGTTTTCGGCGAAGCTGCGCCGCGCAAATTCTTCCAAGCCACTCGAGTACGTGCCGAACTGCGTGGCGATGAACTCCGTGCCGCTGTCCCAGTCCCATGACCTCGAGCCGCTTTCACCGACGGGCGCGAACAGGTCTGACCATTTCAAGCCGCCATCACGCCCTGCGTGTGAGTCAGTACTGTAACCAAGGAGCTTGGCTTTGGCTTTGAAGTAGCGCCGAAAATCGGGGAACGACGCGACGCACGCGGCTTGCATCGCCTCCAATGTCCCGCAATCCATGTTCGCAAATTCCAGCGTCGGCTCGAGCGCGTCCGCGTACCCGCGCCGTGCGTTCAGCACGCCGACCTCACCTTTGATGCTGTTCATCGCGGCTGCTAACGGCACACTGACCGTTTCCCACGCGGGGACTTCGGCGGCATAGGCAGCGGCTCGAGTCGCGGCGTCACCATCTCGAGCCATCGCCCTGACCGCGCTCATCGGCAAGGTTTTTTCAACGTCGGGCAGCGCGACTTTGACCATTAGGCGGCTGGTGATGTTGCCGTGCAAACGCCCCCACGCGCCGCGCCCCGTCGGGGTCAGGCTGCTGCTCAAATCTTCCTCAATCGCGCTCATCTGATGCCGAGCGCCCTGCTGCATTTTCAGCAATGCGAACTCGTGATCCTTGGCGAGCTGACTGCCCTCGAGTAAAGAGGGTAACTCGAGGCTGCCGATCCACGCCTCAAAGCGCGTGGAGAGCTTAGCGGAGCGCACGCCTGCCAGTTGCAGCTCCGATTGCTTGGCCTGCGCGGCGTTGTCGCGGGCGTCGGTGCTGACGAACAGGTAGATGTAGGCGGTGACAAGCTTGTTGTGTGTCAAATATTCGTTCATCAGCGGCGCGATTTGATCGAATGCCGCCACAGCCTGACTCGCCTCTATTCTCCCCTCGAGCTTGCCGATTGCGTGCGTTTCAAACAGCCCTTCTAGCACCTCGAGCTTTGTGAAGACCAGCTTGAAATCAGCCGTAAACTCGGCGCTGTCTAGACTCGGGTAGAACGCGGTCGTGTTCCAGCGTGGCAGGGCAGCTTCAGTCATGCCGCGCAGTTTAAGTCGCTCGAGCCGCCGTTGTCAGCCCAACGTGAAAGTAGGTTTTCGGCACGACCTCAGTTCAATTTTGTCTGATTCGTTGTGAAGCTCGAGATTCTTCGCGCCTTGATACTGCGGGTCGCGGGTGTAGGCAGTGCTCAGGTTCGCAGCGCCGCTCGAGCAGCTTTGACAACCTCGAGCGCGTCGTTGCCAATCGCCGTCAGATGCCCCATCTTGCGCCCTGCACGCGCCCCCTGCTTGCCGTACAGGTGCAGCTTCGCACCCGTCTCGAGGGCAGCCGCCCAGTTCGGTTGGCTGACTTGCCAGACATCACCGAGCAGATTCGCCATCGCCGCTGGCCCGTGTGCCCTCAAATCCCCGAGCGGTAATCCGCACACGGCGCGAATCGCCTGCTCGAATTGACTGGTGCGGCACGCCTCAATCGTCAAATGCCCGGAGTTGTGCGGGCGCGGCGCGAGTTCGTTGACCAGCACGCGCCCGTCGTGGGTGACGAAAAACTCGACGCAGACCAGTCCGATCACCTCGAGCTTCGCGGCGAGTTCTAATGCGATGCGTTGCGCCTGCTGTTGCACCTCGAGCGGAATGCTTGCTGGGATATTTGTCGTGTCCAGAATGCCGCCGACGTGATGGTTCTCGAACACATCGAAAACCTTGACCTCGCCCACGCTCGAGCGAGCCACGATCACGCTGACCTCGGTCTGGAAATCAACCAGCCCCTCTAACACGCACGGCGCGTTGAATTTCGCAAACGCCGCACTCAGCTCCTCGAGACTCCGCACTCGAGCCTGCCCATGACCGTCGTAGCCGAGCGTCGCGGTTTTCAGAATCGCGGGAAAACCGAGTCTCGAGGCTCGAGTGAAATCCCCACTCGAGCGCACTTCCGCCCACGGCGCGGTCTCCACGCCCGCCGCGTTGACGAACGACTTCTCCGCGATGCGGTCGCGCAGCGTCTCCAATACGCGCCCGCTCGGACGCACGGGCAGCAGCGACTCGAGAAACGCCAGCCCGCCCGCCGGGACGTTCTCGAACTCGAGCGTCACCACATCGCAGGCTTGCGCGAACTCCGCGAGCGCGGCGATGTCACCGAACTCGCCCGTGACGACCACATCCGCGACGCTCGAGGTGGGGCAGTCGTGATGAGGATCGAGAATCGCCACGCGGTAGCCCATCGGTTTCGCCGCCAGCGCCAGCATCCGCCCCAACTGACCACCGCCGAGAATGCCTATCGTCGCGCCGGGCAGAATGGTCTTGCTTTTGTTATCAATAGCTCGTGTCACAGCGCTCCTTCAACAGTTCGTGAAGCTGACTTTTCGCCTCTCCCTGCGGGAGAGGCCGCGCTGAAAGCGCGGGTGAGGGGGGCGAGCGCAGCGAGTTGCCGTTGACTTTCAAAGTCAAAGTCAAGTGCGTTCGCTGCGCTCACCCCTCTCCCCGACCCTCTCCCGCACGCGGGAGAGGGAGATAGCCTTTGCATTTGAGACTCGAGCATCACAACCTCGAGTCCTCGAGCACCGCTTCGGTCTGACGGGCGCGGTAGGCGTGCAATTTGGTGCGAATCGCGGGGTATTTATTGCCGAGGATCGCGGCTGCAAGGAGTGCCGCGTTGATCGCGCCGGAGCGCCCAATCGCCAGTGTCCCGACGGGAATGCCAGCGGGCATCTGCACGATGCTCAGCAGGC
Organism: Deinococcales bacterium; assembly: GCA_025359505.1. Taxonomy (GTDB): domain Bacteria; phylum Deinococcota; class Deinococci; order Deinococcales; family JAAFIG01; genus JANYHH01. Next base: position 16,693 of record JANYHH010000083.1, read on the forward strand.
TGTCCAAACCGTTCAACACTTTCGATTGCACAGGCACGCCCAGCACCGGCAGCGCGGTCTTTGCCGCCGCCATGCCCGGCAGGTGCGCCGCGCCGCCCGCGCCCGCGATCAGCACCTCGAGACCTCGAGCCTCGGCTGATTCGGCGTACTCGAACAGTAAGTCTGGAGTGCGGTGAGCACTGACGACGCGCATCTCATACGCAATCTCGAGACTCGTCAGCGTGTCGGCTGCGGCTTGCATCGTCTCCAAATCGCTGGTGCTGCCCATGATGATGCCGACAAGTGCGTTCACGCGCTCGAGTGTAACTGTTCGCGGCGGGCTACGGTATTTGGCGGATCAACAGGTAATGCACACGCGGTAAACTCGAGGCAGGAGGTGAGTGCTGTGATTCACACCACTGCGTCGGCGCACCACAATTTTAGACTCATTCATGTAGGAGACACCCGATGCCAGAAACGCGACCCGAGATTCGGGCTGCCCGTGAACCACTGACCCCCACCGAATTCAAACGCGCCCTCGAGCAAGGCTTGGGACGCGCGATTCTTTGCTTGCAGCAGCACGATCCCGCGCCGTACAGGGAGATCGTTCTCGAGGCGTGCTTGCAGGACACACGCTTCGACGCTCAGTGCGAGGGCAGCCGTGTGCCGTACTTGCTCGAGGCGATGGAGCTGATTGGCGACGTTGCATTTTTTGAGCAGCGCATTCTCGAGGCGTACCCCGAAACTCCGACGGTCACGCCAGAGTTTCATGAAAACACTTGGCTCGAGCAACAATTCAGTGACTTCGCTTTTGAGTTTGCCCAACGAGAGAGCAGCTTTGCACGGCGATTACTGTACGAAAGCTTTGCTGCGAATCCCATGTACAGCGATAGGTTCGCGCTCGAAAGGGATGTCAATATCATCAAGCTCGATGGTCTCGAGGGATTGAGTTTCGTCCTCGAGCAATACGCTCAAGTTGCTAAAAACGATTCGGACTTTTACATTGACAGCCCGTTCAGGCATCTTGTGACGGTGTTAGGAGTCGCAGATGTTCAGTCCTATGTCGAGAAGCTTTGCGCTGAAGACGCTGACATCAAAGCATTGATTGACCGAAGTAAGCTGTCGCAAATCAGTGAGCCTTATTCTCAACCAGTCCGCCGCAAGCTTCGTGCGCTTGCATACGACGTACTTGTGAGACAAGTTCAGCGCCGAAGCCCATATCCGGGCGGTGTTTTTGGATGGGCGAGGCGTGCAAACCAATTGCTTCTCAGACGGGCAGCTCGAGATTTACTGCTACAAACCGATCCCGAATTGATTCGTGGTTATCTCCACGCTTTTCGCAGTCGTAAATTTCCCTTGACTGTCCGCCACCTTCTGAAATTGGCACGTCATGAAAACGCCGATGTTCGGGTTGGAGCGCTGGTTGCCATGCAACACATCCAGCACCCAGCAGTCAGAACATTGGCGCTTGAGTTGAGACACGACTCTGTAATGATGGCTGAAGCTGTCGGAATGCTCCAAAGCAATTACGAACTGGGGGATGCCGAGATCATTCTTGAAACCATTCATCGTTTTCCAGATCAGGAAACTTTACATTGGTTTGGTTATCGAATGATCGATATTTACAGAAAAAACCGCGTTCCTGAAGCGCTCGAGCCGTTAACGGCTTTATATGAAGTCACCCCTTGTTCAAATTGTCGTGAGTATGCCGTCAAACTACTCCACGAAATCGGCATCTTGCCCAACTGGATGCTCAAAGAAGCCGCGTGGGACAGCTGTGAACGCACCCGCACCAACACTCGAGCTTGGATGACAGCCGCGTGACCCCGACCCCTCGAGCCGAAAAACTCGAGTAGCTCACAACCGAATCACCTCGAGCGTCTCGCCCGCCGCGACCGCGCCCCCAATCGGCACGACCGCCAAGGCGTTGCTCTGCACCAGTGACCTGAGCACCTGCGAGCTTTGATTGCTGAACGCCCCCACGCGGTACTGCCCGTCCACGTACTCGAGCGCCGCCCGCCACAACCCGAGCTTCGCGCCCGCGCTTTTGAACGGCGTCAGCGCGACGGCTCGCACGGTCTCATACGCGGGCGCGGTCACGCCCCAGCGCTGGTACAATGCTGCCTTCACGACCAGCCTGAAAATCACGAGGCTCGAGACGGGATTGCCGGGCAGCCCGAACAACGTTTGCCCGTGCAGTGCGCCGAGGATTGGCGGGCCGCCGGGCTTGACGCGGATGCGCCAGAACTCCACATTTCCCTCGCGCTCGAGCAGCAGGCGCACGAAGTCGCGCTCGCCCATGCTGACGCCGCCGATGGTCAAGAGTAAATGCAGGTTGTTGGCGCTCGAGATCGCTGTTCTGAGCGCGTCCAGATCGTCTTTGACGCGGGGCAGCAGCACGGCTGTCGCCCCCATTTCCTCGAGCAGCGCGACCAGACCGTAACTGCCGGAGTTGTACACGCCGCCCGTCGGCAGCGGCGTTCCCGGCTCCAGAATCTCGTCGCCAGTGGACAGAATGCCGATGCGCGGGCGCTCGAGTACCCGTAAAGTCGCGTGGCCCATCGCGGCACATAACGCGATTTCAGCGCCGCGCAAAATTGTGCCGTGCCGCAGGTACACCCCGCCCAGCTCGAGGTCTTGCCCTTTGCGGCGAATCTCTGGCACGGCGGGGTGTTGGAGCAGCACATCCCCCTCGTCTCGAGTCGTGTGCTCGACCATCACAATGCCCGTCGCGCCGTCCGGCACGGTCGCGCCCGTGAAGACCTTGACGGCTTGACCCGCCTCGAGTTTGCCCGAGAAGCCTAATCCGCCCGCCGCGACCTCACCGATCAGCTTCAAGCGCACGGGCGTTTCTGGCGTCGCACCCAGCGTCTCCTCGAACTGCACCGCGAAGCCGTCTAAGGCGCTGTCATCGACGTTCGGGTGATCGCACAGACTGGCTAAATCCTCGCCCAGCACGCGCCCGTAGCCCTCGAGCAAGGTGACAGTCTCGAGGGATGGGATGGGCAGGACTTCAAACAGAAGCTGTACGGCTTCGGTGAGCGTGACATTGCTTTTCATGCCCTCGAGTCTACGCGCTGTAATCAAGCAGTTTTGCTGGCTGAATACGCGTCTTTGATGTTTTGAATGAAGTATCTGCCCAATGAAGTCGACGCCATCAACGCCTCGTAAACCTCGAGCGGCACGTCGGCATACTGGTACACGCCGTTCTTGAATTCAATCTCCAAAGTTTGTGAAGCTGGGTCGTAACCGACTGAGCGCAGGTTGGAACTCGTCACCGCTGTTCGGGTCATGCCAGATGGTACTCGAGATTCGCCCGAGTTCGCTGGAGCGTGACATCGGTTTGCATGGGCGTAGTTTGGCGCTCGAGAAAGCAGCAATTCGGATCTTCACGATTTGGATTTTTAAATGGCGTAGGTCATACCTCTCATGCGTTATGTCAACCAAAGTGTAAACTGATTACAGGAGACATGATGAAACTCAAGAATGCACCTGTTTACCTTGTCATCGCGCAAGTCAGGTTCAACCCCATTTTGAATCTCGAGGCGTTTGTGCCCGCGATTCAGGAGAAAATGAGGCTCGAGGGTTTCCCCGATTTCCAACGACAGATCACGCAGCAGTTAGTTCTGCCCTTTGGCAATCCCGAAGGCGTAGCACCTTCAATGACAGCTCAGTCCCGTTCTATCTTCGGCGATATGAGCGGTCAGCAAAATTTTTCACTAGATAGCAGTTCCATTTCTTTCCAAACCACAGAGTACGGAAGCTTTGAAGACTTTTCAATGCTTTTTCTTAAAGGCGTTCAGATCGTTCATGATGCCATTAAACTTGACTATTTTGAACGGATTGGTGTGCGTTATCTAGATGCAGTATTTCCCAAACAGTCAGAAAGCTTCATGGATTATCTTATCCCTGAAGTAGTTGGATTAAGACAGAAGCTTTCTGGAGAAGTTTCTCACTCGTTTAGTGAAACTGTATCAAGAGACAATCAAATGCAGTTAATTGCGAGGTCTTATATTCAAAATGGAAATCTTGGTATTCCAGATGAACTAGCTGGAAGAACTCCTAAGATTCAGCAGAAGTTTCTTAGTCTAAGCGGTTGGCATGCGATTCTTGACAATGACGCTTCCTTAGAGGCTAGAAATCCATTCGATCTAGAACAAATTAAAAATATTTTAACCGAGTTAAAAAAGAAAATTTCTACTTCGTTTAAACTGGTGACGACAGAGCACGCCCGAAAAGTTTGGGACACGCTATGAACACCTACCCTCAAAGAAAAATTCCGTACACCCCTGTAAGTCCCGCCGTTCTGCTCTCAGGGATTTTCATGTTACCGGGTACAGGCGGAGATGTTTCAAAAATCAACATTGATCGTTTGACGAACCCGCCAGCTCAGTATGGTCGTCGCCTCGTTGCTATCGATCAAGTAAAAGTTGTCATCGTATCTGACACGATTATAGCAAGTCTTGCGCTTGAACCTCTCGAGGATTTAAATCACATCATGACCGTTTTTAACTCTAATATCTCAGAACTCGCCAAGATGCTTCGCGTCTCGAGGCAGGCGATTTACAAATGGGAAAATGGCGAAGGCATCAGCCGAGAATCTGCTGAAAGACTCTACGGTTTAGCTCGAGCTGCCGATGTTTTTGTCGAAGCTGGTTTGATAGTCAATCTGTTTATGCTCAGGCGTACAGTTGCCGATGGTCAAAGCTTCCTCGAGATTGTCGAGAGTGGCGGTTCAGCGGTCGAAGCCGCCCGAACTCTGGTGCAAGTCGTGCAGATCGGTCAACGCCAACGGGCTTTGATTGACCAGCGACTCGCAACGAAGGAAACCCGCAAGACGGTTTCAATCATTGAAGAGTTTCCACTTGCATACGAGGATGACTAAACTGTATGGGCGAGTGGCATCGGGAGGCTGTGGCATGGGCACAAGGACAGCTTCTGTCTCAAACAGATGTGCAGCGTCTTGGTCTGTCCTTAGCTGAACAACCCGATGCCACTTTGGTTTTGATCATTTCGCACGACTGCGATATCGCCAACGATATGACTCGAGAACCTGATGTGGAAATCGTGGTTGGCCACATTGTTGCCATGCCAGATCCGAACAACTTGTTCGCAAAAAATCCACGGCTGCTCGAGTTACCGTTTCAAGGAACCAAAGTCTTCTGTGCCCGCTTTAATGTTCACACTCGACGCAATCTGAGTAAAGAAGAGCTGCTGAGCTGTACTCCAGATGCGGCATCTCTCGAGCAAAAGAGCTTGCAGGTTTTACAAGCTTGGCTGGCTTCTCGATACAAACGACCAGCGTTTCCAGATGATTTCGACCAACACCTCAAAGATGCTGACCTTCATAAGAGGCTCAAAAAACTAGGTGAGATTTATGGTCATTTGGTTTCTGGATTGCTGTTTGATTTACGTCCCAAAAATGGCGGTTACGAACTTGGGATTGCGGTTTTGTACGTCACTGGATCAGACCCTCTCGTGGCTTTCAAGCAGGCTGAACAGTACGCTAAAGGAATTACCAAAGCGTTTGAGAAGAAATTTTTTGACCACACGACTGAAACGTGGCAATTCATTGAGCTGATGTCCTGCGATCCGATCTCTGAGGATGATCTAACTTTTAGTCAAGCCCGAAATTATCAACGCTGGAACTTAGACGCCGTGAGCTACGCGGCTGATCCACAACAAGCATCAATACCTGACTAGGGAGGTTGTCGTGGAATGGTCAGCCGACTCGCACCCATGAATCTGCCTTTATCCGGTGTGCGTGTCGCGGATTTCACGCGGGTGCTGACCGGGCCGTATTGCACGCAGACACTCGGGGATTTGGGCGCGATTGTCCTGAAAATAGAGCCGCCCGCAGGCGATGACACGCGCCAGTGGGGCCCGCCGTTCGGCGCGGATGGGCAGGCAACCTACTTTCAGAGTTGCAACCGCAACAAACGCAGCGTCGCGCTGGACTTGAAAAACCCAAGCGATCTCGAGACTGCCCGGCGCGTGATTGCCAAGTCGGACGTGCTGGTCGAGAACTTCCGTCCCAGCACGCTCGAGAAGCTGGGGCTTGATCCGGTCAGTTTGCGGCTCGAGTCGCCGCGTTTGATCGTTTGCCGGATCACGGGGTTCGGGTCGTATGGGGCGCTGGCTGATTGGGCGGGGTACGACGTGATCGCGCAGGGCATGAGCGGGTTCATGTCGTATACCGGCTCGAGCGAACCGACGAAGGCGGGCGTCGCGGTTGCCGACATTTTTGCGGGCGCATTGGCGTGTCAGGGCATTCTGGCAGCGCTGTTTGAGCGTGAACGCACCGGCGTCGGGCGTTTAATCGAGGTCAATCTGCTCGAGGCGATGCTGGCGCTAGGGTCGTATCAGGTCAGTCGTTATCTGGGCGCGGGTGAGGACGCGTATTCGCAAGGCAATGGGCATCGCAGCATCGTGCCGTATGGACTGTTTAAGACGCGGGACGGCTTTGTCAACGTCGCGGGCGGCAACGATAAAATCTTCGCGGCGCTCGGCGTAACCCTCGAGATCCCTGAGTTCAGTGACCCACGATTCTCGAGCAATGCGGGGCGGATTGAACATCGAACGCAAGTAAATACCTTGCTCGAGACGGCCTTGCAGCGATTCTCGAGCGATGAGATTGTGCCGCTGCTGCAAGCGGCGGGCGTGCCGTGCGGGCCGGTTTGGAGCGTCGCACAGGTGATGCAGAGCGAATTCGTCAGCTCGAGGGGGATTGTCACGACTGCGCCAGACAGTGCGGTGCGTGTTAGCACACCGCCGCTCGAGTTTGATGGGCAGCGCTTACCCGTGCGTCTCGAGCCGCCTGCGCTCGACGCGCACCGCGACCTGCTCGAGGACTGGCTGGCGGATTGACGCGTTATGCTGCGCTGAAATGATTAATCAGCTTGTGATGGTCGACATTCCCGGCCCGACGTTGGATGCGGCAACGCGGGCGCATTTGGAGCGGTATCGTCCGGGCGGAATCGTGTTGTTTCGCAAGAACATCGTCTCCATGCAGCAAACGCGGGATTTGATCTTGGAGCTGAAAGCGCTGCTGGGCGATGACTTGCTGATGGCGATTGACGCCGAGGGCGGCGGTGTCTGGCGCATGGATTTCCTGCCGTTCGCACCGAGCGCGGCGAGCCTCGGCGCGAGCAACGATCCAGCCTTGGCGTTCGAGGTCGGGCGTGCGGTCGGGCGGGGTTTACGGGGCATGGGTTTCAACTGGAATTTCGCGCCGGTGCTGGATGTCAACAACAACCCGCTCAACCCAGTCATCAGCGACCGCAGTTTCGGCGAGGATCCAGAGCGCGTGGCGGCGCTCGGTGCGGCTTGGGCTGAGGGCTTATTGCTCGAGGGAATCGCGCCGTGCGCCAAGCACTTTCCGGGGCATGGTGACACGGCGCTCGACAGCCATCACGACCTGCCGAGGGTCGATAAGCCGCTTTCCACACTCGAGATGCTCGAGTTGCTGCCGTTCAAGCAAACCTTGGCGCTCATGCCGAGCATCATGACCTCGCACATCGTTTACCCGGCGCTGGACAGCCTGCCCGCAACGCTGTCAACGCGCATTCTGACGGGTTTGCTGCGCGAGGACTGGGGTTACGAGGGCGTGATTGTCACGGATAGCATGGGCATGGCGGCGATTGACGCGCACTGGGGGCGCGGCGAGGCGGCGGTGCTGAGCATTGCAGCCGGTGCGGACATGCTCGAGGGGCTGGGCGGGCTAGCCTCGCAAGTGGCGACCTTCGAGGCGCTGGAAGTCGCCGAGCGCGAGGGGCGGATCAGTGCTGATCGCATCGAAGCCAGTCTCGAGCGATTGCGCTCACTCGTTCGGGCTTACCCGATTGCGCCCGTGGAATACTCGAGCGACGCGCTCGAGGCGGATCGCAAGGTCATGCAGAGCGCGTGGCAGCGTGGCATCACCCGCATCGGTGAGGCGAGTATTCCCGCGCCGAACTCACAGATTGCGCTGATTGCGGCTTCCGAAGTCCCCGGCGAAAACGTCGCAGAGCTGGGCATCAGCGGCGCAGCGCTGCAACTCGCGCTCGAGGGTGTTTACGACGTGACGCCGATTCTGTTTGATCCGAGTGCGCCGCTCGAGGTGCTGCCCGCTGTTCAGGCTGCTCGAGCCGCTGGTCGAACGCTGGTGTTCGCCACGACCACGCGCCGCCGCCTCACGCCACTGGTGTGCGAGTTGGCTTTCGCAGCCAAGCCAGACTTGCACCTCGCGCTGTGGAATGCGTACAACGTGACTGACGTGCCCGCGCCAGCGTTGGTAACGTTTGGCTACCGAAAAGATGCGATTGCAGCCCTGCTCGAGGTACTGCGTGGTGCACCGATCACGGGCGTTGCCCCTGTGACGCTGATCTGAAGACGGTTTCACTCGAGGCTCGAGTAGCGCGTCGCGCAGGCGTTTAGTGTGTTTTCTAAAGTCGCGTTTAACCCGTGAGTTCACTTGCGCGAAGCCGCGCTGGATTGCAATTTTATAAGCCAAATGTGTTAGCATTTTTTCAGGCGCACATCCAGTGAATCACTCGGTCGGCAAGTTTTTACGTCCCAATCGACGTGGAAGCGTTACCAAAACGGGTTGTTGCGGGCCTGACGCCAGCAAGGAGAAACAAAATGAAGAAATTAGCAGTAGTGGCTGCGCTGACCATCGCGCTCGGGTTGGGTGCGGCCGTTCAGGGCCAGCAAAAGATTACGGTGTGGGTTGACTTTCAAGAAGGCGAGTTGAAATGGATTTCTGACGCCGCCAAAGCCTTCGAAGCCACCCCAGCCGCTAAGGGCGCAAAGTTTGAAGTCGTTTTCGTGAAGCTCGGCGATAACCGCGATAAGTTCATTCAGAGCGCCCCCAAAGGCGAGGGCCCAGACCTGATCGCCACAATCCCACACGATCAAATTGGTCAATTCGCCTCGGCTGGTGTCATCGAGCCAATGGACAAGTACCTCGACACGCAGTACCGCGCCGACACGGCCGCCTCGAGCATCGACGCATTCAATTACAAGGGCCGCGTTTTCGCGCTGCCAATGTTTGGTGAAGCGGTCGCCATTGTTTACAACAAGAAACTGCTCCCCGGCGGCATCCCGAAAACTTGGGACGAGTTCATTGCGACCGCGCAGAAACTGACCAACGCTTCTAAGCAGCAGTTCGGTTTCCTCGCGCCAATCGGCACGCAGTACCACATGCATGGCTTTTACAAAGCCTACGGCGCGTACGTCTTTGGTAAAAACAAAGATGGCAGCTTCAATACCGCTGATATCGGCTTGAACAACGCCGGAGCGGTCAAGGCCGCGCAGCTCATCAACGACTTGCGCTTCAAATACAATTTGATCCCAGAGGGTGCTGAGGACGCGGGCGTGCAAGAAGACTTGTTCAAAAAAGGCAATGTCGCCATGTGGCTCAACGGCCCGTGGGTCATGAGTGGTGTTAAAGCTGCCAAGATCGATTACGGCATCGGTCTGCCCCCACGCCCAACGGGTGCGACGGCTGACTTCCAGCCTTTCCTCGGCGTGCGCGGCGTTGTGATGAACGCTTACAGCAAGCAAAAAGCGATTTCGGTAGAATTCGCTAAGTATTTGGTTCAACCCGCGCAGCAAATCAGCCTCAATCAAGTGGGCGGTCGTCTGCCCGTCTCCAAAAGCGCCGTTCGTCAACTCGCCAAAGACCCCGTGGTCGCGGGCTTCGGCGCAGCCGTCGCCAAAGGCATCCCGATGCCTAACATCCCAGAGATGGGTCAGGTCTGGGAGCCATGGGGCGACGCGCTAAAATTGAGCATCAAAGCTGCGAATGCAGACATTACCGGTTTGCACAATAAAGCCGTCGATCAGATCAAGGCCGCGATCAATAAGAAGTAAGCCACAGCAGTTTATACGAACAATGCACCCCACCCGCAGTTCTGGGCTGGGGTGCAATACTTCAGATCGGCAAGCACCCAATCACTCAGACTCGAGGCGCAGTTCTTCGAGGGCGGGGAGACAACAATGGCGATGATGGCGGCGAAACCACCGCAGCGTTCGCGCAACGCGGGGTTCATGGGCATCGGCTCGAGCAAACCCCCCGAGGGCACGTCGGGCGCTTTTTTTGCGATTGCGCTGGTGCTGCTGATTTGCGCGGCAGCGTTGCTGATCGGTCAGACCGTACTGGCAGCCGTGCTGGCAGGAGTGCCGACCGCGCCACTGTGGTTGCTGCTGGTGTTCGTGGTTCTGGCGCTCGTACCGCTGATGCTGATCGCGGTGCGGGTTTTTCCATGGCTGGTCAACTGGTATTACCTACTGCCCGCGATCATTTGCTTGCTGACCTTCACGGTTTACCCGATTGCAATGACGTTTGGTTACGCGTTCACCAATTTCAACTCGCAAAACAACGACCGTCCCGATAGCACCACCGAGATCAGCGTGGCTCGAGCGACTGAAAACACGTTGAGCTTGACTGGTGAGAGTAAACTGGGAACGCTAGCGTGCCGCAACACGGGCTGCGTTGGTGAGATCCTCGAGTTGCGTTCTGAAGCCGAGAGCGGTCGTCCCGGCAACTCCTACCGCGTGGTGCGGCTGGAGGGCAACACGATTGTTTTTGACCGCGCTGTGCCGGCTGATACGACCCGCGTAAGGCGCATCAACCCGATCAGCAACATCGGCTTTGGGAATTTTCAGGAAATTTTTAGCAAAGCCAGCGTGCAACTCACGCCAGTGTTCATCTGGACGCTGGTGTTCGCGCTCAGCACGACGGTGCTGAACGTCTTCGTGGGCTTGCTGCTGGGGATTTTACTGAACAACAAGCGCCTGAAATTTCGCAACCTCTACCGTTCATTGCTGATTCTGCCGTGGGCTGTGCCGGGTGTGATCTCGATTTTGATGTGGCAAAACTTGATGAATCAGAATTTCGGCGGCTTGAACAGGCTGCTTGGCTTGTTTGGTGCGTTGCCAGCGCCGTGGCTGAACGATCCGATGTGGGCCAAAATGGCGATTTTGCTGGTCAACCTCTGGCTGGGTTTTCCGTACATGATGACCGCGACGCTCGGAGCGCTCAGTGCGATTCCAGACGAGTTGTACGAAGCGGCCGAAATCGACGGGGCCAGTAAAATAGAGCAGGTGCGCTTCATCACCCTGCCGATGCTGACGGTCGCGTTCACGCCGATTGTGCTGGCGACGTTCGCGTTTAACTTTAATAACTTCGGCATTATTTACTTGCTGACCGCTGGCGGCCCGCCGGAAGCCGGCCGCGAGGCCACCGCCCGCAGC